>QHUB01000072.1 GCA_003221035.1 Gemmatimonadota bacterium
CCTCGTGGTTCCGTCCCCAAGCTGGCCGTTCCCATTCATGCCCCAGCAGAAGGCTGCGGCGTCGTGCGTGACCACGCAGGTGTGGCTGCCGCCGCTGTTCAGCATGGCGACGTTTTCCAGTCCCAGGGGAGGTGTGCCCACGGGCGTCGGCATCAACCGGTCCGTCGTGGTGCCGTCCCCGACCTCGCCGCGCGAGTTTCGGCCCCAGCAGTACGATTGGCCCGCGGTCGTGACGCCACAGCTGGTCGCGAATCCCGCGCTGATCGTCGCGAACTGCAAGCCATTCTGTACTGCCACCGGACTCAGTTGCGCCAGCTTGGTCCCGTCGCCCAGCTGACCATTGCTGTTGTCGCCCCAGCAGTAGGCGACCCCGATCGTCGTGATGCCGCACGTGTGCAGGTACCCGGCGCGCACGCGAGTGAACAGGAGACCGCCCTGGACCGGCGTCGGGCTCGAACGATCGCTCGTTGTGCTGTCACCGAGCTGGCCGTTGATGTTGTGGCCCCAGCAGTAGGCGCTGGCGCCGACAGTGATGGCACAACTGTGACCGTACCCCGTGCTCACGCCGGCGAACCTGAGTCCACCGGCAACCAACACCGGGCTCGAGCGCTGTGTCGTCGTTCCGTCACCCAGCTGACCGTAAGAATTGCTGCCCCAGCAATAGACATCACCGGATGTCGTGAGTCCGCAGCTGTGGGCGAGCGACGCACTGACGGACACGAGCTCGAGTCCTCCGAGCGCCGCCTTGGGCGTGGTGCGATCAGTCGTCGTGCCGTCGCCAAGCTCGCCTTCGGCGTTGTGGCCCCAGCAGTAGAGCGCGCCGCTGGTGGTGACCCCGCACGTGTGACGGAACCCGGCATCGAGCATGGTGAAGTGCAACCCGCCGGCCACCCGCGTCGGGGTCAGCCGGTCGCTCGGCGTCTCGGTGCCGAGCTGGCCGTCGAAATTGTCACCCCAGCAGTAGCTCGTGCCGTCGGTCGTGATCGCGCAGGTGTGCGCGTCGCCGGGGCTGATCGCACCGAACATCATATAGCTCGAGGGAGATGACGACGGAGATGACGGAGGGGGGAACCACGGCGAACCATTCTCGTTGCCACAAGCGCCAATGCTCGCGGTCAGCGCGAAGACGGAGATACCGAGCATGCACCGGCGCATCCCCGTAATGTACCCCTTTTGGCAGCGGCGGTTGCGTTAGCGCTGCGGCCGGACTCCCGCCAGGCGCATGACTTTTCCCGCGCGCAGCACACTCACCGTGATGCTGTCTCCGGCCCGCAGCGTGCTCAGGTGACTCTGGATTTGCTCGAGCGATCCGCCGTTCCGGGTGATCGCAATGCCGCCGACGGAGAGCACGACGTCGCCGCCCACCAGCAGATCTTCGTCACCGATTTTCGCACGCATCGTCCCGGCCTTGAGGCCGAGCAGCGCGGCCGGCGATCGCGCGGCGACCTGCTGCACCAGGAAGCCTGCCGCCTGGGGAAGATTGAACACCTGCGCGAGCGTATCCTGCAGCAAGACGCCGTCGATGCCGGTCCAGAACGACTTCGACGTGAGGAGCACGCGCTTCGCCACGTTGGACGATATGGCGAAGCCCAGGCCCTCGAACCCGCCCGATTGCGTCAGAATCCGGCTGACGATGCCGACGACTTCACCGTTCATGTTGAACATCGGCCCGCCGGAGTTGCCCATGTTGATGGCGGCGTCCGTCTGCAGCATCTCCATCGGTCCGCCGCTCACGATGCCGTCGGAGGGGATCCGGCCGCTGATGTGCCCGACCGTCAGGCTGTGGTCGAGCCCGTACGGCGCGCCCACGACGATGATCTCATCTCCGGTGTCCAGGCTGTCGGAGTTGCCGATGTGCGCCGGCGACAGGGCGACGGGGAACTGGTCGAGCTGCAGCAGCGCGACATCGGCGCGCAGCGACGACGCCACGACGTGCGCGGGATAGACTTTGCCGTCGACGAATTGGATGGCCACCCGGTCGGCCGTTTGCACGACATGGGCGGCGGTCATGATCTGCCCGTCCGTGCTGATCAGCACGCCCGAGCCGAGGCCCGGGATCGTGGTCATTCCCGCCGCCGGAACGGGCGACAGGCCGCGTTCCAGCGTGCGTACCAGCACGACCGACGGGCTGACTTTACGAAACAGCGCGGACACCTGCTGCGCGGGCGCGGAAACGGGGACCGACGCCGCAGCCGCCGCAACGACCACCCATGCCAATGATCTCACGGATCCTCCTGTTGGGACTGGCATTCTCACTGGCTGGGACGATCGGGGCAATAAAACCAAAGTGCAGTAGGCAGAGCAGGTGCTTCGCTAGAAGCAGGTCCTTCGCTTCGCGCGCTGACGCGCGCTTCGCTCAGGATGACAATGTGTGCGGTTTTTGTTGAAGGAAACAGGAAGAAGGGGTAGCGTTGGGGCTCCATTTTGAGAGGGAGTCCCGCGTGTGCGCGATGAACGTCGGCGGTGCCACCTGGCATCGCTGGGACCAGATGCCGATCGAGCCGGTGAACGAAAAGCTGTCGCGTCGCCTGATTACCGGCGATCAGCTGATGCTCACGCACGTGTACCTGAAGAAAGGCTGCATCGTCCCGAAGCATTCCCACATGAACGAGCAGTTCACCTACGTCCTGGAAGGGGCGCTCAAGTTCTTTGTCGGGGACGACCGTGCCGAGGTCGTGGTGGATGCGGGAGAAGTGTTGCACCTGCCGGGCAACGTGCCGCATGAAGCCCACGCGTTGGAGGACACGCTGGACGTGGACGTGTTCTATCCGCCGCGCGAGGACTGGCTGAAGAAAACCGACGCCTATCTCAGAAGATAAGCGTCTCCGGAATCGCTGGCGTGGCGCCGGTTTGCGAGCAGACGTACGCCGCCACGGCGTTGGCCCGCTCGCTGACTTCGGGGAGCGACCGTCCGGTGAGCAGGCCCATCAGGAGCGTCGCCGTAAAGGCGTCGCCCGCGCCGACCGTGTCCGCGACGATCGTGCGCGGGGCGGCGGATTCGCAGATTTCGTGAGGGGTCACCAGCACCGCACCGCTCGCGCCCCGGGTCAACGCGGCCAGTCTGAGCTCGAACTCGTCACACAATTCGCGCAGCTGGTCCAGCGGCGCTGATGCGCGAAGCTTGCAGAGGCCGGCAACCAGAGACAGCTCCTCATCATTCAACTTGACGGCGTTGGCCAGCGTGAGGGATGCCCGTACCGTCGCGGCATCGAAATAGATCTGCCGCAGATTGGCGTCGAAGAGGCGCCACGCGGAGCGCGGTGTCGCGCCGACCGCACGGGCGATGGTGGCGCGCGAGACCGGCGCCCGCTGCGCCAGCGTGCCGAAACAGATCGCGTCGGCGCGCTCGACGAGTTGCGCGACGTCCGCGGTCCACGGCACATAATCCCACGCGACATCCGGCTCGATATCGAACGCGGGCTGACCGGTGGCGTCGACGCTGACCCGCACGACGCCGGTGCGATGGTGGACCAGTTGCGCCACGGTTGCGCGCTGCACGCCGGCCGCGTCGAGCTGCGCCAGCGCCGCCTGACCGCGCGCATCCCGGCCCACGGCGCTGATCATCCACGCCTCGGCGCCGAGCGCCGCGGCATGCATCGCCACGTTTGTGGGTGCGCCGCCGAAATGCGCGCCGGTGGGGAACACGTCCCAGAGCATTTCGCCGATACCCACGATCACCGGCCTCATCCCGCCCTCACCCCTGACTCGCTTTTCTCACCAGGAACCCCCGGCCCTCATCGTAGCCCAAAAGCCGGTTCTTCGCTCGCCAGATGCAGGTCCCTCGCGTCGCGCGCCCAAAAGCCGGTTCTTCGCTCGGCAAAAGCAGGTCCCTCGCGTCGCGCGCTGCGCGCGCTCCGCTCGGGATGACATGCTGGCGTCGCCTCCTAAAAGAAGAGAGGATACAGGGCAGGAGGGTGCGGGGACGTTTTTGGAGGCGTATGAGAAGAATCGCGATCACAACTTGCGTGTTGGTGCTCGCCTTGAGCGCCTGCCGGCGCGAGCCCGCCTTCACGGTCGTCGCGTTCTTCAGGGGCAAAGAGGATCCGGCCCACATCAGTTTCTTGCGCGAAGCCGAGCAATGGTTTCCGCAGATCGCGGCGCAAAACAACTTCCGGTTTGATACGACCTCCAACTGGGCCAACCTGAACGCGGCCTTTCTCTCGCGCTACGACGTCGTCGTCTTTCTCGATACTCGGCCCGAGGATCCGGCGCAGCGCGCGGCGTTTCGGGCGTACATGGAGCGCGGCGGCGCGTGGATGGGGTTTCATTTCGCCGGCTTCGCGTTGACGCCATCCGCGTATCCGGCCAACTGGGACTGGTATCACAACACATTCCTCGGCGCGGGCTCGTACGTGAGCAACACCTGGCGGCCGACGGCGGCTGTGCTGCGCGTCGAAGACCCCGCGCACCCCGTGACGCGTCACCTGCCGCACACGTTCACGTCGTCGCCGAGTGAGTGGTATCGCTGGGAGAAGGATCTACGACAAAACCGCGATATCGATATCCTGCTGGCCATCGACTCGAGCAGCTTTCCCCTCGGCACGGGTCCCAAGCCACAGGAGATCTGGCACAGCGGCTACTACCCCGTAGTCTGGACCAACAGAAACTACCGCATGATCTATTTCAACTTTGGTCACAATGACATCGACTACGAGCACAAGATCGATTCGACCAACGGGACGCTGTCATATACGCTCGACAATCCGGTGCAGGATCAGTTGATCATCGATGCCCTGTTGTGGCTCGGAGACAAGAAGCACGGTCGTCGCTGATCTCACATACGCGTGCCCCAAAGCAGGTCCCTCGCGACGCGCGCTCCGCTCTCGTGAGAGAGGAGAAAGGGAAGTACGTTCCGCAATGAGCTCTCGCATAGCAGTCGCCGCCCTCATTCTCATGTCACGGTGGTCGCAGCCCCTTTCGGCCCAGCATTTCCACCACCTCGCCGCGACACCCAAGACCGTGGCCTATGGCTACTACAGCGCGGCTGCGACGCCGGTGCTCCGCATCGCCTCGGGCGACACGATCGAAGTGGAGACGATGATCACCAATCGCCCCGACCGGCTCGAGGCCGCGGGCGTGGCGCCGGCCGACGTGCAGCAATCATTGCGCGACATCGTTGCGCAGGTCACCGACAAGGGGCCCGGCGGGCACATCCTGACCGGGCCCGTCTACGTCGAGGGCGCCGATTCCGGCGACGTGCTCGAAGTGCGCATCCTGCGCATCGACCTCGCGATCCCGTATGGCTACAACGGCTGCGCCGGGTTCCTGCCGGCGAACTGCGACAGTACGCGCCGCACGCGGATCATTCCGCTCGACAAAGGCCGCATGGTCGCGCACTGGGGTCCGGGCATGGATATCCCGGTGCATCCGTTCTTCGGCAGCATGGGCGTGGCGCCGCCGCGCGATTCGGGCCGCGTGAGCAGCAATCCGCCCGGGATCCACGCGGGCAACCTGGATAATAAGGAGCTCGTCGTAGGCACGACCCTGTTCATTCCGATCCATGCCGCCGGTGCGCTGTTCGAGATCGGCGACGGGCACGCCGCGCAAGGCGATGGGGAAGTGGATCAGACGGCGATCGAGACCTCGCTCACCGGCCGGTTACAGCTGATCGTGCGCAAGGACCTCCATCTCACGTGGCCGCGCGCGGAAACGCCGACGCACTTCATTGCGATGGGGATGGACAAGGATCTCACGAAGGCGACGCAGACCGCGGTCCAGAACGCGATCGACTTCGTCGCCGGCTACCTCGGCTGGTCCAGGATGGAGGCGTATCGGCTGGTGAGCGTGGCCTGTGACGTGCGCGTCACGGAGCTGGTGGATGGCAACGTCGGCGTCCACGTCATGATTCCAAAGGCGATTCTCGGGCGTTGACACGCTGGCGTAGCCTCTCACCAGCAATTCACGGGCAATTCATCCGGTCCACCGTAAGGTGACGTGCACGGCGTCACCAAATGGGGAGGGCCATGATTTCCGTATTGGTCGTCATTCTCGGGTTCGCGGTGCTGTATTGGTTTCCGGGTCGACGCTGGATGAGCCGTTGGGGCAGCACTCCGTCCGATCTGCGGCGCGTGATGGCGGGCGACGCTCTCCTCGGCGATGCGACGTATTCCGGAACGCTGAGCGTCACCGTGAACGCGCCGCCCGAGGATATCTGGCCCTGGCTCGTGCAGTTGGGCTATCAGCGGGGCGGGCTCTACAGCTACGATTGGCTCGACCGTCTCTTCGGCTATCTCGATCGTCCGAGCGCCACCCGCATTCTGCCCGAGTTTCAGCACCTCACGGTTGGTGACGAGATCCCCCTCGGTCGAGGCCCGAGTTGGCCGGTGGCGGCGATTGAGCCGTATCGCGCGCTCGTGTTGGACATGCGGAACATGGGCGGCATTGATTGGGTGTGGCAGTTTGGCCTTTACAGCCTCGGCGAGCAGCGCACACAACTCGTGTCGCGGAGTCGCGTACGCGCACGCAGTGTCTGGGCCCGCCTGCTCACGTATGTGATCGAGCCTGCAGGGTTTCTCATGACGCGGCGGATGCTCATCGGGATCAAGGACCGCGCCGAAGATCGTGGTGCGTTGTCCTCACTTACAATCCCCCTTGCTTCGGTCGGGGAAGGCTCTCGCATCGGTTAGGCTGCCAGGCCCAACCGCCGCTGGATCTCCTCGAGCGGGACGCCCTTGGTTTCCGGCACCATCGTCAGCACCCACACGAGCTGCAGCGCCATCATGCCGCAAAAGAAGAGGAAGATCGTTCCCGGCGCGAGCCGGCTCACCATGAGCGGGAAGACCGTGGTGAGGAGCGCGGCGAACACCCAGTGCGTGGCGCTGCCGAGCGACTGCCCGGCGGCGCGGTAGGTGTTGGGGAAGATTTCGGAGATCAGCACCCAGATCACCGTGCCCTGGCCGATCGCGTGCGCCGCGATGAACGCGAAGATGCAAGCCGGCACGATGGCGACGTGGCCGGTATAGAACGCCCATGAGCACAGCCCGAGCGACGCGATGTAGCCGAAGGAGCCGATGAGCAGCAGCGTCCGCCGGCCGAGCCGGTCGATGAGCCACAGGCCGACGAAGGTGAAGATGAGGTTCGTGATGCCGATGCCGACCGATTGCAGCAGCGCCGCTTGCTGGCCGAGGCCGGTGAGGCTGAAGATGCGGGGCGCGAAGTAGAGAATCGCGTTGATGCCGGAGAGCTGGTTGAAGAACGCGACGAGGAAGGCGAGCGCGATCGGCACGCGCAGTCGCCACACAGTCCTCACCCCCTGCCCCCCTCTCCCTTCGGGGGAGGGGGGACTATCGGCACCTCCCACGATTGTGTCGGCGGTTGCTTCGAGCTCGTTCAGTGACGCGCCCGGCATGACGAGCGAAAGCGTCTGTATTGCGGCGAAGCGGTCGCCTTTGCGCGTCAGCAGCCAGCGCGGGGACTCGGGGAGTCCGAACGCCATCACCATATAGATGAAGGAGGGGACCGCGGCGACGCCGAGCATCCAGCGCCAGGCGTCAGGGCCGAGGCGGGCGAGCAGGGCGTTCGACGCGAATGCGATCACGATGCCGAGCACGATGTTGAACTGGAACATCGCGGCGAGCCGGCCGCGGCGGTCCGGCGGTGCGATCTCGGAGATGTAGAGCGGCGCGGCGACGGTGCTGATCCCGATGCCCACGCCGCCGATGAAGCGCGCGACGATGAAGAGCTCGACGTTCGTGGCGAGCGCGCTGGCGAG
>QHUB01000018.1 GCA_003221035.1 Gemmatimonadota bacterium
GAAGTCATCGAGTTGATCGGCCCATTTGATAGGGTCGGGCAGATCCTTACCCCGCATCGCCTGGAACTCGAACACGAAACAGCCGGCGTGATCGCGAAACACGCGACTGTAGGGCCCCAGCACATTTTCCTTGAACAGCGCCGCGTTGAGAAAATCGGGATTCCGCATCCCGGCGAGACCGGGCTGCGGGGCGTCCTGCCCAAATCGGTTTGCGGTGATCCGCTCCCACACTTTGCTGACGCACGGAAAGCCGGGTGGCAACGCGCGTGCGTACGCTGAGAGCTCTTCTTCCGACGGCGGATCGTAGAACGCGCTGTCGATTCCCACGGTCCGAAACAGTGGATAGCGCGCATACTCCTCGAGCCGCTTGGCGGGTTGCGGGCCGCCGTAGCGCCGGCGATAGACGTCGCCAAACCAGCCGTCATAGGTCCATGTAGAAGTGCCAAATCGGATCGCCGGCGGAATGGCTTGGGCTAGCTCGACGATTTCGGGACTCGGTGGAAGAAACGTCTCTGGTCCAAAGAGGTCTGGCTGGGTCATGTGAAAGCTCAAATATACCAATGTCTTAACTCTTTTGGGGATGGCTTGCGGCATTGACAGGTTTCGGGATATATTCGGGTCCCCTTGGGGGCCTGTCAATGCCGAATCGTCTATCGAGCTCGCTCGCTGCCTGCGTCTGGATTCCCCTCTTCCCGCTTCGCTGTGAAGAGGCGCGTCATGAGGGCCTGGCCTCCTACCCCACGGCGCTGCTCGCTCCAGATACCGCGCGCAAGCTCTGGCAAGTCTCTTCGCTCGCACGTCATGCCGGTGTGAAACCGGGGATGACGGTCAGCCAGGCGATTGGGCTCTGTCCCACGCTGCGGCTCATCGAGCCCGATCCAGTCCATTACGACGAACAATTTGCCGCTCTGCTCTCGGCACTGGGCGAAGTGAGTCCCGTCATTGAGCCGGGAGAGTTGGGATTGGCGTACGTGGGGACGGATGGGTTGGAGGGAGTTTTCGGTTCAGTCGCAAAAATCATTGACGCCATCATGTGCAGCGTGCCACACGCCGCACGTCTGGGTTGGGGAGTCGGGAAATTCACCGCTTGGGTCGCGGCGAGCCGCGCCAAGCCGAGCGAAGCGATCGTAGTACCTGCCGGTACAGAACAAAAATTTCTCGCTTCCCAACCCATCGCGGTTCTTCCGCTCGATCCCGATACGCATCGCCGATTGCGCCAGCTCGGCATCCGCACGCTCGGCGCGCTCGCCGCGCTGCCCGAAGCGGCGGTGACGGCGCAGTTCGGTGCAGCCGGCACACAGTTATGGAGGCTGGCGGCCGGTCGCATCGCGGAGGCCGTCGAAGGGCGCGTCGCACCGGAGCCGATCGTCGCGGCGCTCACGTTCTTCACGCCGGTCGGAGAGCGTGAGCTGCTCGTCCATTCCATCGATCAACTGATCGCCCGCGCACTCAAGCATCCGCGCCGCATCGGCTGGCGCGTGCATGCACTGCGACTGCGTGCCGATTTGGAATCGGGGGCACAGATGCAGGATGTCGCGGGTAGGGGCGCAGCGTGCTGCGCCTCTACACCCCAAACCAATCGATCATGGTTGGTCAATGTTTTGTTGAAGGACCCGACCGCCGACGCTGCTCGCATCGCGGCACCACTCAAGACTCGACTCGAGCAATCGCCACCGACCGGTGGCGTCGAACGACTCGTCCTCGAGTTCACGGCGTTCGCGCCCGGGACGACCGAGCTGCAGCTGTTCGCGCGTGATGCCCAGGCCGCCGCGCGGGCGGGGCAGCAGCGCGCGTTACGGCACGCCGCGCGCGAAGTCCGGATGCGTGTGAAGCAAGCCAATCTTTTCCATGTCATCGAGGTCCAGCCATGGTCGCGCCTGCCCGAGCGCCGCTACGCACTGATCGACTTCGAACCGTAAACGAACCCCGTCTGGTGACGGTTGAATTGAACGCCGGCGGAGTACCGGCGGCGGTCGAGAACCAACTGCGACGGTCGGGCGGTCAAGAAGAAAAGGCGGCGGTCATCGAAACAGTTCTCGAGATGTGGAGAATCGACGATGAGTGGTGGAGGCAACTCATCTCACGCCGGTATTTCGCAGTGATCCTGGACGGTGGTTCTCGTGTGGTTCTCTTTGAGGATCTCGTGACTCATGAATGGTTCATGCAGACCGCCTGACCGCCGCAGTTGTCTCTTGACCGCCGTTGGTGTTTGACCGCCGGTATCCAGTGTACGCCGAGCTGCACTGCCATTCCGCATACTCGTTCCTCGACGGGGCCTCGCCGCCCGACGAGCTCCTCGCCGAGGCGCACCGTCTCGGCTATCCCGCGCTTGCGCTCACCGACAAGAACGGCATCTACGGTTCGCTCGCCTTCGCGCATGCCGCACAGCCGCTTGGCATTCAGGCGATCACGGGAGCGGAAGTCACGCTGACGGACGGCAGTCATATGATTGTGCTCGCCGAGTCCGCACGGGGCTACACCAATCTCTGCCGCTTATTGACCGCGGCACACCTCGGCGCCGAGCGTCTCGATCCGCGGCTGCCGCTGACGGCCCTTGCGGAGCGTCAGGACGGATTGATCATCCTCTCAGGAGCACGCCGTGATGGATTGCTGCCCCGAGCGCTCGAAAAGGATGGCCTGAACGCGGCTCGCTACTTCGCCGCACACTGCAAATCGATGTTCGGTCCGGAGCGGTTTTTTATCGAGATCCAGCGCAACCGCGTGCGTGGTGACTTGGCGCTGTCACGGGCGTTGGTGGGGATTGCTCAGGACCTGGGACTCAGCTCTGTAGCCACGAGCAGCGTCCATTTCCACAAGCGCGAGCTGCATCGGTTGCACGACGTCATGGTCGCGATCCGCCATCGGACCACGCTCGACGGCTCGCATCGGGCCCGAAATCCGAACAGCGAATTTTACCTGCGGCCACTGGACGAAGTCGTGCCGCTGTACGCTGACTGTCCGGATGCTGTCGCTGCAACGTTGGCCATTGCCGAGCGCTGCAAGGCATTCGATTTGACGCGCGACCTTGGCTACAGCTTTCCCGACTTTCGCGGCGCTGATCGCGCGCCCGCACCAGAGGCTCTAGCTGAGCTCTGCAATGCCCGGCTCCAGGATCGCTACCCGTCCGGCTCCGTCTACCACGCGCAGGCCGTCCGCCGGCTCGAAGAAGAGCTGAGGCTCATCGAGCTCCACAAGCTCAGCGGCTTCTTTCTCGTCTATCACGATCTCTTCGACCTGGCCCGTGAGGTCGCCGCCGACATCCGAAAAGGCTCCCGGCGCGCGCTGGGCAATCTGCTGCCCGGCCGAGGACGCGGCTCATCGGTCTCTTCAATCGTCTGCTATCTGCTCGGTCTGTCACATATCGATCCGATCGCGAACAAACTCTTCCTCGGCCGCTTCCTGAACGAGACGCTCGCGTCCGTGCCGGACATCGATCTCGATTTTCCGCGCGAGATCCGCGAGGAGCTGATCCGCCGCGTCTATACACGCTACGGCGCCGAGCACGCCGGCCTCGTCTGCTCATTTCCGACCTACCGGCTGCGCTCGGCCGTCCGCGAGATCGGCAAGGCGCTCGACCTGCCGCTCGGCGAAATCGAGCTGGTGGCGAAGTTGGCGGATGGTCGCGCTGATGAGTTGCCCGACGAGATGGAGAATCTTCCGGGATTTCAGGGACGCAAAGACGCGCCGCTCTGGAAAGAGCTCTGCCAGCTCGCGCACGAGATCCGCGGCTTGCCACGCCACGTGTCGCAGCATCCCGGCGGCATGATCCTCTCGTCGCGCCCGCTCATCGAGCTCGTCCCGCTCGAGCGCGCCGCGATGGAGGATCGGGTCGTCTGCCAGTGGGACAAGGATTCCTGCGACGACGCGCGCTTCATCAAGATCGATTTTCTCGCGCTCGGCATGCTGTCGCTCGTGGAGGAGTGCGTGGAGCTGATCGCGCGCCGCACCGGGACGCCGCCCGATCTCTCGCGCATCGATTTTGAAGACCCCGCGATCTACGATCGCATCTGTGCCGGTGACACGATCGGACTCTTTCAGATCGAGAGTCGCGCGCAGATTCAGATGATTCGTCGCAGCCGGCCCCGCAATCTCGAGGACCTCGCCGTCGAAGTCGCGATCGTGCGACCCGGACCGATCGTCGGCGGTGCGGTGAACCCGTACGTGCGCCGCCGCGAGGAGCAGCGCCGCGCCCACGCCGCCGGCCAGCCGTACGAGCCGCCCGTCGATCACCCGCTGCTGCGCGAATGCCTCTCCGAAACACTCGGGGTGATTCTGTATCAGGATCAGGTGCTGCAGGTGTGTCAGGCGCTCGCGGGATTCACCTCGGGTCAGTCCGAAGCGCTGCGGCGCGCGATGAGCCGCCGCCGCTCGCACGATCTGATCGCCGGCTTCTGGGAAGAATTCCGCGCCGGCGCTCTCGCCCGCGGCGTGCCCGAAACGACTGCCGAAAAGGTCTTCGGCCAGGTGATCGCCTTCAGTGAATTCGGCTTTCCCAAATCTCACGCTGCGGCGTTTGGGCTGCTCGCCTATCAGTCGGCATGGCTCAGGCATTATCACCCCGTTGAGTACTACGTCGCGCTGTTCAATAACCAACCCATGGGCTTCTATTCACTCGACGCGCTGGGCCGCGACGCGATGCGCAATGGCATCGCAATGCGGCTGCCGGATATCAATGTGAGTGACGTGTGGTGCACCGTAGAAGGAGCCGGGAGACAGGAGTCGGGAGCTGGGGCCGTGCGAATTGGTATTGGCTTTGTTCGTCACTGGAGTGAGAAGACCGCGACAGCGACGGTCGAGGAGCGAGAGAAAAATGGTCCATTCAAAAGCGTCGGCGATTTCATCCGTCGCGCGCCACCCAAGCTCAAGCGCACAGCGATCGAATCGCTCATGTGGGTCGGTGGCTGCGACAGCTTCGGCCTGACCCGGCGCGAGCTGCTGTGGCAGGTGGGACTCTGGCTGCCTCCCAAAGCCTCACAGTCGGGCGACGGCCGCGGCCGGCGGCAGCTCGAGCTCGCCCTGAATCACCCGCACGAACGGCTGCCCTTCCGTGGACTCGCCGCCCACGAGCGCCTTTTGGCCGAGTACGCCACGCTCGGCTTTTCGGCGAGCGGTCATCCGTTCTCGTTGGTACGCAATGCTTTACCCCATGGCCTTACCCTCAACCGAGACCTCGAAAACCTGAAAGCGGGGGTCAAATGCCAAGTGGCCGGGCTCGTGGTCGCCAGGCAGCGACCAGAGACTGCCAAGGGGACCGTGTTCCTGCTGGTCGAAGACGAGACCGGCATGACCAATGTGATCGTGCGGACCGATGTCTACGACCGCTATCGGGCGGCGGTGCGTGGGGAACCGTTCGTGCTGGTGACCGGTAAGCTGGCGAAAGACGATGGGACGGTGAATGTGCTGGCGGAGAAAGTGGAAGGGTTGCAAATGCGTGGGGTGAGGGAGGTGGGAAGTGGGAACCACAACCTCCCTTCCTCACCCCACGCCTTTAGTTTCTTGCGAGCCATGCGTCGCGTCGCGCCTGATTCGAAGGATTGGGGATGAGCCTCGGCTTTCGCGTGAAGTCCGGCTGGGCAGCGGCGGTCCTGCTCTCGAGCTCCCGCGCCACGCCTCGTGTCACCGACAGCCGCGTGATCGAATTGGCCGATCCCGCTGTCCCGCACTCACGCCAGCCTTACCACGCCGGCTTCGGAGCAGCGCAGACCGACACCGGCAAAGTCGACCGGCTCGTGCGCGGGATCGAGGCCTTTTCGCGCAACACCATCGCCGCGATGGTCGACGAGTACCGTGAGCATCACCGCGTTCGCAACGCGACGGTCATTGTCGCCTCGCTCACAGATCCCGCGAGCATCGCGAACCAGCACATGCGGGCGCATGCGTCTGAAGGACAGCTCTTCCGCGCCGTCCTCGTCGATGGTCTCCGGCGCTGTGGCCTCAAGGTCAAGATCGTGCTCGAGCGCGAAGTCTATGAGCTCCTCGGCAAAAAACTCCGCGCCTCTCCGGCCGCCGCAAAACGCAAAGTTGCAGCGCTCGGTGAGACCCAGCGCCGATGGCGAGCGGAGCAAAAGGTGGCTGCCGCGGGGGCGTGGCTGGTCGGCTAGTGGCGTTTCGACGTGCCGTTTCCCATCCTGTAGCCATGCGAATCCCCCTGTGTTGCGCGCTCATCGCTGCCTGTGGCGGAACGCCGACTCCAGAGAACGCGGCGCCTGCGACCGTTGCGCCTTCAGCCGCGGCTCACGCACCCGTGCCGCCGCCCGCCAACATCACCGACGTCAACGGCACGCGGCTCGCGTACCGGCTCAGCGGCGACAGCGGCGCGCCGGTCGTCTTTGTCCATGGCAGTCTGGGGGATCTCCGCTCGTGGGCGCGGCAGGAAAACGCCTTCGCACAATACTTTCGCGTGCTCGTCTACAGCCGGCGCTACCATCCGCCGAACCCGCGCGTCGAAGACAATCAGGCATACTCGCCCAAGCTCCATGCGGAAGACCTCGCCGCGCTGCTGCTGACGCTCGATATTGCGCCGGCCCATATCGTCGGCTCTGATTACGGCGCTTACACGGCACTGCAGCTGGTTCGCGATCATCCCCAGCTCGTGCGTTCGCTCGTGCTGGCGGAGCCGCCGATTTTCCCGCTGCTCACCGGATCCGAGGCTGGCGATTCGGCGCGCCGGTTTTTCTATACCAACGGCCTCGATCCCGCGCGCGCCGCATTTTCCCGCGGCGACTCGCTCACCGGCCTGCGTTACTACGTCGACGCAGTGTCCGGCCGAGGCACATTTGAACGGTTGCCTGCTGCAACCCGTGCCGACATGTTGGCGCATTCTTTCGAGATGCGCCGTGAGCTGCTGGCCGAGCGTCCCGAGTATCTCCCCACGATCAGCTGCGCTGAGTTGGGCCACATCATGACGCCGGTGCTCATCGTTCGCGGCGAACACAGTCCGCGCGCGTTCCAGCTCATCAGCGACGAGCTCGCCCGGTGCTTGCAGAGCGATACGACGGTGGTGATCCCCGGTGCGGGCCATCCGCCGCAAGCCGGCAATCCGGCGTATTTCAACCAAGTGGTCGCGCGATTTTTTATGACGCATTGAGCGCGGGAGGGGTTGACGACCCAACGTCTTCCCGGCGAAATAATCGTTACCGTGTTGCGCCGCCTCTGTCTCACCGCGTCTCTCATCATCGCCCCGGCCCTCGCCGCCGGCCAGAATCGTACCGACGCGCGAATTGCCGTCGCCCGCGCGCGCATCAGTTCGCGCGATTTTGCTACGGCCGACACGGAGCTCGGCACGGCGCTCGACTCCGCCGCATACCTCATGGACAGCGTGCACGTGTTCGTGTGGCGCGCGATTCTCGAGCATCTCCAGGGCAGTGACAGCCTCGCTCGACAGAGCTTTCAGAGCGCGCTCATGCTGTATCCGGCGCTCCGGGTGAACAATCTCGACCAGGTCGCGCCAGGGCTCGACGCCGTATTTCAGTCCGAGCTTCGCGGCATGCACGTATACTCAGGCGGCGAAGTGGACGAGCAGGCCACCTGGCGCGCGGGTTCCCCCCTCGTCTACCCAGCCGATCTCCGCCGGCGCAAGGTCGCCGGTCAGGCTGTGGTCACTGCTGTGGTCGATACGCTGGGCTACGTCGAGGAGCCGAGCATTCGCGTGATCGACGTGCCCGACTCCGAATTCGTCGAGCCGCTCCGGCGCATGATGTTGGGCGCGACGTTCACGCCGGGACGCGTGAAGGGGCAGGTCGTTCGCACCAGAGTCGATCTCAAGTTCACGCTGACACCCCCACCCCCGCGAAACCCGACGGCGCTCATCGGCGCCGCGCGCGATCAGCTGCGCGCCCATCGCGCCGATAGCGCACTTGCGTTGACCGGGGAGGCACTCGACAGCTTCAACAACGCGACCGCCGGTGAACGCGTGTACGCGGAACTGGTCCAGGGGCTCGCGTATCGTGCAACGAAGCGGGACAGTTTGGCGGAGCAGTCGTTCACGACCGGGCTCGCCGGTTACCGCGACTTGACCGCGCACGGCGTTGACCTGGCGCCGTTCCTGAAACGGCTGGCCGACTCGATCCGAACGAGCCGGCGCGGCGCAACGTCCCAGCCCCCCGTCGCGCGAACATCCCCATTTGGGACCGTGTCGGTTGTCGGTGTAGCCGATGAGCCACCCGCGCTGCTCTCGCACCCCGCCATCCGGTACGCACCCGAGATGCAGGCGCTGCGCATCGGCGGCACCGTGATCGTGGAAGCGACGCTCGACACGACTGGTCACGTGCTGCCCGCGACGGTGAAGGTCGTACAGACGCCCAACCCCGTGTTCGACCCTGAAGCAAAGCGCGTGGTCGTCGCGGCGATGTATCGGCCGGCGCGCGTCAATCGCAAGGCGGCGCGCGTGACGATCCGGCAGCCGATCACGTTTGCCGCCTATTGACGGCCAGGTGAGAATCAAGGAATGACAACGCAAGTCACGACCCTCGCCGGCGGCTGTTTTTGGTGTCTCGAAGCGGTGTTTGAACAGCTGCGCGGCGTGACCCAGGTCATGTCGGGCTACTCGGGCGGGCACGTCCCCAATCCGAGTTATCAGGCGGTGTGCACCGGGACGACGGGCCACGCCGAAGTCACGCAGGTCACGTTCGACCCGGATCAGATCTCGTTCAGCGACCTACTGCGCGTCTTCTTCGCCATCCACGACCCGACGACCCTCGATCGCCAGGGCGGCGACGCAGGGACGCAATACCGGTCGGCGATCTTCTACCACGATGAGGAGCAGCGGCGCACGGCCGAGGACGTCATTCGCGAGCTGGAGGCCGAGCACGTGTTCGATGATCCGATCGTGACGAAGCTCGAGCCGCTGAAGACGTTCTATCCCGCCGAGGAGTATCACCGCGAGTACTACAGAAGGAATCCGAACCAGGGCTATTGCCGCGCCGTGATCGCACCCAAGGTCGCGAAACTGCGCAGCAAGTATCTCGAGAAGCTGAAGGCCTAACCGGCCGCCTTGCTCTTGCCCAGGTAGGTTCGCACGAGCGGCGCGGGGCGGCGCCGCAGCAGTGCACCGCGGAGGATGTCGCGCTCTTCGGCGGGAACGTCCACCAGGAACCGCTCCTTCCCTTCTCCTTCCTTCACCAGGATCGGCACGCCGTCGCGGTAGAGAATTCGATTGTTGGTGATGGCCGGGACCGCGTCATCGGGTGTGAGAATGCCGACGAGGTTCAGCGGATCGGCGCCGCTGACGGCGATCAGCTCATCCCCTCGCGGCTCCTTGCGCGTGGACCGGAGCAGTCCAATCGCCTCCGGCAGCGCGTATTGCTCGCCGGAGAACCCGCCCACGAACCGGCCGCCGCGGATCTCGCCGCGGGCCTCGAGCCGCCGGTAGACGCGCAGGACCTCCCGCCAGGGGATGAGCAGTGCCTCACGCTGCACGACCCGCCGGAATACCACGCCATAGCGTCTGAGCAGTTGCCACGCGATCGCTTCGGCGACTTGCTCCTCCGGAATCGCGGGCTTGTTGTGCGTTCGAGCCCAGCGTCCCGCCGTCTCCACGCCAAACGGCGCGATCCGGCCACGGCGACGGTACCCACCTCCCAGCGGCCGCCGACGGTCGGACGGAACGAGCAGCGCGCGCATGCCGGCAAAGCTGTCGGAGGACACCAACCCCCACGCTACCAGCTCGGCCAATCCTTTCTCGACTTCCGTGCGGAGCAGCCCCGTCGAGCTGACGAGATCGCCGAAGAACAGCGCGCCGCGCGACTCGAACGCGGCGAGCAGCGCGTTGCCCGTCGACGAGAGCGGCAATGACGCTGGATCGACTTCGGCCCTGCCGGCGCGCCATGCTTCGCCGCGCTCCCGGCGGAATAGCGCAATGGGCGTCCCTCGGACCGGGCCGGTCTTCCGATTTTTGGTGTCCACGGTGAGCCTGCCCCACGCGATCTCACCCGAGAGGCACAGGCCGTCGAGCCAGAGCGGATCGTAATCGGTGAGCCGCGCCGGCAGGACTTCCGACTCCCACGCTCCCGCGGCCAGCTCGTACCCGTCGAGCAGGTCGAGAACCGCGGCGAGCCCCTCGGGACCTTCGCCGCGCGATCCCGTCGCGAGGCGCTGCCACTTGAACAGGAACCGCAGAAAATCGGAAGCCGCGACGGGTTCGATTTCCTTCCGAAGCCGGTCGAGCGTATAGCGATGGATACGCGCGAGCAGCCGGCGCTCGCACCATTCGGTGACCGAGACGCCGCTGGAGAACCGGCCGCGCAGCGCAAATCCTTCGTGCTCGAGCGCCGCGAGAGCGAAATCGACGTCGACGACAGGCAGGCGCAGCGCGTCCGCGAGATCACTCGGAGTGGTGGGTCCGACGACCTCGAGCCGGCCGCGCACCAGCTCACGGATCGCGTCTTCTCTGCTCCACGCTTTCGCGGCGTCGCGCTCGGGCGGTGTGACCGCCGGCTCGTTGCTCGCACCGGGAAACGCGGCCCGCACCAGCGGCAGCCGCTCGGTCGCGACCCAGAGCCGGCCATCGACGACTGTCGCGCGCCCGGCTGCGACGAGCGCGGCAAAGTCTGCGCTCCAGTCGCGCGTCTTCCCGCCTTCGACACTCGGCACGGCGCCCATCACGAGCAGCGCTTCGTGTAGCTCGTCGGCATTTTCCGGATCGGGCCAGGCTTGCTCCCGCACGAGGTCGATCGCGGCTTGGTCGAGTTTGCCGAACTCTTCCGCCGTCTTCACGTCGAGGCCCCGGCGCGTGATCACGGCCTGAGTCCGGCGCTCCTCGAGGGGCGCGTCGTCCAGGAACGCGTACGGCCTTGCGTTCAGCACCTCGTGACACAGCGGCGAAGGCTCGCTCGTGTCGCGCGCAATCATCGTGAGCTGACCCGCTTCCATCCCTTCCAGGACCTTCTTCAGTCCCGGGAAATCCATCGCCTCGCGCAAGCAGTCGGCGATCGTCTGGTTGACCAGGGGATGATCGGGGATCTCCCGATCGCCCACGAGATTCTCGGGACACGCGAGCTGATCGGGGAACACCGCGGCTACCAGGTCTTCAGCCTCCATGCGCTGCAGCGGCGTGGGGACTTTTCGGCCGCCGCGGAAGCGGAGCACGGCGAGTGCGCGCGTCGCATTCCAGCGCCAGCGCGTGCCGAACACCGGCGCGTCGAGCATCGCCTGCACCAGCAGGTGCTCCGCGGTGGCGGGCTTCAGGTACTGGAACACGTCCTCGAGCGGGAAACTGTGCTGCGGCCCGAGCGAGAGAATGATCGCATCCTCGGTCGCCGCAGCCTGCAGTTCGAAGTTGAAGCTGCGGCAGAACCGTTTGCGCAGCGCGAGACCCCACGCGCGATTTATGCGGCTGCCGAACGGCGCGTGCAGCACGAGCTGCATGCCGCCCGCTTCGTCAAAGAAGCGCTCGAGCACGAGCGTCTGCTGGGTGGGGATGGTACCCAGGATGACGCGCGTGGCCGCGAGATATTCGACGATCGTCCGCGCCCCCCCTTCATTCAAGCCGACCGTATCCACGAGCCAGCGGATCGCGCCGGCCTGGTCGTCGAGCCGATCGGCAATGTCCTGGCGCAGTCTGGACACTTCTTCCGACAGCTCATTGGTGCGTCCCGGCGCCTCGCCGAGCCAGAAGGGGAGTGTGGGCGGCTGGCCTTTGGCGTCGGCCACGCGCATCTGGCCGGATTCGACCTTGACGACCTGATACGACGTGTTGCCAAGCTGGAAGATGTCGCCGGGCATGCTCTCGATCGCGAAGTCCTCGTTCAGTGTGCCGACGAACGTCTCCGTCGGCTCGAGAATGACGCGATAGTCGCCCAGGTCGGGAATCGCCCCGCCCGACGTGATCGCGGCAATACGGGCGCCGCGCCGCCCTTTCAGTTTCTTGTTGATGCCATCGTAATGGATGTGCGCGCTGCGACGTCCCCGCCGGGTCGTGAATCCCTCGGCGAGCATCTGCACGACGTCATCGAATTCCCGGCGGCTCAAGTTGCGGTACGGGTACGCCGAGCGAACGCGTTCGTAGAGCGCCGCTTCGTCCCATTCTTCGCCGGCCGCGGTCGCGACGATTTGCTGCGCGAGAATATCGAGAGGTTTATCGGGAATCATGAGACGATCGAGCCGGCCCTCGCGGGTGGCGCGCAGCATCGCCGCGCACTCGATCAGTTCATCCCGCGACAGCGGGAATAGGCGTCCTTTGGGAATTGCCCCGAGGCGGTGCCCCGCCCTGCCCACCCGCTGAAGCAACGTCGCGATCGATCGGGTCGAACCGACCTGGATGACGAGATCGACGCTGCCGATGTCGATGCCGAGCTCGAGCGACGCGGTCGCCACGAGCGCCTGCAGCTCGCCTCCCTTGAGTCGCTCTTCGGCAGCGAGCCGCTTTTCGCGCGACAGGCTGCCGTGATGGCTGGTCACCTTGTCCGCGCCGAGGCGATCGGACAGATGCATCGTCAGTCGCTCGCACAGCCTGCGGGTGTTGACGAAGACCAGCGTGGTCTTGTGCTGCGTGATCAGCTCGGCGATCCGGCTGTTGACCTCTTCCCAGACCTCCGCCGACATCACCGCCTCGAGCGGCGATGACGGGATCTCGAGGGCGAGATCCAGCGTGCGGATATGGCCGGCGTCTACTATGGTCGGCGGCGCCTGGTCGGTGCCCACCAGGAACTGCGCGATTTCTTCGATCGGGCGCTGCGTCGCGGACAACCCGATACGCTGTGCCCGCCTCCCGGTGAGCGCATCGAGCCGCGCCAAGGAGAGCGCGAGATGGCTGCCCCGCTTGTCCCGCGCCACGGCATGGATCTCGTCCACGATGACCGTCCGGACCGACCGCAGCATTTCGCGGGCGCGCTCGGACGTCAAAATCAGATAGAGCGATTCCGGCGTGGTGACCAGGATGTGAGGCGGCTGCTTGAGCATCGCCTGCCGCTGCGACTGGGGCGTGTCACCAGTGCGGACCAGCGTCCGCACCTCGACATCGGGCAGCCCCTCCTCCCGCAAGCGCGCACGGATCTCGGCGAGCGGCTCAGAGAGGTTTTTCTGGACGTCGTTCGAGAGCGCCTTGAGCGGAGAGACGTAGACGCACTGAATCTCATTCTTCAGTTCGCCGTTGAGCCCCTGGCGGACGAGAGAATCAATCGCCGAAAGGAACGCCGCAAATGTCTTACCGGACCCGGTGGGCGCGGCGATGAGGACGTCGTCGCCCTTCTGAATGACAGGCCACGCCCGCTGTTGCGGCTCGGTGGGCTGCTCGAAGCGCTTGGAGAACCAGTGCTCAATAACCGGATGGAAGCGCGACAGCGACATAAGGCCCGAAATATACCCGAACCCGGGGCTCTAGTGAATCGTCGGGTGCAGTACCTTATCTCGCTCGAGCTTCTCGAAAAACTTCTCTATAACAGGCCACTGTGCGCCGACGTCCTCGTAGCCCGCTTCCATGAGTAGCGCGGTGTGCTCCGGATGAAACAGCACGAACCCCAGCATCTCCGCGGCCCCCGCTTTGTGCCCGCCAATCGCCCGAACCGCATGTCGAATATTGGACGGCAGCAAGTGTGTCTTGCCCGCCGCGAGCGCGCCGAGGTCCCGCGTGGGATGTAACATCAGCAGCTCGACCGCGCGCAAGTTCGTCGGAACGGGATGCCCTTCCGGGAACGCCGCCAGGATGTGATTGATTCGGTCCAGGCGTTCGGCATCGGCTTCCATTGCGTCCAT
This sequence comes from Gemmatimonadota bacterium, assembly GCA_003221035.1. Classification (GTDB taxonomy): domain Bacteria; phylum Gemmatimonadota; class Gemmatimonadetes; order Gemmatimonadales; family GWC2-71-9; genus 20CM-2-65-7. The sequence goes on from QHUB01000018.1 coordinate 13,690, forward strand.
GAAGATGGCGTCGAACAGCAACCCCATGGCCTCGGCGGCGCTTGGGGAAACCATCTCCTTCGTGACCTGCCGGGCGGCCCGGGGAACCCGCAGCCCGATCGCGAGAATCGCGCGAGCGCCCAGATGCAGCGCGGGCGCGAGCGGCGCCATCTGACGCACGCTTCCATCTCCATAAAACTCGTCGCCGATTCGCACAGCCGGGAACACCAGCGGCAGGGCCGCCGATGCCATGATGTGATCGACCGTGAGCTGCGTGCGCACCGCCAGTCGCTGCACGCGCTCCCACATCGGGATCTCCGGCGCCGCCTGGACAAACGAGACGGCGCGCCCGGTTGTGTAGGACGTCGCGTTGATCGCGACCGCCTTGAGGCGCTGGTTTGCGATATTCGCTGCGATCCCACGCAGGTCGGCGCCGCGCGACAAGAAGTCTCGGAGCGGCTTGGTGTCCGCCAGGCCGCGCATGCCGCCGGGGCCGCCGCCGAGGCCGGTGATGCTCTGCAGTCCCTTGCGCGCCATCGAAGTGATCAGACCCAACAGCCGGACTTGAAAGACGCCTTCACTGGTGAGACCGGCCCAGGCCTCGCGCATGCCGGCGACGGCCTCGCTGAGGGCGCCAAGGTGCGCGGCCAGGTAGACGGTGTTGATCGCGCCGACCGACGTTCCGGTTACGATCGGGAAGGCGAGCCCCGGGAGGCGATCGGCCAGCCCAGCCAGGACGCCCACCTGATACGCGCCGCGCGCGCCCCCTCCTCCCAGAACGAGGGAGAGGTGGGACGAATAGCGCCACGTGCCTGACGGGCGCTCGTCGGCCTTCGTGAGATCGATGGGTTTTGCAGACGGGATGTGGCGAACAGGACTCATGCCCGAGCCCGGGTCAAGGGTCCATGAGTCCTAGGCCTGTCCGGCCCCCTTCGCCAGTTGCACTAAAGACAACCCCCGAAGGGCGGCAATTCGCTCGATGGTCTCGCCGATCTTGTTGTTCGGGGTAGAGGCGCCGGCCGTGATGCCGATCGTGAGGCGGCCTTCGGGAAACCAATGATCGCGGCGCTCTTCTGTGGAATGGAGCCCAACCGGCCGAAACCGTATGCTCCGCTGCTCCACATCGATGCCGGTCGCGTCCTCGATGTGATAGGTAGTGACTTTCTCCTGGCAGATGGCGGCGAGGTGGGTCGTATTACTCGAATTGTACCCGCCGATCACGACCATCAAATCGAGCGGTGCGGCGATCAATTTGAGCACGGCATCCTGACGCTCTTGGGTCGCCGAGCAAATCGTATCGAAGGTGCGGAAGTGCTCGCTCGCGGCAGCTTCCCCCCACCGCCGCGCCATGCTCTTCCCTACCTCGCTCGCAATGGCGAGTGACTCACCCGACAGCATCGTGGTCTGATTGGCGACGCCGATCCGCTGCAAGTCACGATCGGGATCGAAGCCGGGCGTCATCTTCCCCTTGAACTGCGTGAGAAACTGCTCCCTGCTCCCGGCTCCCGGCTCCTTTTGTTCGATGTACTCACACACCATGCGTGCTTCATTCATATCGCGTACAACGAGGTACTTGCCGCCGGAGTATTTGTTCACCTGGCTCGAGGTGGCCTTCGTTTCCTCGTGGAAGTTCTTGCCGTGAATCAGCGCTGTGAAACCGTCGCGCGCATACGATTCCACGCGCTTCCAGACGTTCAGCACGGAGCCACAGGTCGTATCGACCAGCACACAACCGGTTTTGCGCAGCCGCTCGAAGTCCCGCACGGTCACGCCGAACGCCGGCAGGATGACGACATCATCGGCGGTCACCGAGCCGAAGTCGAACTCGCCTTCTCGGCCCACGGGACGATGCAAAAACTCAACGCCCATCGCCGCGAGCTTCTGGTTGACATGCGGATTATGGATGATCTCGCCGACGAGAAACGTGCGTTTGCCGGGAAACTTGCTGCGTGTCTCGTACGCATATTCGACGGCGCGATCTACACCGTAGCAAAAGCCGAACTCACCGGCGAGCCGGAACGTCAGATCGCCGACCTCGAGCGTGTAGCCGGACGCGCGAATGGCATCGACCACCTGGCTGTGATAGTCGGCCGTGAGCGCGCCTTCGATCGCCCCTTTGAGGCCAAAGCCCTTGCGGAAGTAGGTCTGTTCCACTGGGCTCAATCTAATTGCACGCCACGGCCACCGCGGACGGCATCGAGCACGCGTTGTACCTGCCAGCCGTCGCGAAACGTCGCCGGCTCGCCCTGTGGTGTGCCACCACCGATTACGTGAACCATCTCCCGCAGCAGTCTCACGAAGGATCTGGCCCACATGTTGTTCGGCGTCATCGCTTGCGACAGGTCGTCCGGTGCGGAGATATCCTCGAGCGGCGCGCCGGGTTTGCCAAGCTCGAGCTTGGTCTCGCCGCTGAGCAGCAACGTCCCTTCGCTTCCGGTCACCTGACCGAAATGCCCCGGACCGTGGTGAGCGACGGTGCTCAACGTGATCGTCGCCACCGTACCGCTCGATGTCCGGAGCACACAGCTCGCGAAGTCGTCGGCGGTCACGGCGCGCGGCGTGCCGGTCTCATCCTTGCGTTCGGTAACAAACGTCTCGACCAGGCCCGCGACGTAGCTGACCTCATGCCCACTCCAGAAACGACAGAGGTCGATGAGGTGCGAACCGACGGCGCCGAGGATGCCGCCGCCTCGCGCGGCGTCGAACCACCAGTTCCAGGGCGCGTCGGACGCCTGCGGCCGTCCGTCCCCACGGAGGTACGGCTTGAGCGTCAATTCGATGTGGCGCAGCTCGCCGATCGCGTCGGCCCGGATCAGCTCTCGCACGCGGCGGCGGTTGGGTTCGAACCGTAATTCGTGGTCGATCCAGGCCAACCTGTCGGAATGCTGTTCGGATGCTGTCACCATCTGCGCGGCCTCGAAAGAGTCGAGCGCCATCGGCTTTTCACACAGGACGTGCTTGCCGGCCTGAAGCGCAGCAATGGCAAAGCGCGCGTGGGTATCGGGCGTCGATGATACGATCACGAGATCCACATCCGGCGACGCCGCGAGCTCCATCCCGTCCGTGAGCACATGCGCCAGACCGAATTCCCGTGCGACCGCTTCGGCGTTGGCGCGGTGGCCGCTCGCGATCGCCACCGGTTTTGCGCCCGCGACCAAAGCGAGCGCCGGAAACTGCACTCGTCGTGCGAATCCCGAGCCGATAATGCCAATGCGTACGGTCATGGCTGAGCAGCACAGGACACCGTGTCCCCGCGTGCCGGTGCGGGCACATCGTGGTAGGTGATCCGCGTGGGGGTGCGGATGCCGTTCTCGATCCCGGTGGTCTGGATTCGACCCGAAAGCTTCCCGCCTTCGAAGTGGACTTCGACCGTTCCGCTGTCGGCCGCGAACGAGTGTGCGGTTTCGCGCAGCTGGTAACGCACCGCGACGACCGCCGTCGGTCCTGCCGTATCGCCAGGGATGACGGCGCGGTAGGTGCCGGCCACGACGCTATCGGGATGACGGAATCGGACGAGGACGCCGTAGCCCTCGGGATTCGACGCCTGGAGCAGCATCTCCGTCGGTCCCTCAGCGCAGCGGTGCGCGTTCGCCGGGACGGCAAACCGCACCGTGTCGCGGGGTGGAAACGCCACCATGCCCTCGAGTCTCGTCGGCTCATTCTGCATCGTGCCGCCGTTGGAGCATGCCAGCAGTGCGAGCAGGGCAGGGGTTGAACGGCAGCGTGCCAGTTTCAACGTGGGGATGGAGAAACTCCGAGGAACTGTCGCGCGGACTCGGGGCTGAGGGTATGTGGGGCGAGCGACGCGATCAATCCAGCCGGCAGGGAGACGGGCTTCAGCTTTTTGCGATCGACGCAGACCAGGACCATCCATCCCGCGGCATCGAGCGCCGTGGTGTCGGCGCGCAGTACATCGAAGTGCAGCGTCAGCGACTTTGTGCCGACCTTGCCGACGTAGGCCGCGATGCGCAGCCGGTCATCCAGCCGGGCCGGCCAATAGAACTCGCTGTGAACGGCTTTGCGCGGGAGAAAAATGTCGTACGCATCGAACATACGCGCGTACGCCAGTCCGCAATGCCGAAACATCTCGGTCTCGGCAATCTCGAACAGCCGCACGTACGAGCCATAGAAAATGATCCCGGCGAAGTCTACGTCCGACCAGCGAACGTATTCCTCAATGACAAACGGCTGCGGCGAAGCGTGGGAGGTCACTCCCCGCAGAAGCTAGGAGCCTAGGGAGAGGCGCGGAAGCCGTCCACCCCGTAGGACTTGAGGCGCCTCCACAACGTCGTGCGGCTGATCCCGAGCCGCCGCGCTGTCTCGGCCAGTTTGCCGCTGGTGTCTTGGAGCGTGTCCGTGATCGCCTGGCGCTCGCGTTCGGCCAGCGTGAGCGCGCCGGCGGAAGGAAGGATCGCCGCTTCGCCCAGGCTTTGGTTGCCATTCCGGAGAGGAGTGAATCGTGCCCCGAGCGAATGCAAACGATTGCGGATGTCGCCGCCGCTTCCCCCGTTTTGACCGTCGACCGCCCGACGCGCGGACGCGTTGGCGTAGAGCAGACGGCCCTGTTGATCGAAGATGACGACGCCCTCGGTGACCGAATCAATCACTGCGCGCACGAGGGGAGAGAATGTCGCGGGGGTAGTCCCCGCTGGACTGACGGGTTTGTCGATCATTGGTTGGTCATCCTCATACAAAACTTGCAGGTCCAAGGTTTCATCCGGACGGGACACGTTGTTAGATTCGTGTCAAGATGAGACTCGCTGATACGGCAAAAGGTTGCTGGTTTGTTTCGGCTTGCGCCTTCCTTATTGACTGCCATTATTGACCAGCAAGACAACATCGTGCCCAAAGACGCTTCCTCGACCCGTTCCACGATTCTAACGGCTGCCGTGCAGACATTGCAGCGCGGCGGTATCGAAGGCTTTACCCTCGAGGCGGTTGCTCGCCGCGCAGGCGTTGTGAAGGGCCTGATCCTCTACCACTACGCATCACGGGCGCGATTGCTGCGAGCCGCCGCATCGCAGGTCGCGACCGCCCGCGCGACCGCGCTCGAGCGCGCGCTGAGCGGCGCCTCCGGCGCGGAAGGTCTGGATGCCTGTTGGGAAGAGCTCCGGCGCCAAGCCCAAGACGGCACGGCCCGTGCCTGGCTCAGCCTCTGTGCCGCCGGCCTTATTGACCGATCGGACAGGAACCGGGAATTCGAAGATGCGGCGCGCGAGTCGATTCTCGACGGAGCCACAACCGCGCTCGCCAGCGGCGTGCCGCTCGCGGATGCCCGCGATGCGTATGATGCGCTATGGCTGGCGCTGCTCGAGGTGACTGCAAAAGACTAGCGGCGCCTCGGCCTTCTGCCGCCACGCATCACGCGACCGCGATGCGCGCTTCCCAAGCCTCGTAATCCCTTCCTTAATTCGTCCAACGAGCTCGCGCGCACAGCCTCGTGCTTGCCACGTGTCACGGTAAAGCGCATCGGCCGATCGAATGTCGGCAAATCACCAAGATCCAGGCGCCTGGCCTGGCCTTCCTTCAAGCGCAGTCGCACCACGCCGACGCCTTGCTCGACGTCATAATCGACCGGCACGCGATCACCGTAGAGGAAGACCGAAGAGGGAAGCGCGTCCAGCGTCTGCCGTTCGCGTTCGGGAATGGCGGCGTCGGGATCCAGTGAAATACGGGCGGCAATGAAGTCATCCCACGAGTTGACGCCCCCAAGCTGGCCCGCGACCTGCGCGGCGATATTCTCACGCGCTGCCTGTTCGAGTCGGCCGCCGGAGCGCCGCCAGTAATGACCAAACCGCTCCAATGCGCGCCGAACCTTGCCTTGGTCGGGATGCGGCGTCTCCCCAGCCAATACCGCGCTGACGAGCGCACCCCGCGCCGCATCCGCGAGCTCAGGCGGGAATGAGCCGGTCAACGGCTCGACCTCGCGGTCGAGCATAAACCCGAAATAGTCGACCGTCCTGACCTCCATGAGCCCCTCGCGGCGGCGTTGGCGCTCGAACACGACCTGGGGGCGGCCGCGACGCGCATACCGCCGAATAGCACGCTCCGGCACCTGCGTCCCTTCGATGCTCGCGCGAGGAACGCCGAACCGATCCGCGAAATACCTCAGTGTTCCGGCTATCGCTCCCCAGCTGCCGCATACAGAGCTCCGACTAACTCGGGCCTCCCGACCATCCGCCGTTTGCTCGTCGATAACCAAGTCGAAAGGCATGATCTTGGCCAAAAGGTCAGCAAAAAGCTCCAGCGTCTTGCGGTCACCGTATGGGAGTCGCGCCGGGAGCGCTAGTTCCAGCTGTCGGTATACCGACGCGGTTCCGAGAGCGATGTCTTCGATGGCCTTCACGAGCACACCCCGTTCCTCGGCCCAGCGCTCGATGTCGGCTTCGCGAAAAAGGTGGCGGGGCAGTCCGTAAACCTCACCCAGGTAGCCGTGCTTGTTCACCGCCTCAGCGTAGACGTTATACGCCGTGATGTGGTCGGAACCCGGGACGATCAACCCACCGAGTTGTCGTTCCTCGCGCGTCATGCGATGCAGCGATTCGATGTTGGAGGCGACCGCGACCACTGGTACCAGCGCAGGCTCGGCGTGGTAGAGCAGCTCACCCCACGGCCGCTCGACGGGCATCGCCTCTACCTGTCGCCCGTAAGTCGTTAACCTGCCTTGTTCTATAAGCCCACGCTCGATGAGCCGTTCTACGCTGTCGCGGTAAGCGCGCCGGTCGAGGGGAACGGGCAAATCCAGGTCTGTCGCATCCACGCCGATGGCGGCGCAGGTTATCGCGACCCGTTCCGCATCACCGGCGAGCTGGAATTCGGGAGCGGTAGGCCGCAGGTCATCGAACTCGAGGTCGCGGTCGCTGAGGATGTAGACCTCGCCCTGCTGCACGCGCCCGTGGACACGACCAGCCATCTGGAGGATTTCGTTCGCCCCAAGGTACGCACGGGTGAGCACGTTCTTGCCACGCTCCACCACGTTCGTGTACCGGGCGTCGTAGATCACCACCGTGTCCAGGCCGCGGATGTTGAGCGCGGACTGTCCCGCCGCAGTCATAGCCAGCAGGAAGGGGCGTTTGACCAAACCGTCAAGAAAAGGCCTGATTACGCGGATGGGCTCGCCGCCGTGGTAGAAAGCCGTCGCCAGATTAGGCCAGCGGTCCCCGAGCTCGTTGGCGATCTGCTCTACCTCAGCACGCGTGGGCACAAAAACCGCGACGCCGCGACGTTCCCGCATAACCCGCTTTATGAAACGATCGTTCAAGAACTCGAGCGGCTGCTCGGCAATCACATTCACCTGAGCCGCTTTCGCGGGATCAAAGGCGCGGGTCTCGAGGACCTCGGCGGAAGCCAGATAGTCGGCGTAGAAGCTCGGATCCACGGTCGCGGACAGCCAGATGAACCGGCACCGCGCCCGCTTGCCCAGGGCGAGGCAGAGCTCCATCTCCGCCGACGTCTGATGAATCTCGTCGACGACGAGAGTGTCTTGCGCGCTGATCAGTCCGTCCTGGAACCAGCGGCGAGCGATGCCGGTCGTGATGATGACGACGTTCCACGACGGCGTCTCGGGGGTGGCTTCGCGTTCGCGATTGACGACGCCCACCTTGAGCGGCGCCTTGAGGATTGTCTCCGCCATGCTCCGGATCGCCAGCGTCTTGCCCGTACCGGTACCCGCCACGACGCCAAAACCCTGTCCCGAGCCTGCGAGTCGGCGGATGTCGTCGCCATGTTCTCGCTCGAGCAGCGTCTCGAGCTGGAGGCCGAGCGCGAGCTCGATCGTTTCGCAAGCAGCACGTGTCGGAGCGATGACGATGACGCGACCGGTCGACGGCTCGGCTGCGAGAAATGCCTGGGGATCGAGAGGGAGGGAATGGTCGCGAGGGGTACGCACTACGGGAATATAGGAGGGGGGACTAGAACGAAGTCCCTCTCCGAACTGCCGAGCGTTGGGCGATGGCGTCCAGTCTAGTCGCCGAAACTGACGCCGAGGTCCCTGGCGGTGGCAACGCTGTCGGAGTCCACGGGGACTCGGCGCGGCGTTGCCAACGCTTCCGCGATCGGTACCGACACGATCCGCGGCGGCTGCAGCGCAACCATCATCCCGAACCGTTGTTCGGCGACCAGACGGACAGCGGCTGCGCCAAACCGCAGGGCCAGCAGCCGGTCGAACGTCGTGGGGCCGCCGCCGCGCTGCAAATGTCCGAGCACCAGCGACCGGGTTTCTTTTCCAGTCATCTGCTCGATCGAGTGCGCGATTTTGTCCGCGATTCCGCCCAGCCGCTCATGAGCCGGATCGACGAGCGACACGGTGCCTCCCTTCGCCACCGCTCCCTCCGCGACGACGACGATGCTGAAATGCCGGCCTTCGGCCTCGCGCCGCCGAATCTTGTCGCAGACCTTGTCGATATCGAACGGGATTTCCGGAATCAGAATCACGTCGGCCGATCCGGCGAGTCCGGAGTTGAGGGCGATGAAGCCGGCATTACGACCCATGACCTCGACCACGATGACCCGCTCGTGACTTTCCGCCGTCGAATGCAGCTTGTCAATCGCATCCGTCGCGGTGGAGACCGCGGTGTCGAACCCGAACGTCGCGACCGTCGCGCCGACGTCGTTGTCGATCGTTTTGGGCACCCCGACGACGGGCAGCCCCTTCTTCCAGAGCTGCAAGGCGATTCCGAGCGTCCCGTCGCCGCCGATGGCAATGAGTGCGTCCAGCCGGTTGTCCCGAAATGCGTCGAGCAACTCCTGCGTGCGGTCGCGCTCTTCCCAGCTGCCGTCCGGGCGCTGCATCCGCCACTTGAGCGGGTTGCCGCGGCTCGATGTGCCAAGAATGGTACCGCCGAGGTGCGTGATGCCGCGGACTTCGTTGGGGCCGAGCGGCATCAATTCGCCTTCGCCGAGCAGGCTGCCGAAGCCTCGTTTGATCCCCAGGCATTCCCAGCCGCGATGCACCGCGCTGAGGACGGCGGCGCGAATGACGGCGTTCAAGCCGGGCGCGTCGCCGCCGCCCGTGGAGATCGCGAGCCTCACTTTTTGCCGGCGGTCCCCTCGCGAATCAGGCGCACGACCTCTCCCGGTTCCGCGTGACGCTTCGTGCTTTTCTTGGAGAAGACGCGACGTCCATCGACATCCACTTCAAAGACGCCGCCGGACGACTGGATCAGGCGCACTTCTGCGTGCGGGTACGCATCACGGATTTCGGCCGCCAGACCGGTGGCCCGAGGCTCGTAGTTTCAGACGACGCAGTATTCGATTGTGACCGTCATGGCGTGAACGATAGTCGCGCTTGACACACCGCGCCACGGCGCCGACCTTCGCGACAGGTCATGCGGCCCGCGCTGATTGTTCGTATCCTCATTGCCATCGCCGCGCTCCTCAGCTTCGGCGCAGGGCTGATCGCCTACGCCACCGGTCGAGTGCCAGGCGCCGAAAACCTCCCGCTCGCCGGCGCACTGCTGGTGCTCGTCGCTGCCTTCACGCGGCGCAACGGCATTCCGCTTCCCGGTAACGGATTCTCCTCGTACGTGCTTGGCGTCATGCTGTTCGCCATTCTCGATCGCGGCTGGGCGTTCGCAGCGATCGTGGCGCCGTTTGCGATGCTGGTCGGCGACGTGCTCCTGCGGCGCCTGACCTTCCGGACGGCGCTCGGCAATGCCGCGCATCTTACCGCGGGGTCGACCTTCGTCGGGCTGATGTATGCGCGTCTCTCCGGTGCGGCCGGCGCCGCAGCGCTGACGGCGGACAATGCCTGGGTCGTCGCGCTGACCATCGTGCTGCTGCCGGTAATCGTGAACGGCACCTTCTATCTCGAGCTCGCGCTCGGCCGGACGATCGCATGGGTGGACGCACGCCTCACGCTGCGCTGGGAATCGACCGTCTATTTCGTGTCGGCCGCGCTCGCGCTGGGATGGCTGGGCGCTGTGGAGGCGAGCATCCCCGTCGGAACACGCGCGTTGCTGTTCGCGGCGCTCGCGCTCGGCACTGTCGGGAGCCTCCGTGTGCTGCGTCTGGGCGTTCGTTCCGATGAGCTGCAGCTCGTGCAGCGGCTCGCGCAAGTGATCGCCGCGGAGTTGACGCTGAGTCACAGTTTCCAGCGCGTGCAGGAGCTCACGCGGCAACTGGTGCCGTGGGAGCAGATGGGGTTCGCGCGCTACGATGCCCGGACCCGTCAGATGGAGCTCGTCGCCGACACCGCCGCGCAGCCGGGCAGCACGTTTCGCTTCGATGCCGAAGCGGGGCTCACGGGGGAAGCGCTGCGCTCGCGTCGCCCGGTCGTGGCACACGGCTTGGCCCGGGATCAGGTCGTCGTGCCGGGAGGGGAGACGCCCGGATCGGAGATGCTCGTGCCACTGTACCATGCCGGCCAGCTGGTGGGGCTGTGGAGCGTCCGGCATTCCGATCCCACGATGTACCGTCAGTCTGACGGCGATCTCCTCGAGCTCCTCGCGCCGCAGCTCGCCCTGATGGTCGCGATCGACGGATCGTTGCGACCGGTGACCGGGGCGTCGGACCGGACGATGCAGTACGTGCAGACGCTCACCGCTACGACCGAAGAAATCCACGCCTCGAGTCAGGAGGTCGCGGCCTCGGCACAGCGCGCGAGTCGCGGCGCAGGACAAGCGGCGTCGCTTGTCAGCACCGCATCCCGTGAAGCAGGCCAGTTGAAGGACAGCGCCACCGAGTTGGCCACGGCCGGCGACCGGACGCGCGAGGCCGGCGCGCAAATGGAGAAGACCGCGGAACGCGTGCGGACCGCGACCCAGGGCGCGGTGCGTCAACTGACCGACCTCGGTGCGACGACTGACGAAAGCGCGACCGAAGTCGGGAGACTGCGAGAGGTAGCGGCGCAGGTCGAGAGATTTTCCGAGACGATTGGATTCGTCGCCAATCAGACCAATCTGCTCGCACTGAACGCGACGATCGAGGCGGCGCGCGCCGGAATTCACGGCCGTGGATTTGCCGTCGTCGCGGATGAAGTGCACAAACTCGCCGAAGCGAGCGGGCGCGAGGCGCGCAACGTCGGGAGAGCGGTACAAGACACGCGCCGCGCGCTGGATCGGGCCGCGCAGCTGATCGAGCGGATCCGCGGCGACCTGAGTCAGGTCGTGGAGGGCTCGGCGGCGTGGGTGAAGGACCTCGACCGCATCGGGGAAGTGGCTGCCGATACCGCGCGGGCCGGAAAACAGGTGGCCGAGATCAGTCGCCAGAGCGCCCAGCTGGCGATGCGAATGACCGAGTCGCTCGGGCAGGCGCGCACGGCGGCGCAGAGCTCCGCTCAGGAAGCGGAATCAGTTGCCGCGGCGGCCGCGGAACAGCTGCGTGCCATCCAGGACCTCGCCCAGGGCGCGCAGGAGTTATCGGGCCTCGCCGAAGAGCTTGCCCGGGCGCTACGCTTCATTCGCGGCGGCAACGGGCACCCCTAAGCGCCCTTCTGAGTAGATGTGATGTGGGATACGGCGGCGCCAGCCGCCGTGCAAGATCATTCACCCCAACGAGTTTTGAGAATAACTGGCTGATTATTAAAGTGTAGCGCCGCCAACCCGAGGGAACCATGCGCGCGCCTCTCGTTCCGGTCTTGCTCTGTCTCGCGGTCGTTCCCGCGATCAGCGACGCACAGCACACTCACCAATTCGAATTTGGCGCGTTTGGCTCGTTCACGCGCTACGACCGGGCGTTTGGGCTCGACAACCAGCTCGGTGGCGGTGGCCGGTTCGGGTATTTCTTCAGTCCGGCCATCGGCGTCGAAGTCGACGCCGGCTATCAGCAACCCTCACTCACCACCGGTGGCACCACGGCGGCGCTCGCACTGGGAGCTGCCAGCCTGGTCGTCAACCTCGGCGGCGATAACAATCTCTTCTATATCCTCGGCGGCTATTCGCGCCTGCGGTTCACCGACAACCCCAGCTACATGTTCACCGATAACGGTGTTCATGGCGGAATCGGCGACAGAATCTTTCTGGGCGAGCGCATTGCGCTCCGTCTTGAAGCGCGGGGGATTTACTCGCCGAACACCGGACTTCCCGGCGGCGCCTGGGCCGGCCACATCGTCGGGTCCGCCGGCCTTTCGGTTTTCACCGGGCCGAGTGCCTTACACGACGCCGATGGGGACGGCATAGCCGACAAGAAGGATGGGTGCCCCGGCACACCCGGCGGCGCGATCGTGGACACCCACGGCTGTCCCAACGACTCTGATCGCGACGGCGTCTATAACGGCCTCGACGCGTGCCCCAACACTGTCGAACACGCCGAAGTCGACGCCAGCGGCTGTCCGAAGGACACCGACCACGACGGCGTCTACGACGGGCTCGATAAGTGTCCGGGCTCGATGACGGGCGCGCGTGTCGATGCCCAGGGCTGTCCGACGGACGCCGACGCCGATGGCGTCCCCGACGGTCCGGACCAGTGCCCGAACTCACCGGCCGGCGCCATGGTGGACACGACGGGCTGCCCGGTGGACAGCGATCATGACCGCGTGCCCGACGGGCTCGACAAATGTCCCAACACGCCGGCGGGCGTGGAAGTCGATACCGTGGGCTGTCAACGCGCGATCGACAGCGACGGCGACGGGATCGACGACATCAGAGACAAGTGTCCCGCGACGGCCGCGGGAACGCACGTGGACTCGGCCGGTTGCCCGATCCTCTTCACCGAAACGCGCAAAGAGGTCGTGCTGCGCGGGGTGACGTTCGAGACGGGCCGCTCAGCGCTGAAGCCTGATTCGTACACGATTCTCGACATCGTGGCGGCGTCACTCATCGCCAACCCCGACATCACGATCGAAATCGCCGGCCACACCGACAACACCGGAGCGGCGCCGACCAATACGCGTCTCTCACAGGCGCGTGCGGATGCGGTCCGGACCTATCTGGCGAGCAAAGGCGTCGCGCCCGGGCGGATGGTCGCCAGAGGCTACGGCCCGTCGGACCCGATCGCGCCCAACACCACCGCCTCAGGTCGCGCGCTGAACCGTCGCGTCGAGCTGCGGCAGACGAACTGAGGACAGCAGGGAAGGGGGAGGTAGTCTCGTGAAGAAACTTGCGGCAGTGTGCGTGATACTGGCTCTGGGCGGCAGCAGTCGCCTCGCGGCGCAGTACGATCGTCGCTACGAGGTCGGGCTGTTCGGGGCGTACACGAAATATGACCCGACATTCGGCCTCGCGAACAAGGCGGGCGGCGGTGCGCGATTCTCCTACGCGCTGAACCCGAAGCTCGGCCTCGAGGTCGAAGCGATCTTCCAATCGCCGCAGGACATCACGTCGACGACCCAGATCGAGCCGATGATTGGATCGGGGAGCCTGATCGTCAACGTGCTGAACCAGAAGCGCGCGACGTTCTTCATTCTCGGCGGCTACTCGCGACTGGACTTTGGCGGCACCGATCCCTATCGCTTCACCGATGGCGGGTGGCACGGCGGCGCCGGCGCGAAGCTCTATGTGAGCTCGCGGCTTGCGCTGCGTCTCGACGCCCGCGCGATCTACTCGCCGAATTCCACGAGCGGCTTCACGGACAAGGCGACGCACTACGTCGGTTCGGCCGGATTGTCGTTCTTCCAGGCCGGCAGCGGCACGCCGTCAAAGGACACGGACCGCGACGGCGTCGCCGACAAGAAAGACACCTGCCCCGATACCCCGCTCGGCGCGACGGTCGATGGCCACGGTTGCCCGAGCGATCAGGACGGCGACGCCGTGTTGAACGGCATCGACCACTGTCCCGACACGCCGAGCGGCGCCACCGTGGACGCGCGCGGCTGCCCGAGCGACCAGGACGGCGACAAGGTGTTCGACGGCATCGATCAGTGCCCGAATACCGCGGCCGGCGTCTCGGTGGACGCAAAGGGATGCCCGCCGGCGGTCGTACCGCTTGGCCCTGGTGACGCCGATGCCGACGGTGTAAATGATCTGCTCGACAAGTGCCCGGCGACTCCCGCGGGTGCGGCTGTGGACGCGAACGGTTGCCCGCTCGACTCTGATCGCGACAACGTCTGGGACGGGCTCGACAAGTGCCCCGACACGCCGCTGGGTGCGACCGTCGACGCGAATGGATGCCCGTCGGACAGTGATGGTGACAAGGTTTTTGACGGCATCGATCGTTGCCCCGACACCCAGGCCGGGACGCCGGTGGATTCATTCGGCTGTCCGGCCGACAGCGACAAAGACGGTGTGGGCGACGGGTTCGACAAGTGCCCGAATACCCCCGCCGGGATTCAGGTTGACGCCACGGGCTGTCCGATGGCGCACGACACCGACGGCGACGGCGTCGTCGACACGCAGGATCGCTGCCCCAATACTCCCGCGGGCCAGCGCGTCGATCAGTACGGGTGCTTGATCCTGTTCGAGGAGCACACCGTCGTCCCGCCGGGCGCTCCGCCGGCGCGTCCGACGCTCATTTTGCAGGGCGTGAACTTCCAGACCGGCAGCTCGGTGCTCACACGCGATTCGTACGCGGTGCTCGACCAGGTCGCGGCGTCTCTCGTCGCGAATCCGGAAATTCGAATCGAGGTCGCCGGGTATACCGATTCGACCGGCGCGAAGCTGACGAACCTGCATCTCTCGATGGGTCGAGCCGGCGCCGTGCGCTACTATCTCGCGCGGAAAGGCGTGGCCCCGTATCGCATGCGCGCGCAAGGATACGGCGCATCGCACTACATCGCCTCGAATACGACGTCCGATGGACGGGCGCAGAACAGGCGTGTCGCGCTGCACAAGTTGAACTAGACTGGCGCTGGAATCTTGGGGGGCCGGGGCGAGCAAAGCGTCCCGGCCTCCTGTATTTTCATCCGCCCCGACAATTCGAGCGACGTATGCGTTTGCAACATGCCGTCCTGGGTCTTCTTCTCGTCCCACGACTTCTTCACGGGCAGCAGCCGCCGCCCCAGTCCGCGCCCCGTCCCTGGCAATCGACCGACTACTATCGCCTGACCGTCGTCAGCAATCCCGCGCTTTCGCCTGACGGGAAGCGCGTCGCGTTCGTCGTCACCACCGTCGTCGAAGACAAGGACCGCCGCCACAACGAGATCTGGATGGCGGCGGCCGACGGCTCGTCCCCCGCGTTCCGGTACACGAGTCCCTCCACGGAGGCGACGAATCCGACCTGGATGCCGGATGGCTCGATGCTCGCGTTCTCGAGCAAGCGCGAAGGCTCGGACGATGACATCTGGTTCATCCGAACCACCGCTCCGGGCGGCGAAGCCTTCCAGATCAAGGGCGTGCACGCGATGCCGGCGTTCTCGCCGGCCGGGCTGTCGCTCGTGTATTCGTGGCGCGGCGAGGACCCCGACAGTCTCAAGAAGGACACGTCGCGCAATCGCGTCTCTCCCACGGCGATCACACGCGGTCCAGATCCCAAGCGCTTCGACGGACGGGTGTACACATCGATCCCGATCGTCGCCGATGAGCGGGGCTACCTGTCACCGCGCGAGACGCGGCGCCCCAGCCATCTCTATCTCGTGCCGCGCTCCGGCGGAACTCCACGCCAGCTCACCAGCGGCGAGCTGAGCCAGACGTCGCCCGGGTGGTCTCCCGATGGCAACACCATCGTTTTCGAGCAGGACTCCACGGAGAACCGGGAAATTCGCGATGATGCGATGCCCGCGCTGTATCTGGTCAACGTCTCGGACGGTAGCGTTCGGCCACTGCCAACCGGGTTCGCGCAAAGCAGCTCGCCCGCATGGTCACCGGACGGCCGGAGCGTGGCATTCGTCTGTTCGAAGGGTCGCGGGATGGACAATGACGTCTGTGTCGTCCCCGGGACTGGAGGAACTGCCAGGAATCTCACGGCGGGTTGGAATCTCGACCCGACCCACCCCAGCTGGTCTGTCGACGGCAGCACCATTTACTTCGAGGCCGAAGTCAAAGGCAACGTGCATTGCTTCGCGGTGGCGTCCGCGGGTGGCGCGGTTCGCCAGATCACGACCGGTGAGCGCCAGCTGCGTGGCTTCACGTTCAGCGCGGATGGACGCGCGCTCGCGTACGCGGCGAGCGACATCACTCACGGCACCGAGCTGTACATCGACGTGCTCAGCCGCAACACGGACAAGAGGCTCACGAGCTTCAACGACTCACTCTTCAAACAAGTCGCCGCGATCCCCGCCGACACGTTCTGGTTCACGGGCGTCGGAGGACTGAAGATCCAGGGCTGGCTGATGAAACCCTACGGTTATCAGCCCGGCAAGAGCTATCCACTGGTGTTGTCGATCCACGGGGGACCGCACTCGAACTACGGCAACGTGCTGTTTCCCGAATTCCAGATGCTCGCGGGTCAAGGCTACTGGATGCTGTTCACCAATCCGCGCGGGTCGACCGGCTACGGCCACGACTTCACGTACGCGACGCGCGGTCGTTGGGGGATGGAAGACTACCAGGACCTGATGCAGGCCGTGGACATGGCAATCACGCGCGCGAAAGGCGGCGTCGACACGACGCGCATGGCGGTGCTCGGCGGATCGTACGGCGGCTTCATGACGAACTGGATCGTGGGACACACAAACCGCTTCCGCGTCGCCCAAACCGACCGCTCGATTTACAACTGGTACTCCTGGTATGGCTCCTCGGACGCCCAGGGTCTCACGGAATACGAGTTCAACGGCGCGCCGTGGGAAAGCGATTCGCTGTACCGCGTGCTCTCACCGATGGAATACGCGAACAACATGCGGACCCCGATGTTGATCGTCCATTCCGAAGATGACAAGCGGGTGCCAATCACGGACGCGGAGCAGCTGTTCGTCTCGCTGCGCAAGCGCGGTATTCCGGCCGAGTTCGTGCGCTATCCGCGTTCGTTCCATGGGCTGTCGCGCACCGGCCCGCCCTGGCTGCTGGTCGACCGGTTGGAGCGGATCCGGACATGGTTCGCCCACTGGATCGGGACGGGCGACACGACGCCGGCGGCGACGTCGAGCGAGCGTTGATGCGGCGGACGGGGATCTTGTTCGCGCTGGCAGGCACACTGCTGGCGGCACGGGCACACACACAGCAACGGCATCCGCGGCCGGCGGCCCCTCCTCCCGCCGCCGCAGTCATTCCCACGCCGCGCTCTATCCTTGGCTTCGAACCAGGAGACGACCGCAAGCTGGTCGAATGGCCGGTCCTGGTGCGCTACTTCGACGCGCTGGCCAAGGCGAGCGACCGCGTGGATTACCGCGAGCTCGGCAAGACGACGCTGGGTGCCCCGTTGATCGCCCTGGTCATTTCGAGCCCGCAGAATCTGCGGAAGCTCGAATCGTACCGGCAAATCAATGCCAGCCTCGCCGATCCGAGAGCGTTGCGCACGAGCAAGGCGGCACGGGACGCGCTCCAGAACGGCAGGGCCGTGGTCCTGATCACGTCGAGCATCCATTCGACGGAGGTCGGCGGTCACTTGTCGCCGGTGCTCCTGGCCTACCGCCTTGCAACCGACACGAGCGCAACCACGCGCGCGATTCTCGACAACGTGATTCTCTGGCTGGTGCCGTCGCTGAACCCCGACGGCGTGACGATCGTCGCCAAGTGGTACAACCGCACCTTGGGCACGACGGCCGAAGGAACATCACCGCCGGAGCTGTACCACCATTACGCCGGCCACGACAACAACCGCGACTGGTACGCGTTCACCCAGATCGAAACGCAGCTGACCGTCGACTCCCTGTACAACCTCTGGCACCCGCAGATCGTCCACGACATTCACCAGATGGAGACGAACGGCGCTCGACTGTTCTTGCCGCCCTACCTCGATCCCGTCGAGCCCAACGTTGACCCGCTGCTGATCGATGGCGTCAACGCGCTCGGGAGTGCGATGGCGTGGGAGCTCGCCGGACAGGGCAAGACCGGCATTTCAATCAACTCGACGTACGACGCGTGGACGCCGGCGCGTGCCTATCAGCATTACCACGGCGGCGTGCGCATTCTGTCCGAGACCGCAAGCGCCGAGCTCGCCTCACCGGTCGACATCCCGTTCGACCGGCTGCAGGCGCGCGAGCGCGGCTACAACCCGCGGGAGCGGTCGTGGAACTTCACGAACCCCTGGCGCGGAGGCCGCTGGTCGCTGCGCGACATCGTCTCGTATCAGACCGAGGGCGCGTACGCGCTCCTCAACCATGCGGCGCGCAACCGCGAACGCTGGCTGACCAACTTCTTCACGGTAGAAACGCGCGCAGTCCGTGGGTGGCGCGAATGGCCGTACGCGTACGTGATCCCGGCGCGCCAGGACTCCGTGGCGCTCAGCGCGCTGCTGAGGATCTTGCACCGCGGCGCTGTCGAAATCCGAACGGCGACACAGTCGTTCACGGCCCAGGGCCAGCGCCATGCCGCGGGAACGTACGTCGTCGTGCTGCGGCAGCCGTACGCGGCGTTCGCCAAGACGCTGCTCGAGCCGCAACATTATCCTGATCGCCGTCAGTACCCGGGCGGACCGCCCGAGCGGCCCTACGATGTCACCGCACACACGTTGCCGATGCTCATGGGCATCACGGCCGCTCCCGTGAACGATTCGATCCGCGTGCCGCTCTCCGCGCCCATCACGCCGCGCGCGGTGAGTCCAGCTCCTCCGCTCGCGGGGGATTCGGTCCGCATTGGTCTCTACAAGTCGTACGACCCAGCGCTCGATGAGGGCTGGACGCGCTGGGTGTTCGACAACTGGAAAGTGCAGTACACGTCGCTCGTCGATTCGGTCGTCCGCGCGGGCAAGCTGCACGATCAGTTCGATGTGATTATCCTCCCCGATCAGCCGCCAGGCGAGATTCTGGAGGGGTTGGCGCCGCGCTATCCCGCGCCGTACGCGGGCGGCATGGGTACCGATGGCAGCGAGGCGCTCCGGCAGTTCGTCAACGACGGCGGCACGCTGATCGCGCTGAACGAAGCGAGCCGCTTCGCTATCCAGGCGCTGCTACTGCCGGTGCGCAACGTGCTGGAAGCGGTGAGCGACGAGGATTTCTACGCACCCGGCTCGATCTTCCGGCTTTCACTCGACACGACGACCGCCATCGCGCGGGGGATGCCACGCGAAACCGTCGGCTGGTTTCAGGGCGGGCCCGCGTTCGAGGTGCTCGACTCGACAGTCACACGCGTGATCGGCAGATGGCCGGTGGATCCCGATCGCGTCCTCTTGTCAGGCTGGGTGCTTCATCCCGACCGGATCGCCGGGAAGGCCGCGATTCTCGAGGTCCAACAGGGCGCGGGGCGCGTGATCCTGTTTGGAATCCGGCCCCAGTACCGCGGGCAGAGCATCGCGTCTTACGCCTTGCTGTTCAATAGTTTACGTAGTCGGTGAGAGCTTAATCCTTGCCCCGCTGAGGGTCAGTTTCCTATGTTGTGGGCCCCTATGAAGTTGGCCCCGGTAGCCGCTTTCGTGATCGGGGCCGCGACTTTGAGTCGCGGCCTGTTTGGACAGCAACTACCCACGTCGCCCCAGAATCTGCAGATGCGCGGCGTGGAGCTACGCTACGTCCTGCCCGGGTCATTCTCCGACAGCGCGCAGGAAGCGCAGCCGATCAAGGCATTGTACGTCAACGCCTGGGCCTTCGGCGGCGGCAAGCTCGCGTCGCTCGTTCGCCTGGCCGATTCTACGGAGATCAATGCCTTCGTCGTCGACGTCAAGGACGACACGGGTTGCCTGCTCTATCCCTCTGATGTCCAGGTCGCGCAGGAGATCGGCGCCACGAAGTGCGTGCGCACAAAGGACGTTCGGTCGCGGCTCGACACGCTGCGCGCGCACGACATCTACGCGATCGCGCGCATCGTCGTCGCCAAAGATCCGTTGCTCGCGGAGCGCAAGCCGCAATGGTCGGTCCAGCGCCGCGATGGCTCGGGCTTGTGGCGCGACCGGATCAACATCGCGTGGGTCGACGCGTTCAACGACTCGGTGTGGATCTACGCGGCTCAGCTCGCTGAAGAGGCCGTGCGTCTCGGCTTCAATGAAGTGCAGTTCGACTACGTCCGCTTCCCGGACGAGCCGAAAGAAGCAATGGCGGAGGCGGTGTTTGCCGCGCGGAAATCCGGCGAGACACAGCGCGAAGGCGTGCAGGCCGGCATCGGGATTCTCACCACGCGCCTGCAGCCGCTCGGGATCCCGGTCACGTTCGACATCTTCGGTTTGACTTCCTCGGCGACGGGCGATCTCGGCATCGGGCAGGTGTGGGAGGACTTCGTCAGGGTCGCGGATGTCGTGTTGCCGATGGTCTATCCCAGCCATTACTACAAGGGCAGTTACGGTCTTGCGTGGCCCAATGGCGAGCCCTATCGCGTCGTGCGCACCGCCCTGAGCGAAGCGCTCGAGCGCTCACGGCCGCTCGCTAAAGCCGCGACGATTCGCCCGTATCTACAAGCCTTCACGCTCGGCCGCCGCAAGCCGCGCTACACGCCGCACGAAATCCGCGAGCAGATCCGCGCGGCTGAAGAGCTCGGCATCGACACCTGGGTGCTCTGGAATCCTCGCAGCGTGTATCAGCGGGACTCTCTCCGTCCGTATCGGGATACGATCGTAACCGGTATAGGTGGCGGAGACGAACACTAGCGATATTTTCCCGACCATGAAAAGACTGTTACCCTACCTGGCCTGTGCCGGGCTTCTGGCTGCGTGCTCCGACGCCGGCAGCGTGAACCCCGATGCGATTCCGGCCGAAGAAATCGTGGCCGTGCGCATGGCGCTGGACTCCGCATTCCTCCATGACACCACGCTCGACGCGTCATTTACCGGCGACTCCGGACTCTATGCGCTCATGTCGGCACTGGTGTTCCCGTTCGTCGACCGCGCGACGCGAGTCGTACAGGGAGCGGATACGATGCGGGTGGTAGGAATCGAATTCGACATCGACGCGACGCAGGGCGGCGCGCACGTCGTCAGCAATTTGACGGCGGTGCTCGCCTGGAAGGGTTACAACGCGACATCGCGCACGATGGACTCGGTCTTTTTCTTGATAGGATCGGGGCGTGCCCCCGTCAGCGATACACTCTGGGAGCGTTTCACGCTCGACACCGCCGGCACGGGAACGGGGTTCGTCATCCATCAGGCCTCAGATTCGACGGTGACGAAATGGCTGACGCGTGGTGGGCATCTGCATACCACCTCGAGCAGCTACGGCTCCAGCCAGGGCAACTCGAGCTTCAGCGTCGCGCACGGCACGTTGAGTGGCGAATACATGCTGACCGCGAAGCTGGTCCCCGATTCGTCCACCATGGTGACGACAGCGCTCGATTTCGGGAGCGGGACTCAGGCCATCAAAGAAAAGATTCGGGGGACGATCCCCTAGCGAACGGTTTCCAGCACCATCCCCGGGGACCACGCGGTGATGTATCCCGCGATGGCTGATGCGGCGACTGTATAGGGATTGGCGAGATACAGTTGCCCCGGACCTGACCGGCCCGGGAAATTGCGGTTGATCGCGCTGATGGTGACTTCCTCGCGCGTCTTCGAAACACCCGGCCCCGCGTTGATGCAGGCGCCGCACGACGGCTCGAGAAACGTGGCGCCCACCTGTCGGAAGACGTCCAGATAGCCGCGCTGTTCACAGTAGCGCTTCACATCCTGCGAGCCGCATTGAATGAAGAAGCGCACCCAGGGTGCTACCCGCTCTCCGCGCCCGGCCGCCTCGGCGAGCACGCGCGCGTACATGTCCATGTCTTCCTTCTTCCCCGCCGTGCACGAGCCCGCGTAGGCGATGTCGACTTTGATCTTTTGGGCGACGTCGTCGATATAGAGCCCATTTCCAGGATCGCCCGGTAGCGCCATCATCGGCCGTATGGCCGCCGCGTCGATTGCGATCACTTCGCAGTATTCGGCGTCCGGATCGCTGAACAACCCTTCGCACAGCCGCTCTGCCGCGGCGCGCGCCATCTGGCGGTAGTCCATCAGGTACTCGACCGTCTTCTCGTCGGGCGCGACGTAGCCCGTAAACCCGCCGACTTCCGCCGTCATGTTGGTCATCGTCGCCCGCTCATCGACGGACAGCGACTCGACAGCCTCGCCACAGTACTCCACCAGTTTGCCGATGGCCTTGCCGCTTTTGACGTACGGATGGCGCAGCACTTCCAGCATGAAGTCTTTCGCGGTGACGTTTTCCGGCTTCTCACCGCGAATCACGACCTTCACTGTCTCGGGGACCTGCAGGCGGACGTCCTTGGTGATCCACGAATTGAAGATCGCGGTCGTCCCGACTCCAAACGCGATGCAGCCGACGGCGCCGGCGTGCGGCGTGTGGGAATCGGAGCCGATGATGACCTGGCCCGGCAGCGCATGGGCCTCGAGAATCTTCGAGTGACAGATCGCTTCAGAGCCGTGGTGGCCGAGGCGCAGCTCGCCATACAACTTGATTCCCTGCGCGGTCGCGAACTCACGCTGCTTCTTCTCGAGCTGGAGTGCGACGTCGAGCAATCCTTCTTTGATTCGTTCCGGCGTCATCGCCTCGGGAAGGAAGGTGAGGTGATCGCGGAACATGAGGATCGACCCGGGATCGTTGACCTTCGCATCTTTCCCCACGAGCTGCTCGAAGAAGATCGCCGCCATCGGCGTGACGTATTCATGGCTGAACCGAATGTCGGTGAGGACGAAGCCCTCATCGCCCGGCTTTACGGCGGGAACACCGATCTCCCCTTTCGCGGGATCGACGACCCAGCGGCGCGCGAGAATCTTCTCGCCCAGCGTCATCGGGCGGCGCGGCGTCTGTGGAGGGTGGAGCACCACCTCGCCGCGCAGGCGCGCCATGTTGTAGTTGAACAGCCCGCCGTGCTCGATGATGCCGCGCGTGATTTCACCCTCGCCTGCCGTGAAGACCGAAAGCGGGATGTCTTCACCGCGACGCACGCGGTCGAGAATCGAGAAGTCGGTGGTCGTCAGGATGCCGAGGTTCTGACAATTCTCGCGATAGATCCGCTCGATGCTTTCCGCGACCACGAGCTTGATGCCCGCGCACATCTCCGCGTACGGCGACTGCTCGCGCGAGGAGCCCTTGCCCCGCCGCTTGCCGCTCACGGCGGCGACGAACCCTCCCTGCTTCACCGACCCGCGCGTCATCGGGAATTCGTCGCGGCACTTCAGGCCGAGGTAGGGGAATTCACCGAGTGTTTCGTCGTAGTAGTAGCAGATGTAGGCGGGAGTGATTTCGTCGGTCGAGATATCGTCACGCAGCTTGATCGACGGCGACCACTTCGGATCCTCCCCGGCCAGTTGGGCGCGAACGAGGGCGGGGTCCTCGGTGAGATAGAGAATCCGCCCCTGCAAACGAACCGTCGCGTCGCGCATGCGCGAAGTATCTTCTTGGAGGCTCATGTTCGCAACCGCGTTGCTCCTTCTGCAAGCGATGTTTCAAAGCCCGCGAGTCGTCGAAAGCTCCGGCGTCGCGGTGAGTCGCGCGCATCCGGATGTGCTGTGGACCCACAATGACTCCGGCGACGGGCCGTACATCTACGCGACCGACCTTCGCGGAACGGATCGTGGCGCCTTGTTGGTGCCCGGCGCACAGGCGATCGACTGGGAAGACATCTCGCTGGGTCCCTGTCCGTTCGCGGTCCGAGCGCAGCCGCGTGCGAGCTGCCTCTACCTCGCCGACACAGGCGACAATCTGGAGTTCCGTCCCTTTGTCACCGTCTACGCGATTCCCGAGCCATCACCACCGGAGCGCGCGAGCGACACACTGGGCGTAACGAACGCCCCCGCGGTGCTGAACCTGCGCTACCCCGACGGCTCGCACGACGTCGAGGCGGTCTACGTCTCACCGCGCGACACGGCCGTCTATTTCGTCAGCAAGGGCGCCCGCCACGGGAGTGCAATTCGCCTGTACCGCGTCGACCGCACGGCGTGGCGACCACCGTCCGACACCGCGACCAGCATGGTCGTGGCGTCCCTGGTCCAGACCCTCGACATTCAACCCGATCCGGAGGAGGGCCGCGTGGTGACGGCAGCGGCTGCGCGGCCCGACGGCCGTCTCGTCGCGGTGCGGACCTACTCGGAGATCTACCTGTTCTATCCCGGAGTCGGCGGGCGGCTGCTTCCAGCCCGTGCGCAGCCGTGCGACATCGGGGGGCTCGAAATCGGCGGCGAGGCCATCGACTTCTTGAACGACTCCACCTTCGTGTTGACGAGTGAAGCCGGCAGGCACCGGCCCGGCACTATCGACACCGTGAAATGCCTGATTTGAGAGGACTATGATCATCAAGTGTTGCCTTGCTGTCGCGATGCTGGTGCTTGGAACAACCACCGCAACGGCGCAACAAAACGCGCCAATTCCGGTCGATACGGCGGCGATGGACGCTCACCTCCGGTTTCTCGCCAGCGATCTCCTGGAAGGTCGTGCGCCCGCGACGCGCGGCGGCCGGCTCGCGACTGCATACATCGCTGCTCAGTTCCAGGCGCTTGGCCTGGAGCCGGCAGGCGCGAATGGCTCGTACTTCCAGCCGGTTTCTCTGGTCGGAATGACCCCGCAGCCAACCTTCGCCTGGGGCAAGAGCGGCAGCCCTCCCGAGCCACTCGCCTACCGCGACGACTTTGTCGCGTGGGCGGAGCGTCCCGAAGCCGACATCTCGGCGACCGGCGATGTGGTGTTCGTTGGTTACGGCATTCACGCACCGGAATGGCAGTGGGATGATTACAAAGGCATTGATCTGCACGGCAAAATCCTGCTCATGCTGGTCAACGACCCGGGACTCGTCGATACGACCGTATTTCTCGGGAAGATCCTCACCTACTACGGACGCTGGACGTACAAGCTCGAAGAAGCCGCGCGGCAAGGCGCAGCGGGCGCCATCCTGATTCACACGACCGAGAGCGCGACCTACCCCTGGGAGGTCGTCCGCGGCTCTTGGTCGGTCGAGCAGTTCAAGCTCGACCAGCCGCGCTCGCCGAGTCTCGCGGTTGCCGGGTGGGTCCAGGAGTCTGTCGCGCGCGCGGCGCTCTCCACGGGAGGCCTCAATCTCGATTCGCTGGCACGCGCGGCAGCGCGCCGCGACTTTCGTCCCGTTGTCACCGGCCTGCAGGCGCAGCTTCACGTCCAGAGTGCGCTGCGGCACGTGGCCTCGGAAAACGTGGCGGCCCGTCTGCCCGGGCGCGACGCGCATCTGGCAAGTCAGGTCGTGTTGATCACCGCACATTGGGATCACAAGGGGATTGGACCCGCGATCCGCGGCGACTCGATCTACAACGGCGCCGAGGACAATGCGTCCGGCGTCGCCGCAATCCTAGGCGTGGCGAAGACATTGACACAGATGCCGCGCGCCGCGCGCTCGATTCTGTTCGTCGCAACGACAGCGGAGGAGAGTGGCTTGCTCGGCAGCGAGGCCTACGTACAGCAGCCCCTCGTGGCGCTCGCGAACACGGCGGCGGTGCTCAACCTCGACGTCACGAATGTGCGCGGCGCGACGCGAGACATCGGTGCGCGCGGCTCGGATCGCTCCACGCTGGGCGCGGTGCTCGAAGCCGCCGCGCGCGCCGAGGCGATGACGGTGGAATCGGAGCCCGATCTCCGTGGCACGTTCTTCCGCTCGGACCATTTTCCGCTGGCTCGCGCCGGTGTGCCGGGCCTGTCTATCTACGCCGGCGACGATTTCGTCGGGCGCCCGAAAGGGTGGGGGCAAGAACAGGAGAACATCTACAACCAGCAGCGCTATCACCAACCGAGTGACGAGTATCAGCCGACCTTCCGCTATGCAGGGATGGCACAGGAGGTGCGCGTGACGGTGCGCGCCGCGCGCGCGATCGCGAACGATCCGGCAATGCCGCGGTGGTTGCGATCGTCGGAGTTCCAGCGGCCCCAATCCTGATGAGTGCAGAAAGTTGCACTCTTGAGTGGTACCGGAACACGTTGGCTGATAATGGGTTACTCCGCGCCGATTGCCTAATGGCTGGGTCGCGGGTAAGTTTGCGCCCGTTTTTCAACCCGGCAGTACCAGCTGGTCCGGCCTCCTACGATTGGAGCGGCGGTTGGAGATTCCCTCCACGCATACGGTGCCTCTGTCGTGGCTGTACGAGGCGGCCAGTCTTCCCATTCAGTATCGGACTCTCATCGAAGTCGTGCCGGAACCGGCGCGCGACCTCGAGCGTGTCACTGCGCTCCGCGAAGAGATTCTCCGCTACAAGGAAGCACTCGCGATCGTGCGCAAGCAGAAGGACACGGGGCTGTGGGGCGGAAATTTGCTCGCGCCCGAGCCGGCGGCCGCGATGGGATGGAAAGAAGTCGGGACACTCCTCCAGTACCGGCGCTTGCTCGAGCTGGGCTGGCCGGCCGACGCACGGGTATTCCGGTTCGCCGATCGTTTCCTCTTCCGGCTGCTCTCGCGCGACGATGATCCGACGCTGCTAGTCGAATTCCAGCGCGCAGCGAAAACCGATCCGGGTCTCGGACTCTGGGCGCGCGGTATGGGCAGCCAGGGAGCGGCCGCGGCGCTTGCCCGCGGAGCGCACCAGGACGACCCGCGTCTGCGCGGCGCCGCGCATCGAATCGCCAGCGACATCTCGATGTATCTGCGCAGCGAGCTGGCGCAAAAGCCCTTCAAAAAAGCCCAGGGAAAGACCGTTCTCGACCCCCTGACCTATCCGCCGACGGTATTCTCCATCGAGATGCTGGCGTTCATGCCCGCGGTGCAGCGCGAGCGGGCCGGGTTCCTGGAACGCCTGGCCGCCTATTTCTCGACCGCAACGCCTCGGCGCGAGTTCTCCATTCTGGCCGGAAAGAAGATCTTCCGGCCCCTGTTCGAGATCCTGGGCGATCCCCTGCACGCCGACGCTCAGGGCCGCGTCGATGACGTACCATTCGCGCTCTACTGGCTCGAGTTACTCACCCGCCTTGGGATCGTACGACAGGTGCCCAGCGCCGCGAAGGTCCTCGCCCGGCTGTTCAGTGAGACGGACGAGCAAGGTATTTGGGCGCCAGCCGGCCTCCGGGGTATTCCAAAATCCGATAACCCCGTGGTATTTCATTACTTCCCATTGGAAGGGCCCGGCAAGAGTCCCGCCCAACGGCAGACGGATGTGACGTTCCGCCTCGCTTTGATCGCGAGACTGCTCGGCCTCCCGTTGAGCATCGCCTAAGATCGCCATTTGGTGCCATACGTAGTAGCTTTTGCTACTACAATGGCGATCGATCTGACACCGTTCGGCTTCACGCCGACGGAATCACTGGTCTATGCCACCCTCCTGAAGCTTGGCCCGGCGACAGGCTATTCAGTCGCGCGGAGCGCGCATCTCGCGCGTGCCAATGCCTATAGCGCGCTCGAAGGACTGACCGCGCGCGGCGCCGCGTCACGAACGCCACCGCCGGAGCGACCTGCTCGCTATCGGCCGACCGATCCGCAGACGCTGCTCGCTCATCTTGCAACGCTTCAGGGCGAGGCACTCGACCGGCTGGGGCGCGACTTGCGCGACGCGACGCGGCCCAGCGAGCCCGTTACACGAGAAGTCGCCGGGAGCCGCGCCGTGGCGAATCTCCTGATGCAGCTCGTCGCGCGCGCAGCGCGGAGTGTACAAGGAGTGATGGCTCTCGAGCTGTGGCGACCGACGTTGCCGGCGTGGCGCCGCGCCGGCGAGCGCGCCACGCTGACCGTGCGAATGCGCGGCGGCATGCCGGCAGACCCGCCCGCGTGGCTCGAGCCTGCCGGCACGGACGCGCCCAATTCGACGGTGCTGCTCATCGACGACGCGCAACTCCTGCTCATCTCGGGAGAAGGAGATGGACTGGCCGGTCTGTGGTCCTCGCACCCGCTGATCCTGCTGATCGCGCAGCGCGCCATGCCGGCGATCTTGTGACTTCACGCACGGCGCTCATCTCTGTCCTGCTGCTCGGCACGGCCTGCCGCGCGGCGCCGATTCCGGAGGCGCGAGCGTATCCCGCCGGCACTTCGTTTCACGCGCGATACCGAATGATCGACGGCACGCGACTCCGCCTCATCGACTCGGGAGCCGCTGGGGCCGTTGCGGTCGTGTTCATCCACGGCATTGGAGCATCGCTGTACGCGTGGCGCAACCAGCTGCCCTCGATTGCGGGCGCGGGGTACAGAGTCGTCGCCTTCGACAATCGCGGTTTTGGATTCTCCGACAAACCGGCGCACGGCTACACCACCGCAGCCTTCGCGCATCTCCTCGTCGCGCTCCTCGACTCGCTCCACATCTCGAGTGCGGTGCTGGTCGGGCACTCCATGGGCGGTGCAATCGCCGCCGAAGTTGCGGCGGCGCATCCGGACCGAGTGCGCGGGATGGTATTAATCGACGCCGCGGGGTACGGCATACGCTGGCCCGGCGTCCTCAAGATCGCGCGCTGGCCGTTCGTGGGCGCATTCGCGACAATGTTTCGCGGACGCTGGGTCACCGGACGGATTCTGCGCTCGACGTTCGCAGACCCCCGCAAGGTGAGCGAGGCCGACGTCGACCAGTACTACGCGCCCGTCCCCGAGTCGGACTACGGCCGCGCCTTGCGAGGCGTGCTACGAGAGTTCGGGTTCGACACCTTCGGCGGCGGCCGGCTCGCGGCCGTGCAGACACCGACGCTCGTCCTGTGGGGAGATGCTGATCGATGGATCCCGTTGCGCGACGGCACCAGGTTCGCGCAGGAGCTGCCGCGCAGCGAGTTCGTGTTAGTGGAGCGCGCCGGGCACAATACACACGAGGAATCGCCCGACGAGGTGAATCGTCTCTTGCTCGATTTTCTCAAGTCAGGTCTGTCCCGCATTCCGGAGAACGTCGCATGGTACACGCCGTCCTCGCAGTTCTCGCGCTTCAGCAGCCGGTAGACTCCGCCTACACCGCCAAGATTCGGGAGCTGACGACAGAGCCGCGGTTCAACACGGAGCTCACCGATCATCTGCCCGCCGATCCGAAGGTGCCGACGCCACTCAAGGTGCTCGGCTACGTTCCCGGGACCACCGGACGGCTCTCGTACGTGGCCGACATCACGCGCTACTTCCGGACGCTGGACGACGCGTCGCCGCGCGTGAAGGTCTTCGACCTCGGCAAGAGCGATGAGGGCCGGCCGATGATCATTGCGGCGATCGCCGATTCGGCCACGATCGCACGACTGGAGCAGTATCGCGACATCACCGCGGCACTCGCCGACCCGCGGCGGCTCCGCAGCGACTCCGCGCAGCGCCTCATCGCCGCCGGAAAGCCGATCTACTACCTCACCGGCTCGATCCACTCGCCCGAGACGGGCTCGCCGGAAATGCTCATGGAGCTGGCCTACCGGCTGGCGGTCGAGGACACTCCGTTCATCCGGCAGATTCGCGACAGCGTCATAACGCTCATCACGCCAGTGACCGAAGTTGACGGTAGAGACCGCATGGTAGACACCTATCGCTATCGCAAGGCCAATAAGAACATCGGCCCCGGTCTCATCTACTGGGGCAAGTACACGGCACACGACAACAATCGAGACGGCATCGTCATGTCCCAGGTGCTGACCCGCACGATGATGAAGGCGTTTTTCACCTGGCATCCCACCGTGCTACATGACCTGCACGAGTCGGTGCCGTTTCTCTATACGTCGACCGGTACGGGGCCCTATAATCGCGAGCTCGACCCCATCGTGATCAGCGAGTGGAACGAGCTCGCATTCCAGGAAATCACCGCGCTCACGAGTCGCGGCCTGCCAGGCGTCTGGACGCACGATTTCTACGACGGCTGGACTCCGAATTACATGTTCTGGGTAGCGAACGGCCACAACTCGATTGGCCGGTTTTATGAGACGTACACGTCGCGGGGCGCCGACTGTCACACCGTGAAGCTGCCCGAACGCCAGACGTCGATCGAATGGTTCCGTCCGAATCCGCCGATCAATGGCGTGCGCTGGTGCATTCGCAACAACATCAACTATCAGCAGTCCGCGCTGCTCATCGCCATGAATTACATGGCGCGTAACGGCCACCGCTACCTCGATCAGTTCTATCGCAAAGGCGTACGCGCGATCGAGCGGGGCAGTGCAAAGGAGGGCCCAAACGCGTTTCACATTCCGGCGAGTCAGCCGCGCGCCGTGGAGGCCGCGAATCTCGTCAACCTCCTGCGGTTCCATGGCATCGAGGTGCACCGCGCGAGGGGGAGCTTCAAGGCGGGCGGCATGGACATCGCGGCCGGCGATTATATCGTGCCGCTCAACCAACCGTACGGTCCGCTGGCGAAGAGCTACTTCAGCAAACAGGACTACGGCGCCAATGATCCAACGCCGTACGATGACACCGGGTGGACGCTGCAGTATGTGCGCAATGTGGCGCTGCATCCCATCGCCGACACGACCGTGCTGCACGCGCCGCTCACACTCATGAACGAAGACGCTCGGGTCAGGGGTCAGGTGTCTGGTGTCAAAGGTGCGGCGGCATACCTGATCGCACCGACCACCGAGAGCGGTCTCATCCAGTTCCGGTTTGCGCTGCGCGACGCCCGCATGTTCGCGAGCGAGGATTCGTTTTCCGTGGACAAGCAGGCGTGGGGACTCGGGACCACCATCGTTCCGGCGACCGGCGGATTGGAACGAAGGCTCACGCAGGCGGCCGAATCGCTCGGTCTGAAAGTCGTCGGGATTGCCGCGATGCCGCAGGTCGCGCGGCACGAGCTCGATCTGCCAAAGATCGCGCTCGTGCATTCGTGGCTGAATACGCAGAACGAAGGTTGGGTCCGGTATGCGTTCGACGTGCTGAGGATTCCGTACGCCTACATGAGCGTCCAGCAACTCAACCGGCGCGACCTGCTGCGGCAGTTCAACGTGATCGTGCTGCCCTTTGTCTCGAACAATCCCCAACAGATCGTCAACGGACTGCCGATGAATGGCCCACCGGTGCCGTGGCGCCGCAGCGCGCTTACACCGAATCTCGTCGGCGTGGATTCGACGGACGACGTGAGGCCCGGAATCGGACTCGAGGGCATGGCAGCGCTCAATCAGTGGCTGTCAGCGGGCGGCGTTCTGATCACCGAAGGCGGCACCGCCGGCATCTTCACGGAGTACGGCGTGACGCGCGGCATCGACATCGTCCCGGCGCGTCAACTCAGGGCCACAGGCGGCATCTATCGCGCCGTCACGAAGGATCCGCGCAGCCCGATCGCATATGGATACGCGGACACACTGGCTGTGTACTTCAACCAGTCTCCGCTCTTTCAGGTCGATACGAATACGGACATCCCCGAGGATCAGGACGCCGATCTGACGGCGCAGCAGGCGCGGACCAGGCCGCGTGTCGTGATGAGCTTCACCGCAAAGCGCGATTCGCTGCGCCTCTCGGGCTTATTGGTCAATGGCGAGGAGCTGGCGGGCCGACCGGCGGTGATCGATGCGCCGGTCGGGCAGGGCCACGTCGTGATGTTCGCGATCCGGCCGTTCTGGCGCTGGGAGACCCAGGGCAGCTTTGCCCTCGCGTTCAATGCGATTCTCAACTGGAACGACTTGGGCGTCGCGTGGCCGGCGTTCCCCAAGCCAGCAACGCGAGCAGTGGCGGCGCCGGACGATGGGCCTTAGATTTCGTCAACCAGATGGTTGACGAAATCGGGCCATGCCTCCTAAACTGAGCAATAACAGGGCATTACGCATCGTAGCCGCGGCACGGGAAGAGTTCGCGAAGCGCGGTTACGCGGGCGCGCGGGTAGACCAGATCGCCCAGCGCGCGGGCGTCAACAAACAACTGCTGTTTTACTACTACCACTCCAAGCGCGGGCTCTTTCAGGCCGTGCTCTCTGAGACCGCCGGCGAGCTCGAGAATGCGCTGGCCGGCATCAGGCAGCCGGCAGGAGGTCCACTCGACCGGCTTCGCCTCACGCTCGCCGCGCAGTTCGAATTCCTCGCTCGAAATCCGCAGGTGGTCGCGCTCATCGCGCAGGGAAACCGGTCGGGGATGGCCTTTCAGCCCGCGATCAATCGACTGGTCGTATTGCTGGCGGAAGGCCAGGGCCTGGGCCAGGTGCGGGACGATGTAGACCCGCATCTGACCGCCGCTCAGGCGCTGATTCTGATGGTCGGCTATCTCAATATGGAAGGCGTGGTGGCGACCAGTGCGCGGCCACTGGCCGTCGAC
Source organism: Gemmatimonadota bacterium (assembly GCA_003221035.1). Taxonomy (GTDB): domain Bacteria; phylum Gemmatimonadota; class Gemmatimonadetes; order Gemmatimonadales; family GWC2-71-9; genus 20CM-2-65-7. Next base: position 45,609 of record QHUB01000018.1, read on the forward strand.
GAGCCATCGCTCAGAGAGCGATGGCGCGCGGCGGCTGTCGACTTAGTGGTGGCGGGAGTGAGCGCGCGCTAGGCTGATTGGCGCTTCCGTTTCGAAAATCAGGTGACCCGCTTCGAAACGCGCCCCGCGCAGCGACAGGCTGAGCACGTCTCCCAGATCTTCCACCAGGTGCACGTCGAGTGTCTTGCGCACCTCGTCAGGCAAGTCCTCGAGATCGCGCTCGTTCTCCTTCGGCAGGATCACGGATGTGATGCCCGCACGGACGGCGCCCAAGATCTTCTCCTTGACGCCGCCGATTGGAAGCACGCGCCCGCGCAGGGTGATCTCACCCGTCATCGCGATATCGTGCCGCGCCGGTCGCCGAGACAATGCGGAGACAAGCGCAGTAGCCATCGTGATGCCGGCAGACGGTCCGTCCTTGGGGATCGCGCCCGCGGGAACGTGCACGTGGACATCGGTATCGATAAACGCGCCCTCGGGGATTCCCAACAGGTCGGCGTGTGACTTGGCGTACGTCAGCGCGGCGCGCGCCGACTCTTTCATCACGTCGCCCAACTGACCGGTCAGGACGAGGTCGCCCTTGCCGTGCATGACGCTCGCTTCGACGAACATGATGTCGCCGCCGACCGGCGTGTAATACATCCCCGTCGAGACGCCGACCTCATCTTCGCCGGCCATGCGCTCCGGATGGACCTTCGGCCGTCCGATCAGGTCCGGAATGTCCTTCTCGCTGACCGTCACGTGCTTCGCCTCACCATCGGCGATCTTGCGCGCGACTTTACGGCCGAGCTTGCCGATTTCACGCTCGAGCTGGCGGACGCCGGCTTCGCGCGTGTAGCTCGCGATGATCTCCTCCAGCGCATCCTCGCCGAGGGCGAGCTGATCGTCCCGCAGCCCGTTCTCCCGAAGCTGGCGCGGCACCAGGTACCGCTTGGCGATCTCCAGCTTCTCGCGCTCGGTGTATCCCGCGAAGTTGACCGTTTCGAGGCGGTCGAGCAGTGGCCCGGGAATGTTCTGGATGAAGTTCGCGGTCGCGATGAACAGCACCTCGGACAGATCGAACGGGACGCCGAGGTAATGATCGGTGAACGAATCGTTCTGCGCCGGATCGAGCACTTCGAGGAGGGCCGCGGCCGGATCGCCCTGGAACGAGATGCCCAGCTTGTCCACTTCGTCGAGCAGGAAGATCGGGTTCTTCGCTCCCGCCTGCTTCATGCCCTGAATGATCCGTCCGGGCATGGCACCCACATACGTCCGCCGGTGGCCGCGGATATCGGCCTCATCCCGCGCCCCGCCCAGTGAAATCCGGACATACGGCCGCCCCATCGCCCGCGCGATCGACTTCGCAATGGACGTCTTGCCGACGCCGGGAGGTCCGACGAAAAGCAAGGTCGGGGCGCGTGCGGCGCGATCGTCGTCATTACCGAGCTCCGCTTCAGTCGCCTTGCCTTCTTCCTTCGCCTGTTGCTGGCGCAACTGACGCACCGCCAGGAACTCGAGAACCTGATCTTTGACGTCCTGGAGACCGTAGTGATCCTCCTCGAGAATCTTCGCGGCCTGCTTGAGATCGAGCGACTCCTCAACGCGCGTATTCCACGGCAGCTCCGCGATCGTCTCGAGGTAGGTGCGAATTACCTGGGCTTCCATGGATTCCCGACCAGCGCGTTCCAAGCGCGCCAGCTCGCGATCCACTTCCTTGCGCGCCGCTTCCGGCAGCTCGAGCGCATCGAGCCGCTTCTTCAGATCGTCCGCCTCGGCCGCCTCTTCTTCTTCGCCGAGCTCCTTGCGGATAGCCTTCATCTGCTCGCGCAGCAGCATCTCGCGCTGACGCTCGCCCAATTCTTCCTGGACCTGAGTCTTAATGTCTTCCTGAGCGTCGAGCACCGCGATTTGGCGCTGCACGTGGACGAGCACCCGACGCAGCCGGTCTTCGACCGGAATGGTTTCGAGCAGCTGCTGGCGCTCGCTCGATTGGATGTCGAGATGTCCCGCGACGAGATCCGCCAGGGCACCCGGGTCCGTAACGCCCTGCAGCACCTGCTGCACGACCTCATTGGGTAGTCCCGATTTCTGCCCCAACTCCGCCGCGCGCTCACGCACTTCCCGGTGCAACCCTACGAAGGCAGGGTCCTTCTCATTCAGGGGAGCGAGGTCGGGCGCTTCCCGGACCGTCGCCTCGAGATAGCCGTTGGTCTCGGTATAATGGACCGCCGTCCCGCGGCCTTCGCCGTGCAGGATCAGCTGCACTCCACCGAGATTGCGCTGTACTTGGCTGATGCGCGCGATCGTGCCGGTGGTATAGAGCACCCCGGGGGAGACCTGATCGATGTTTTCTCTCTGGGCGACCGCGAAGACCTTGCGATCAGCCTGCTTGAGGGCGGCTTCTATGGCACGCAATGTCGCAGGACGGCCCGCGCCGATCGGCGTCGCAACGCCGGGGAACAGCACGGCATCGCGCAGCGGCAGGACGGGCAAAGTCATCCGGTCTGACATGGAATCTCCGATAGTAGGTTTCGTGACACTGGATCAGGACGTCAGATGCAGCGTCCGTGCCACGAAACAACGTCGTCTACGGCAGGTCCGTTCCGAAAGGAGCCGCCAAAGCGGCGCTCGGCTGCCAACTCTACGGTGTCGCGAGTGTGTTGCACCCCCGCATTTCAGCGGCTAAATCTTAGTGCTCGAATGCATTGCAAAACGGCATGAACGATCGGTTGGCGGAGCGGCTGAGCCAGGCCCTTGGCTCTTCCTTCACGCTCGAGGGGGAGATCGGCCGCGGCGGCATGGGCGTCGTCTATCACGCGCGCGATGAGCGGCTGAAGCGAAAGGTGGCGGTCAAGGTTTTACCGCCAGAGCTCGCGTTTCGCGAGGAAATCCGCATCCGGTTCCTGCGCGAGGCGGAAACCGCCGCCCGGTTGTCGCATCCTCACATCGTGCCGATCCACTCGGTCGGGGAAGGTCCCGACGGGCTCGTCTATTTCGTCATGGCATACGTGGATGGTGAGTCGCTCGCGGCGCGCCTGAAGCGCCGCGAGCGACTCCCACCTGAAGAAGCCCGCCGAATCATGATGGAAACCGCCGACGCTCTTGGCGCCGGCCATGCCCTCGGCATCATCCATCGCGACGTCAAACCCGACAACATCCTGCTGGAAGGCAGTCGCGGGCGGACCGTGCTGACGGACTTTGGCATCGCCAAGGCGCTGACGTCCACGACCGGTCCCGGCACGCTCACGGCCACGGGCGTTGCGATCGGTACGCCCCACTACATGAGTCCGGAGCAAGCCGCCGGCGACCGAGAGATTGATGGTCGTTCCGACATCTACAGTCTCGGTGTGGTGGGCTACCAGATGCTCGCGGGAGAGTTGCCGTTTTCAGCGCCGACGGTGCCGGGTATCCTGTTGAAGCAGATCACCGAGCAGGCGCCGAATCTGCAAGACAAGTCCCCGACATGCCCCGACGATCTGTCCGCGTGCGTCATGCGCTCGCTCGAGAAAGAGCCCGAGGCGCGCTGGCCGACGGCCGACGCGCTGCGGCGTGCCCTCGAATCGCGCAGCGCGCCACCGTACCGGCCGTCGCGCCGCACGAGTGGCGGCGGTGTCGGTCTCCGAGCTGCGGCCGACACGCGACTCGGCGCACCGCCCGCGCGGATGTCGGGTGGCGGACGACCCGAGCGTCGCCGCGCATCGCGACCGGCACCGCGAAAAGATCCGAAGAGCGAGCTCACGCCGAGCGGCGAATCGCGCATGGTCGCGAAATTCCGGGACGGCTTCGTTTCCTGGGCCTCCGTCTGCGGTGGCCTGATGTTCATCGATGCGCTGATGGGTGGCGGACTGGGGTGGTCGCTGTTCCCGACGGCGATCTGGGGCGGTTTCGGCCTGCTGCCGCAATACATGAAGCTGTGGCAGAACGGCTACTCGTGGCGTGATGTCCTGAACCGGCCCGCGGCACCCGATGCGCACGGTGCGGTGCTCGGTCCGCGGCGCGACCTGCCGGCGCCCCGGGCCGACGAGTTCGGCCGTCACGTTGACACGATTCGCATGGCCCGGAACGATCGCGACGCGATCCTCAAGATCATGGAGCGCGTGCCGACGTCGGAGCAGAAGCTGCTGCCTGACGTCGTGCTGACGGTGGACGGTCTACTGAAGCGCGCCGAGGACCTCGCCCGGATGCTGCACGGGATGAGCGCGGACGTGGACGAGGGCGCACTCGCCCGCATCGAGGTGCGGCTTGAGGCGGTGAAGCTTCATGAAGAGGGAACGGAGCGCGAGCGGCAGCTCAATCTGCTGGAGCGCCAGCGGCAGGCGCTGAGCGATCTGCTCGTGCGCCGCAAACGGGTGGAGGAACAGATCGAATCGTGCGTGCTGGCGATGCAGAACGTTCGGTTCGACTTGCTGCGGTTACGCTCGGCGGGTGTTGCGGCAGTACTCAGCGATCTGACCAACGCGACGCAACAGGCACGCGCGCTGTCGCGGGATGTCGATCACGCCATTGCCGCCGCGGGCGAGATCCGGGACGTGCTCAGTGCCTCCCCGGCCCCTGCGTCGCCCCCGCCCCCGCCCCCGCCGCAGCCCCCCGCGTCCCCGGTGCCCCCCGCCCCCGGCCAGCGCCCCCGGTCCGCGCGCTAGAGTCCTGCGCGATCCAGCATTCACGAACGAGAGCCGGTCCGTTGTCCCGTCGCAGCGCGAAGTCCAGGAGCTCGACGAAGCTCGCCGCTGCCGCCTCGCAGTGTCCCGCCCGAAGCGCCGCAACGGCTGCCAGCTCGCGGTAGCGCGCCGAGCCCGGTCGCCGGTCGGCGGCGTAACTCAGTAAGCTGTCCGCCATTTGTGGCGGTGCATCCAGCGCAATCTGGCCGAGCGCCTGCGTGAGGAATTCACCGGGGAAGGGGTGGCGGAACGTGCCGCGCGCGGACTCCAGCGCGCTGCGCGCCTGCGACACGGCTTCCTCCCATCGCGACCCGCGGACCGCGAGCAAGGACATGGCCGCTCGGATCTGCCCGGTATCGGCGCCTCCGGCGAGCGCTTCTCGCAGCGCCATCGCCGCCAGCGGTTTGCTCCTCGCTGCCGCGAGCAGGCCGCGCAGCTGGAGCGCGTCCGCGTTGCCACCTCGTCTCATGACCGTGGCCAATACAGAATCGGCCTGGACCGTGTCTCCCATCGCCAGACGAATGCCGGCGCTGCGCACGGCCCACTCCGTCACGTCGGGTTGCGCACGCCGCGCCGAATCCAGATAGGGCAGCATGTCGGTATCGCTGCGCCGGGCACCGAGGATACGTAGTCTCGCGTACGGCGAGGTGCCGGCGTCGCCCTCGCCCAGCTGGATCAGCGAATCGAACACCGCGTACGTGGAGCCGCGTGGATCGAGAAAGCGGCGCGCCGCCACGAACTCGAGCCGTGGCCGGTTGTCGTCATGGGTGAAGGTCGCGCGGGCGATTAGTCGCACCACGCCCGAATCGCCCAACAGCAGTCTGCCGAAGTAGTCGTCCGGCGCATCGAGGCTCAGCCATTCCCGGCTCAGCTCGTGCATCGGACCGCCGGCGCTCAGCAACTCATTCAGCCAGCGGCGGTCGTAGGCGAGCGGCCGTGGGGACGCGAGCACGAGGAGATCGGCCGTGCCGCCGAACCACACGTTCACGTACGGAAAGACCGTCCGCAGACTCCGCACGATGCCGGCGACGACGGGCAATGGAAGCTGATAGAGCTGAATCCACTGGCAAAAGACGCCGCTATCGGCCAGTCTGCTTCGCGCGATGGTGAAGAACTCCGGCGTGTACAGCGTTGCGATCCCGGCGACCCAGGGATTCGACGGCTCGGACACGATCACGTCGTAGCGGGTGTGATCGAGCTGCAGTGCGCTGCGCGCGTCGTCGAGCGCAACGCGAACACCGGGTCGAGCGAGGACAGACTCATTCACGCCCGTGAACAAGGAATCCATCGCGATGACCGCGGGCTCGATCTCGACGATCTTCAACTGCTGCATGCCGGGCGTCAGCGCCAAGACGTGAGCGGTCGCACCGGTGCCATAACCAATGACGAGCGCGGATGATGCATGCGGCCGCGCCACGACCGGGGCCAGGCCGAGCATGACCTGAGTATCCATGTCGCCGCGATCGGATCCGTCGACCTTCCCATTCACGCGCAGCGACCGCCCCGTCTCACTTTCCCAAACGCTGACAGTCGCGTTGCGGCCTTCCCGAAAGGCCAGCTGGCGCACACCGCGGTGTGCCAGAAACCGTTCGCGCGCGGCCCGATCCATCGGCTGGCGCGCGTAGATCGTCGGTCCCAAGTCGATCAGCCGGGTGCTCCAGCCGGGAGCGGCGGCCGCCGCGAGCAATGCGAGCGTTCCAAATCCTCCAGCCATGAGCACGCGTGGCCGAATGCGCCGCTCGTCTGCCGAGCCTTCGGCGATGCCCCGCGAGGCGAGCACGGCAAGGGCCAGCGCCGCAACGCCGTTGATGATCAATCCGAAACGCAGCGTCGCCTGCGTTCCAAATGCCGCGACGAGCACAAATCCGGTGAGCACGGCTCCCAGGATGCTGCCGATCGTATTCAGTGCGTACGCGCCGCCGACGTCGGAACCGCGGGCGGCATCACGGCGCGCGGTGAGATCGGTGAGCAGTGGGAACGTCATCCCCATCCCGACCGCCGGGATGAGCACCACGGCGCCGACGGCGACACCCATCAACAGCAGCCGCGAGGCGGCGCTCATGCCATCGACCTGGAAGACGGAGATGATATACGACGGTAAAAAGCCAAAGAACGCGAACAGCAGTGCGGCCCCGACTCCCGTAATGCCCTGAGCGAGTCCCGCGGTCGCCGCCGTGTCGATGCGAGGCTCGCTCCGGCGACCCACGATCATGCTGCCCAGACCAATGCCCAGGAGAAAGACGAGCAGGATCAACGTAAACGCGTACGTCGATCCTCCCACGATCATGATGAGGACGCGGGTCCAGGCGATCTCGTCGAGCAGCGAGGCGAAGGCGGTGATGCCCAGCAGAGCAAGAGCGACGTAGTGGAGGCGATCGAAGGTTGGTGGAGCGTGCTGGAGGTTCTGCTGAGATGCTTCCTGTCCAGAACCAAGTCGAATAGCCGCGACGCCGATCGCGAGGTTCAGCGCGGCTGTGGCCCAGAGTGACGCGCGCACGCCGACAAACTCGATCAAGAAGAAACCGGCGAGCGCGGTGCCCGTCATCGCGCCGAGCGTGTTCAGTCCGTAGAGGCGTCCGAGCGACGGCTTGAGTAGCTCGCGGTTTTCACCGGTGAGCGCGCGGGTCAGAATGGGCAGCGTGCCGCCCATCAGCGTGGTCGGGATCAGGAGCACCAGCGCAGCGAGGCCAAAGCGCAGCGCGACACTGGCGCCGCCGCCCAACGCCAGCGCCCCGGCGGTCCCGAGGTAGATCCGATGCATGAGGCCGAGCACGAAGGGCGAGAGAATCCCAAAGATCCCGATCGCGATCTCGAGCTTGCCGTACAACTCGGCGGGCCGTGCCGAGCGATCGGCGCGGCGACCGAACAGCCACGCACCCAGCCCCAGCCCGCCCATGTACGCGGCAACGACGGTGGCAACTGATTGAATTGTGGAGCCGAACGACTGATACAGGACGCGGACCCAGAGCAGCTCATAAATCAGGCCGGTCGCACCTGACAGAAAAAACAAAACTCCATATGTGCGGCTCGGCTTAAAACGCATGCAGCTCGCGCATTGCCCGCGCGAGATCCTCCACCTGGGGCAGGATGTAATCTTCGAGGTCGGGTGCATACGCCACGAACGTGTCGGTGGAGGCGACGCGCTTGACGGGCGCGTCGAGCCACGGGAAGCACTGATCGGCGATCCGCGCGGCGATCTCCGCACCGTAGCCCCATGACCGGGCGTCTTCGTACGCGATGATCACCTTGTTCGTCTTCCGCACCGACGTCTCGATCGTCGCCCAATCAACCGGGGACAGCGAGCGCAGGTCGATGATCTCGACGCTGACGCCGTCCTTCTCCTCGACTTCCTTGGCGGCGACGAGTGCGCGCTGCACCACCGCGCCGTAGGCAACGACGGTGACCCCGCTTCCTTCCCGTACGACCTTGGCCTTGCCGAACGGGATCATGAAGTTGGGACCGGGATTGGGCGCTTTGTTGTAGGTCTGGCGGTAGAGGTGCTTGTGTTCGAGGAAGAGGACCGGGTCGTCGCAACGAATCGCGGTACGAAGCAGCCCGTTCGCGTCGAGCGCGGTCGCCGGGCAAATGACGCGCAGGCCAGGAACGGACGTGAACACCACGGCGCCGGTTTGCGAATGGTAGACCGAGCCGCCCTTGAGATAGCCGCCGTACGTAACGCGAACCACGACGGGCGCGCTGAACGCATTGCTCGAGCGCCACCGCATCGTGGCCAGCTCGTTCCGGAGCTGGTGATAGGCCGGCCAGATGTAATCGAAGAACTGGATCTCGACGACCGGTTTCAGGCCGCGCGTCGCCAGCCCGATCGCCCGGCCTACGATGTTGGCTTCGGCGAGCGGAGAATTGTAGACGCGGTCGCTTCCGAATTGGCGCTGCAAGCCCCACGTCACCTTGAAGACGCCGCCCTTGCCCTTCACTTCCTTCAGATACTGATCTCGGCTCACGTCGGCGACGTCTTCGCCGAACACCACGATGCGCGGATCTCGGCCCATCTCGTCCTTCATGCAGGCGTTGAGCAGATCCACCATCGTCGTGGGCTCGCCGGTGAAATGCGGATCGTCTTCCGTATCGAACTGCTCCGACGACGGATCGACGTCAGGCGAATAGACCCACTGCATCGCTGTTTCAGGCTTGGGCTGCGGCGAGACCAGCGCCATGTCGGCCGCGACCTGGATATCCTCGTCCACCTGCGCTTTTATGGCCTCGAGCTCGGCCTGGGTAGCGACGCCCTCCTCGATCAACCGTTTGGGGAAGGTCGTCACCGGGTCACGCTTGGCCTCTTCCTCGCGCTCGCGTGACGGCTTGTAGAGGACTTCATCGTCGGACAGGGAGTGCGAGTACGGCCGCGTGACGTGCGCGTGCACGAGCGCCGGCCCTTTCCGCTGCCGGCACCATTCGGCGGCGCGCGTCAATGCGGCATACGACACGACAGGGTCGCACCCGTCCACTTCCTCGACGAGGAGGTTTGGGAAATTCGAGACCAGCTTCGACACCGATCCGCCGGCCGTCTGCACTTCGATCGGCACCGAGATCGCGTATTTGTTGTCTTCGATGAGAAACAAGACCGGGAGCTTGAGATTGCTGGCGCTGTTCAGGGCTTCCCACCACTCGCCTTCGCTGGTCGTGCCGTCGCCGGCCGAGCAGTAGACGATCTCATCGCCGTGAATCGGCTTGTCCTTGAGATCGGCGATCCGATGGTAGCGCAGCCATGCCTCCGCGCAGCCGACGGCCTGGAGAAACTGGGTTCCCGTCGGGCTCGACTGGCTGACGATGTTGAGCTCCTTGTGTCCCCAGTGCGACGGCATCTGGCGTCCACCCGAACTTGGATCGTCCGCCGCGCCGACCGCGGCGAGGAACATTTCCGTCGGGGTCATGCCGAGGGTGAGGCAGAGCGCGCGATCGCGATAATAGGGATAGAACCAGTCGTACGCGGGGCGGAGGGCTTTGCCGGCGGCGACGAGCACGCCTTCATGACCGGCGCCCGAAATCTGGAAATAGATCTTGTTCTGGCGCTTGAGCTGGATCTCGCGGTCGTCGATGCGGCGCGAGGTCAGCATCAGCCGGTACATGTCGAGCAGATCGGCCTTGGCCAGCGTCGCGGGCGCCTTGGCCGGTCGTGCGCGCGAGGCGGAGGTCGAGGGAGAGCGTGTCGCCATTATAGCTGCAAAATAGCCTGGATTTTCAGCAAGTCACGGTTTGCTATACACCACCTTGCCTCCGACGATCGTGTACCGCGGTTTGATCGTGCCGAGCGATTCCGGCGGCACGGCAAAGGGATCGTGGTCGAGGACCACGACATCGGCAAGCCGGCCCGGCGCCAGCGTGCCCCACTTCTGCTCGTTGAACGTCGCCCAGGCGTTCCCAGAGGTGTAGGCGCGGAGCGCTTCTCCCACGCTGATCTTCTGCTCCGGCACCCAGCCGCCCGGATTCTTGTCGTCGAGCGTCCGGCGCGTGACGGCGGCGTAGACGCCCATCATCGGATTGAGCGAAGCGACGGTCCAATCCGAGCCAAACGCGAGCGGTGCATCCGTATCGAGCAACGTGCGGAACGCGTACGTGGTCTTGATGCGCTCGGGTCCGATGCGTTGCTCGACCCAGCGGCCATCGTCGATCGCGTGGTAGGGCTGCATCGAGGCGACGACGCGCCGCTGCCCGAAGAGCGGGATTTCCTGCGGCCGGAGATGCTGCGCGTGTTCCACGCGGAAGCGCCGGTCGCGCGCGCCATGGGCATGCGTGACGCTGTCGTAGATCGCGAGAATGATCGCGTTGGCGCGATCGCCGATGGCGTGCACGGCGATCTGCAGCCCCGCCGAGTCGGCCGCGCCGACCCAGGCACGCATCTGCGATTCGGGCTGCCGCATCAGTCCGCGGTAGCCGGCCGAGTCGGAGAACGGCTCGAAGAAGTACGCCGTGCGTGAGCCGGCCGAGCCATCCATGTAGCCTTTGACGCCGTTGATGCGCACCCAATCATCTCCGGCTCCGCGGCCAACACTGTCGGCGACCGCTTTCCAGCCATCGATGGGGAGATACAGGAAGACGCGCGCGGTCATGCGGCCCGCGCGCTGCATGCGCTTGTACGCGGCGAGATTGGCCCACGATGCCGACATGTTCGACGTGGCCGTGACCCCGAGCGACGCCGCGTACGCGAGCGCGCGCGCGACCGCCGAATCCTCCTGCTCCGCCGTCGGCGCGGGGATGACCGCGTCGATCACATCTTCCGCGTTGTCCTTGAAGATTCCGATGGGCGCACCGTGCGTGTCACGCGGGATTTCGCCACCGACGGGATCGCGGGTCTCGCGCGTCACTTTGCCCGCGCGCATCGCGGCGGCATTCGCGAGTGACATGTGGCCGTCGACCCGGCTGAGGAACACGGGATTATTCGGAGTGACCGAATCGATCCACTCGTGATGCGGCAGCGGTGCGCCGCGCCACAGCGTGTGGTCCCAGTCGCCGCCCAGCATCCATTCGCCGGGCTTCATTTTGGCCGCGTACTCCTTGATGCGCCGTACGAATTCCTGCGGCGTGGCGGCATGGCGGAGATCGATCGAGGCGAGCTGGAAACCGCCGTCGACGAAATGGGTATGCCCGTCCGCGAAGCCCGGCATGATCAAGCCGCCCCGGGCCTGAATCACCCGCGTCTTCGATCCGACGTAGCGGGCGATCTGCGCCGAATCGCCGACGGCCAGGATCTTGCCGCGGCGGATCGCGACCGCACCGGGCTGCCCGCGGCCGGTCGAGAGCCCGGTCCAGAGTGGGCCACCCTGGATGACGATGTCGGCGTTGGATCCACACGCGCTGAGCAGTGCCAGCAGGGCGACGCACGACGCACGACGCACGAGATTGCTCCTAGCGAAGTTTGGTGATGCGGCGAAGGGTATCGAGGGCGGCGATGGGGCTGGTTCCCGTCTCCTGCTTCGGAGCCGGAGGCGGCCGCAAGCCGTCACGAATATCGAGCAGCACCTCGAGCAACAGTTGCTCGCGTTGGTACGCCGCGTCGAGGTCGGCCATGCGACGATCGTCGCCGGCCTTCTTGGCGCGATCGTATGCTTCGCGATAGACGGCGTCGAGATTATCGAGAATCTGCTGGCGTGGTCTCACCGCAGCAAAACTATCAACGCGTCGGACTGTCGGACAGTAACGTGCCGGCAGCGGGAGAGCCTATCAGTCGTGTGGACCACCCTCCAGCGCCCGAATGAGCGCTCGACAAAACTGTGGCAAGTCGGCCGGCGTCCGAGAGGATATCAGGTTGCCGTCGACAACCACGGGGCTGTCTTCCCAGAGCACCCCGGCATTCTCCATGTCGTCCTTGATGGCGCGGACGCTGGTCGCGCGCTTGCCTTTGACGATTCTTGCGGAAATGGGTACCCATCCCGCGTGGCAGATGAAAGCCACCGGCTTGCCCGCCTGATATATCTCACGCGTCAATTGCAACACCTTTTCGAAGCGACGAAGCTGGTCGGGAGCAAAGCCACCCGGGATCACGAGTCCGTCGTAATCGGATGAGGAAAGATCGGTCACCTGTGTGTCTACCGTGACGGGATATCCTCGCTTGCCGTTGTAGGTCTTTTCACCAATTCCCGCGACGACGGTCCGTGCACCTTCTTCCTCCAGCCTGATTTTCGGATACCAGAGTTCGAGATCCTCATAAAGAGGACCCGCAAAAAAGAGAACCGTCTTTCCTTGTAATGACATGTGAGCCTCCCAAAGCTCCGACCGTCAGACGGTCAAAGGCCGCAAGACGAGCCCGCTCGGCACCTTCGGAATGAAGTAGGTGGATTTCGGCGGCATCACGTCGCCCGCGTCCGCTACCGCAAATACCTGCTCCACCTTCGTCGGATTGAGCAGTACCGCGACCGCGGCTCCGCCGTGCCGCACCATGTCGAGCGCGTCCTTGGCATTCGGCACGTATCGGACAATGGGCGTCGAGGTCCCGGCCGCGAGGACTTCCTTGACCACGAGCGACTCGACGCGCGCGACGTCGAGGTCGCGCACGGCCTGGCTTTGAACGAGGCTCGGCAGCCGATCGGGCAAGGCCCCGGGCTTGAGCTGCAGCACCAGCGTCCGGCCGCGATCCGCCACGATACATGCGGTGCGCTCGCGCCCCAGCGTGGCGAGAGTTGCTGCCGGATCCCGGCCCACCGCGAGTGGCTGGATATCGAACCATTCGCGCCAACGGGGCAAGAGCCGCTCGAGATCGCGATCGGGGCCAAAGATCACCCGGTGCGTGGGCAGCACGGCGAGACCAGAATCCCGCGCCGACACGATCAACGCGAGCACGCGATCGGCGGCGGGATTCTCGAGCGCGTACGCGCTCGCCGTTTCGTAGCGGTGATGGCCGTCCGCGATGTACAGCGGAGACGGGGGGAGCGGGAAGCGCGATGGGTCGCGCACGATCCACAGACGAATGCCGACCCCATTCAGCTCGGCCAGCGCGTCGGGTTTTGCGTCGGACGCCCGGGCAAGAGCGTTGGCCAGCGTGCGATCGGCGTCAGGCGCGAGCAGAAAGATGGACTCGATGTTTGTCCGCGTCGCCTGCATCAACGCCAGGCGATCGGCTTTGGGGCCGGCATGCGTGTGTTCATGGGGTCGAATCCGGCGCGGCTCGTACCCTTCCGCCGCCACCGCCGCGAATACGCCGCGGCGCGTGAGTCGCTCACCCGTGGGCAGCGTGAAATCCTGCGCCAGGACGTACAAGACCGGACGCGGATCGCGCGCCAGCACGGCGCGCGCGCGCCACGTGCTCAACAGCTGCGCAGCGACGCGGTACCGCTCCTCCTCCGGTCTCCCGGGCGGAGCTTCCGGCAGCATCACGTGGACGATATTGTCCGGATCGAGTGCCGCGTATCGCGCGCGCTCCGCCGGATCGATCACGTCGTACGGCGGTGCGATCAAGACGCTGAGCCGATCTACCGCGGCGTACCGCTCACCCTGGAAGGGCGCGACGAGGTCAGCCATGAGCTTTCGCGAGGCGCAAGCAGCCGTCGATCAGTGGGTCGGACAGTTCGAGCAGGGCTACTTTCCGCCGCTCGTGAACGTGGCGCGGCTCGCGGAGGAAGTGGGAGAGTTGGCCCGCGAAGTCAATCACCAGTTCGGTCCCAAAAAAAAGAAAGCCGAGGAGCCGCCCGGCTCGATGTCGATGGAGCTGGCCGATATCCTGTTCGTCGTAATCTGCATGGCGAATTCGCAGCAGATCGACCTCGACGAGGCCTTCGGACAAATGATGGCCAAGGTCACCTCCCGCGACGCCGACCGCTGGACCAGGAAGGCTCGCTGACCTCTTCATAGATCCGCTCGTACGACCACAGGCGATCGGGATCGATGGCGCCGGGAGCCGCGGCCCGTACGGCGCATCCAGGCTCTGTCAGGTGGCGGCAGTTGTCGAAGCGACATTGATCGAGATAGGGCCGGAATTCTGGAAAGCATCCGCCCAGCTCGTTGGGATCGATCCCCCATGCGCCCACTTCGCGCAGACCAGGAGTGTCCACGACGTAACCGACCCCCGCCACCGGCACGAGCTCCGCGGCCGTCGTGGTGTGCTTGCCGGTGCGCCACTTCTCGCTGATCGCGCCGACGCGCAGCTTGAGGCCCGGTTCGAGTGCGTTGAGCAGGCTCGACTTGCCGGCGCCGGAGGCGCCAGTGAACACCGAGTGCCGGCCGCGCAACAGGTCCCGGAGCGCCGGAAGCCCTTCGTCCGCCTTCACCGAAGTCGGCAGCACCTGATATTCGGCCGGACCGAAGCGCCGGCGCAGCGTCTCGGCGACTCCCGGATCGAGCTCATGCTTGTTCACCACGATCGCAGCGGGCAGGCCGTTCGCCTCTGCGATGACCAGGATCCGGTCCATCATCCGCGGATTGGCCTCGGGATCCTTGGCCGACGTGACGACAATGACCTGATCGACGTTCGCGGCGACCGGCTGCGCGCGGCGTTGTCCCGATCCCGCCTGGCGCCGCGCAAGCACCGACCGACGCGGCTTGATGCTCACAATCGTCGGTCCGTCGAGCACCACGACGTCTCCCGGAACGACGCGATCGGTGTCCTGGTACTTGAGCTTGCCGCGCAGCGAGACCGTGATCTCACCGTCATCGGTGTGGACGCGGTAGCCTCCGGCCGTGCGCGCGAGTACCACGCCGCTGGTCGCGCTCACGTTCGCGCTCGCGCGACGCATTGGTCGAGATGCGCCTTCACTTGCTCGAGCGTGAGCGCCAGAACGGGCGCCAGCGCCTCGGCAGGGGTGGATCCAAAGGCGAGATAGTCGGTTTCAAGATGTCCTACCGGCGAGCTGTCACCCCAGCGCACGAACAGCAGCGCGGCGCCGTAGCGGCCGTGCCCGTTGCCGGTTGTATCGTCGGCAAACGTGTCGACGGAGTATGCCTGGCCGTCGGCCGCACCGAACGCCGGCGGACGTCCATGCGCCTCCTGGTAGCCACCCAACGTCGTGTCGTCCATCAGCGACGCCGGTGCACGGACTCTTTGAGGATGTTCGTCGTAATGAACGCGATGTTTGCGGGGCGCTCCGCCAGACGGCGCATGAGGTACGGATACCAATGCGTCCCGAATGGGACATAGACGCGCATGTTGTAGCCTTCGCGGCGCAGCCGGTACTGGAGATCGCGCCGCACACCGTACAACATCTGGAACTCGTACCGCGCGTTGGAAACTGTCTTCTGTTTGGTGAACGCGTTCGCGTGATCGATGATGTCCACGTCATGTGTCGCTATGCCGGGATAGTTGCCGCGCTCGAGCAGCCGCTCCATGCATTTGATGTAATTGGCGTCGACGTCGCGCTTATCCGGGAAGGCGACGTCCTCCGGTTCCTTGTACGCACCTTTGCAGAGCCGCACACGGGCGCCGAGCTGGATCATGTCGTCCACGTCCGTCGCGGTGCGCCGGAGGTAGGATTGCAGCACGACGCCGACCGCGTTGCCGAATTCCGGATAGAAGACGTCCTTGAACAGCTGGAGCGTCCTGGCGGTATAGCTCGACTGCTCCATGTCGATGCGCACGAACGACTGATGTTGCTTTGCCCTGCCGATGACGGCGCGCATGTTGTCGATGCACAGCTTCTCGTCGATGTCGAGCCCCATCTGCGTAAGCTTGACGGAGACATTGGCGTTGGCTTGGGCGGCGTGAATGCGGTCGAGCAGATCGAGATAGGTGCGACAGGCGCGCCGGGCTTCCTCGACATGCAGGACGGATTCCCCGAGGAGATCGAGCGACGCCGACAGGTTGCTACCGTTCAGGTCGCGAACGGTGGTGATCGCCTCGTCGAGCGTTTCGCCGGCGACGAACCGCGAGGCCAGCTTGCGGGCGAGCCGGTTCTTCCGCACGAAGCCAAAGATTCCCGGCTGTTCGCTCAACCACAGGAACGCGGCGCGCAGCATCAGGCGTAGAATTTCGTCCCATCGTGGGCCTGCTCCCGCAGCAGGTCCGCCGGCGCAAACCGCGCGCCGTGCCGCTCGGCCAGGCGCTCGAGATCGGTCACGATCCGCTCCGCACCCAGATCGTCCGCGTAGCGCAGCGGTCCGCCGCGAAACGGCGGGAAGCCGAATCCGAAGATGGCGCCGATGTCACCGTCGCGCGGGTTGTGCACGACGCCCTCTCCGACCGCACGCGCCGCTTCGTTGACCATGGGGAGCACGAGGCGCTGCAGGATTTCGGCGGGCCTCGGGCCGCCGTTGGGATGGACGCCGAGCAGTTCGTAGACGCTCGGGTCCACGCCACGCTTCTTGCCGCCCTTATAGATGTAGAAGCCGCGTCCCGACTTACGGCCCAAACGGCCGGCTTTCACGAGGGCGGCGACGCCTGCACCGTTCGAGGGCGGTATGATGTGATCGCCGTAGGCTTCCTGCATCACTCCCGCGACTTTCACCGCCACATCCAAGCCGACCTCATCGAGCAACGTCACCGGCCCCACGGGAAAGCCGAAACGGACCGCGAGGCTGTCGATCTCCTCGATCGATGCGCCTTCGGCCAGGAGATGGCCGATTTCGTTGCCGTATGGCGCCAGAATCCGGTTCACCCAGAAGCCGGGGCTGTCGCGCACCACGATGACGGTCTTCCCCATGCGGCGCCCGAACGCGACCGCCGTGCTGACCGTCTGCGGCTCGGTGCGCGCGCCGGGAATCACCTCGAGCAACGGCATCTTGGCAACTGGCGAGAAAAAGTGCATCCCGATCACGCGTTCGGGTGCCTGCGCGGCCTCGGCGATACGCGTGATCGGAATGGTCGAGGTGTTGGAGGCGAACACGCCATCGGATGGCAACACCGGCTCGATCTCGCGCAGCACCTGCTGCTTCACGCCAAGATCTTCGAACACGGCCTCGATCGTCAGCTCGGCGCGTCCGAAGCCCGCGTAATTGTCGCCACCTGAGAGCAGCGCCACGAGCCGCGCGTATTCGTATTTGGTGATGCGCCGGCGCTTCAGGCGATCATCGAGAATCGCACGCGCGGCGAGGATTCCCTGCGCGACGCGCGCGACATCGGCGTCCTTCATGCGCACGTCCACTTCCGCCTGCACGACTGCCGTGCCCGCGATCCCCGAGCCCATAAAACCCGATCCAACGATGCCGAGACGTTGCACGCGGACGGGCGGGGGCGCGTTGGCGACGCCGGGGTCCTTCTTGAGTTGATTGGTCGCGAAAAAGATCTGAACGAGCTTGCGCGAGACGTCGGTCACCGCGAGCTGGCCGAACAGCTGCGCCTCGCGCTTCAGTCCCTCGTCGATTCCGTGCTTCAGCCCGTATTCGACCGCCTCGAGCGCGGCGAGCGGCGCGGGAAAGTGTCCGCCAGTCCGTTCGAGGACCTGCTTGCGCGCCGTTCGAAAGACGATGCGACGGCCGAGCGGATTGCCGTCGAGCAGAAAGCCGATGAAGCCACCGGGCCGTTTGCGCTTGGGCCGCCACCCGCCTGCCATCCGCTTGGCGGCGGCGATCGTCACCTCGCGCAGAATCGGCTGCGGAACGAGCTCATCCACCATCCCGAGCCGGAACGCCTTCGCCGCGCGCTCACTCTTGCCGGCGAGGATCATGTCCAGGGCCGCGCGCGCGCCTGCGAGCCGGGGGAGACGCTGGCAGCCACCAGCTCCCGGCAGGATGCCGAGTTGAACTTCCGGCAATCCGATCTGGGTCTTGGGGTGATCGGTGGCCACCCGGTAGTGACAGGCGAGCGCAAACTCGAACCCGCCGCCCAGGCACGCGCCGTGGATGCCGACCGCGATCGGTTTTGAAAAGCGCGCGACGCGATCGAGCATTTCCTGCCCGCCCGCTGACAGCCGCTCGGCCTCGGCCGCCGACTCGAGCTGCACGAACTCCTCGATGTCGGCGCCGGCGATGAAGTTTTCCGGTTTACCCGAGAAGAACGCGACCGTCTGCACGCGAGAGTCATCCGCGAGCGCCGCAAAGCAGGCGAGGAATTCATCCTTCACCGCCCGCGAGATGACGTTGACCGGCTGGCCTGTGAGATCGAGCACAACCACCGCGACGCCTTCCTGCACGTCCCACGTGACGGCGGGAGCGACGCGGCTCGAAGGCGGCGCGATCGTGGCCACTAGCGGCGCTCCAGTACCATGGCAAAGCCCATCCCGCCCTGCGCGCAGACGGAGATGAGGCCGAACTGCACATCGCGCCGTCGCATTTCATTCGAGAGCGTCGTGACGAGCCGGCCGCCGGTCGCGCCGAATGGATGACCAATCGCGATCGAGCCGCCCATCACGTTGATGATGTCCTCATTGATCTCCCAGCCCTTGGCCGCGAACCCCTGCAGATTCGAGAGCACCTGCGATGCGAAGGCCTCGTGAATCTCGATCAAGCCCAGGTCCTTCCATTGAATACCCGCGCGCTCGAGCGCGGTGGGCACGGCAAAGATCGGCGCTTGCAGCAGCTGCCAGCCGGGATCGACGGCCGCGACGGCATAGGAGCGGATGTATGTGAGTGGCTCGTAGCCCAGCGCGCGCGCTTTTTCGTCGCTCATCAGCAGGACCGCCGACGCTCCGTCGGTGAGCGGCGACGCATTCGCCGCCGTGACGCTGCCGTAGCGGCGGTCGAAGACCGGCTTGAGCTTCGCCATCTGTTCGAGGGAAGTGTCGGCCCGGATGCCATTGTCCTGCAGCACGAGCGCCTGGCCGGGACGGCTCGGCAGCCACGGCGCGATCTCCGCCGTCAAGCGTCCATCCGCCGTTCCTTTGGCCGCCAGCGTGTGGCTGCGCAGCGCCCAGCGATCCTGATCCGCGCGTGAGATGTGGTTCTCCTTCGCCATCTTTTCCGCCGACTGGCCCATCGATTCGCCGGTGGACGGCTCGGCGATGGCCGGAGCGACGGGCACGAGGTCCTTGGGACGAATCTTGGCGAAGGTCGCGATTCGGGCGACGAGCGATTTGGCCTTACTGGCCGCCACGAGAATGTCGGCCAGCCGGCGGGATGCGAGGATGGGAATATCGGACAGCGCCTCCGCGCCGCCCGCAACGATCACGCTGGCGTTGCCCAGGGCGATCTGGTCGTGTCCGGCGGAGATGGCCTGATTGGCGGACGCGCAGGCGCGGTTGAGGGAATACGCGGGGATTTCTCTGGGGAATTGCGGCAGCAGACTCACTTCGCGGCCGATATTCGGAACCAGAGCGGATGGCACGACCTGGCCGAAGATGACTTCATCGACTTCGGTCCCATCCAGGTTGGTCCGCTCGAGCAGCTCGCGCGCGGCATAGCGCGCGAGATCGACGGCGCGCGCGTCTTTCAGCACTGTGCCCGCTTTTGCAAATGGCGTTCGGACGCCGGCGATTACCGCGACGCGACGGCCGTTGAGACTCGGCATTAGATTCTTTCCCCTCTTCCGGGATTCGAAACCTACCACCTGCCCCAAGTGGAGGGGAGTTGGAGCAAGCGCGTGCCGCGGCCCTGGCGAGCATGGCCGAGACCGTCGTGGATGTGCTGATCATCGGCGGCGGGATTACCGGGGCGGGCATCGCGCGTGATGCGGCGCTGCGCGGCTATCGTACGGCGCTCATCGACAAGGCCGACTTCGGCGCGGGCACGTCCTCGCATTCGTCGCGGCTGATCCACGGCGGCATCCGCTATCTCGAGCAGTACGCGTTTCATCTGGTGTTCGAAGCCAGCCGCGAGCGGCGCGTGCTCCTCAGGATCGCGCCGCATCTCGTGCGCCCGCTGCCGTTCCTGTTTCCGGTCTATCGCGGCGCCCGCGTGCCCGCGTGGAAGCTTCGGGCCGGGATGTGGCTGTACGACTTGCTCTCCGCATTCCGCAACGTGCATTGGCATCGGTGGCTGCGCGCCAAGAACGTGCGCCGCGTCGAGCCCGGCCTGCGCGATCGCGGGCTCGTTGGGGCGGCGCTGTACTATGACGCGCAGACCGACGACGCGCGTCTCGTCATCGCGACGGTGCGGAGCGCCGTGCGCGCCGGCGCGCTCGCCGCGAACTACGTCGAGATGACGGCACTGCTCAAACCGGATGGACGCGTCCGTGGCGCGGCGGTGCGCGATGTGTTGACCGGCGAGACGGCGAACATTCGCGCGCACGTCGTCGTGAACGCGACGGGCCCCTGGTCGGATCGGGTGCGCCGTCTCGACGATCCGAAGGCTGCGCCGATCATGCGTCCCACCAAAGGCGCGCATGTCATCGTGCCGCGCAAGCGACTGGCCAACGAGCATGCCGTCACCTTGTTTTCACCTGTTGACGGCCGCGTGATGTTCGCGTTGCCCTGGGGCGACCTCTCGTACATCGGCACCACCGATACGGATGCCGACGCGTCGCCTGATGGGCTGCGCGTCACCGCGGCCGATGTGACCTACCTGCTGCGCTCCGCGAATGCCGCTTTCCCCGATGCTCACCTCGCTCAGAGCGACGTCCTGTCTGCGTGGGCCGGGCTTCGTCCGCTGCTGCGCGAGGACGACCGAAATCCGTCGCAGGTGACGCGCGAGCATCGTGTGCTGGAAAGTCCGCAGGGTCTGATTTCAATCGTGGGAGGAAAACTCACGACGTACCGGGTGATGGCACGCGATGTGGTGGACCGCGTGGCCGCACGGCTACACGAGCTGGACGGTCGGCCGCGCGCAAAGCGACCACCCACCGACCGTCAGCCGCTGCCCGGCGGCGAAGCCGCCGAGCTCGATGTACTCGTCGAGTCTGCGCGCGCGCGCGGCGCCGCGGAAGCGACGGCGCGGCATCTCGTCGCGAATTACGGGAGCGAGGCTGCGGCGGTGCTCAATCTGGTGGACCGCGAACGCCGGCTGGGTGAGTCGCTGATGCCGGGTCGCCCGGAGATCTGGGCCGAAGTGGTGTACGCCGTCGAGCGCGAGATGGCGGTGCGGGTGCAAGACGTGTTGATCCGCCGGCTCCACCTCTTTTACGAGGTCGCCGATCACGGACAATCCGTCGTCCCGCGGGTCACCGCCCTGATGAAGCAGCGCCTCGGCTGGGACGACGCCCGGGAGGCCGAGGAGCTGCGCGACTACTTTCAGCTGGTCGAGCGAGGGCGGATTACGGCTTGACCTTCACGTGCGGATGCACGTGCACGTTGACTTCCTCGTCGTCGTCATCGATCTGCCGCAGCGCCCAGGTTGCCGCGCGCCGGACCGAAGGAATCTCATCGCGCTGCGCCGCGGTGAGCCCTTCGCGCGCCCGCGGGCTCTCGATCTCGCCCAAGGCCCAGGCGGCGGTCGTCCGAACGTCTTCGTCGCTGTCCTTCAGCGCGCCCAGCAGCGGTTCAACCCCGGAGGCGTTCTCGATCTCTCCCAGCGCCCATGCCGCCATAATGCGGACGTCGACATCTTTGTCTTTCACGGCGACCGACAATGCCGGCACCGCGCCGACATCCTCGATCTCACCCATCGCCCAGATCGCGGTCTTGCGCACGTCCGTCACGGGATCGCGCAGCAACGTTTCGAGCGGCGTGATCGCCTCCGCGCTTTCGATTTCGCCCAGGGCCCAGGCTGCTTGCTGACGGACGCGCGCGTCGCGGTCTTTCGTCGCGGTGACGAGCACGGCAACGCCGGAGGCATTCTCGATTTCACCCAGAGCCCACACGGCTGAGAGCCGCACGTCCACAGACTCGTCCTTGAGCGCGGCGCTCAACGCCTGGATGGCCCGGGCGTCTTCGATCTCTCCAAGCGCCCACGCCGCGCTGCGGCGCACTTCGGGTGTCCGATCGCTCAACGCCCTGGTCAAAGGATCGATCGCCGCTTTCTCCTCGAGCTCGCCGAGCGCCCAGGCTGCGGTCATCCGTACCGTGGGGCTATCGTCCTTGCCGAGCGCATCGCTCAGCGGTCCGAACGCGCGCGCGTCCTCGAGCTCACCCAGGCCGAGTGCGCCGGTCTCCCGAAGGTCGGCGCGCGTCTCGCGCAGCAAACCGATGAACAGATTGTAGCTCTCGCTGCCGCCGTGATTGCCGAGCACGCGCGCGGCGATGTTGCGCACGCAGCGGTTGTCGTCGCGAATGAAGGCGCGGTAGGCGCGCATCACGCTCGGGTCCGTGGGTCTCTTGCTCTCGTGCATGTTGATCGGCACGCCGATCCCCCCGCCGCCGGGCATCGGCATGGGCGTGGGCATCGGTTGAGGCATCGGCATCACGGGGTCGCTGGAGTTGTAACCCCACCAGCCGCCGTAGTTGGTCAACGCCTGGCCCGCCAACGCGCAAACGGTGGAGTCACTGGCTTTGAGCTGGGTCAACACCCGCGTCACCGTCGCAGAGTCGAGCGCAGGTCGATCTTGAGCAACCAGCAGGAGAGCGGCAAAGAGCGGCGTGAGCATGCGATTCCCGGGTGAGAGGATACGCTCGTTTGGATAGGGCGAGCCGTGCAAAGGTTGCCGGGTCCCGAAATGCCGGTATTATCTGGCCCAGTGCGCTCCCGATGTTCAGCCGTCCTGCTCGGTTTCGCCTCCATTGTTGGCTGCTCTCGGACCGCTTCACCGCGGGCGACTGCCGCCTCGGATTCGGTCATCCCGGCGGGTCGGTACGGCGATGTGGTGCGGCGGGGGCGCGCGCTGCTCACGGCAACGCGGGACAGTCTGCCCACCCACGTCGGCAACAGCCTGCGATGCACGAGCTGTCATCTCGACGAGGGTCGTCGCGAGACAGGGACGTGGGTGGGGGCGTTCGCGCACTATCCCCAGTACCGCGGGCGCAGTGGAACGGTTGAGACGATCGAGTACCGCGTGAACGACTGCTTTCGCCGCAGCATGAACGGCACGGCACTGGATCCCGCGGGCGCCGACATGCGGGACATCGTCGCCTACCTCGCGTTTTTGTCGCGAGGGATTGCCGTGTCACCGGCCGCCCCCGCGAACACTCGGCTGCAGAAGTGGGCGGCGTTCACGGCGGACACGGCGGATGGTGCGCGCGTCTTCTCGGGCGTCTGCGCCAAGTGTCACGGCACCGGAGGCGAGGGAACCAAAGTCGCGCCGCCCGTCTGGGGAGCGCAGTCGTACAACATCGGCGCCGGTATGTCGCGGGTGCGCACCCTCGCCGAGTTCATCAGTCGCAACATGCCGTTCGACGCGCCGGGCACGCTGAGCGACAGTCAGGCATTCCATGTCGCGGCGTACGTCGACGCACATCCCCGGCCGGATTTTCCGGGGAAAGAGAACGATTGGCCGCAGGGTGATTCACCACCGGATGTCGCGTATCCCACGCGAGCACACCACTAGGAGGCAGCATGTATAGACGTGGATTTCTCGGTCGTCTGGCCGCCACGGCGGCCGCCGGAGTCGCGGGGCTGACGCCGCTTCGACTGGAAGCGCAGCCGCGCCGGCCGCCGGTCAGCGGCGCCGATCCGTCCTTCGAGACCTGGCTGAATCGCATCAATGGGAAGCACAAGATGCTCTTCGACGCGCCTGAGCCGAACAGCGGCATGCCCGTCGTCTGGCCGCGTGTTTGGCTCAACGGCAACAACGAAAACTACGCGACCAAGGATGCCGACAACTCGGCCGTCATCGTGCTCCGCCATGCGGCGATTCCGCTGGCGATGCAGGATGCGCTGTGGGCGAAGTACAAACTGGGCGAGGTGTTCAACATCAAGGCCGGCGACGCCCCCGCAACGAGCAATATCTACGCGAAGGCGCTGCCGCTGCCGCTGCCCGGTACCGGCACCGAAGCGTTGCTCGCGAGTGGTGCGCAGATCGGTTGCTGTAACGTCGCGCTCACCGTGTACAGCGGCATGGTCGCGCAGAAGATGGGCATGGATGCCGCCGCGGTGAAAGCGGAATGGGTCGCAGGGTTGATTCCGGGCGTGCAGGTCGTGCCGTCGGGTGTGTTGGCGGTGGCACGGGCTCAGGAAAAAGGCTGCGCGTACTGCTTCGCCGGGTGATGTGATCGTGCGTCGTGCGTCGTGCGTCGTCGTCTCGGTGTACGACGCACGACGGACGACGCACGTGATTTATTTCCATCCTCTCAGACTCCTCACAAAATCGTGCAGCACGAGAAATTTCTCGTATACCCTGACACCTTTGCGCTTGCGTCCAAATTCGCTGAATAGCTCTCGCAGTCTGCCCCGTCGCGCCACGTAGAACCGGAACGTCTCCGCAAAGTCTTCCTGCGGGTGCGTCGCCGCGTACGCACTGACGTAGTCGGTCAGCGTGGTCGCGATGCGGCGCCGCTCGAAGTCCACCCAGTGCTCGTCCGCAACGCGGTACGCCTTCCGCACCTCGCCGAACGCGCGACGGAACCGCCCTGTGCGCGTCCAGGACCAGTGATGATAGAGGAATGAATGGCCGAGCTCGTGCAGGAGCAGGCCCGTCAACATGTTCCAGGAGATCTCGTCGCGACGGCGCTTGCCCGTCACGTAGCGGCGGTCCAGCTCGATCACCTTGGGCGCGCGCGGCGCGACGCCGGACACACCCGGCCGGAGCGCGACGCGGTAATGCCAATCCCGGATTCGGGAAACGATCAGCAGCCGCCGCGCGCGCCGCAGGGCCCGGGGAATCAGATCCCGTCCCGTCGCGTCTTCGCCGCACCAGGGACATGTCGCCATCCAGTCGTCGACGCCACGATCGCAATGCGGGCAAACGTTCTCGAAATCGTCGTAGCGCCAGCTCTGCGTGCGGCCGCACCACGGACAGAACCGCATCGGGTACATCACGCCGCCACCGCAGCCCCAATCGCAGCGCGCGTGGAACTTGAATCCCTTCGGCGCCTTGAGCGGCTCCTCGCTCGAATCGTCGTCCTGGATGTTGCGGCCGCACCACGGACAAAACGACGACGCGTCCGACACGATCCAGCCGCAGTACGCGCACTCCGCACCGGTCTCGCGCAGCGTGTCCTTCCACTCCAGCCGGCGGCTGCAGCTCGGGCAGTAGCTCCAGAAAGGCTCGAGCTCCGTGTGGCAGCGCGGGCAGCGCAGCTCGGGGGTGGGGACCTCGCGCTTGCTCACCGGGCCATCGCCTCGTCGACGATGCGCTGGATGAAGGCGTTGTACTTGAGGCCCGACTTCTCCGCGGCCTCCGCCAGTTCGTGCTCGGCCGCGATGAACGGATTGGGATTCACTTCGAGCACGTAGACTTCGTCGTCGTGCGCCAGGCGCACGTCTACGCGGCCGTAATCCTGCAGCCACAGCGCGTGGAACGCCGTGCTGCAGATCTCACCGATCCGCGCCGTCAAAGCCTCGGACACGCCCTTGGCGAACACGTTCTTGATCTTCTTTTTCTTGCGGTAGTCCTCGTCCCACTTCGCCTTGTACGTCGCGATCCTGTGCTCCGCCGTTTCCGGCTCGCCAAACGTCATCTCGGTGAGCGGCAAGACCTGCAGCTTGTCGTTGCCGATCAGGCCGACGTAGACCTCTCGGCCTTCGACGAGCTCCTCCACGATCGCGGCCTGGTGGTACTTGGTGTGAATGAACTCGACGCGCTGCCACAGCGAAGGATCATCTTCGACCACCGACGCCTGAGCGATGCCGATCGACGCATCTTCGAGCATCGGCTTCACGATCAGCGGAAACCGCAGCTCCGAGGGGCGAACCAGCTTATCGCCTTCGTGGAACTCCGCGAAGGCGGGAACGCGGATGCCGTGATAGGCGAGGATCTTCTTGGTGAGTGACTTGTTGCGGGCAACGAGCAGCGCGGTGGGCGAGGACCCGGTGTAGCGGTAGCCGTAGATGTCGAGCAGCGCCGCAATCGCGTACTCGTGGCGGGCATTCTTGCGAAAGCCCTCGCACCCATTGAACACGAGCTTGGGCTCGAAGTCGGCCAGCTTCTTGAGCAGCGGCGTGACGTCGTCGCCAATGCCGATCATCGATACGTCGTGCCCGCCCGCCAGCAGCGCGCGCGCGACGTCGTACTCGGCCTCCTCGACTTTCTGCTCCACCTCGCGCTTGAAGGCGG
>QHUB01000113.1 GCA_003221035.1 Gemmatimonadota bacterium
ACAAATCCCGTCGCGAGGATCCAGGAGGAGCGCGAATTCCTGCGCTGGATTGCTGGGCACGTAATGCCGTTCCCCGACGCATACCGCACAATAAAGGAAGCAAACCTCGGCCTAGTCGCCCTGTCTGAGGCGGATGCCGAGATCGTGGAATCCGGCCCTAACCAATGTGCAATCGCTTAGCC
This sequence comes from Gemmatimonadota bacterium, assembly GCA_003221035.1. Classification (GTDB taxonomy): domain Bacteria; phylum Gemmatimonadota; class Gemmatimonadetes; order Gemmatimonadales; family GWC2-71-9; genus 20CM-2-65-7. The sequence continues at coordinate 183 of QHUB01000113.1, forward strand.
GCCTAGCCGCTTAGCCGCTGCAGTGTGCAAGGCTCCGGCCGCTGCCCGTCTCTCAGGGCGTCCCTTACCGGAGCTCACAATGCAGTCCCTTCGTATGCTGGGAGTGGCCGCCCTCCTGGGCACCTGTGCGTCCGTACTCAATGCCCAAGGCTGGATCGATCCAGTTCGGCCCGTCCCGCACAACCCCACCGGACCAGTCGAGCGACTTCGCAGCGCCGTGCAGGTCAGCATCAGCGGACGGGTGGCGCGGGTGACCGTGGAAGAGTGGTTCCGCAACAACGGTCCCACGCTCGGCGAGGGGATGTATCACTTTCCCCTGCCGGGAGAGGCGGTCTTTTCGAGCTATTCCCTCTGGCAGGGCGATCAGGAGCTGCGCGGCGAAGCGATGGATGCAACGCAGGCGCGCTCGATCTACGAAGCCATCGTGCGCCAGAAGCGCGATCCCGCATTGATCGAGCTGGCGGGCCAGGGACTGATTCGCGCGCGCGTGTTCCCGATCGCGCCCGGTGAGACTCGCAAGATCACGCTCAAGTACACACAACTGTTGGACCGTGCGGGCGACGCCTGGCGGTTCCGCTATCTCGGCGACAAGATTTCCGCATCGAGGTCGATAGTGCCGCGCGTCTGGGCAATCCGTATTCACCCACGCATCAAGTGCAGGTCACACGCCGCGACGACCGGCTCGAGATCACGCTTGCCGACAACGCGGCCGGCGGAGATTTCGAGCTGCTCCTGCCGCTCGCACGTGGTCTGGTGGGACTGTCGCTCATTCCACATCACCCGGTCGGCGAGGATGGCTACTTCATGCTGCTGCTCGCGCCCGGCGCTGCTGATGCAACCGCGCTCCGCCGGGATCTGGTCGCGGTCATCGATATCTCCGGCTCGATGTCGGGTGAGAAGATCCAGCAGGCGCGCTCCGCGCTGATTCAACTCTTGGGCACGCTTCGGGAAGGAGACCGCTTTCGGCTGGTCGCATTCTCGGGCGGCGTCCGTCGCTATGCAGAGGGGTGGACCAGCATGACGGCTGACGCGCGCCCTGACGCCGAGCGCTGGATCCGAAGCCTCGAGGCCGAAGGCGGGACCAACATCGCCGGGGCGCTCACCGAGGCCTTCGCGCAGGCACCCGCGGAACAGTCGCTCGGCGTCGTCGTATTCCTGACCGACGGCCAGGCGAGCACCGGCGAGACGGATCCAGAGCGGATCGCGCAAAGCGCGGAGCAGAATCGAGGCCGATTCCGTGTGTTCTCGTTCGGCGTGGGCGACGACGTCAACACGTATCTGCTCGACCGCCTCACCGAGCGCGCACGCGGCACCACCGAATACGTCCGTCCGGGCGAGAACATCGAGCAGGCGGTCGGCACTCTGGCCGCCAAGGTCGCGAGCCCGGTGCTCACCGACGTGACGATGACGGCGAGCTCAGGCATCGAGCTGTATGATCTGCAACCCGGAAATCTTCCCGATCTCTTTGCAGGCGATGAGATGGTCGTGCTCGGGAGGTACCGGGGTGTGGGAAGTGGGGAGTGGTCTGTTACGGTGCACGGACGGCGCAACGGCCGGCAGGAAGAGTTTCGAACGAGTGTGGGTGATCGCGAGAACACCGACGCCCGCTACATCGAGCAGCTCTGGGCCGCGCGGAAGGCCGGCGCGCTGTCGCGCGAGATCCGGTTGCGCGGGCAAACACCGGAGCTCATGAACTCACTCAAGCAGCTGGCGCTGCGCTACGGCATCTTGACCGAATACACGTCGTATCTCGTGCAGGAACCAACGGTCGCCCTGCGCCGTGAGGCCGAGAATCGCGTGATGCAGGCTCCGGCGGCCGCTCCCGCGGAGCAAGCCGGTGCGGGTGCTGTTGGGCGTGCTGCGCAGGACAAGTCGATGGCCGGCGCGATGCGCCTCGACGCGGTCACGGTTGTCAACGGCATGGAGATCGATGAGTTTCGCCGCGCGCGGTCGGGAATCAACCCCACGCAGCGCGTGGGTGGCCGATTGTTCATCTTGCGGGACAGCACATGGACTGACCTCGGGCATGGCGACTCACTCCGCGTCGTGAGCATCGCTCCGTATAGCGATGCGTACTTCGCGGTCCTTGCGGCGCTGCCCGATCTGCGTGAAGTGGCCGCGCTCGAGCCCAGGGTACTGATGGCCGGGAAGCATGTGAGCATCAAGATTGCTGAGGGCGGCAAAACACGGTGGAACCCCGGTGAACTGGAGCGGCTCGTGAGGGAGTTTCGGGGATGATGGCGTTGCGGATTTGGGATTGTGGATTGCGGATTGGAAAATCGAGAACACCAATCCGCAATCCCCAATCCGCATTGCACAAGTAGCGTATGCCCGACGACATCGCCGAAGTGTATCGCAACACCTATCCAGCGCTCGTGCGCTTCCTGTACCGCAAGGTCTGGGACGCCGAGCGCGCGGAGGACCTCGCGCAAGAGGCGTTTTCGCGGGCACTGGTCCACCGGCCGGACAACCCCCGAGGATGGCTTTTTGTGGTAGCGGCAAACATGGCTCGGGACGAAGCGCGGCGCGCTGCGCGCGAGCGGCGGCACCTCACGCTGCTGAAAAGCGAGCCGGATGCGGTGCACAGCGCACCGG
>QHUB01000019.1 GCA_003221035.1 Gemmatimonadota bacterium
AGCTCGTCGTCATGGTGCGGGGACGCTACCTCGGCATGTGCGGCCTCGATCCCCAGAATCTCTTGCAAGTCGAACCCGGCGTCGTGCTGCACACCAGGTGGCTCCAGGCGTGCGCCGGCGATTTTCAGGCGACGTTCAACACGCCGGTCTTGCAGGATGGCAACACGCAGACGCTGCGCGCGGTCATTGGAGCGGACTCGACGGTCGTGGTCACTCCCGGAGCGGACGGCGGGATACGGGTGGAGTCGCCGCTCGTCTCGCTGCGCGCCGCGAAGGCCGTGGTCTCTCGCGCTGGGCGGGTGTTGACGATCAAGATCGGCTCGTGACGTCCGCCTATGACGCGATCCCCGATTTCGGTGTGCTGTACGACAGCGTGCCGCTGTATGCGGCGCGGCAGGACGTCGATTTCTATCTGGCCGAGGCGAAACGGACGCGCGGCGCGGTGCTCGAAGTCGGGTGCGGCACGGGACGAATCCTGTTGCCCATCGCGCGCGCGGGGGGCGCCATCACCGGGCTCGACGGTTCGCCTGCGATGCTCGACCGCTGCCGCACGAAGCTCGCCGCGGAATCCGCCGCAGTGCAGGGGCGCGTGCGGCTCACGCAGGCCGACATGCGTGAGTTCAACCTCGGCGCGGTGTTCCCGCTGATCATCGCCCCGTTTCGCGTGGTGCAGCATCTCCTCACGGTGGACGATCAGCTCAAGTTCCTCACCAGAGTCGCTAACCATCTGGCGCCGGGCGGCCGGTTGATCTTCGACGTGTTCAATCCCCGGTTCGATATGCTCGTCGGCCACGACGGCGTCGAGCGCGAAGACACGCCCGAGCAGCGGCTGGCGGACGGGCGCGCGCTGCGACGGACGTACCGTATCGCGCGCGTGCGCTGGGTCGATCAGGTGAGCGAGGCGGAGCTGATCTACTACCTGGACGGCGAGCGCTACGTCCAGGCGTTCGAGATGCGCTGGTACCTCGCCACCGAGCTGCGGCACTTGCTGGCGCGCGCGGGATTTCGCGTGCGCGAGATGTACGGCGACTTCGCGCGCGGGGCGGTCGTGGACGGCTGTCCGGAGCTGGTGGTCGTCGCCGAGAACGCAGGCTCTACGGCTGGATCTCCGTCAGCGTAATCGCGTTAGCCCGCGTTGCGACCACGTGCTGCCGCAGCGTGTGCCCGCTCCCGGTCGCCATCACGGTCACATTGCCCGGCACCACGTTCGCAATGTAGGCCACGCCGTCGTCGGAGGTTGACGACGCAGTCGAGCTCGGGATCCCGCCGGCGTTGTAGCGCACTTCGCCCGCGGGGTTGCTGCTCACCGTCGCGCCGGCGATCGGCACGCCCTGGCAGTTCCGCACCACCATCCCGATGAATCCATCGCCTGCGACGGGCGTGATGCCGGCCGATGCCGCGAGGATCCCGAACTCGGTGTTCGAGACCATGAGCACATTTTCCGTGAAACCACCGGCGAGCGGCACAGCCGGGTACGCGAAGGTGTCGAGGTGCCTGTTGCTGTCCGATACCGTGATGTACCCATCGACGGGCGTTCCACCGGTCGTAATCATCAAGCTGTAGTTGCCGATCGTATCGGTTGTGTCGCCCGCCAGGTGCGTGCTGTCGCCGCGGCGAAACGCGTACACGTAGGCATGAGGCACGGGTGAGGGAGACGTGAAGTTGGCCGTTATCCTGCCCGAGACGTTGATGGCCGCCGGGGCGGTCGTGGGAAGGGCCTGGCCAAGGCACTCGAAGCCGGCCGCCGGGCCGTTCGAATCACTGCCGCCACACGCTGCCACGATCAGCGCCACGGGAATTGCGCAAAATCCGCGAATCATGAAACCCCGCATCCTGTTCTGGTTGCAGCGGAATCTACTCCCAAAACGCATCTTTGTGCGCTATGAACGAGAATCCGAGTCGAGTCGAAGCGTTCAGCGACGGCGTGTTCGCGATCGCGATCACGCTGCTCATCCTCGAGATCCGCGTGCCGCACGGCGCGGCCGGCGGGGGCGGGGGCGGGGGCGGCCTCTGGCCGGGGCTGCGCGCGCTGTGGCCGTCTTACATTGCGTTCCTGATGAGCTTCGTGGTCATTCTGATCGAGTGGGTCAATCATCACGAGCTGCTGCGCATGGTCCGCGGCGTCAACTATCCGTTCATGTTCGCCAATGGCCTGCTGCTGCTCACCATCACGTTCCTCCCGTTCCCGACCGCGGTGCTGGCCGCGAATCTCGCGACGCCCGATGCCGGGGCCGCGGTCACCTTCTACTGTATGACGTTCGTCCTGAATGCGCTGTTCTGGAACGTGCTGTTCAACACGATCGTCCGCGGCCGCCTGCTGCGCGCTGAGGTTTCGCCGGATGTCGTGCGCAACATCCGGCGAACGTATTACGTATCGATGGCCATCTACGTCCTCGCCGCGGTACTGGCGTTCGTCCAGCCCGCGCTGGCCCTGCTCCTCAACGCGTCCCTATGGATCGTATTCATCAGACTCGGTTATCGCTCGGAATCGTCGGTCTCGTCGGATCGCTCCTAGGCGCGGGCTGCAAGCGCTCGACCCCGGACTTCGCGGCGATGCAGGAGCGCGGCGCGCACGTCATGGGGGTCGATCAGTACACGTCGGCGCACGTCTTTGAGGACCTGCCCGACGGCGGCCGCGTCGTCCTGGACCGCAATGACCCGTCCGACACCGCCGCGATCCGTACGATTCGCGCGCATATCCGCGACATCGAGACCGCGTTCCGCGCCGGCGACTTCTCGAAACCGTTCCAGGTGCACGCGCAGCAGGTGCCGGGCACCGAGGTCATGAAGGAGCGGCGAGCGGTGATCGGCTACGAGGCCACGGATCGGCCGCGAGGTGGGGAGGTACGGATCCGGAGTAGCGATACGGTTGCTGTAGCGGCCATTCATGAGTTTCTCGCGTTCCAGCGGCAGCAGCACCATGCCGGTGGGCATGCGATGTGAGAAGAGCGCCCCGTCGTGTTGATTCACACCCTAAAGGGTGTGCTCGGCCGACACTGTCCTAAAGGACAGCGTTAGATCGCTTCATCGTCAGACTTCCGTGGGAAGGACCAAGCCGTTATGGCGGGATCTCCAATCCTGCGATAGAACTCAGCCATGAGATCGCTCCTATTCCTGGCTGGGCTCGTGTGTCTATCCGGGCCGGTGTTCGGGCAGGCCGGCAAATTCCCGCCCGATTCCCTCGTCAACGTGAAGGTCATCCCCAAAAACACGCCCGTCATGCAGGTCGTCGGCATGATGCGAAACTTCGCGGGCGCCCTGGGCGTGCGGTGCCCGTTCTGCCATGTCGGCCAGGAAGGCCAGCCGCTCTCGTCGTTCGATTTCGCCAAAGACGACAAGCGCACCAAGCTCACGGCGCGCCAGATGATGCGGATGGTCGAAGAGATCAATCGGCGGCTCGACACACTGCCCGAGCACGCGCAGATGACGAGCCACGTCGAGGTCACCTGCCAGACCTGTCATCGCGGCGTCAGCCGGCCGATGCCGCTCGAGCAGCTGATCATGGAAACGGCGCAAGGCTCGGGCGTCGATTCCGCGACACGCGACTATCGCGCGCTGCGCGAGCGCTACTACGGTCGCGCGGCCTACGATTTTGGCGAGCCCACGCTCGACGTCGCCGCGTTCCGGCTCGCGCGGGCGGGAAAGTACGACGAGTCGTTTGCAATTTTGAAGCTCAACGAGGAGCAATTCCCCGGCTCGTCGAACGCGGCGACGTTCCGCGGCAACATCAACCTGATGAAAGGGGACACGACGGCCGCGATCGCTGCATTCCGCGAGGCGGTGCAGCGGGATTCGACGAACGGCGAGGCGCAAGGCCGGCTGCGCGCGCTCACCGGCGGGGCTCGGGGGGGACCTACTCGACCGTAGCTTTCTTGATCTTGTCGAGCTTGGGGAACTGACGGGCGAGATACTTCTCGCCCTCGACGTGAATCCGATCCTGAAGCGGGCCGCGTCCGTTCGGCGCGCCCTCGCCGTAGCCGCCGTACAGGGAATCCACGACGCCCATGCCTTCCACGACTTCTCCAAAGGGCGCGAAGCCCATCCCATCCAGCCGGCTGTTGTCGCGGTAATTGATGAACACCTGCGTAGTCCGCGTGCCCGGCCCCGCGGTCGCGAACGTCACCATGCCGCGCTGATTGGAGCGTCGCATCGGGTCGTCCGGAATCGCGCGCCCGGCCCACGCGGACGTCACCGCGGTGTCGGCATGCAGGCCAAACTGCGCCATGAAGCCCGGAATGACGCGGAAGAACCGCACGCCATCGTAGTAGCCCGAGCGCACGAGGTTGTAGAATCGGTCGGCGCCGAGCGGCGCCCATGCCCGGTGCACCGCGATCACGAAGTCGCCCCTGGTCGTCGCGAAGCGCGCGCGGAAGCTGTCGGGCGCCTGCTGCGCGAAGCCGGGATCGGCGGGGTTGTGGAAGTCGGGAACGCCGCCGGCGCTCGTGGCCTTGGGCGGGGCCGACTCCTTCTTGCAGGCCCCCGCAGCCACAACCGTGAGCGCAATCACACAGAGAGATGAGTATCGCATGCCGCTATGCTAGCTTCGCCGAAAGCCGTTCGCTATAGTGTGGCCCCTGCTTCCGGAGGGCCCCATGGACGGCTGGATCAGCAAGCGGATTCGCATCGTGTCGCGGCGCCGGGTGATCGCGTGGAGTCTCGCGCTGATCGTCGGCGTGCTGGCCGCCACGAGCGATCATCGCTACCTCGCCAATTTCGTCGGCGGTCCGTACGCGCTCACGCAGGCCGACCTCGATTCGATCCGTGATGTGACGGCCGCGCCGCGCTACTACGCGCGCGTGATCGGGAACCGCGTCCTCGATACCGGCCTCCGCCAATACACCGTCCACACGCAGAACGGCGTCGAGACGAGCCGCGAGGAGTCGAGCGCTTATAACGCGCTCGCGATCGGCAATCATTTTCTCGTGGTGCGGACCGCGGCGGACAACGCATCCCCCAGCGCGGAAGGCAAGCTCGTGCCGTGGCCCGAAGACCTCGAGAATCAACTGTTCGACACGAAGGAGATGCGCTCGATCCGCTCGAGCTTCTATTCCTTCTATTTGGACAGCGATTCGTTCCGGCGTCCCGGCTACGTCGTGATCGTGATCGGCATTCTGTTCCTGGCGCTGTTCGTGTGGCAGGCGCTGCCGGCGTGGCGCGCATGGCGTGATCCGGCGCGGCATCCGCTCGCCCGGCGCTTGGCGGCGTGGGGCGACCCGATGGGCGTAGCGCTCGAAGCCGAGCATGAGTGGGACAATCCGCTGCTGAAGGCGAAGCGTGGCTGGCGCCTGGGCAACAAATATCTGCAGCGCTCGACGTTTTTTTCGTTCAACGTGCTGCGCTTCGGTGACGTGCTGTGGGCGTACAAGAAAGTCACCAAGCACAGCGTGAACTTCATCCCCACCGGCAAGACGTACGAGGCGATCGTCCAGTGCGCCGGCGGCACGGCGACGATCCCCGGTAAGGAAAAGAAAGTGCACGAGCTGCTGGCGTTCGTGCAGCAGCGCGCGCCGTGGGCGGTGTATGGATTCAGCGATCAGCTGTCCCAGCATTTTCACAAGCATCCGCAAGACTTCGTGCGCAGCGTGGAGCAGCGGCGTGAGGAGTGGGCGAAAAAGGTTTAGTCCCACCACGCCATCCTGTGGCGCAAAACCGGCGGCGGTCCAGCAACCCCGTAACTCTTCCGCACATTAGAGCCGCCATGCACCGACGAACGCTGGCGGCTCTTTTGCGTTCAGCGCGCGGTGACTCCGTCTCCCCAGATCCGCATCCCGCGCGTCTCGGGCATCAGAAACATCGAGAGCACCAGGGCCACGGCCGGCACCGCGATCGAATACGCGAGTGTCAGGCCGAGGTTCTGCGTCGCCGTCCAGACGGCCGTCGTAATGAGCGGGACCGCGCCGCCGCCCCAGCCATTCCCGATGTGATACGGCACCGACACCGACGTGTAGCGGATGCGGCTCGGGAAGTACTCGGCCAGGAACGCCGCGATCGGCCCGTACACCATCCCGACATACGACACCAGCACTACAACGATCAGCACGGCGAGCGGATAATTGACGGCGCCGGCGGGCGTGACCTTGCGGAGCGCGGCGAACAGCGGGTAGTAGGTCGTCGCCGCCAGGAAGAAGCCGGTGAGAATGATCGCCTTGCGGCCGATCTTGTCGGAGAGCCAGCCAAACAGGACGAACGTGGGTGTCGCCAGCAGCAGCGCCGCGCCGACGATGATGTTGGTGTGGAGCAGGTCCAGCTTGCTCACCGTTTGCAGGAAGTACAGGACCCAGAACTGACTCGAGTACCACACGCAGCCTTCGCCCAGCACGACGATCGTTGCGATGGCGACGTATCTCAGGTTCGCGCCGCTGAACGCTTCGTGCCACGGGTTGGTCGCCGTCTGGCCCTTCGCCTTGATGTCCTGAAAGATCGGCGTCTCCTGCAGCCGGAGCCGGATGTAGATCGCGACCGCGACGAGCAGCAGCGACACGAGGAACGGAATGCGCCAGCCCCACGCGCCGAACCGTTCCTCGCCGAGTGCGATCCGGGTACCGGCGACGACGGCCAGCGACACCACGATGCCGAGGGTCGGGGAAGTCTGAAGCCAGCCCGTGTACCAACCGCGCTTCTCGTCCGGCACGTGCTCGGCCACATACGTGATCGCGCCGCCGTATTCCCCGCCCAGGCACAGGCCCTGAATCACGCGCAGTAGTAGTAGAAGGGCGGGAGCCAGGACGCCGATCGTTGCATAGGTCGGGACGATGCCGATCGCCGCGGTCGAGAGGCCGATGCCCGTCAGCGTGATGAGGAACGTGTACTTGCGGCCGATCAGATCGCCGACGCGGCCGAGCAGCAGCGCGCCGAGGGGTCGCACGCCGAATCCGACGGCGAATACGGCGACCCATTTGACCAGATCCTTCCCCGGTTGACTCGGGTCGAAGAATTTCGCGGCGAGCGTGGTTGCGAGACTGCCGAAGATGTAGAAGTCGTACCATTCGATGACATTGCCGACCGCCGCCGCGGTGACGACCCGCCGCAAGTCCCGTTGCTCCAGGGTCGGAGCGGGGTATGAATTTGGCATGAGCGAGGCTACGCGTCCCTTTCTCACTGCGCAATGGCGCAATCTGATCCTGCTGACGTATGCCGTCGACCCTGTGCGGCTCATCGACCTGGTCCCGCCCGACACCACGCTCGACTCATGGCGCGGCCAAACGTTCGTGAGCCTCGTCGGCTTTCAGTTTCTCGAGACGAAAATCCTCGGCGCGCCGGTGCCGTTTCATCAGGACTTCGAGGAAGTGAACCTGCGCTTTTATGTCCGCCGGATCATGCCGGACAGCGTTCGGCACGGTGTGGTCTTTATCCGCGAGATCGTGCCGCGGCCACTCGTCGGAGGAATGGCGCGCCTCCTTTATAGAGAGCCCTATCAGATCATGCCCACCCGGAGCAAGGTGACCGCCGGGCCGCCGCCGGATGTCGAGTACCAATGGAATGACGCGGGACGCTGGTGCACGCTCTCGGGGGCCGGCAGGGGAGAGGGCTTCGAGCCGGGCGAAGGGACGCTCGAGGAATTTCTCACCGAGCGGCACTGGGGCTACAACGGCGAGCGCGGCAAGCCGACGCTCGAGTATCGCGTCGACCATCCCCGCTGGAAGGTCTGGCACGCGCAGGACAGCCGAGTCGAGTATAATGCCGAGACATTGTGCGGCCGGGAGCTCGCCGGGGAGCTCAAGATGCCGATGTCGAAGCTGATTGCGGATGGCTCCCCCGTCACCATCCGCTGGCGGACGCTTATCCCGGGCTGAGAATCGGGAGCCGGGCTGATTCTCGGTGATCTGAGCCCCACCGCAGGAGCCTTCGAGCATTATCTTAATCCACATGGCTGACAGCAGCTTTATGCCCCCCTCGCCTCCGGGCCGTCCCTCCCGCGGCTCGGGATCGCTCACTGTGCATCTCGCCGATGAGCTCGACGTCTACTTCAATGAGGTCGCGCACGGCAGGCCGGTCGGATTCGTCGCCTCGCCCAAGTGGAAGCCTCGCAGCGACGTCTACGAGACCGACGAGGAGCTCATCGTGCACATGGACATCGCCGGGATGCGGGCCGAGGATTTTCAGGTCGAGCTGGACGACGGCATCCTGAAGATCTGCGGTGAGCGCGCCACCCGGCAGCAGGGCAGCGGCAAGCGTCACTATCACGCGATGGAAGTCCAGATCGGACCGTTCGAGCGCCGCTTCCGGCTGCCCGTCGTCGTCGATCCGGCCTCCATCCGCGCCACCTACGAGCACGGCTTCCTCGAAATCCGGCTCGCCAAACAGCCGCCTCGGAGCTCGGGTGCGCGTTCGGTGCGGGTGACCTGATGGAGCGTTTGCCGGTCCTTCCCCTGGGCCAGCTCGTCGTCTATCCCCACGTCGTTCTGCCGCTGGCCCTCACAGATCCCAAAGCCGTTCAGCTGATCGACGAGATCATCCAGGGCGAGAAGCGCGTGCTGCTGGCCGTCGTCCGGTCGATGGGCGGCATCGAGGCGCCCGAGGGCGCGGTGATGAACACGCTCCCGCACCAGCTCTACGACGTCGGCACGCTCGGCACCATCGTTCGGATGCTCAAGCTCGGCGACGGGTCGGTGCGCGTCATGGTGCAAGGGCTCGAGCGCGCGCGGCTCGCAAACATCGCGCAGGGCGAAAAGTGGTTGATGGCCGACTTCGAACCCCTGACGGAGAACACGCTCGAAGACGCGCGCACCGAAGCGTTGAAACGGACGACCATCGCGCAATTCTCGCGCGTCATCGATATCGCGCCCTATCTCGGCGCCGAGCTGCATGAAGTCCTCGCCGGTATCACGGAAGCGGGAAAGTTGGCCGACTTCATCGCCGCGAATCTCGATCTCGCCTTGCCCGCCAAGGCCGAGCTGCTCGCGATCGATGACGTGACGCACCGGCTCGAGCGGCTCGGCGAGTTCCTCGTGCAGGAGCTGCAGGTGCTCGAGGTCGGGACGCAGATCCAGGAGAAGGTGAAGAATCGGCTCGACCAGAATCAGCGCGAGTATGTCCTGCGCGAACAGCTCCAGGTGATTCGCCAGGAGCTGGGCGAGGGAGAAGGCGACGACGAGCTCGAGGAACTGGCCCGCCGTCTCGAGGAGGCGCAGCTATCGCCGGAAGCAAAGAAAGTGTCCGACCGCGAGCTCAAGCGGCTGCGGCAGATGTCGCCGCAATCGGCCGAGTATCAGGTCGCGCGCACCTACCTCGATGTGTTTGCCGCCTTGCCGTGGGGTCGCGTCACGCAGGACCGGCTCGATCTCAAGACCGCGCGCGAAATCCTCGAGCGCGATCACTACGATCTGAAGACCATCAAGGAACGGATCCTCGAGTACCTCGCCGTGCGGACGCTGAATCCGCAGGCCAAGGGATCGATTCTCTGTTTCGTCGGCCCGCCCGGGGTCGGCAAGACGTCGCTGGGGCAGAGCATCGCCGAGGCGCTGGGTCGCAAGTTCACGCGCGTGTCTCTGGGAGGTGTGCGCGACGAAGCCGAGATTCGCGGGCATCGCCGCACCTACGTGGGCGCGATCCCCGGCCGCATCATCCACGCGCTCCAGCGCTGCGAAACTCGCAGCCCGGTCTTGATGCTCGACGAGGTGGACAAGATGGGCGCCGACGTGCGCGGCGATCCGACCGCCGCGCTGCTCGAGGTGCTCGATCCCGCGCAGAACTCGACCTTTGTCGATCACTACCTCGAGGTTCCGTTCGATCTCTCGGCCGTGATGTTCATCGCGACCGCGAACAGCACGCAACCGATTCCCGATCCGCTGCTCGATCGTATGGAGCAGCTCACGCTGGTGGGCTATACGCCGTCGGAAAAGCTGCAGATCGCCAAACGCTATCTGTTGCCGCGCCAGCTCAAGGAGACGGGACTCGGGGGGCGCGACGCGACGGAGCGCGCGCACATCGCCGACGGTGCCCTGGAGCGGTTGATCGGCGAGTACACCCGCGAAGCCGGGGTGCGCCAGCTCGAGCGCGAGATCCAGGGCGTGCTGCGAAAGGCCGCATTGGAGGTCGTCGAAGGCGGCGCCAGGGCGGTACGGATCTCGTCGAAGAACCTCGAGAAGTACGCCGGCCAACCGAAGGTCCAAAGCGAAGTCGCGGGCCGCGCCCCGGAGATCGGTGTCGCCACCGGTCTCGCGTGGACGCCGGTGGGCGGCGACATCATGTTCATCGAGGCGATCCGGATGCCGGGCAAGGGCCAGATCACCCTGACCGGACAGCTCGGCGACGTCATGAAGGAATCGGCCCAGGCGGCATGGAGCCTGCTGCGAGCCCGCGCGAGCGCCCTCGGCATCCCGCTCGACGCCTTTACCCAGTCGGACGTGCACCTCCACGTGCCGGCCGGCGGCGTACCCAAAGACGGCCCCTCGGCCGGGATCACGATCGCCGCGGCCCTGGCGTCGCTCCTGTGCCGCCGCCCCGCCCGCCACGACGTCGCCATGACCGGCGAGCTGACCCTGCGGGGTCGGGTGCTGCCTATTGGTGGATTGAAGGAAAAACTGACTGCCGCGGCGCGGGCCGGGGTCACGCGCGTGCTGGTTCCGGAGCGTAACAAGAACGACCTTATTGACTTGCCGGACGAGGTACAGAAGTTGCTCGATATACAACTCGTGGAAACGATCGACGACGTGCTCGATTTGGCGCTGCTGGATGCGCCCGTGGAGGACAAGCGCGCTGAGCGCCGGTCCGGGGGCATCCGGGTGGTGACCCCTTCGACGACTCCCGTCCCTCCCACTTCGCCTCCGCCGGGCGAAGCCCGCCGATGAGCGACGTCGCCACACTCGAAGCGGCGCTCGCCGAGCTTCGCAGGCGCGATGGGAAGTACAATGAGCGCGCGTACGTCTTTGTGCTCGCCGCGCTCGAGTTCGCCCAGACACGGCTGCCGGTGCGGCGCCATCTGAGCGGGGTCGAGTTGGCGTGGGCCTGCCGCGATTTCGCGCTGGAGCAGTTCGGGATGCTCGCGGGCTCGGTGCTCTCGCACTGGGGTGTCCAATCGACTGAGGACTTCGGTCAGCTCGTGTTCCTGCTGATTGAAGTGGGATTGCTGGCGCGCCAGCCCACCGACAAGCTCGAGGACTTCGAGCGCGTGTACGACTTCGCCGAGGTCTTCAAGGCCGGCGAAGGCTATCGCTGGCCGGGAGTTTCTACTCCAGGGGAGTGATCCGACCGCCCGTCGTCGCAGGTCGCTTCTATCCGAAAGACCCCGCGGAATTACGGGCGACGGTTGCAACGCTGCTCGCGGACGCGCGTCGTCCTCACAACCTGACCCCCTCTCCGCGAGCGGAGCGGGGGAACGTGCGGGCGGTTGTGGCTCCTCACGCCGGTTACATCTACTCAGGCCCGACGGCAGCACGAGCGTTCGCGCGCGTCGCGATTCCAGGCCTCGTCGTCATTCTCGCTCCCAACCACACCGGAATCTGTCACGCAACCAGCGGGATCTCGCTATGGGAATCGGGAGCGTTCCGGACTCCGCTCGGCGACGTTCCCGTCGATGCCGATGTCGCAAGTGCACTGCGAGAGATCTCCGGCAACACCGTCGAAGTCGATCATGCGGCGCATGAGAATGAGCATGCGGTCGAAGTTGAGTTGCCGTTTATCCAGGTATCGCGTGCTGACGTCCGGATCGTGCCTCTCGTCATCGCGTGGGATGCGTGGGAACCCGCCCGACGCCTGGGAGAGATTCTGGCCAGGCTGATCGGTGCTATCGGTGAGCCGACGCTGCTTCTGGCCTCGAGCGACCTCAACCACTACGAGCCCGCCGAGATTTCCGAGAAGAAGGACGCGCGCGCGCTGGACGCGGTGACGGCGCTCGATGGGGAGGAGCTGCTCGCGCGCTGCAAACGCGAGCGGATTTCGATGTGCGGGCGCGCGCCGGTTGCGGCAACCCTGGCCGCGGCGCGTGCCGTGGGCGCGACCCGCGCGGAAGTGGTAGACTATCGCCACTCCGGGTGGGTGTCCGGCGACAACGCACGCGTGGTCGGCTACGCGGGGGTGGTGATCTCGTGAATGTGATTCCCGTGCTCTCGGCGACCGAGGCGGCGGCGTGGGATTCGGCCGCGCGCACGCAGTATCGCGTGCCGAGCCGGGTGCTCATGGAGACCGCGGGCCGCGCGATCGTGCAGGTATTGATCGCCGAGTTCCCGGAGGCGACGAGGGGGGGGACGGAGGGGGGCGGCGTGCTGGTCGCCGCGGGCGCGGGGAACAACGGCGGCGACGGCTGGGTGATCGCCCGCGCGCTCCACGCTGCCGGCATCCCCGTGTGGGTGGCATCCGTCGATCCCAAGACCGACGACGCAATCGACAATCGCGCGCTTGCGCGGCTCGACGGCGTGCACGAGCTCGGGCGTGCAGAAGCGTGGCCGCAGGCCGCGCTCACCGTTGACGCGTTGCTCGGTACCGGCGCGGTCGGGCCCGCCAAGGGCGACGTGCTGGCGCTCGCGGAGCGCGTAGCCGCGTTCGGCGCGCCGATTCTCGCCGTGGATGGCCCGACCGGTCTCGATCTGTCGAGCGGCGAAGCGCACGGACCGATTCATGCGCGCATCACCGTGACGTTCGGCGGCCCGCGCCGCGGTCATCTGCTGGCGCGGGAGTGGTGCGGCAAGATCATCGTCGTCGATATCGGTTTTCCACCGCCGGACACCGCGTGGCCGGTCCTGGTCACCGATCGCTGGGCGGGCGAGCGGCTGCCGCGGCTCGTGCCGCAGATGCACAAGGGCGATCGCGGACGCGTCTGCGTGATCGGCGGCGCCGCCGGCATGACGGGCGCCGCGCTGCATGCCGCTCGCGCCGCACTCGCGGCGGGAGCGGGTCTCGTCAAGCTCGTCGCGGCGCGCGAGACCATCGCGGCCGCGCAGGCCAGCCTGCCCGATGTGTTGACCGTCGAGACGGCGATCGGCGAAGCCCTCGAGCCTGCGGTTGTCGAAGCGCTCGACGGGACGGATGCGCTCGTCCTCGGTCCCGGACTCGGGCGCGAGCCGCGCACGTCGCGGGAGCAGTTCGTCCGCCAGGTTCTCGCGCGGCGTCCGGTACCGACCGTCGTCGATGCCGATGCGCTTCACCTGCTTCCCGAAATCCTGACTCCAGGCTCCAGGCCCCTAGTCTGCACCCCGCACCTCGGCGAATTCCGCGCCCTCGCCGGCGACGCATTGGCTGACGAAGCCGCCAACGATCGGTGGGCGGCTGCCGCGCGTGCGGCTGCCAAGCTCAAGTGCACGCTCCTGCTGAAAGGCGTTCCCACGGTCATCGCCGACTTGCGCGGTCCGGTGCACGTCGTGGCGAGCGGCAATCCTGGATTAGCGACGGGCGGAAGCGGCGACCTGCTCGCCGGATTTATCGGTGCCTTTCTCGCGCGTGGCACTGCCGCCGCGGAAGCCGCGGCGCTCGGCGCGCATGCGCTTGGCCGCGCGGCAGAGCAGGGCGCGCGGCAGTGGACCGCGCGAAGTTTACGGCCTGCTGACGTGCTGGCGGCATTGCCGGACGTGTGGCGAGCCTGGCGTGATGCAAAGTCAGACCAACCGCCGGTGCTGGTCGCACTCGAAGCGCCAGAAGTATGAACACGTGTAGCGACTCTGCAACAGCACGGCATGGAACTTGTGATGGTTAGCCCCGTTACGAAACAGTAGGACACCACGACCCCCAACGCACAAGTTAGTTTCGGAGACCCATGAACCTCGGGCCTGGCAAGGAATTCGATCGCATTCGCGGGATCCTCACGCAGCTTGCAGAGATCTCGGGAGACGCCGACGAGTTGGGTGATGATTGCGCGCTGATTCCACTCGGCTCGACCACGGTCGCCGTCAGCATCGACAATTCGCTCGAGAACGTCCACTTCCGCACCGACTGGCTCGACTTCAAAGAGATCGGGTTCCGCGCCGCGGGATCCGCGTTATCGGATTTGGCCGCCGACGGCGCCAAGCCGATCGGTGTCCTCGTCTCCTTGGGTGTGCCCACGACGCAGAGCAAAGCGGGTGCCGATCCCGCCGCGGCAATCATGGCCGGCGTCGCAACGATGGTACACAACCTTGGCGCACGCGTGCTCGGCGGTGATCTGACGCGCGCGGATCAGTACATGGTCGACGTCTGCGTCATCGGCACTGTCGAGCGTCCGGTGCGCCGCTCAGGCGCGCGCGAGGGCGATGCGGTCTGGGTGACCGGCTATCTCGGTGGCGCTGCGCTCGCGCTCGAGCGTTTGCGCGAGGGGAAGCCTCTCTCGAGCGTGCTCCGCAACCGCTACGCCTGTCCCGAACCGCGCATCGAGGCCGGCAGCTGGCTGGCGAATCACGGTGCGAGCTCGATGATCGATATCTCCGATGGGCTCGCGGCCGATGCCCAGCATCTCGCGGCCGCGTCGGAAGTCGGCATCGAGATCAATCTCGAGCACGTCCCCTGCTGGGAAGAGGTCGCAGCGATGGCCGCGCTCGCTAGTGGGGAGGAATTCGAGCTACTTTGCACCATGCCTCCGACCTTCAGTGACTCCAGTGCGTCGACCTTCCGCTCGCAAACCGGGCTGCAGCTCAGCAGGATCGGAACCTGCCTGCGCGGCGCGGGCGGGCGGCGCGGCGGCGTGCGACTCCTCGATCACAACCAACCGGTGGCATTGCCCGCGGGATACGATCACTTCGCGTGAGTGTCCGCACCATCTGGTATTACGTAGTCCTCGTCGTCTCCACAGTCATACACGCGGCCGGCGCTGTTGTCGGCGGGATTCTGCGCGTCAAAAACCGCGTCGGCGGGATCTACGACTGGGCGAACGTGGACTGGTCGCGCGACGTCCTGAAGGCCGCCGGCACTCCGGTCCTGGCCGATGGTCTCGAGCGCATTCCGCGGGGACAGCCGCTCATGTACGCCTCCAACCATTCGTCGATGTTCGACATTTGGACGCTCCTCGCCACGCTCCCCGGCTCCGTGCGCATGGTTGCCAAGCAGGAGCTGTTCAAGATTCCGCTGCTCGGCGGGGCGATGCGCGCCGCCGGTCACATCCCCATCGATCGAGCGGCCCGCAAGAAAGCGTTCGAAGCGTACGACAAGGCGGCGAAGACCATTCGCGAAGGGATCTCGTCGATCCTCGTCTTCCCCGAGGGGACGCGCAGCCGCACCGGTGAGCTGTTGCCGTTCAAGAACGCGCCGTTCGGCCTGGCGATCGCCGCGCAGGTTCCGATCGTTCCCGTTTATGTCCACCACACGTTCGAGATCCTTCCCAAGGGCGCGTGGCGGTTGCGGTCCCGTCCCATTCGCCTGCTCGTCGGTGAGCCGATTCCCACCGCCGGACTGCAACCCGGCGACCGTGAGCGCCTGCGGGACGAGGTGCGCGCCGCGATGGTTGCTCTTCAGTCCAAGGCGCGGTAGGGTTCGTCCACCATGAGCACTGTGATCTCGGTCCACGCGCGCGAGATTCTCGATTCTAGAGGCAATCCCACGGTCGAAGCCGACGTCACACTGGCCAGCGGCGCGAGCGGCACGGCGGCGGTGCCGAGTGGCGCCTCGACCGGTGAGCACGAGGCCGTGGAGCTGCGCGACGGCGATGCCAAGCGCTTCGGCGGCAAGGGCGTGCTCGAGGCGGTGAAGAACGTGAATGAGGTGATCGGGCCGCGCCTCGAGGGTATGTCGGGAGAGGATCAGATCGCGGTCGACTACGCGATGCTCGATCTGGACGGCACGCCGAACAAGAGCCACCTCGGCGCGAACGCGATTCTCGCCGTTTCACTGGCGGTCGCTCGTGCCGCGTCGCAGGATGCCGGCCTTCCTTTATATCGCTATCTCGGCGGCCCCGTCGCGCACGTGCTGCCCGTTCCGATGATGAACATCTTGAACGGCGGTGCCCATGCGGCCAATACCGTGGACTGCCAGGAGTTCATGATCGTTCCGATCGGCGCCGAGACGTATCCCGAGGGGCTGCGGATGGGCGTGGAGGTATTCCATGCGCTGAAGAAGGTGCTGTCCAAGCGCGGGCTCTCGACGTCCGTGGGAGACGAGGGCGGATTCGCGCCCGATCTGCCGAACGACGAGGCCGCGCTCGAGGCGATCATGGCGGCGATCGAGGCCGGCGGCTTCGAGGCGGGGAAGGACATCGCGATCGCCCTCGACGTCGCCGCGTCGGAGCTGTACGACGATGGCAAGTACACGTTCAAGAAGAGCAAGGGCGGCACCAAGACCGCGGCCGAGATGATCGCGCTCTATAAAGGATGGATCGATCGCTACCCAATTGTCTCGATCGAAGACGGACTCGCAGAGGACGACTGGACGGGCTGGGCGCAGCTCACGGAAAGTTTGCAGGAACGGGTGCAGCTTGTGGGGGATGATCTCTTTTGCACGAACGCCGAGCGGCTGGCGCGCGGGGTCGAAGAGAATGTCGCGAATGCGATCCTCATCAAGGTGAATCAGATCGGCACGCTGACCGAGACGCTGCAGTGCATCGAGCTGGCGCGCGGCAACGGCTACGGCTCGATCATCTCGCACCGCTCGGGGGAGACCGAGGACACGTTCATCGCGGACCTTGCGGTGGCGACGGGCGTAGGCCAGATCAAGACCGGCAGCGCGTCGCGCACCGATCGCGTGGCGAAGTACAACCAGCTGCTGCGCATCGCCGAGGAGCTCGGAGACGTCGCGCACTATCCCGGCCGTCACCTGTACGGTTTGTGACGCGTACGCGCGTCGCGGGGATCGCTGCCGGCGTGGGGCTCGTGGCGCTCGCTGCCTGGGGTGGTGAGTACAGCACAGCCGACTGGATCACGATTCGCCGGCAACTGGAAGAGGAACGGACGAAAGTCGCCGGGCTCAGAATCGAGATCGACTCGCTGGCCAAGCTGGCGCATGATTTGGAGACGAATCCCGCAGTGCAGGAGCGCGTGGCGCGGGAGCAGTTCGGGATGATTCGCAACGGCGAAGTGCTCTACCGCATCGTGCCCAAATAAGGAGGTCGCATGAAGCAGCTTGGTCGGTTCGTTTCCTTGGCCCTGGCCGGCGTATTGGGTGGCTGCGGTGGCGATAGCACGGGGACCGGTCCTCAGGCGGCGTCTGTCACCGGGGTTGCGGGCGACAACCAGAGCGGTCCCACCGGTTCGGCCCTCGCGTTCCCGTTGAGTTTTATCGCGCTCGACGGAAGCGGACATCCCGTGCAAGGGGTTCAGGTGTCCTGGAGCGCGTCGCCGACCGGAGCTGCGACGTTCAACCCCAGCACGGGGACGACCGACGCCACCGGATCCGCCTCGACCGCGGTGACCCTTGGTTCGGTCGTGGGCAGCATCACCATCCAAGCTGCCGTGACCGGGGTTCAGGACGTCGTCTATCACGTCACCGCTTTGAATCCCTGCGACGCTCTGAACCCGTATGCACTCGGTGACACGGTCAACGGCGCGCTCACGCACGCCGATTGCCGCATAACCCAGGGGAATCTTTCCTTCCGCTACGACTTCTATGAGCTCGACCTGCCTGACGGGCAGCAGAGCATTCGGATCAAGGAGGCCCCGACGGGAACCGGGTCGAGCCAGTTCGACCCGTATGTGGAGCTCTTTCTGAGGAGCGGGGCGCTGACCGGTTGGGACGACGACATCCAGAACGGCGTGATTCAGACATCGCAGCTGGACATTATTCTCGGAACCGGCGGCCAGTATGTCATCGGCGCGACATCGTTCGACGCCGACACCGTCGGTCCGTACCAACTGACCTCCTCTACTCGACCCGCGAACGTGTCCGGGTGCCGAGACGTCTGGATGACGCCTGGGGCGACGTTTACCGACACAATTCGCGCCAACGACTGCGCCGATTCCACCTCGCGCTTCGCCGACATTATCTACATGTACATGCAGCCGAATCAGGCGATTCGAATTGCCGAGCGGTCGACGGTGATAAACCCGCTGCTGCAGCTCTATACCGCGAATTTCCAGACGCAGAGGTTCGACTCGGTCGCTGCCAACGACGACAGCGTGAGCGGCAACACGAACGCGTACCTTTCCTATACGGTTCCGTCGACGACGAGCAGATGGTATCTGCTGGTGATCGGCACAGCCGCGCCGAACGATACGGGCGAGTACACGTTGACGTTCTCGCCGTTGGCACCGAGCTCTCGGCAGAGCGCGCCCCGAGACCGCATGCTGCCGGTCTTGCCAAGTGGCACGTTCAGAGGGTGGAAACGGCACCCCGAATAGGGCACCGTGGCGTCGGAAAACTGGCGCATTGGCGTTGACCGGCGGGGTCGCTAGGTTTTTCTGCGCTGGTATGGCAGGGTAGCTCAGCCTGGTGAGAGCACGGCACTCATAATGCCGGGGTCGTGGGTTCGAATCCCACCCCTGCTACTGACTAGAAATCGACGGTCAAGCGGCAAATGCGACGGACAAAATGCGACTGCGGCGGTCCGTCGTGGGACCGCGTTTTAACGTGGCATTTTCCAAACGACCGGCTCGATATGGCGCGACAATTCCTCGCCCAGCGTCTGCGCGTCTTTGAGCTTGGCCTCGTACTCGCTCCGCCACTCCGCCGGCATGTTGGATCGGAAATAGGTCGCCGTCATCAGCTCGCCTTTCGGCTCGAGCCCCGCCGCTGCCCCACACCCCACCGCCACGACGTCGCCAAGGAAGAGCGTGGAGCTGCCGGTGTCCATGACGTTCGCGACTTCGCATTCGAAATGGGCGAAACACTCATCGAGCACCGGGACGCCCGTCTTTCCTTTATGATGCGGGATTCCGGCCAGCTTGTTCTGATCCCGCCCGCTGAAGAAACCGAGCCGGTGCACGATATCCGACTGCTTGGTGTGCAACAGGTGCATGGCGAAGCGTCCCGTCTCGTAAATCATGTCGTGACTGTAGTTGAACTTGTGGATGTAGACCGACAAGCGCGGCACGGTCGGAACGATCGAGGCGCGCACCGCGGCGTCGGAGATCATCCCGTTCTCTTTGCCGTTGCGCTGCGACGTAATCGCGACCACGGGCGAGGTGAGATTGCGCAGGAGTTGGTAGGTGAGGTCGGGTTGGAGCATACTTCAAGATACATGTCCACCGATTCGCTGCCGCAGCGCGTGCTCGCGCACATCCGAAAGCGAAAACTCTTCTCTGAACCGGGAGAGGCGCTGCTGGCCGTCTCGGGCGGAGCTGATTCAGTCGCGTTGCTGGATGTGTTGAATGGCTTGGCGAATGAGCTCGGGCTTTCTATCGTGGTGGCCCACGTCGATCATGGCATTCAGTCCGACAGTCCGACTGTCCGACAGTCCGTCGCCGTTCTCGCGAAAAAGTATCGGCTGCCGTTCGAAACCACCGAACTCCATCTCGGGCCCGAAGCCTCGGAGACCGAGGCACGGCGCGCGCGCTACGTGTGGCTGCGCGAAGTACAAATGCGGCGCGGCGCGAAATACATCGTGACCGCGCACCATGCCGACGACCAGGTAGAAACGATCCTGCTGCGCGTTCTGCGCGGCAGCGCGCCCGCCGGGCTCGCGGGCATCAGCGCGAAGTCCCGCGGTGGTCTGGTGCGACCGCTGCTGCCGTTCTCACGCGCCGAGCTCGTTGGGTACGCGAGCGCGTGCGGTTTGGCGGTACACGACGACCCCGCGAATCGTGATCCGCGCCACCTGCGCTCGTGGCTGCGCACGACGCTGCTGCCGTTGCTTTCCGAGCGAATGGGCGCCGGAGTGCTGCAGGATGTGCGGTTGCTGGGCCGCCACGCGGCGCGCGAGCGTCGGGCCTGGGATCGCGCGCTGGATCTCGTTCCAGATCTGGCGCTCGGCGTGCATGAAAAGGGCTTCGCCGTTGCCCGGGCGACACTGTGCGGCTATGATAACGCATTGTCGGTCGCGCTCTTGCGAGCCGCGGCCCGGCGCGTGGGCTTAGTCCTTGGCCCTGCAAAAGCGCGGACGCTCGTAGAGTTCGCGCAACGTCCGTCTGGACGCCGGCTCCCGCTCGGTGGCGGGTGGTCGGCGGAAATTGTTTTTGATCGTCTGCAGGTCGGCCGCGATGAGGGCAGCAAAGCAATGCTCCCATCCGTAACACCTGCAGGCGAGCGTGGCTCGGCGCGGTTCGGGATGTTCGAAGTTCACTGGTCATTGGAGCAAGCGCCCGCCAGGATCGAACGTGCGACCTGGACGACGTGGCTGGATCCGGCTGGATGGGAGGTCCGCGCGCCGGCGCGTGGCGATTCGCTCGTGCCGCTGGGCGGCGTCGGGCATCGGCCGCTGCGGCGGTTATTGATGGAAGCGCGGGTGCCGCGCAGCGCGCGACCGCGGTATCCGGTAGTCAGTCGAGGCGAAACCATTTTGTGGGTGCCGGGCATCTGTCGGAGTGCCGCAGGGGTGCCGGCGCCCGGAACTCGAGCCGTGAGGCTGGATGTTATCGAGCACCGCTCGACCCAAGCAGACGGGAGGACGTGAGCTCAAGCGCATCGTCTTCGACGAGCGCGCGATCGCGGAGCGCGTCGCCAGCCTGGGGCGCGAAATCACCGCGGCCTATCCCGACGGCGATCTGCTGGTGCTGGGCCTGCTCAAGGGCAGCTTCATCTTCTTAAGCGATCTGGTGCGGCGGATCGACAGGCCGCTGCAAGTAGATTTCATCGTCGCATCGAGCTACGGCGAAGGAACGGTATCGAGCGGGAACGTACGACTGGTGTATGATCCGGAAACGGAGCTCGCCGGGAAGCACATCCTGCTGGTCGAAGACATCATCGATACCGGCAAGACGCTCAACAAGCTGGTCGCGCTGCTCCGGCAGCGGCGGCCGCGCAGTCTGGAGATCTGTGCGCTGTTGCACAAACATGTGGCTGAACACCTGGAGCTGGAAGCGAAATACGTGGGACTCGACGCGCCGACGCTGTTTCTGGTCGGATATGGGCTCGATCACGCGGAGAACTTCCGGCACCTCCCTTATATCGCGAGTCTGACGTAGATGGCCAATCGACTGCCCCCGCCACCGCGGGAATTCAACTGGGCCCGGATGCTGCGGACGCTCTCGTTCTGGGCGCTGCTCATCGTGGGGACGATCGCGCTGGTGCAGCTCGCCTCGAGCCGCCGGCGCGAAGAAGCCGAAATCACCCTCACGCAGTTCAACGAAGAGCTGAATGCCGGCAACGTCTCCGCGATCGAGATCTCGGAGAAGCGGGTGCGCGGCGCGTTCCAGCGTCCCGTGGTCGTGAAGCGCCAGACGGTCGAGCGCTTCACGCTCATGCTGGCGGCCGACCCGGACAACGCGTGGATCCAGAGCCTCATGGCCAAGGGCGTGGACGTGCGCGCGCGCGAGCCGGGCCAGTCGTTCGGCGTCGTGCTGCTGACGTTCCTGCCCTACCTGCTGATCTTCGGGCTCGTGATCTTCATGCTGCGCCAGATGCAGCAGGGCGGAAACCGCGCGTTCGCGTTCGGCAAGTCGAAGGCAAAGCTGCTCGCGGGCGACACGCCCAAGGTCACGTTCGCCGACGTCGCCGGCTGCGATGAGGCGAAACAGGAGCTCGAGGAAATCATCGACTTCCTGAAAGACCCGCAGAAATTCCAGCGCCTCGGCGGCCGCCTGCCCAAGGGCGCGCTGCTCGTCGGACCGCCCGGAACCGGCAAGACGCTGCTCGCCAAGGCCGTCGCCGGCGAAGCCGGCCGGCCGTTCTTCTCGATGTCCGGGTCCGACTTCGTCGAGATGTTCGTGGGCGTCGGCGCTTCGCGTGTGCGTGATCTGTTCGAGCAGGGCAAGGCACACGCGCCGTGCATCATCTTCATCGACGAGATCGACGCCGTGGGCCGTCACCGCGGGGCGGGCCTCGGCGGCGGGCACGACGAGCGGGAGCAGACGCTCAATCAGCTGCTCGTCGAGATGGACGGCTTCGAGTCCAATGAAGGCGTGATCCTGCTGGCGGCGACGAACCGGCCCGACATTCTCGATCCCGCCTTGCTGCGCCCCGGCCGCTTCGACCGGCAGATCGTGGTCGACATGCCCGATCTCAAGGGCCGCGAACAGATCCTGCGCGTGCACGTGCGCAAGATCCCCATGGCGACCGGCGTGAACCTCGAGCGCATTGCCCGCGGCACGCCCGGCCTCGCGGGCGCCGAGCTCGCCAACATCGTCAACGAAGCCGCGCTGCTGGCCGCGCGCCGCAACAAGCAGCAGGTGGACGGCCAGGACTTCGAAGACGCGAAGGACAAGGTGATGCTGGGCCTCGAGCGGAAGAGCCGCGTGTTCTCCGAGGAGGAGCGTCGCCTCGTCGCCTATCACGAGGCGGGGCACGCGCTCGTCGGCCTCTCCGTCCCGGGCGCGGACCCGCTGCACAAGGTGACGATTATTCCGCGCGGCCGGGCGCTCGGTCTCACGGCCTATCTGCCGGAAGAGGAGCTGCACAAGTACACGAAACAGTCGATCGAGTCGCGGCTGGCCATGGCCTACGGCGGTCGCGTGGCGGAAGAGCTCGTATTCGGACCGGAGAAAGTGACGACGGGCGCGGCGCAGGACATTCAGCAGGCGACGAACATCGCGCGCCGCATGGTCACGCAATTCGGCATGAGCGAGGTGATTGGCCCGATCGCGGTCGGTGACCGCGAGCAGGAAATCTTCCTGGGCCGCGAAGTCGTGCAGCGGCGCGAGATCTCCGATCGGACGGCGCAGCTCGTCGATGAAGAAGTGAAGCGCATTCTCAGCAGCGCCTACGCGGACGCGGGACGCATCCTGACGGAGCGCCGGCCGGCGCTCGACCGGCTCGCGGCCGCGCTGCTCGAGCGCGAAACGCTGGAGCGCGAGCAGGTCGAGATGGTGATCGCCGGCAAGTCGTTGCCGCCGTACGTGCCGCCCGCGCCGACGCCCCGCGCGGACAGCGGCGAGCAGGAAAAAGAGAAGACGCCGCAGCGCACCTCAGGTGGCATACTCCGCAATCCGCCGCCTGAGCCTGCTGGGGCGTGAGCGCGCCGCCAGCCCCAGACCTCTCGAAACTTCGGATCAATCGCGACGACCCGCCGCCCGCGGTAAGGCGGGCGCTGGGTCGTGTGCTCTGGTTGACGGGCGCGGCTGTGCTCATCGTCGCGGTGGTGGTGGTCATCGGGCGGCGCGGCGGTGGAGTGCCGGTACAGGTGGTCACCGTAACTACGGCGGCGGGGGGCGGCGAAGGGGCGGCGAGGGGCGGCAACGGCGGCGCCGTTGCGGTCGTCGCCAACGGTTATGTCGTCGCGCGGACCAAGGCCGCGGTTTCGGCGAAGATCCCGGGCCGGCTGGCAATGCTGAATGTCAGCGAAGGCTCGCGCGTCGAGAAGGGCGACATCATCGCTCGACTCGACAATGCCGATTACGCCGCCGCGGTGGGCCAGGCGGAGGCCGGGCTCGCGAGCGCGAAGGCGACGCTGATCGAGACGCAATCGGATCGCGATCAGCTGCAGCGCGAATTCGTGCGCGTCCGCGACATCCGCGCGCAGAATCCCAATCTCGTCTCGCCACAGGACGTCGAGAACGCCGACAGCAAAGCGCGTCAGGCGGACGCGCGGGTCAGCGCGCAAGAGGCGCGCGTCGATGCCGCCGCGGCCGCGATGCGCGTCGCGCAGGCGAGTCTCGAAAACACCTACATCCGCGCGCCGTTCTCGGGAACGGTGCTCCGCAAGGAAGCGGAGGTCGGGGAAGTCGTCGCGCCCTCCGTGGGTGGCGGTCTGACGCGCGGCGCCGTGGTCACGATGGCCGACCTCGCGACGCTCGAGGTCGAAGTCGACGTGAACGAAGCCTACATCGCGCGCATCCAGAGCGGCCAGCAAGCGCGCATTACGCTCGACGCGTATCCGGACACCGCCTTCCGCGGCGCCGTCCGTCAGGTTGTGCCGACAGCGGATCGCCAACGTGCGACGGTGCAGGTGAAAGTCGCGATTGTCGACCGCGATCCGCGCATCCTCACCGAAATGGGCGCGAAAGTGGAGTTCCTGCAGGCACCGCGGCCAATCGCGTCCGGCGCCGCGCAGCCGGTCGAGCGACCGCGGATCATCGTCCCCGCAGAAGCCGTGCGCTCCGAGAATGGTCGAGACGTCGTGTGGATCGTCCGCGATGGCCGGGTGCACAGTCGTGACGTTGACGCTGGACCGGTCAGCGGTAACTTCCGCGAGATTCGTTCGGGTTTGTCGGGCGGCGAGCAGCTCCTCGTGGGTGGGATTGAAACTCCCACCGAGGGCCAGCGCGTCAAGGTAGGACCGTAGTTCCGACGCACCACGTATCACGCACCTCAAAACAGGATCGCCATGGCTCTCGTCGAGATCCGCGACGTCTACAAGTCATTCCAGCGCGACACGCAAAAGATCGATGTCTTCACGGGACTGACGCTCGACATCGAAGCAGGCAGCTTCACGGCACTCATGGGGCCGTCTGGATCCGGCAAATCCACGCTGCTCAACCTCATCGCCGGACTCGACAAGCCCACGCGCGGGACCATCACGGTGGACGGCTCGCCGGTGAGTCAGATGTCGGCCGGCAAGCTGGCCGCCTGGCGCGCCGACCATATCGGCTTCGTCTTCCAATCGTTCAACCTGCTGCCGGTGCTGACCGCCTATCAGAACGTCGAGCTCCCGCTCCTGCTCACGCGCCTGTCGGGCAAGGAACGGCAGGAGCGCGTGCGGATCGCGCTCGACGTCGTGGGCCTGGCCGATCGCGCCGATCACTACCCGCGCCAGCTCTCCGGCGGTCAGGAGCAGCGGACCGCGATCGCGCGCGCCATCGTCGCCGATCCCACCGTGATGTTGCTCGACGAACCCACGGGCCAGCTCGACGCCAAGAGCTCGCAGGAAGTGCTCATCCTGTTGCAGCGGCTGAACAACGAGTTCAACAAGACGATCATCATCGTCACGCACGACGCGCATGCCGCCGAGCGCGCCAAGACGGTCCTGCACCTCGAGAAGGGTGATCTGATCGAGAAGCCGCGCATGGCGGCCGCCGCCCGGTGAAGTACTTCCGGCTGGTGCTCGCCAACCTTGGCCGCCACAAGCTCCGGTCGCTCCTGACGATCGCGAGCGTGGCGCTCGCGCTGTTTCTCTTCGCCTCGCTCCGCAGCGTCACCACGACGATGGCGGCCGCAGCGCAGTTCGGCGGCGCGCGGCGCCTGGTCACGCTCAATGCGACGGGCCTCGTGTTCCCGCTCCCCCTCGCGTACGGCAATCGTATCAAGGCCATGCCCGGCGTGACCGGGCTCTCCTGGGCCAACTGGTTTGGCGGCCGGTACGGCGACGGCAACACCTTCTTCGCGAACTTCGCGGTCGATGCCCAATCTTATCTCGAGCTGTATCCCGAGATCGTGATGCCGGCCGCTCAGAAACAGGCATTCCTGCAGGACCGTACCGGCGCGATCATCGGCGACCGTTTGATCAGTCAGTTCGGCTGGAAGCTCGGGCAGAACGTCACGCTGCAGGGAACGATTTTCCAGGGCGACTGGACGTTCACGATCGACGGGGTCTACCATCCCACCGATCCCGCCATCGGTGACAACGTCTTGATCTTCCACCATGACTATTTCGACGAGCGCATCGGCCGGGCGGGGATCGCCGGCTGGTACATCGTCGAAATCGACGATCCCGCGCATGCGCCGCAGATCGCCAAGGCGATCGACGACATGTTCCGCAACTCGAGCTCGCCGACCAAGACGGGCACGGAGCGCGAATTCCAGGCGAGCTTCGCGACGATGTGGGGCAACGTCAGCTTCCTGATGAGCACGATCGGTCTCGCCGTGGTCTTCGCGATCCTCCTGGTCACCGCGAACGCGATGATGATGAGCGCGCGCGAGCGCACCGGGGAGATCGCCGTGCTGAAGACGGTGGGCTTCTCCGACCGGCTGCTGTTCGCGCTGGTGATGGTCGAAGCGGGCGCCCTGGCGCTCACCGGCGCCGCGATCGGCCTCGGCAGCGCGAAGCTCTTGTATCCCGCCATCAACTTCAACGGCGCCGGTTTCCTCCCGGGCTTCAAAGTGGCGACGAGCACGCTGATCCTGGGCGCTCTCGTTGCCCTCGGCCTGATGCTGGCAAGTGGGCTCGTCCCCGCGCTGCGGGCGGCGCGCTTGCCGATCGTGCAGGCCCTGCGGAAGGTGGAATGATCCCCATCGCCTACAACGTTCGCAGCGTCGTGCAGCGCCCGGTCTCCACGGCGCTCACGGCGCTCGGCGTGGGCCTCGTCGTCGCGGTGTTCATCGGCATGCTCGCGCTCGCCAATGGCTTCAGTGCGGCACTGGCCAAGACCGGGTCGAGGCAGAACGTGATCGTGCTGCGCAAAGGCGCCGACTCGGAGCTCTCGAGCGGTCTCGGACGCGACGTCTCCAGCATGATTGCGGCCGATCCGCACGTCGCGACCGGCGCCGACGGCCGGCCCCTCGTGTCACCCGAGGTCTACGTTCTCGTCCCGCTCGCGAAGGCGTTCGACACGACGCAGATCGCGAACGTGGTCGCGCGCGGAATCAGCGATCAGGCGTGGCAGGTGCGCAACAACATCAAGATTACCGAGGGCCAGCGGCCGGCCTCCGGGCGGGCGGAAGTCTGCGTGGGGAGCCGCTTGACCACTCGCTTCCCGCACACCGGCATCGGGCAGTCGCTGCGGTTTGCGGGACGCGACTGGACCGTGACGTGTCATTTCACGGCGGCGGGGTCGGCGTTCGAATCGGAGATCTGGGGCGAGAACGAGCAATTCATGCCGGTGTTCCGCGGCGAGGTATTTCAGTCGATCACGTTCCGACTCAGGGATCCCGCCTCGTTCGAGGAGGCCCAGCGTGCGCTCCAGGCCGACAAGCGCATGACAGTCGATGCGCACCGCGAGTCGGATTTCTACGCGCAACAGTCACAGCTCCTGGGACGGATTCTCAGCTTCCTCGCCATCATGATCACGAGCATCATGGCGGTGGGCGCCGTGTTCGGCGCGATCAACACCATGTACGCGGCGATCGCATCGCGCGCGCCCGAGATCGGCGTGCTGCTCACGCTCGGCTTCCGGCCGTGGAGCGTGCTCGTGAGCTTCCTCGCGGAGTCGGCGTTCATCGCGGTGATCGGCGGGGTGCTCGGCTGTCTGTTCGCGCTGCCGCTCAACGGAATCGTCACGAGCACGACCAACTGGTCGAGTTTCAGCGAGGTCGCGTTCAGTTTCCGGGTGACGCCCGCACTCCTGCTCGTCGGGCTCGTGTTCGCAGTCGCCATGGGCATCGTCGGTGGCTTCTTCCCCGCCTTGCGAGCCGCCCGGTTGCAGGTCGTCCAGGCACTCCGTTAGTCCCCGGCTCCTGACTCCCGACTCCTCAATCCCATGAAAGTCACCGCGCTCGCCGCGCACACACCGGAAGCGGTGCGCGCGGCGCTCGCGGTCCGAGGTTGGGAAGCGCAGCCCGCCTGGTTTGCCGCCACCGGCATCCAGCCGTTGGTCATGCTCGTCGAAGAGATCACCGAAGACGAACGCGAAGCGCTCGTGCATTGGGGCGCGAAATCGGGCGCGGACGTGCTTACGGGCACCGGCTGGGCGCTCGTGGCCGGCGCGGCGAGCCGCCTCGCGCCGCTCGCGCGCTACGACCGCGCGCCCGCCGAGCTCGCGCGGCTCGCGCCGGCGCTCGGCCGGCTGCTGGCGGCGCGCGCGGAGCCGCCGCGGCGCTGGGCGATTCGGGGCGGGGAAGTCGCGCTCGACAGGCCCGTCATCATCGGCATCATCAACGTCACACCCGACTCTTTTTCAGACGGTGGTCACGTTGCTTCCGTCGAGGCAGCCATCGACCACGGCGCGCAGCTCACCGCGGACGGCGCACGCCTCCTGGACGTCGGCGGCGAGTCGACGCGGCCCGGAGCCAAACCGGTGCCGGTCGAGGAAGAAATCCACCGTGTCGTGCCCGTGGTTCGTGGCTTGGTGAACCGCGAGCTGGGTCCCGTTTCGGTGGACACGCGGAAGGCCGACGTCGCGCGCGCCGCGCTGGACGCCGGCGCGGCCGTGATCAACGACGTGTCCGGCCTGCGATTCGATCCGGCGTTGACCGGCGTGATCCGCGACGCCGAGGCCGGCGTCATCCTGATGCACATGCGGGGCACGCCGGAGACCATGGACGACCTGGCGCACTACGACCAGGTGGCGATCGAGGTGGCCGCCGAACTGGCGACCGGCGCGGCGAAGGCCGAGCGCGAGGGCATCGCGCGCGAGCGGATCGTCGTAGATCCGGGGTTTGGCTTTGCCAAGACCGCGACCCAGAATCTCCGCCTGCTCGACGAACTGGCATCGATCGTGGCCGTTGGCTATCCTGTAGCCGTTGGCCTGTCGCGGAAGCGGTTTTTGGGCGCGGCCACGGGCCGGCCGCTGGAGGACCGCGATCGTGCGACGGCCGTTGCCTGCGCCCTCGCGTGGGAGCGAGGCGCCCGGGCATTCCGGGTTCACGATGTCCGTTTGACCCACGAAGCCCTTGCACTGGCGAGCGCGACGACAAGTCCACCGTGAACGTAGACGCCTTCAAGTTCCTGACCCCCAGGCTGTGGCCGGATCTCTTCGAGATCCTGCTGGTGTCGTTCGTGATCTATCGCTTCCTGTTGTTCCTCGTCGGCACGCGCGCGCTCCAGATCGTGATCGGTCTCGTGATCCTCTCGTTGACCTATTTCGTTGCGGTATTCGCGAAGTTCCAGATGATCAGCACGCTGCTGGGCGTCGTCTTCACGTACGGCGCGTTCGCCGCCGTGGTCGTGTTCCAACCCGAGCTCCGGAACGCGCTCGCGCGACTCGGTCAGTCGCGCTTCATGCGCGCGTTCTCCCGCGGGGATCGCCAGTCGGTGGCGGAGGAAATCGCGGAGGCCCTCGATCGCCTGTCGCGCGCCGGCACCGGCGCCATCATCGCGGTCGAAGGCGACATCGGGCTCGAGGAATTCATCACGACCGGCGTTCCGATGGAAGCCAAAGTCTCGGCCGATCTGCTCACCACGATCTTCACGCCCTACTCGCCGCTGCACGACGGCGCGATCCTGATTCGCGGCGACCAGATCATCGGCGCGGGTTGCGTTTTGCCGCTCACGCAGTTCAAGGTCGCCGACAAGTCGCTCGGCACGCGGCACCGCGCGGCGCTCGGGCTCTCGGAAGAAACCGATGCGACCGTGCTCGTCGTGTCGGAAGAGACCTCCACGATCTCCGTCGCGAGTCATGGACTGCTGTACCGCCATCTGACGCCGCAGCAGGTACGCGACCTGCTGTCCGGCGCCGTGTCGCACCTCGAGGGTGGCGAGCGGGTGACACAGCCTGCCACCTAAACCCGCTTATCGGGAGGCGGCGGCTGTCGCCTTCCTCGTTCTCATCGGTTATGTGATCACGCTCGCGCCCACGGTAACCCTCTGGGACGCCGGCGAATTCATCACCGCCTCCAAAGTTCTCGGGATTCCGCACCCGCCGGGCACCCCGCTGTTCGTCCTGCTCGGCCACGTCTGGGCCGGCGCGCTGCGAATCGGCGGCTACGCGTGGCGGTTGAACTTCATGAGCGCCTGTTTCTCGGCCGCGGGCGCCGGATGCTACTGCCTCGTCGCACACCGGCTGCTCGCGGGCGAGACGCAATGGCTGCGCGCCGGCGGGGCCGCCGCCGCGGCGTTGCTCTCGGCCTTCGTATTCACGCACTGGCAAAACAGCAACGAGACCGAGGTGTACACGGTCGCAACGTTCAGCATCGCGGCGATGTCGTGGCTCGTGGTGCGCTGGCGCGACCTCCGTGCGAGCGGCGACGCGCGCGCGGTTCATCTGTTGCTCCTGGTCGTGTACATCGCTGCGTTGTCCATCGGGAACCATCTGCTCGCGCTGCTCGCGGGGCCGGCCGTCTCGGTGTTCATCGCCCAGACGCTCCGGACCACACCGGCCGCGCTCACCACCGATCGGCGGATGGAGTGGGCCGAATGGGCCGTGCTGACGACGCTCTGGATCGTGCTGATCGCCGTGGGACTCGGCAGCACCACGCTGCTGATCGTCGGCGGCGTCCTGCTGCTCGCGGGCGTCGTGTTCTGCATCGCGAGCGGCTCACGGGCGTTTGCCATCCTCGCGACCGTGAGCGCGGTGGTGGGCATCTCGATCTACGCGTTTCTCTACATCCGCTCCGGACTGCAGCCGTTGCTCAACGAGGCGGCGCCGGACAATTGGACCAACCTGATCGCCGTCATCCGGCGTGAGCAGTTCGGGAGTCGTGGGCTGTTCGAGAATCCGATGGTGCCGGGCGGGTTCCGCAGTGTCGCGGTTCTCTCGCAGCAATTCGTCAATTTCTTCCAGTACTGTTCGTGGCAATGGGCGCGGGCGCTGCCTGCGATTCCGATGGTCGCCGTCTCGCTCGTCTTTGTCTCGCTGGGCAGCCTGGGTTTCGACGTCGCGCGCCGCCGCGACACGGGACTCGCGTGGTTGCTCGGCGTGCTCTGGCTGGTCACCGGCGTGGGACTCGTGCTCTACATGAACTTCAGGGCCGGGTCTTCGCTGTACTGGGACCGCTATCCTTCCATGGAGCAGCACGAGGTTCGCGAGCGCGACTACTTCTTTGCCGTCAGCTTCCAGACGTGGGGGGTGTTCGCCGCGCTGGGGCTTGCGCGCGTCGTCGCCCTGCTCGCGGCACAAGGGCGCGCCGCCGCCGGGATCGCGCTGGGACTCGTCGTCACGTTCCTCCCGTTCGGCGCGAACTTCATGGCCGCGTCGCGTCGTCACGGCGCCGATGCGACGGCCGCGCGTGACTTCGCCTACAACCTGCTGCAGTCGGTCGAGCCGTATGGCGTCCTGTTCGGATTCGGCGACAATGACACCTTCCCCGTCTGGTATCTCCAGGAAGTGGAGGGCGTGCGCCAGGACGTCACGCTCGTCAATCTGTCGCTCGCGAATCTCGATTGGTATTTACGCCAGCTCGCGCACCGCCCGATCCGGCCCTTCGACCCGGCGCGCGCGCCCGCGCTCTACCGGGCGTTGGCGCCGGCGCAGCCGCCCTCCGGCTCGCCGTTGCCGCTGTCGGAGCAAGACATCCAGGGCATGCAGCCGGTGCAGCTGCGCGATGACGGAGTCTTCCGCGCGGGGACGTTCGAGCTGCCGGTGCGCAAAGGCGAGGTGCTCAGGACCGCCGATCAAGTCATTCTCTATACGATAGCCCTGAATCTGCCGAATCATCGCCCGGTGACGTTCGGCGTCTCGTCCGGCCGCGGCTCGTGGCTCGGCCTCGATCCGCAGCTGGTGTTTCAGGGACTCGTGTTCAAAGTCGTTCCGGGCGCCGATACGACGCGCCGGTACATCCACGGCGTCCAGGGCCCGATGGTGGATTCGGCGCGCACGCGCCAACTGGTGGACTCGGTGTTTCAGTGGGGGAGAATGTTCCGGACACCCGATTCACTCGAGCTCGAGCCCGCGGCGCAACAGGTCGCGAACTCGTTTGCGGTGCCGTTCCTCGAGCTCGGCAACGCGGCCGCGATGCGCGGAGATCAGCGCCGGGCGCTCGACTACTTCCGGCGCGGTTACCACTTGAATCCCAGCCCCCAGCTTGCCGACATCCTTCGTCGCCTGCAAAGCGAAGGCGTAAAAGGCCTGTTTCGCCGCTAGTTCTCAGGCTCTTCGTCACTTCGGCGCTTACCTCTATATTCACAGGCTATGAGTTTCGCGGCTCTCCCCGGGCGTTTGGCGCAGGTGAGAGCCGTCGTTGCGCGGCTGGCGGCGCACCCGGTCACGATCGTCGCCGTCACGAAGGGATTTGGGACCGACGCCGTCCGCGCCGCGCTCGACGCCGGGATCGCGGACATCGGTGAGAACCGCGTGCAGGAGGCGGTGAAAAAACAGGAGGAGCTGGGAGCCGGCAGTCGGGAGCCGGGGATTCGCTGGCACTTGATCGGCCACCTGCAGCGCAACAAGGCAAAGCTCGTTCCGGGACGATTCGCGCTGGTGCACTCGCTCGACTCGCTCGAGCTGGCCCAGGAGCTCGACCGCAGATCCACCGCGCCGCAGCGGGTGCTGCTCCAGGTCAACGTGGCCGGGGAAGAGCAGAAAAGCGGCTGCACGCCCGCAGAGGCGCCTGCCGTGGTGCGACAGATCGCCGCACTCCCGCAGCTGCGGTTGGAAGGTTTGATGACGTTGGCTCCATTTACCGACGACGAAGCCGTGCAGCGCCGGACATTCCGGGACCTGCGCGTCTTGCGCGATAGGATGAAGGAGGAGGACGGCGTATGGCTGCAGACCCTCTCGATGGGGATGTCCGGCGATTACGCATCAGCGGTCGCGGAGGGAGCAACGGTGATCCGCTTGGGTACCGCCCTGTTCGGCCCGAGGGAGAGCGTGTGAGCGACGACGCCTTCACCCTCACGCCCCACGACATCCGCAAGCAGGAATTTCGCAAGACGTTGCGCGGTTACGACACGCTCGGCGTCGAGGATTTCCGCATGCGCGTGGCGGACGCGCTGGAGCGCGCGATCCGCGACCGTCAAGTGCTCGAGGAGCGTGTCAGCGCGCTGACCGAGCAGCTGCGGGTATTCCGCGAGCGCGAGAAGGCGCTGAACGAGGCGCTCGTCGCCGCGCAGCAGCTCCGTCAGGAGATGCGCGGGGCCGCCGAGCGCGAAGGGCAGGCGATCGTGCGCGAGGCGGAGCTGAAGGCGAGCGCCGTGCAGGCGCGCATGGCGGAAACCGAGCGGCAATTCCAGCAGTACGTCGGCGGATTCCGCGCGCTGCTCGAGCGGCACCTGGGAGAGCTGCGCGCGCTCGACGGACAGAAGTGACCGGAGTCTCGGTGGCCGAGGCGGTGCGCGCCATCAAGTCGCGCACCGCGATCGTTCCAGAGGTCGCGGTGATCCTGGGCACGGGCCTGGGCGCGCTCGCTGATGAGGTGCAGGGCGAGGCGACGATCGCGTACCCGGACATCCCGGGATTCCCGACCCCCACCGTCGAGACCCATGCCGGCCGGTTGCGCTTCGGCACGATCGCGAAGCGTCGCGTCGCGATCATGCAGGGGCGGTTTCACCGCTACGAGGGGTATACGTTGCAGCAGGTCGTCTTCCCCGTACGGGTGTTGCGCGCGCTCGGCGCACAGACGCTGATCGTGTCCAATGTGTCGGGTGGCATGCATCCGCTGTGGTCCACCGGCGACCTCGTGCTCCTCTCCGACCATATCAACATGCTCGGCGACAATCCGCTCGTCGGTCCCAACGTGGACGCCGAGGGCCCGCGGTTTCCGGATATGTCATCGGCCTACGATCCCGCGCTGCGCCAGCTCGCTCGTGACGTCGCGATCGAGCACAAGATCGTGCTGCGGGAAGGCGTGTACGTCGCGGTGCCGGGGCCCAATCTCGAGACGCGGGCCGAATACCGGATGCTCCGGGCGATGGGCGCCGATCTCGTCGGGATGAGCACCGTGCCCGAGGTGATCACCGCGATCCATCAAGGCATGCGCGTGCTCGGGCTTTCGATCATCACCGACAACTGCCTGCCCGACGCGCTCGAGCCGACGTCCGTCGAGCAAATCATCGCGGTCGCGCGCGGCGCCGAGCCGAAGCTCGCCACGGTCGTACGCGGCGTTGTGGAGCGCCTGGCGTAATGCCGTATCCGCCTTCCGATCTGGCGCAGTCGATCGACGAGCTGGAAAAGCACCTGCTCGCGACGTGGAAGCACGAGCGGTTGTTCACGCGCGTGAGCGAGGCGACGCGCTACGGTCCGCCGTTCATCTTCTTCGAGGGCCCGCCGACGGCGAACGGCCGCCCCGGCATCCATCACGTCTTTTCGCGCACGCTGAAGGACCTGGTCTGCCGCTACCACGCGATGCTGGGGCAGGCGGTCACGCGTATCGCGGGATGGGACACGCACGGCCTGCCCGTCGAAATCGAAGTCGAGAAGGCCCTCAATATCAGCGGCAAGCGCGAGATCGAAGCGTACGGCGTCGAGCGCTTCAACAAGCTCTGCCGCGAGAGCGTGTTCAAGTACAAGACGGACTGGGAAGCGCTCTCGGACCGGATCGCGTACTGGCTCGACTACGAGCATCCGTATGTCACCTACAGCAACAACTACATCGAGACGGTGTGGTGGCTGCTGAAGCGGCTGTATGAGAAGGCGCTGCTGTTCCGCGGCCACAAGGTGCTGCCGTACTGCCCGCGCTGCGGCACGGCGTTGTCGTCGCACGAAGTGGCGCAAGGCTACGAGACGGTGCAGACCAACTCGGTCTACGTGACGTTTCCGCTGCTGGGCAGGAAGGGCGATACGCCGCGGGAGCTCGTGATCTGGACGACGACGCCCTGGACGCTCGTGTCGAACGTTGCGGTCGCGGTCGATCCCGATCTCGAGTACGGCGAATTCGCGCTGCCCAACCAGGACGGCCGGTCGACGAACTACATCGTCGCGCTGGCGCGCGCCGGCGACGTCCATCTGCACGGCAAGCCGCTGGTCGAGGGCGAACGGGTCAAGACGTTCGCGGGCCGGGAGCTGATCGGCAAAAAGTACGCGCGGCCGCTCGACGTCGTCACGTTGCCGCCGGACGGCCAGCGCGCCGTGGTCGTCGCTGGGGCATTCGTCAGCGCGGACGAAGGCACCGGGCTGGTCCACATGGCTCCCGCATTCGGCGCAGACGACTATCAAGTAGGCCAGCAAAACGGGCTCGCCTTCGTGAACCCGGTCGCGCTCGACGGCTCCTTCCGCGGCACGAGCTGGCCCGAGATCGAAGGCAAGCTCGTCACCGACAAGGAAACGAACCGGGTGATCATCGAGCGCCTCAAGCACGAGGGGCGTTGGCTCGAGACCAAACCATATTCGCACAGCTACCCCCATTGCTGGCGTTGCGACTCGCCGTTGATCTACTACGCCCGCAGCTCCTGGTTCGTGCGCACGACCGCCGTGAAAAGCCGGATGCTCGAGGTCAACGCCGAGGTCGATTGGCATCCGCCCGAGGTCGGCACGGGGCGCTTCGGCGAGTGGCTCGAGAACAACGTCGACTGGGCGCTGTCGCGCGACCGCTACTGGGGCACGCCGCTGAACGTGTGGGAGTGCGATGTCGACCGCGAGCATCGCGCAGTGATCGGCTCGTACGACGAGCTGGCGCAGCGCTGGGGAAACAAGCTGCCCGGCGATTTCGATCCGCACAAACCCTACATCGATTCCTATACCTGGAAGTGCCGCGACTGCAGCGGCACGATGCGCCGCGTCCCCGAAGTCATCGACGCCTGGTTCGACTCGGGTTCGATGCCGTACGCGCAGTGGCATTACCCGTTCGACCATCAGGCCGACTTCAAGGCGCATTTCCCGGCGGATTACATCTGCGAGGGCGTGGATCAAACCCGCGGCTGGTTCTACTCGCTGCTCGCGATCGGCGTCGCCGCATTCGACGCGCCGGTCTACAAGCACGTCATCGTGAACGAGCACGTGCTCGACGTGCACGGCCAGAAGATGTCGAAGAGCCGCGGCAACGTCGTCGATCCCTGGAAAGTCATCGGCGAGCACGGTGCCGACGCGGTGCGGCTCTATCTGCTCGGCCAGAGCCAGGTGTGGCTCCCCAAGCGGTTCGACGTGCGGCAGATCCCCGAGGTCGCCGGCGGATTTCTGAACACGCTGCGCTCGACCTACGATTTCTTCCGCCGCTACGCGCAGGACTGGAATCCGCCCGCGGAAGAGGATGCGACCCCCCCGGCCGAGCGCCCGGCCGCCGACCGGTGGCTCCTGGCGCGGCTCGACCAGGTCGTCACCGCGGTGCGAGACGCGTGGTCGGCCTACGACGTCACGGCGGGCGTTCGCGCCATCATGGATTTCGTCGGCGAGGATCTCTCGCGTTGGTACATTCGCCGCAACCGTCCCCGGTTTTGGGCGCCCGACCGGGCGACCGATCCCGTTGCGCTCGAGACATTGCACGAGGCCCTGGTGGCGGCGGTGCGACTCCTGGCCCCGGCGGCTCCCTTCATCTCCGACTGGGTACACCGGGCCCTGACCGGCACGTCGGTGCACCTGGCACCGTTCCCGGTCGACCGGGGTCACCGCGAGCCCGAGCTCCTGTCCGCGATGGATACCGTGCGGCGCCTGGCCTCGCTGGCGCGGGCGGCACGGGAATCGCGGACCCTGCGGGTCCGCCAGCCGCTGGCCCGGATGCAGCTGGCCGTCCCGGCCGCCGTCCAGGGTCCGGCCTTGTCCGACCTATTAGATATCTTGGCTGCCGAAGTCAACGTAAAAAGCGTTCAGGTCGTGGCGTCCGATCATGATCTGGTGCGGCTCCGGGGCAAAGCGAATTTTCGGACCCTCGGAAAACGCTACGGGAAAGACACGCCGCGGGCCGCTGCCGCCGTCGGCGATCTGACGGCGGCGCAGTTGCAGGCGCTCGAGCAGGGTCAGGCGGTCAAGAGCGGCGAGTGGGAGTTCCGGCCGGAGGATGTGACCGTCACGCGCGAAGTCGCGAGCGAGTGGCTGGTGCAGGCCGACGGGCCGTACGTCGTCGCGCTCGATCCCGAGCTGAGTGACGACCTGGTGCAGGAAGGATTGGCGCGCGAGGTGGTGAATCGCGTGCAGCGCCTCCGCAAAGAGGCCGGGTACGAATACACGACGCGAATCGAGTTGAGCATCACGGGCGCCGAGGATGTGGTCGCCGCGACTCGCGCGTTTCAGGGGTTCGTGGAAGGCGAGACGCTTGCGCGGCGGATGGTGTTGGGCGCCGCGCTCGACGAGCCCGATTTGCAGCGTGACGTAGACATCGAGGGACGGCGGACGACGATTGCGCTCCGCCGTCACGACGGAAGAAAGGGCGGAACCCGATAATGCCGACTAAGTCCACCAAGGTGAAGGCCAAGGCGAGCCCCAGCGGCCTCAACAAGAAGCAGTTGACCCATCTCGAGAAGCGGCTGCTGGAAGAGCGCGCCCGCGTCATCAAAGAGCTGGGTCATTACGGCGAATCGTTCAACTCGAGCCTCCAGGCGTCCGATGGCGACCTGTCGAGCTACTCCTTCCACATGGCCGATCAGGGCACCGACGCGATGGAGCGCGAGAAGCAGTTTCTGTTCGCGTCGCAGGAAGGGCGGTACCTCTGGCACGTGAACGAAGCGCTGCGCCGGCTCTACAAGGCGCCGGAGAAATTCGGCCGCTGCGAGCAGTGCGGCGAATCCATCGGCTTCGATCGTCTCGACGCGCTCCCCCATGCCCGCCTCTGCATTAAGTGCAAGGCCCGAGAGGAAGATGGTAAGCGCCGCTGAGCGCCGGCTGTTCTGGGGGACGGCCGTCGCCGTGGTCGTGTCCGATTTCGTCACCAAGCTGATCGCCGAATCGTTCCTGGCGCGCCGCCTGCCGCTGCCCGTGATCGGCGATGTCGTCCAATTCCGTCTCGTCTACAACGAAGGCGCCGCCTTCGGGCTGCACGTCGGCGAGAACTCCCGCTGGATTTTCCTCGGGCTCGCCGTCATCGCGCTGTTCGTCCTCGCATCGCTGGTGCGCAGCACCAGGCCGGGTGACCACTTCCGGCTCGTCGCGCTCGCGCTGGTGTGCGGTGGCGCGGTGGGCAACCTGATCGACCGCGTCCGCAGCGCGCAGGGCGTCGTCGATTTCGTGGACGTCGGCGTGGGCGCGTGGCGCTGGCCGACGTTCAACGTGGCCGATTCCGCGATTACGATCGGCGCCATCGCGCTCGGCCTCTCGCTGTGGCAGGAAGGCCGCGCGCAGCAGCGGGCGAAGGAGGCGCGCGCCGCCGAACCTTCTTGAACATCACGTTCTGCGTTGTTCGCACCACGGAACGCCTCGACCGTTTTCTCGCCGATCAGCTCGCTTTTTCCCGCACTCAAGCAGCACGCCTCATCGCCGACAAGCGGGTGACTGCACGCGGCAAGGCGTTGCGGGCGTCCGCCATCCTCGAACCGGGCACGGAAGTCACCGTCGAAATCCCCGACGCACACCCGCCGCGCAGCTACGCGCCGGCCCACGCCGTTCTGCATTTCGTCTACGAGGACGAGCATCTCGCCGTGCTCGACAAGCCCGCGGGCCTCGTCGTGCACCCGGGGCCGGGTCATTGGGATGATACGCTCGTCAACGTGCTCGCCGGTCGCGGGACCGAATTGTCGAGCGGCTCGAGCGAGGGACGGCCGGGCATCGTCCACCGGCTCGATCGCGATACCTCCGGCCTGCTCGTCGTCGCCAAGAGCGATCTCGCGCACCGGCGGCTCGCGACCGCCATCGAAAAGCGGCAGGTGAAACGCGTCTACGCGGCGCTCGTGTGGGGCCATTTGCGCAAGAGTCCCGTGGACATCGAAGCCCCGATCGCCCGGCACCCGAAAGAGCGCAAGCGGATGACCGTCGCGGAAGGCGGCAGGCATGCCGTCACGCACGCCGGCGTCGTCGCGCGCTTCGCGCACGCCGACTTGCTGCGCGTTCGACTCGGCACCGGCCGCACCCATCAGATTCGCGTGCATCTGGCGCACGTTGGATGTCCAATCGTCGGCGACCGCGAATATGCGTTTGGGGGGAGCCGGCGCGTCACACCGTCGGGGCGCGCCGAAGCTGAGCGGCTCGAAGCGCTCGCGCCGCGGCAGTTGCTGCACGCCGCCGCGCTCTCGTTTGCGCATCCGGTCAGCGGCGCGCCGCTCCAGCTCGTGTCGGAATGGCCGGCGGACTTGCGTCCCGCGCTGGCGGAAGCGGCCGGAGACGCAGATTTGCTTGCTCAGGTTAACCCCTTGCAGTATCTTGGCTTCTTCGCATCCGATGATTGACGGAAGCCTCGTCTCCGCCCGCCTCCTGGTGTTCCGCGTCGGGACACTGGCGTGGGCAGCCGAGGTGGATCAAGTGCGGGAGATTCTCCCGCGCCTCCCAACGACGCGTATCCCGGGCGCGCCCCCGGTCGTGGCGGGGCTCGTGAATGTCCGCGGCACACTGGTGACGGTCGTGGAAGGCTGGCGTGCGCTTGCCCCCACCGAGACCTCCCAGCCAAGACCGCCCGAAGACGCGGGTTCGACACTCATCCTCGAGGTCGCGTCCGGCAACGGCACGAAGGACGGCAGCGGCAAGAAGCTGGTCGGCTTTACGGTGGACGAAGTGATCGACATGGTAGCGGTGGGTGACACGACGCTCGAAGATCGTGGTGGTCTTCCCGGCGTGGATCCCACGCTGGTACGCGCCGTCGGGCGACGTAACCGGCCAGGCGGGGCGGGCGGAGGGGCCGGGGGGGGCGGGGAAAGCGGCAAGGATCTGTTCATTGTGCTGGACCTCGCCGCGCTGCTGGGGCCGGTTCTGACTACTTAAGGAGCGAGCAGTGAGCCATACGGTGCTGGTGTGTGACGATGCCATCTTCATGCGCACGATGATTACCGACATCCTGGCGCAAGCGGGATTCGAAGTCGTCGGCGAGGCGGAGACCGGCACGCAGGCCGTCGAAAAATATCGCCAGCTCAAGCCGGACCTCGTCACCATGGACATCGTGATGCCGGACATGGGTGGCATCGACGCCGTCCGCGAGATCGTGAAGCAGGATCCCGACGCGAAAATCCTGATGTGCAGCGCCATGGGCCAGCAGGCGTTGGTCGTCGAGGCGATCCAGGCGGGTGCCAAGGATTTTGTGGTGAAGCCGTTCCAGCCGTCGCGGGTGCTGGAAGCGGTGCAGCGGGTCTTGGGCTAAATGGACCTTTCGCAGTACGCCGAGCTGTTCCTGGCCGAGAGCCGCGAGCACTTGAGCGCCTGCAATCAGTTGTTGCTCGAGTGGGAGCGGAACCCGGCAGCGCTCCAGCCGGTCGGCGGGCTGTTCCGCGCCGTCCATACGATCAAGGGCATGGCCGCGACCATGGGCTACGGCCGCGTCGCCGACCTCGCGCATCGCATGGAGAATCTCCTCGACCAGCTGCGCCGCGGCGGCAAGACTCCCAGCGACGAAATCATCCAACTGCTCTTCCGGGCGACCGACGCGCTCGAGAAATCGGTGACGGTGGCCGTCGCGGGGCGCGAGCGTGATGCCGACCTCAGCGTGCTCGAGGCCATCGACGATGCGGCGCTGCAGTTCAGGCCGGCGGCGCAGCCCAGTGGGCTGGCGCGTCTGCGGCCGGAGCCTGCGCCCGCTCCCGCCGACGAGCCGAGTTCATCGGCGCCGCAGGTTTCCGCCGATGCCACGAAGTCGGGACCGACACGAGCCGTGCACGTGGTGATTCGACCGGAGGCGCCGTTGAAGGGCGGCCGGGCGATGCTCGTGCTGAAAAAGGCTGAGCGCTTCGGCGCCGTGCACCGGCTGCAGCCGCCGTCCGCGGCGTTCGAATCCGACGATTTCGACGGCCGGCTGGAGTTCGAGCTCGAGACGTCCGCCGCCCCGAGCGACATCGAACAGGCGCTGCGAGGCGCGGGCGACGTCGAGCGGGTCGTGGTCGGGGCTGCCGCCATCGACGAGGCTGTGATCACCACGGGCGAGATCCCGGTGACCGGTGCGCCGAATCCCGCGGGAGGAGCCGGCGGTGGCGCACGCAGTCGCCACATCCGCGTCGACCTGCGGCGGCTCGATACGCTGATGGACCTCATTGGTGAGCTCGTGACCGAGCGCGGCCGTCTCAACGATCTGGCGGCTCGCTGGATCGGCCGCGGTGGCGATCCCGAGATCGACGACGTCGCGATTCAGATCTCGCGGCTTTCCGCCGACCTGCAAAACGAAATCATCCAGGCGCGCATGA
This sequence comes from Gemmatimonadota bacterium, assembly GCA_003221035.1. Lineage (GTDB taxonomy): Bacteria > Gemmatimonadota > Gemmatimonadetes > Gemmatimonadales > GWC2-71-9 > 20CM-2-65-7. The sequence goes on from QHUB01000019.1 coordinate 40,508, forward strand.
CCCCGGTGTGGCAGGTGTTCGATCGGTTCCCCCGGCTCGTGCGCGATGTCGGGCGACAGCTCGGCAAGCAGGTGTCCTTCCGCGTCGAAGGGAAGGAGATCGAGCTCGATCGCGAGATCCTCGACGAGCTCGGCGATCCACTCGTGCACTTGCTCCGCAACGCGGTCGATCACGGCATCGAGCCGCCGGCCGAGCGCAAGCGGCTGAAAAAGAATCCCGAGGGGGAGATCGTGCTCGCGGCCGTACGCGAGCGGTCCAGCGTCGCGATCAGCATCTCGGATGACGGCCGCGGCATCGACCGTGCGAAGATTCTGGAGAAGGCGAAGCGCGAGGGCGTGGTCGGACCGCACGTCGAATCGCTCTCGGACGATCAGTTGCTGCGCGTGCTGGCGCGCCCGGGATTCTCGACCGCGGAGGCCGTGACCAGCGTATCCGGGCGCGGCGTCGGGATCGACGTCGCCATGACGCGCATCCGGGCGCTCGGCGGCTCGATCGAGATTCGCACCCAGGCGGGGAAGGGCACCGCGTTCGTGCTCCGGCTGCCCGTCACGCTCGCGATCGTGCGCGCGCTGATCGCGGCGGTGGGACAGGAGCGCTACGCGTTGCCGCTCACCTACGTGGCGGAAACGGTGGAGTACGGGACGACTCCGACGACGACGATGGAAGGGCGCGATGCGATCGTGCTGCGCGACCGCGTCGTGCCCCTCGTGGATCTTCGGAAGCTTCTGGGAACAAACGGCGCCGCCGCTTCGCCCCCCCCTCGCCGCCCCGTCATTGTCTTGGAGATGGGTGAGCGACGCGTGGGGATCGTCGTGGACGGGATGCTGAGCCAGCAGGAGATCGTCGTGAAGGGGTTCGATGCCCCTCAGGGCACATTGCCGGTGTTCAGTGGAGCCACCATCATGGGCGATGGCGTGCCCGCGCTGATCCTGGATGCGGCGGGACTGGTTTAGGACTCGGATTTCACACCCTGAAGGGTGTGCTCGGCACATCGTTGTCCTTAAGGACAATGCTGGTCGAGCCTACGCTTTAGCGTGGGGGGACAATGGAAGACGTCCGTGATCTGAAGGCGCTGCAGCTCGACGCGCTCAAGGAAGTCGCCAACATCGGCGCGGGCCACGCCGCGACGGCGCTGTCGCAGCTCACGCACCGGCGCATCATGATTTCGGTGCCCGAGATCAACATCGCTCGCCTCGAAGAGGTGCCCGGGCTGATCGGCGATTCCCAGGAAGTCGTCGCCGCGGTCCTCATGCACATGCTGGGCGATCTCACGGGCCGCACGCTGCTGCTGTTTCCGGAGCCGGTGGCGCGGCAGCTCTGCGACATGCTGCTGAAACGTCCGCTCGGCACGACCACGTCGTTCGAAACGATCGAGCAGTCGTGTCTCAAGGAAGCGGGCAACATCCTCTCGGGCGCCTACATGAACGCGTTGTCGGAGTTCATGGGGATGTTGCTGCTGCCGTCGGTTCCCAGCCTGGTCGTGGATCTTTCGGCCGCCGTGCTCACGACGACGTATCTGAATTTCGGGCACGATCGCGATTTCGTGTTTTGCGTCGAGACGGAGTTCAGCATCGATGCGCGGGACGGTCTGCGCGGCCATTTCCTGCTGTTGCCCGACCTGGCGTCTCTCAAAGCGATCTTCGACGCCATCCGGCTGAGCTGAGCGTGACGGCGCCTCAAGCGACGCCTTCCCCGTCCGCCTCGAGCTCCTCCGCAGGCCCGTCCCCTCCGCCGTCTCCGCCGGTTTCTGAACGTGATCTCGCGGTCCTGCGCTCGTTCGCGCGCCGGATCGATCCGTCGGATGCCGGCGCGCACAACAACCTCGGCGTGCTGTACTATCAGAAGGGTCTGGTCCCCGAGGCGATCGAGCAGTTCACGCGCGCGTTGGAGCTCGATCCCCGCATGCAGGTCGCGCAGCGCAACCTCGAGATTGCCTACCATAACACCGGCTATTACGACGCCCGCGTCGCCGAGCTGCAGGAGAAGCTGCGGGGCGCGCCCGACCAGCGGGACGCGCGCTGGGAGCTGGGTCGTACCTACGCGATTCTTGGCGCGTTCGAGGAGGCGGTCGCGGAATTCGAAGAGCTGCTCGCCCACAAGCCCAAGGATGTCGCCGCGGTCATCCAGCTCGGGCTCGCCGAGAAAGCGCGCGGCCGTCTCGAGGTCGCGACGGAGTGGTTCGCGCGCGCGGTCGAGCAGGAGCCGGATTCGTCCGTCGTGCATTTCTACCTGGGCGAGGTCTATTACAATCGCGGGCTGAACGAGCCGGCGCTCACGGCGCTCGAGCGCGCCGTCTCGCTCAATCCTGACAACGCCAACGCGCACTATCTGATGGCGTTCGTCCTGGGCGACATGGGCCGGCACCAGGACGCGCGCGCCGCGTCGAAGCGCGCGATCCAGCTCAACCCGCCGCTCGCGCGCGCGCAGACGAATCTGTCGCTCGAGCGCTATCGCGCCGAGCGCCAGACGGCCGAGCACCGGATCCGCGAGCAGCCCGCCCCGGAAGTCGCCGAAGGCAGCGAACTGGCGCACTGCAACCTCGGTCTCGCGTTCCGGCAGAAGGGCTATTACACGGAGGCGTTACGCGAGTATCGGCTCGCGATCGAGCGCGGCGAAGACCGCCGCCTGGTCCGGCAGGCGATGGCGGAGGTCCATCTCCTCAAGCGCGATTTCGGCGACGCGCTCGAGCTGTACGAGTCGCTGATCCACGAGACCCCGGAGTCGCCGAAGTTATGGAACGAGCGCGGCGTCGTGCTGCATCAGGCGGGCCGGACGGCGGAGGCGCTGACGTCGTACCGCCAGGCGACGGAGGTGGACGCGCGCTACGCGCTGGCCTGGAACAACGTCGGCGTCGTGCTCGCGCATCACGGCAATACCGACGACGCCATCGAGGCCTTCCGCAAGGCGCTGCAGCTGTCGCCCCAGTTCGTCGGCGCGCGACTCAATCTCGCCTTGCTGCTCGCGCACCTGCGGCGTTTCCAGCTCGCGCTCGAGGCATATCGCCAGGTGCTCGCCGATCAGGCCAACTCCGCCCCGGCGTGGAACGGCGTGGGACTCGTGCTCGTGGAGCTCAAGCGATTTCCCGACGCGCGGAACGCGTTCGTGCGCGCGGTCGAAGCGGATCCGCAGAATGCGGGTGCGCACTACAACCTCAGCTTCGCGCTGTCCAACCTGGGCGATTACGACGGCGCGCTGCGTGCGACCAAGCGCGCGCTCGAGCTCGATCCGTACTATGTGTCGCAGAAGTTCGCGCTCGCGATCGATCTCCAGTATGAGACCGTCGCGATCGGCATCATTCCCGAGATTTCGGCCGACGTCCCCGCCGAGAATCTCGGCGGAGAATTCGCGTTCGACCAGCGGCTGCTCGACAACATTTTCCACGAGCTGCAGCCGGCCGCCACGGGCGTGGCGCAACAGCCCGCCGCCGCCGGCCTCGCGAAAAAAGCCGACGACCCGCTGGCGCTGGCGCGCGATTACGAGAGCAAGGGGATGATGGATCTCGCCGTGGCGGAGGCGATGCGCGCAGTCCAACGCGGCGCGGACAAGGGTCTGGCCGCCACGCTGATCGGCGACATCTACGCGCGCCGCGGACTGCACGGCGAAGCGCTGGAGCGCTACCGCGACGCGCGCACGCTGGACGCCGCGAACGCGGCCGCCGCGCTCGGCGAGGTGCAGAGTCTGCTGGGGTTGCACCGCGGGGCCGAGGCGCTTCCCATTGCCGAGGACCTGGTCACCAGGGCGCCCGAGCATGTTGAGGTCCTGGTTGCGGCGGCCAAGGCGCGGGCCGCCACGGGCGATGCGGCGGGAGCACTGACGGCGCTGCGCCAGGCGCAGACGCGCGCGCCGGCCCGCGCCGATCTGCACAAGCTGCAGGGCGACATTGCCCTCAAAGTGGGCGACCGCCAGGGTGCTCGCACGGCCTACCGCGGCGCGCTCGACCTGGACAAGGGGTTCGTGCAGGTGTGGCTCGACCTGGGCCGACTCCACGAACAGGACGAAGAATGGCCGGACGCGCAACGCGCGTACGAGGAGGCGCTCGAGGCGCTGCCGACGTTCCACGAAGCGGCGCTCGCGCTGTCCGACCTGTTGCGCCGCACCGGAGGGCTTCGCGCCGCTGTCGTGCGGCTTGCCGGGATGCTGGAGCAGGACCCGTACGACATGGACGCGCTGCTGCTGCTCGGCCGCACGCTCCTCGACGACAAGCGCAACGCGGAAGGGCTCGAAGTGTTCAGGCGCGCGCTCAAGTTCGATCCCGATCACACCGGCGCGCTGTTTTATCTCGGCGCGACCCTCGCGCGGCTGCAGCGCTACGCCGAGGCGGTGGATGCGTGGGAGCGCGTGACGCGGATCGACCCCGGCGGGCCGTTCGCGCAGCGCGCGCGCGTGCATGCGCGCACCGCCGTCGACCTGCAGCACATCTTCTCAACCTCGGACGCGGCGTAGCGCATGGCCATCGAAGGACCGCTGCGCGAGCTCGGGATCCACGACGTCTTCCAGCTGCTCGACTTGAGCCGGAAGACCGGCGCGCTGCGCGTCACGTCGGAGCTGCGTCACAACGAGGGGACGGTCTACTTCGACAACGGCGTCGTCGTGTCGGCCGAGATCCGCTCCAACCCGCATCCGCTGGGTGCGCTGCTCCTGCGCACCGGCAAGATCGGCGAGGCCGACCTCGAGCGCGCGCGGGACATGCAGCAGCGCCAAGGCGACAAGCGGCGGCTGGGCGAAATCCTGGTGTCCCTGGGCGTGATCACGCAGCGCGAGGTCGAACGGCAGGTGCGGTTCCAGATCGAAGAAGTCGTCTTCGAGGTCATGAGCTGGAACGAAGGCTACTTCTCGTTCGCCGAGCAGACGGAGAGCAAAGTCCCGACGGAGCTGACGGTTCGAATCCCGGTCGAGGCGCTGCTCATGGAAGGCGCGCGCCGCATTGACGAATGGTCGCGCATCGAAAACCGGATTCCGCACGTCGGCGTCGTGCCGTCCCTGGCGCCGCCGCCGGAAGGCGGAGGCGGCGAGCTCGACCTGCTGCCGCCCGAGTGGGAAGTGCTCGCGCTCATCGACGGTGAGCGCTCGGTACGCGGCCTCGCGACCGAGCTCGGCCGCTCGGACTTCGAAGTCGCGAAGACGCTGTTTGGGCTCGAGAGCGCCGGCGTGATCGTGCTGGTCGATCCAGGGCATTCCCGCCGCGCTCGACCGGGCGCCGGCGGTGACCTCGCGGAGCTCGTCGCAGAGCTGATGGCGAAGGCTGAGACCGCCCTGCACGCGAAGGACCTCGACGCGGCGCGCGCCGCGGCCGAGCAGGCCGGCAGCATGCAGCCGCACGACGCGACGATCCATCTGGTGCTCGGACGTATTCACCTCGCGCAAGGACACGCATCCGCGGCGGCCGAGGAGCTCCGGCGAGCGCTGCGGCTCGATCCACTCCTGGCGGCGGCGCATCGCCATCTGGGGTTCGCGCACGTGTCGATGGGACGCTTCGGTGAAGCCGTGGAGAGCTGGGATCAGTGGGACCGCCTGGCGAGCCGCAGTCCCGAGGAAGACGCGCAGCGCGGAGCTGTGGATCGCGCGCGGCAGGCGGCCAAGGTATTCGCGCATGGATGAAATTCGGGCGCTCTCGGCGCAGCTCGCGCAGGATCCGCAGAGTCTGGTGTTCCTGCGGCTCGGCGAAGCGTTGCGCCGCAAAGGGCAGCTCGACGCGGCGCTGCGCGTCGCCACGAACGGCCTGGAGCGCCATCCGCATCTTGCCGACGCGCACGACCTGTACGCGCGCATCCTGACGGACAAGCACGACTACGAGAAGGCATTCGACGAGTGGGACATGGCCGTGCGAATCGCGCCGCACCATACGGGCGCGCTGAAGGGACTTGCCTTCCTCTACTTCAAGATCGGAGACCTGCAGCAGGCTGAAGCGCATCTCGCCGCTGCCAAGCGAGTCGAGCCCGACGATCCGACCATCGATCAGGCGATCGAGATGATGCGTGGCGGAGCGAAAGGACCGGCCGAGCAACCCGCCGCCCCTTCGCCGCCCTCCGGCGCCGCTTCAATCGCCGCCCCGGCAGCCGCGACCGGCGGACTCGATGAAGCCCGAGTGTTCGCCGGTCTTGAGGGGGCCAATGAAGGCTTGCTCCTCATCGATGGTTCGGGGCGGGTACTCGGTGGGGCGCTAAAAGACGGCGGGGGAACGGACGTCACGGACGCGGTCGCCGCGTATCTGGCGGGTGTGTCTCAGGAAGCCGCGCGTACGGCGAAGTTGCTCGGTCTTGGCGCCTGGAACGGCCTCTCGGCGGAGGGGCAGCATGGAAACGTACACCTCGCCCACCCGACGCCTGACGCCTTGCTCCTGGTGGTCCGCGAGCGCGGCATTCCACTGGGCCGGCTCGCCATTCTCGCGCAGCGCGCGACGTTGATGGCGCGCCGCTGGCTGGAGCGACAGTGAGCGCGGCGCTCGATCTGATCACGCGGGTGCGCGGGGTGCGCGGCGCGATGCTCGTCTCGGCCGAGGACGGGCTCGTCGTCGCCGAACAACTGATGGAGGGGATCAAGGGCAGTGCGGTCGCCGCACTGGCCGCGAGTTTGGCAGGACGGCTGCGCCGCGCGATGGAAGCGTCAGGGACCGGGAGGAGCGTATTCTGGCATCTTCAGGCCGAGCAGGGGGCGCTGCTGGTCGTGCCCAGCGGGGAGGAGTCCGGCAATCTCCTGGTCGTCGCCGTAGCCGAGCCCGACGTGAATATTGGACTGGTGCGTCTGGAGCTGCTGCGCGCGGCGGAGGCCGGTACATGAGTCCGCACACGCGCGCCGTCGAGACCTGGACGCTACAGCCGCTGACCGACTTCGTGCGCGAAGCGTCGGCGCGGCTGGTGCTGGTGCTTACGCCGTCCGGCCAGGTACTGGCGCAGTCGGGCTTCTCGCGCGCGGTGGACGTGATGTCCGCCGCCGCGCTCGCCGCCGCGATCGTCGCATCGACGGGCGAGCTCGCGCGCCAGCTCCGCCAGCCGCCGTTCGCCGCGCTCAGTCATCAGGGTCCCCGGACCGGATTCTTTCTCGCGACGTTCCTGACCGACCGCGGGACGCTCGCCGTGCTGGCCGTCTACGATCTCGACGTTTCATCACTGGGCATCGTTCAATTATTCTATGAGCAACTTGCGGCGGACTTGAAGGCGGCGAGTCCGAAAGGAGCGGTACCGAAACAGGTGCTGGCGGCAGACTTCGAGCGGGAGTTGACGGACAGCCTCAACACGCTGTTTGGGAGATAGGCGGCGCATGTCCCTGGTCAACTTCACGGCCCGCGAGATCACGTGCAAAATCGTCTATTACGGACCGGGGCGGTCCGGCAAGACGACCAATCTCCATTACATCTACGGACGTGTGCCGGAGACGCGGCGCGGGCGCATGGTCTCGCTCGCGACGCAAACCGACCGCACGCTGTTTTTCGATTTCCTGCCGATCGACCTCGGCCAGATCTCGGGGTTCGCGACGCGATTTCAGCTCTACACGGTGCCGGGCCAGGTCTACTACAACGCCACCCGCCGGCTCGTGCTGCAGGGCGCCGATGGCGTCGTCTTTGTGGGCGACAGCCAGGCGCGGCAGCTCGACGAGAACATCGAGAGTCTCCAGAATCTCCAAAGCAATCTGCTGGAGCACGGCGTGGACGTGCGCGCGATGCCGCTGGTCATGCAGTACAACAAGCAGGACCTGCCCCCCGAGCTGATCTTGACTCCTCCCGAGCTCGATGACGCGCTCAACTTTCGGAGCGTACCGAGCTTTCCGGCGGATGCGCTCCACGGCAGAGGCGTGTTCGAAACGCTCAAGTCGGTATCGGAGTTAGTCCTCAAGAAGCTCGCGGCGGGGAGTCCCGCATCATGACCAGCTCGCTGAATCCCCGCTTTACGTTCGAGACCTTCGTGGTGGGTGCGGCCAATCGTCTCGCCGTCACGGCGGGACGAACCGTGGCCGAGAATCCCGGGTCCGCCTACAACCCCCTTTTCATTTATAGTGGCTCCGGGTTAGGGAAGACGCACGTGCTCATGGCGATCGGTCATGCGGCCAAGACGATCGCCTCGCAGCTCAACATCGAATACCTGACCCTGGATGAGTACGTCGAGGCCTTTCACGCGGCCATCGCCGCGGGTCAGGGCGACGCTTTCCGCCGCCGCTTTCAGAACGTCGACGTGCTGCTCGTAGACGACGTTCAGTTCCTCACGAATCGCAAGGAGATGCAGGCCGAATTGCTGCGGCTGACCGAGGCGCTGCAGCAGTCTGGTCATCAGATCGTCCTCGCCAGCGACCGGCCGCCCGCGGAGATCGCCGATTTGGACGAGCGGTTGATCTCGCGATTCTCCGGCGGGCTCGTGGTCGACATGGGCATCCCCGACTACGAGACGCGCGTCGCGATTCTGCGCCGCAAGGCCGAGGAGCGCGGCAGCAAGTTCCAACCCGGCGTGCTCGAGGCGGTCGCGAAAGTCGAATACCCAAACGTCCGCGAGCTCATGGGCGCACTCAATCGCTTGATCGCGTTTCAGGCGGTCAACGACATGCCGATCAACGAGGAGACGGTTCGCAAGGTGTTGGGCGTCCCGACCGCCGGTTCACCGACCGCCGGTTCATCGACCGTCGCCTCACCTACCGTCGGTTCACCCGACGAGTTCTCTCAGTTCTTGAGCGATGTCACCGTCACCGTCGGCAAGGCTGTCGAAGCCTGGAGAGCGCGCGTCGCCGAGGCGGTCATGCGCTGGGAGGGCGAAGGCTACCGGACCGGCCGGCTCGAAAAGCTGCTCGAGCAGGAGACACCCGCCGCGGTGGACGAAGCGATCGCGGCGTACGTGCAGGATGTCGAGCGGCTCAAGACGCTCGAGGCGGAAGTCGCGGTGCTCGATCCGCAGGCTGCCGGCGAAAAGGTGTTTCGCGATCCCGATCATATGGAGGCGGCCGAAGCAGCGGCCGCGAAGGTGCGGGAGGGCGCCGCGCCGCCGCCCGCACCGTCGGCCGCGTTCCCGCTCGAGACCTATTGTGCCGGCGCATCCAATGAGGTCGCGTTGAACGCGGCGCGCGACGTGATCGCGAAGCCCGGCAAGAAATACAATCCGCTCGTCATCGTGGGTCGCAGCGGCCTCGGTAAAACGCATCTCCTCAATGCCATCGGCGTCGAGCTGGCCAGGAAGAAGCACGCGGTCGTCGCCTGCCTGTCGACGCAGCAGTTCGTGGACGAGCTGATTGCGGCGATCGACGGCAACCGCGTGGACTGGTGGCGTGCGCGCTACCGTCGTGCGACGGCGCTCTTGCTCGATGACATCCAGCTGCTCGCGGGGAAAGAGCGGACGCAGGAAGAGCTGTTCAACCTGTTCAATCACCTCGTGGACGCCGACCGCCAGCTCATCTTCACGGCGCCGGCGCATCCCAACACGCTCGAGGGAATCGAGGAGCGCATCGTCTCGCGGCTCGAGGGCGGTCTGGTCGCCGAGATCGCGGAACCGGACAAGGATCTGCGTCGTGGCATGCTGGAGCGGCTGCTCACGCAGCACCGCGTACCCGTGGAGCCCGCGCTCCTCGATTATCTGGCCGACCGCCCGATCGACTCCGTGCGAAACTTGACCGGCATCGTGCAACGCATCATCGAAGCCGCGGCGGCACAGGACGCGCCGGTGACGGCGGGTCTGGCGCGCGAAGTGCTGGAAGGCGCCCCGGTGCCGCGGCGCACGACCGGTCTGCGCACGAGCGGGATTGTGGTGTCGAGCGCGGGGGGCGTCCGCAGCCGGGAGAAGATGGTCTGGGACTGGCCCACATCGGGAGACCGCGTGATCGAGGATCTGCGCTAAATGGCGATCAAAGGCTCGCTCAAGGAAGCGTCCCTCCCCGACGTCCTGCAGCTGCTCGCGCTGGGGCAGAAGACCGGCTGCCTGTCGATCGCCGACCGCTCGAACTTCGGCTACATCTACTTCGACAAGGGCCGGATCTCGTACGCCTCGATCGTCAATCGCCGCGACCGCCTCGGCGACATCCTCGTCAAGCACGAGAAGATCACGCAGGAGCAGCTCGACGCCGCGATCCATCGCCAGTCCAAGGAGCGCGACAAGAAGCTCGGCGAGATCCTGGTCGTACAGAGTGTGCTCACGCAGCAGGAGCTCGAGCGGTACATGCGGATGCAGATCGAGGAGTCGGTCTACTATCTGTTCACCTGGACGCAGGGGACGTTCAATTTCGAGTCCGACGTCCGCCCGGAGCAGCAGGACTTTCTCGTCTCCATCAATCCCGAGTCGCTGCTGCTGGAAGGGGCGCGGCGCGTGGACGAGTGGGGGCTGATCGAAAAGAAGATCCCGTCGTTCGACCTGATCTTTCTCGTGGATCGCGATCGCCTCGCGATCAGCGACGCCACGCTGACCGAGGTCCAGGATCGGCTCCTCTCGCTGCTCGACGGCTCGCGCGACGTCAACCAGGTGATCGAAGACTCCGGGCTGGGCGAATTCGAAGTCGGCAAGGCGCTCTACGGTCTCGTCACCGCCGGATTTCTGCATCGGGCGGGTCGCACGATCAGCGCCGAAGACGTCAAGATGACCGATGCGCGCGTGGAGGAGCACCGCAACCTCGGCATCGCGTTCTACAAGACCGGGATGCTGGACGAAGCGGCGCGCGAATTCCGGCGCGTGGCGGAGCTGCGCGGCACCGATGCCAACGCGCATTTTTTCATCGGGCTGGTGGCGCTCAAACAGGCGCGCTGGCGCGAGGCGATGGAAGCGCTGCGGCTCGCCGCCGAGAAGGGCGGCTCCCGTCCCGCGGTGCTCCACAATCTCGGCCTCGCGTTCGAGCAGCTCGGCCGACTGGAGGATGCCGAGGCCGCCTACGCGGAAGCGGCGTCGCGGGCGAAGACCGATCCCCGAGTCTACCTCGGATGGGGCATCGTCGCGCTCAAGCAGGGCGATCATCGCGGCGCGGCCGGTCGGCTCGACCGCGCGAAGGAGCTGTTCGCCGCGCACGTCCCGCCGATCTGGTTCTGGGCGCGCGCGCTCGCCGCGGCGGCCGCCGGCGATTTCGAGACCGCCGAGCAGGTGGCCGGCCAGGCCGTCGAAGCGCATCCGCAACACGGCGTGCTGCGCAACAACCTGGCGGTGCTGCACGAGCTGGCCGGAGACCTGACCAAGGCCGAGGAGCTGGCGCGCGCGGCGCTGCGGGACGAGCCCTCCCTGCCGCAGCTGTCCAAGAATCTCGGTGACCTCGCCTACCGCAGCTCGCGCTACGACGAGGCATGGGATCTGTACCAGCGCGCGATCGATCTCGCCCCGGAGCTCGGCGACGACGTCTACTTCAAGCTCGGCAACATCGCGTACAAGCGAAACGACCGCGAGCAGGCGAGCGAGCTGTGGCGGCGCGCGCTGGAGCTCAATCCCAAACACGAGCTCGTCAAGGCAAATCTGGATACCCTGAGCAGTCTGTCGTGACCGATGAGGGGGCCTTCGAAGCCCTGACGCAGAAGATTTCGCGCGAGCGGGGCATGAGCTGCGGGTCGTACAAGAACAAGTGCCTGAAGCGCCGCATCGCGGTGCGGATGCGGGCGCGCGCCATCCACACCTACGACGATTACGCCAGACTCCTCGATCGCGACCCGCACGAGTACCAGGCGCTGCTCGATGCGCTGACCATCAACGTCACCAAGTTCTATCGCAATCCAGAGACGTGGGATGCGCTGCGGCCGTATCTCGCGGAGCTCTGGACGGTGCGGCGCGGCGCGCTGCGGATCTGGTCGGCGGGGTGCGCGTCAGGCGAGGAGCCGTACACGATCGCCGTGCTGCTCGCCGCCGCCGGAGCGCAGGGCACGATCGACGCGACCGACATCGACCGGCTGAGTCTCGAGCGGACCCGCCAGGCGCAGTATCCCGATGCCGCGTTCACCGAGATGCCTGCGGATCTGCGGCGACGCTACTTCCGCGACGGCCAACCGGCGCAGGAGGTCCGGGCGCTCGTGCACGTCCTGGCGCACGACCTCACCCGCGAGCCGCCGCCCCGCACGACGTACGACCTGATCGTGTGCCGCAACGTGGTGATCTACTTCGAGCGCTCGGCGCAGGAGCGCCTGTTTCAGGTCTTTGTCGACGCGCTGCGACCCGGCGGCGTGCTGGTCCTCGGAAAAGTGGAGACGCTGTTCGGGCCGGCGCGCGAGCGCCTGACGCTCGCCGATCCGCGCGAGCGGATTTACCGCAAGCCCGCGTGAAGGAAATCATCGTCAAAGTCGCGGACTGGGCAGCCGAGCGAGGCGATGGCGTCCTGGTGACGCTGGGTCTGGGCTCCTGCGTCGCCATCATGCTGCACGATCTGGAGACGCAGACCGGCGGCATGGCGCACGTGCTGCTGCCGTCCACGAGCCTTGCCCGCGACATCACGAACCGCGCGAAGTTTCCCGATACCGCCGTGCCGCTGCTCGTCGAGCGACTCAGCAGACTGGGCGCGGATCCGCGCCGGCTGGTCGCCAAACTGGCGGGCGGCGCGCGCATGTTCAGTCAGCTCGTCACCCCCGGCACGATCCAGATGGGCGAGCGCAATGTCCTGGCATGCCGCAGCGCGCTGCGCGCGGCGGCCATCCCCATTGTCCGGGAATCCGTCGGTGGCGAGCGTGGCCGCAGCGTGCGCTTCCATCTGAGCGACGGTCGCGTCGAGATCCGTTCGGTCGGAACGAATGTCGATGTCATCTGATCAACCCGCCCGGCCCACCGTGCTCGTCGCCGACGACAGCGCGCTGATGCGGCGCGTGCTCGCCGATGTGCTGGGCGGCGGCGACGCGAACGACGGTGCGTTTCGCGTCGTGGCGACCGCCCGCGATGGACTCGACGCGATTCGCAAGGTCCATCAGCACAACCCGGACGTCGTCACACTCGATCTCGAGATGCCTCAGCTCGACGGGCTTGGCGCCATCGGATACATCATGTCCGAGGCGCCGCGGCCGATCGTGGTGGTGAGTGCGCACGCCGGGCCGGGGACACAGGCGGCGATCCGCGCGCTCGAGCTCGGTGCAGTCGAAATCGTCGCGAAGCCGCCGCTGCCCGCGGAGGGATTTGGCCATCCGCGCGCCGCACTCGAGGCGCTGGCGCCCGCGCTGATCGCCGCCGTGCGCCGCGCGCTCGCGGCGGATGTGTCCCACGTGAAGGTGCTGGCGCGGCCCCCGGCGCCGGTCGTCCATCCACCGGATCTGGGGCTGCGCGGGCGCGCGTGGTTCGCCGTTGGAATCGCCGCATCCACCGGCGGCCCGCGTGCGCTCGCGGACGTCGTGCCGCGCCTCCCCACCGGTCGCCGCGCCGCGGTTCTGGTCGTGCAACACATGCCGCCCAAGTTCACGCGCAGTCTCGCGGAGCGGCTCGATTCGATGAGTCACCTGCGCGTCGTCGAGGCGGACGACGGGGCACCGATCGTCGCCGACACGGCGTACGTGGCCCCGGGCGATTATCATATGCGTGTGCGCTCGGCTCCCGATGGTCCCGTGATCGCGCTCGACCAATCAGCGCCGATTTGGGGTGTGCGGCCGGCGGCCGATCCGCTGTTCCGCTCCATCGCGGAGGCGTACGGCGCCCGGAGCGTGGGCGTCGTCCTCACCGGGATGGGCCGAGACGGCGCCGACGGCTTGCGCGCGATCAAAGACGCGGGCGGCAGTGGCTTCGCCCAAGACCGTGAAACCGCCGTCATTTCCGGCATGCCGGCCGCGGCGGTGCAGGCGGGAGGCGTCGATGCCGTGTTGCCGCTCGGCCAGATCGCCGAGCGCGTGACCGCCGAGCTGGCGCGAAAGGGACGATGAAGGGCTACTTGCTCGTGCGGTCCGAGGGAAAGGCCTACGGTTTGCCGGTCGCGAGTGTGCTGGAAGTGGGCGATACGACCGAAGTCTTCCCCATTCCGCGCAAGCTTCCCGCGGTCCGCGGATTGACGCCGCTGCGGGGCCGTCTGGTGCCGCTCATTCATCTGGGTGCGCTGCTCACGGGTCGCGAAGCCCCGGCGCTGTCGTCGGGATCGCGGACCGTCGTGCTCGTGCAACTCGGAGGAGTTACGCGCGACCGCCAGGCCGCGTTCGAGGTGGACGACGCCGATGCCGTCGTGCGCGAGCAGCCGCTGCCGGTGCCGCGCGGGCATTCACTGCCATGGGCCGCGGGCGTGGCCGAGCGGGAGGGCGGGCTGGTCCCGATCCTCGATCTCGATGCGCTGGGCGATCGGATCGTATGAGCACCATCACGAGCGCCGGCGGCGACGACATCCAGCTGGTCACGTTCAAGGTGGCCGGTCAGGATTTCGCCTTCAACATCTTTCAGGTGGAGCGCATTCTGCGGTATGAGGCACCGGCGCCGCTGCCCAAGGCGCCGGAGTTTCTGGCAGGGGTGTTGCAATACCAGGGCAATGCCGTGCCCCTCGTCGATCTGCGCAAGCGGCTCGGTGCCGCGGCGCCGCTGCGCGAAGACACCCGCACCGTCATCCTCGAGTTCGACGGCGGCAAGATCGGCGTGATCGTCGATGCGGTGACGGAAGTGATGCAGGTCGCGGCCCAGGCGGTGACCCCTCCGCCCGGCATCGTGCGCGGGCTCGCCGCGGAATACATCGCGGGCCTGGTTGTGCAGAATGGCCGGACCATCGTCGTGCTGAACACGAACAAGCTGCTCAACTCGACCGAGAAGCTGGCTCTGCAGGAAGCGACATGACGACCGAATCACCCGTCGGACTGCTGCGCCGGGAGTACGACGCGATCGCCCGGCAGCTCGACGGCGCGGCCGGCAATGCCGAGCGCGAAGCCGCCAAGCGCGAGATCATCGCGTTCTTCAAGAAGGTCGACGGGCAGCTCGGTGAGCTGACGCAGTTGAAGGAAGACATCCGCCAGCTGGTCGATCGCTACAAGCAGCTCACCGCCGATACGAAGGGGGCTGCCGCGCCGGAGTTCACGGGGCAACGCCCGGTCCTGCACGCCGATCACATCGGCGCGACCACGTTCATCGAAAAGGGCTGGAGCCTCATCTCGCTCGGCGATCATGCGGGCGCCATTCAGGCGCTGACCAAAGCGCTGCAACTGTCGCCCGGCGACACGCAAGCGGAGTCGCTGCTCGGCTGGGCGCAGATGCTGCACGAGGACTACGACGACGCACTCGGCACCTTTCAGAAAGTTCTGATGAAGGAGCCGGCGAATTCCCTCGCCCGGATCAACGTGGGCTACATCTGTCTCAAGAAACGGATCTTCGGCGAAGCGATCGAGCATCTCTCCAAGGCGATCCGGCTGGACAACGACAAGAAGGCGACGTTGTATGCGCACTTTTATCTCGGACTCGTGTACCTGCAGCGCGAGATGTATGAGGACGCGGAGACCTTCTTCCAGAAAACGCTCAAGTTGGGGCCGAACCTGATCGAGGCGTATTACGAGCTGGGGCGCGCGCACTGGTACGCCGGCGATCAGGACAAGGCCAAAGGCACGTGGCAGGATGGATTCAAGGCCAACAAGTTCAATCCCTGGGGCAGGAAGTGTCAGGAAATGCTGGAGCTTGTCGCTAAGGGCGAGGAGCCGCCGCGAGAATAATTCACCTGGCCCTGCTCCTGCAGGGTCTGTCGTCCCCGCCCGCATCCACCCCCGTCGCCGTCACCGTTGGGCGTGTGACCGCGGTTGCCTGGCCGAGCCAGCAGAGTCTCGCGATCGCGCTGGCGGAGCTCGCGGATAATGCGCGCGATTTCCCCGGCATCGGTCCCATGCCGGGTGACCGTCCGATCCGGCTGATTCTCGCTCCGACGCGCGCGCGCTACGACTCGCTGACGCGCGGCCGGCTGCCGCTCTGGAGTGAGGGGGCCGCCTTCCCGGACGCCGCAACCATCGTGTTATTGACCGTCCGACCGTCCGATCGACCGACCGTCGCCCTGCGGCACGAGCTCGCGCATCTCGCGCTGCGCTGGCATGTGCAGCGGTACGTGCCGCTGTGGTTCGAGGAGGGATACGCCGCCGTCGCGGCCCAGGAGTGGGATCGGCTCGACGCGCTGCAATTGAATTGGCAGCTGGCGCGTGGCGTTCAGATGAGTCTCGACGACATCGACCGCGCGTTGCGCGGCAATCGCGGCGACGCCGAGGCCGGCTATGCGCTGGCGACGACCGCGGTGTTGCTGCTGCAGCGCTGGGGCGGGGAACGGGGACTGACGCCACTCATGGCCAATCTCCCCACGGCGGAGTCATTCGATGCCGCGCTGCGTACTACGTATCACATCACGGAGGGCGACTTCGAGCTCCGCTGGCAGAAAGACGTTGGCTCTCGATACGGCTGGCTGTCCTGGATGGCGGCGATGGGGTTCTTCTGGTTGGCGATCGGCACGCTGCTGGTCGCGTTGGTCCTCATGCGGCGCAAGCGGGACCGGCGGAAGCGGGCGGCGCTGGAGGAAGAGACGGCCGGAGACCCGGATGGAAGCCAACTGCTTGACGAGCTTGAGATTACCGAATAGACTCCAGCCCCGAAATGCCAGACCAAACAGTTGCACGTTCGCGCCTCCGCTTCGGACCGAAGAACTACATCGTTCTCGGTGGCGCGCTCGTGTCGTTGGCGCTTGGGTATTGGTTGCTGTCGAAGGGTTCCACGACGCTCGCGCCGGTGCTGCTGGTGCTGGGCTACTGTGTGCTGTTTCCAGTAGGCCTGGCGCTTTAGCACCTCCGCTACCCCATGGCACGGGCGAATAGCTCAGCGGTTCAGAGCGCCTGCCTTACACGCAGGATGTCGGGGGTTCGAATCCCTCTTCGCCCATTGGTGTAGCAGCCCGTTCACGGAGGAACGAACACGGTGAGAGCGCTTCAATACGCAGTGGCGCTGACGCTCGGCGTCGCGATGACCGCGCGCGCGCAGCAGCTGGCCGCGCCGGCACAGCCGACCGAGAGATTGCTGATCCTGCCGCTCATGTGGAGCACGTCCGCCGACTCGGCCGGCGCCATCGCCCTGTCTGACGCGATCCGCGACCGCGTCAACGCACTCGTCAAGAACAAAGTGACGGTGGTGACGAAGGCGAAGTTGTGCGAGGCACTCGGGCAGTCCGGGTTCACGTGCAACGGTCTGCTCGATGAGCAGCAGGCGAAGCAGCTTGCCCACTTTCTGCAGGTCCACTCCTACGTGCATGGCGCATACGCGAAGCAGGGCACCAACCTGACCGCGGACGTGCAGGTGTACGACATCGGCTCCTCCGGGATCTCGGGTCGGTTCACGGCGGCGAACGGCAATCCCGGAACCGCGGCGGCGCTGGCCGAGGTCGTCGCCCAGCGGATCGCCCAGATGGTGCGGATCAGCGAGCCGGTGCGCGACTGCAACGACGAGAGGCGCAAAGGTCGGTTCGGACCGGCGCGCGCCGCGGCCAACAAGGCGCTGCAGATCGATCCGAACTCCACCGGGGCATGGCTCTGCATCGCGACGATCCACGAGGCGCAGCGCGCGCCCATCGACAGCGTCATCTATGCGTCGCAGCAGGCGCTCAAAGGCGACTCCTGCAACGGGACCGCGTTGGAGAAGATCGCCAGCGGCTATCAGCAGAAGGGCGACACCGTCAAGTCCACCGACGCTTACGTCAGACAGCTCTGCGGCGAGCCGCGCAACGTACAAAAGCGACTCGGCGTCGCGCAGCTGCTCAAGCAGATGCGCAATACGGATCGCGCGGTGGAGGTCTTGGATGAAGGGCTGAAGTTGACGCCGGGTGACGCGCAGCTGCTCGAGTACAAACTGACGATTTGCACGGAGGCTTCGAACTTCCGCTGCGCGAGCGACGTATGGGTCGCGAAATTCCAGCACGACAGCGCGCTCGGCGGCGATACCACGTTCTTGAAGCCGGCGATCGGCGCCGCGCAGCAGGTGTCCGACACTGCAGCCCTGGCCGCGTTCACCACCGCGGCGGTCAGGCACTTCCCGAGCAACGCGAGCTTCATCAAGGCCCGCGCGCAAGCATACGAGCTCGCCGGCAAACCCGATTCGGCATTGCTCTACTATAAGAAGGCGTTGGCGATCGAGCCGAACGACGTCGCCACGAGCTTGCAGATCGCGAAAGCGATCGTGGATGCGGCCGTGTGGGACACCGCCGCCGCCAATCGCGTGCCCAAGGCCGATACGGCGACACTGAACCGCATGCGCGCGGCATTCGCGCAAAAAATCGATTCCGCCAAACCGTACCTGAAACCGGGTCTCACCTCGAGCGACTCTTCGCAGCGTATCGCGGCTTCCGTGATCATGCTGACCGCAGGGTCCAAGCTGGTGCAACAGGCACAGGCCCCTTCCCACGCCTACCCTTGGCTCGATTCGCTGCTGTCAATCATCGGATATCAGCCTCGGACGGCATCCGATACCGTCGGCCCCAAGCAGCAGATTCGGATCAATGCCAGCTTCTGGTACGGCATTTCGTCGCTGCCGGCGCTCTCCAAGCCGTTCAATGACGTGCGGACGATGAAGGGTTCGAGCACGGTGAAATGCGGGGCCGCGCGCGACCTCTTCGAGCGCGTGACACGCACCAAGACGGCGCTGCAGATCGGTCGCCGAATCCATCCCCCGACCGCCGATCAGATGTTGGGGTACGTCACCCAGTATGAACGGACCAAGCCGCAATTCCAGGCCGCGTTCAAATGCAGACCCGAGCTGTAAGCGGGCGTTGAATTGACCTAACTCCGGGTCTATATTCCGGCGCTCCGTGAGGGGCTTTTTGGGGCTGTAGCTCAGCTGGTTAGAGTGCCGGTCTGTCACACCGGAGGTCGCGGGTTCGAGACCCGTCAGCCCCGCCTGAGTACCCCGACGACTTGAACCCCCGCCACCCGCCCATGGTGGCGGGGGTTTTTCTTATTTTGGAGAGTGCTCACGGTCGCGTCAGAATCGCGTTCGACGTACCATGTCCCGGTCCTGGCCGAGGCAGTGCAGTCCTGGGCCAGAGGCGGCAGCCGCGCCGTTGATGCGACGCTCGGCGGCGGTGGTCATGCGGCACTTCTGCGGAGCGCCGGCGTCACCGTCCTCGGTATCGATCGGGATCCCGATGCCATCGCGGCCGCGCGCGAGCAGCTGGGCGCCAATGGTATGGAGTACCACGAAGGTTCGTTTGCCTCGCCCGGCGCGCTCGCTGCGGTCGCCGCGTTCCAGCCTGACCGCATTCTTCTGGACCTCGGCGTCAGTTCGCATCAAATCGACGCGATCGAGCGCGGCTTCACGTTCAGGCCGGGCGCGCCGCTCGACATGCGAATGACAGGAGCTCGGAGTCGGGAGTCAGGAGCCGGGGTAACTGCTCGGGACATTCTGAATACATGGCCTGTCGAACGGTTGAGCACTGTCTTCACCGATTACGCGGACGAGCGGCGGGGACGCGCGCTCGCGAAAGAAGTCGTCCGCCGGCGTCTCTCCGCGCCATTCGCCATCAGCGACGACTTCGTCAATGCGATCCGCGCCGTGCTCGGCCCGCGATCCGGGCCGCCGGATTTCGCCCGGCTGTTTCAAGCGCTGCGCATCGCCGTCAACGACGAGCTGGAAACGCTCGCCGCCGCGTTGCCCGCGTTGCGCGATGCGTTGGTGCCCGAGGGGCGTCTCGGTGTGATCACGTATCACTCCGGCGAAGACCGGATCGTGAAGCACGCGTTCCGCGAGTGGGGCCGCGACTGCATTTGCCCGCCGCGCCAGCCGGTTTGCACGTGCCGCGGCAGGGCGCTGGGACGCGTGCTCACGAAAAAGGCCATCGTGCCCGAGCCCCGGGAAATCGCGGCGAATCCGCGCGCCCGCTCGGCGCGGTTTCGCGTGTTCGAGAAAGCCGCGGTCGATGACGCTTAGAGGCCGGCACTGGATCGCGGTCTGGCTCGTCGCGTTGCTCGCGGCGCTGTCGCTCGTCATCGCGCGGCAGACGGCTGCACTCAACGCCGCGCGCGCGCTCACGGACTTGCGTGAAGAGCGCGCCGCACTGGAGGGCCGCCGTGCCGACCTCGAGCGGCGCGCGCGCACGGGACAGAGCCGCGCAGTCCTGCTGCCGCGGGCGCAGAGGCTGGGCCTCCGCCTGCCGGCAGACACGGAGATCATTCTGTTGCCGACCCAGTCGGAACCTCCACGCCCCCCGGAACCTCGAGACCGGCGGTAACGTGGCCAAAGTTCTCGTCCGCCTGCGCGTCGTCGAGCTCGGTCTCGGGGTGGCTTTGCTCGCGCTGCTGTTGCGCGCCGCGCAAGTGCAGTTGCTCGAGGGGGCCAGGTATGCGGCGGTCGCCAGAGCGCAGCGGACCGAGCACGTCGTGCTGGAGGCGCGCCGCGGCACGTTGTATGACCGCCACGGCCTTGGCCTCGCGCTCACACAGGAGACGTACCACGTCGGCGTTGCTCCCAACGAGCTGCGCGATCCCCCGCGCGATGCCGCTGTCATCGCCCGCCAACTGCGGCTCGCGCAGAGCGAGGTGGACCGCGGGCTGCGCCGGCGCTATGCCTGGTTTGCCGGTCCGTACACGAGCGGGGAGGTGCAGACCCTGCGCGCCATGCGTGGCGTGCATCTCGAGCCCGTGCTCCGGCGCTTCTACCCGTCGCCCGACTTCGCCCGCGCGGTCATCGGGAGGTTGGGGGAGGATGGGCGAGGCTCCGGAAACGGGGGCGGTGGGCTCGAGCGACTCTTGGACACGGTGCTCGCGGGCAAACCCGGTGCCGCGGTCGTCCTGAAGGACCGCTCGGGCCGCGAATACGAATCGCCGGCGCGCGTGATCGCCGATCCTGTTCCCGGCAACGACATCGTCCTCACGCTGGATGCCGAGCTGCAGGAGATCGCGCAGCGCGCGCTCGATGACGCGATCGACAACATGGCGGCGGAAGGCGGCGACGTGGTGATGCTCGATCCCCGAACCGGCGAGGTGCTCGCGGTCGCCTCGCGGCGCGCGGACGGCAGCATGCGTCCCTCGGCGTTTACGGAGACGTTCGAGCCGGGGTCGGTCGCCAAGATCTTCGCGGCCGCGGCGCTGCTCGCGTTCGATCGCGTGCGTCCGGGCGAGCGCGTGTCGGGGGAGGGCGGGCATTACCGCCTGCCCGATCGCGTGGTCACCGATGAGCATCCCATGGCATCGCTCACGCTGGCCGATGCGATCCGCGTGTCGAGCAACATCGCGGTCGTGAAATTCACGGCGCGCCTGAAGCCGGACGAGCAGTACGGCGTCCTGCGGTCATTCGG
This sequence comes from Gemmatimonadota bacterium, assembly GCA_003221035.1. GTDB lineage: Bacteria > Gemmatimonadota > Gemmatimonadetes > Gemmatimonadales > GWC2-71-9 > 20CM-2-65-7. The sequence continues at coordinate 61,628 of QHUB01000019.1, forward strand.
CTTTGGCGCGCCCACGGGCGTCGAGTTTCCGGCGGAGTCGCCGGGACTCCTGCGGCTCCCGCGCGACTGGTCACGACCGAGCTCCGCGAGCCTCGCGATCGGCTACGAGTTGTCCGTCACGCCGATGCAGCTCGCGGCGGCGTACGGCGCGATCGCAAACGACGGCGTGCTCCTTGAGCCGGCGCTGGTGCGCGAAATCCGCGCCCCCAACGGGATGGTGCTCTATCGCCATCGGGCGCAACCGGTGCGTCGCGTGGTGACACCCGAGGTTGCGGGCCAGCTCCGCGACCTGCTCCGCGGCGTCGTGGAAGCCGGTGGCACGGGCGCCAAAGCGGCGCTCGCCAATTTCCAGCTCGCCGCCAAGACCGGCACCGCACGCCGCGTCGTGGGCGGCCGATACGCCGCGGGCCAGTACACGGCGTCGTTTGCGGCGCTGTTTCCGGCCGACCAGCCGCAGCTCGTCGTCGTGATGATCATCGACAATCCGCAGAAGGGCAGCTACTTCGCGGCGCAAACCGCGGCCCCGGTGACGCGTTCGATGCTGGAGCAGGCCCTGGCCGCGCGTACCGTCGCGATCGATCGGGCGCGGCTCACCAACATGGTGGTACCCACCGATCGGGTGCCGCTCGCAGAGCCGGAGGGGGTCGTACCGTACGTGATGCCGTGGCCGTACGTGCCCGATTCCGCCTCGACGCCGCCCGATCGGCTCATCCCCGACGTGTCCGACCGCCCGCTGCGCGAAGGCATCCGCACCCTGCACCAGCGCGGGTTCCGCGTCGTCATCAAGGGCTGGGGCCTCATTCACCACACCTGGCCCGCCGCCGGTGAGCGCGCCGCCGCTGGAAGCACCATCACGGTATTCGCGGAAGCCGAAGCTTCCCTATCGAGCAAATGAGCCGATCGATCCAGGAAGTCGTCGACGCGCTGTCGCGCGCCGGCGTCCTGATCGATGCGCCCGATCCGAAGCGAGCGCCGCTGCCGGAGATCACCGGCCTCACGGCGGACGCGCGGCGGCTGGAGCGCGGGATGCTGTTTTGCGCCGTGCGCGGTGCGGCACTCGATGGCCACAGCTTTATTGCCGACGCCGTCGCCCGGGGCGCCGCCGCGGCGCTGGTCGAGTCGCGGCAGCCGTTTCCGATCCCGCAAATCCTCGTGCGCAACGGCCGCCGAGCCGCGGCCATCGCCGCCGAGGCGTGGTATCGCCGTCCGGCCGCGCGGCTCCAGATGATCGGCGTGACCGGCACGAACGGAAAGACGACATCCGTGATCTTGGCCCGGCACGTGTTGGGAGCGCTCTGGCCCATGGGCGCCATCGGCACGCTCGGCGCATTCGACCCCAGCGGCGCCGCGGTCGACAGCGAGGCGGGGAACCTCACGACGCCGGGACCGATCGACCTGCAGGCGACGCTCGCGGCCATGGTGGAGCGCGGCGCGCGTGGCGTCGCCATGGAAGTCTCCTCGCACAGTCTCGATCAAGACCGTGTGGAGGGTCTGCTGTTTCGCGCGGCGATCTTTACGAACCTGACACGCGATCATCTCGACTACCACGAGACGTTCGACGCGTACTTCGCCGCCAAGGCCAAGCTCATCGGGTATCTCGCCGACGCGGGACTCGCCGTGATCAACGCGGACGACGCCGCCTGGGCCCGCCTGCCGCACACGCCGCGTCGCATCACGTTCTCGGCGACCTCGCACCCGGCGGACGTCACAGCGCGCGATGTCCAGGTGGATGCGCGCGGGGCTCGGTTCACGCTCGTGACGACGCAGGGCAGCCACGCAGTGCACCTGCCGCTGCTCGGCCAGTTCAACGTCGCGAATGCCCTGGGCGTCGCGGCGTGCGCGGTGGGGCTCGAGGTGGCGCCGCGCACCATCGCCGAGCGGCTGTCTACGGCGCCTCAGGTGCCGGGCCGCATGGAGCGCATTGCGACCGACCCGTGTGTGATCTTGCGCGACTACGCCCACACGCCGGACGCGCTGGAGCGCGCGCTCGAGACTGTACGCGCCGTGACGAGCACGGGAGGCCGCCTGATCGTCGTCTTTGGCGCGGGCGGCGACCGCGACCGCGGCAAGCGCGCCCCCATGGGGGAGATCGCCGTGCGGCTCGCCGACATCGCGATCGCGACGTCGGACAATCCACGCACCGAGGACCCGGAACGGATCCTGGACGATGTCGAGGCCGGCATGACCGGACGACAGCATTACCGGATCGCGGATCGCAAAGCGGCGATTGCGCAGGCGCTCGAGCTCGCGCGGCAGGGCGACACCATTCTGCTGGCGGGGAAGGGACACGAGACCTACCAGGTGATTGGCACGGTGAAGGAGCCGTTCGACGAGCGAGAAGTCGTGCGCAGTCTCGGAGGAGCCGGCTGATGGCGGGACAGACTGACGGCCTGACGGCCGGACGGCCATGGACCAGTGACGAAATCGCTGCCGCGCTCGATGTGCCGGCACCAGCGACGCTGAGATTCGCGGCGATTTCCACTGACTCCAGACATCTGAAACCAGACACCCTGTTCATCGCCCTCAAAGGCGACAAGTTCGACGCCCACGACTTTCTCGAGCAGGCCAAGGCCGGCGGCGCGACCGCGGCCGTGGTTCGTCACGGCACCGCGACGATCGAGGGACTGCCGTTCTTCGCAGTGGACGACACCCTGGTGGCCCTTGGGCTACTCGCCCGCGCCCGGCGCCGCATGTTCCCGGACGGGACTCCCGTGGTCGCCATCACGGGCTCGAGCGGCAAGACCAGCACCAAAGAGATGATCCGTGCCGCACTCAGCGCGCGCTATCGCGTCCATGCCACGGCCGCCAATCTCAATAACCTCATTGGCGTGCCCCTCACGATCCTGGGCGCACCGGAGGATACGCAGGCGCTGGTGGTGGAGGCCGGCGCCAGCGTCCCCGGCGAGATCGCGCGTATGCGCGACATCATCGAGCCCACGATCGCGGTGATCACGAACATCGGGTATGCGCATGTCGAGGGCTTCGGCTCGCTCGAGGGCGTGATGAGAGAGAAGCTGTCGCTGCTCGATGGGGCACCCGTGGCCGTGCTCGGCGCGGGTCCGGACCTCATGTGGCCCGAGGCCCGCCGCCGCACCCAGGTGATTCCCGCCGCGCTCCCGGGGAAGAGCGCGGATGACGCGCTCCTCGACCGCTACCTCGACAAGGACGGGCACCCGCGGTTGTCGCTCGACTCGGGCGAAAAGGTGACGCTGCCGGCGCTCGGGATTCACCAGCTCGAGAACGCCCAGATTGCCCTGGCGGTCGCCCAGCGGGCCGGCGTCGACCATGACGCCGCCGTGCGGGCGCTCGCGGACCTCCACCTGCCCGGCGGCCGCGGCGATTTCCGGGAAATCGGCAATCTGCTGGTCATCGACGACACCTATAACGCCAATCCGGCCTCGCTGCGCCGGGCGGTGCAAACCGGCGCCTGGCTGGCGAAGCGGCACCGGCGGCCGTTCGTGGTGGTGGTCGGGACGATGTTGGAGTTGGGACCGGAAAGTGCAAGATTGCACGCCGAAGCCGCGCGTGAAATCGCCCAGCGCAAGCCGGCGCTCGTTGCCGCGGTGGGGACGTTTGCGCGGGTGTTCGAGTCGCTGCGCGAAGCACTGGGCGGACGCTTGATCACCGCCGCCGACGCCGAGGCGCTGGGCCCGAAGTTGAAGTCGGCGCTGCGGGGCAACGAGCTGGTACTCCTCAAGGCTTCACGCGGAGTCGCCTTGGAACGTGTCCTTCACTACCTGACCTGATGCTCTATCATTGGCTCGCGCCGCTCGCTCGCCAGTACATTTTTTTCAATCTCTTCAACTACATCACGTTCCGCGCCGCGGGGGCTACGGTGACGGCGCTGCTGCTGGCGTTCATCGTCGGCCCGCGGATCATCCGAAAACTCCGCGAGCATCGCATCGGTCAAATCGTCCGCGCCGAAGGTCCGGCCAGTCATCAGAGCAAACGCGGCACACCGACGATGGGTGGACTCATCATTCTCCTCGCCACCGTCGTGCCGACGCTGCTGTGGGCCCGGCTCGACAGCCGCTACGTCATGGTCACCGTCGTCGCGACGCTGTGGATGGGCTTGATCGGATTTCTCGATGACTACCTGAAGATCGTGCGCGGCCAATCGCAGGGACTCGTCGCGCGCTGGAAGCTCGCCGGCCAGGTGTCGTTCGGCGTCGGTCTGGGCGCCTACATCCTGCTGTTCCCGCTGACCACCAGCGTTGCGCCGTACGCGACGCAGCTGCCGTTGTTCAAATACATCGTGTGGGTGCTGCCGTGGCCGATTTACCTCGCGTTCGTGACCTTCGTGACGACAGCGAGCTCGAACGCGGTGAACCTGACGGACGGGCTCGACGGCCTGGCGGCGGGACTCACCGTCATCGCCGCGGGCGCATTCGCGATCTTCTGCTACCTGTTCGGCCGCGTGGACGCCGCTCGCTATCTCGGCGTCCTCCATCTCCCCGGCGCGGGCGAGCTGACGATTTTCTGCGGAGCGCTGATGGGCGCGTCGCTCGGGTTCCTATGGTTCAATGCGCATCCGGCGCAGGTCTTCATGGGCGACACCGGCGCACTCGCCATCGGCGGCGCGCTCGGCACCGTCGCGATCCTGCTCAAGACCGAGTTCCTGCTCCTCATCGCGGGCGCGGTGTTCGCCGCGGAAACAGTCTCGGTCATGATTCAGACGACGACGTACAAGTACCGGAAGAAGAAGTACGGGAAGGAGTACGCGGATTCCCACAAGGTATTTCGTATGGCGCCGCTGCATCACCATTTCGAGAAACTCGGATGGGCGGAGCCGCAGGTGGTGATGCGGTTCTATATCCTGGGGGTGCTGAGCGCGATGATCGCGCTGGCCACACTCAAGGTGCGGTAATGGAACGGAAGGGTGGGGGACTCGTTCCGAACACGTGGCGCCGCGCCGGGAGCGTGGTCGCGATCATCGGCCTCGGCAAGAGCGGAGTCGCGGCCGCACGGCTGCTCGCGCGCGAGGGCGTGCGCGTCTATGCCAGTGACGCATCCGATCATCCGTACGCCGGCGCCGCCGCCGAAGCGCTGAAGAGCGTGCCGTGGGTGGACGTCGAAATCGGCCGTCACGACC
>QHUB01000079.1 GCA_003221035.1 Gemmatimonadota bacterium
CCGCATCGGCCCACGCCGTCCAGTAGAGGAGGTGGATCGGCATCGGCTCCGGCAGCGGCACACTGCGGTCCTCGGCGTCGTCCAGCGCCGCGAGGAGTGCGTCGCGATCCCAGCGCGGATCGTTTCGCAGCAGATACACAGCGAGCTCGATCGGGTGCTGGATGCGGATGCATCCGTGGCTGAAGTCCCGCTGGGTCTCCTCGAACAGCGGGCGCGCGGGCGTATCGTGCAGGTAGATATGATACTTGTTGAGGAACATGAACTTGATGCGCCCGAGCGCATTCCGCGGCCCTGGATCCTGGCGCAGCAGGTACGGGAAGTGGGCGGCCGTCATGCTCGACCAATCAACCGTCGCGGGATCGACCTCTTGGGCGTCGAGGCGTGAGCTGGGGAAGACCCGCATTTTGTAACGGGCCAGATAAGACCGGTCCCGCTTGAGCTTTGGGAGCAGCTCCGTCGTCGCGATGTTGGTCGGCACGTGCCAATAAGGGTTGAGCACAAGATATCGCATCGTGTCACTGAGCACCGGTGTGCGGTCAAACGGCCGCCCCACGACTACTCGCATGGACATCACTAACGAGTCGCCATCCATCACCTCCAGCTCGAATGCCGCGATGTTCACGATGATATGACGGTGTCCCAAATCCTTCGGCAGCCAGCGCCAGCGCTCCAGGTTCAGCTCCAACTGCTCCACACGACGTTCCACGGGCACGTTGAGCTCGGCGCGCGTCGCGGTGCTCACCACCCCATCTGCCGTTAGCCCGTGGCGCGATTGAAATTTTTCGAGCGCCTGCTTGAGCTCCGCGTCGAAGAGATCCGCGTCCTGGTCCCCTGCCTCCCCGACGAGACCGTCCTCGAGACGGAGTCGTTGGCGCAGCGCCGTCACTGCAGCTCCGCGGACGCCCGCGTGCATGGACCCGTCCGGAATGGCGGGCCATCCGCCCACTGCCGCCACTCGCCGATAGCGCGCCAACGCCTCGCGCAGTCGGCGGTAGCCAGCTTCGGGTGGGTCGAGCCCCTCCAGCGTCGCGGCGATGTTCCCCGACGTCAGGGCGGCCTCCAGTACGACGGCGATGTCAGCCGTGCGCCGGTTCGACACCCATTCCGGGCGCAGCGTTTCGGGATTCACGCGCCCCGCCAGGAGATGGGCCCCGTAAACGAGGAATGCGTCCGTCAGCAGGAGATCGAGCTCGGCCCATCGGTCGGGGGCTAATGCCGGGCCGCGCTTGGCATCGGCGCGCACCGCCGCGAGCACGGCCTCGATGCCGGCCAAATGGTAGTCCTCCGATCGCAGCCCCTCGAGGTCTGCCCGCTGCAGCGCATCGATCAGATCGTCGGCCAGCCGAGTGGGGCCGCGCGCGTCACTCCAGGCGGGGCGGTAGAGCCGCCGCTCGTAGAAGCTGGGGAGTACCAGACTGGCGTACACCGGCTCGCCGGCCGCACGAAGCTCCATCACGATGCCGGCGGCCTCGATCCGAGTCCTGATCCGTTCCGCAACGAGCTCAGGGGAGCGGTCGTCAACCCGCCCCGCCGCGGAGGTGCATCCGGCGATCACCGAGCCGATGAGCAATACGCGCTGGAGCATTCGTTACCTCTTTACAACCGCCAACAGCCCGTCGCGGACGCTCGCCCACAGAAACGCCGGGAGCGTCTCGTCCGAGGTGAAGGTGTGATGGATCGCACCGCTGCGCGGCGTCGCCGCCACCTCGTCGGGATTATCGGCGCGCACCTTCATCCAGTTGCCGAAGAACGACCCGATGCCGCGCGCCGCGCCCCCAAGGACTCCACCGCGGCCCATGATCCCCGATGCGCCACGTTGGGTCAGCGCCACCGTCAAGTCGTTGTACCGCGGTGTGACCGCACCGCGCGCGACACCAGCCGTGACGGTCGCGTGGAAGCTGATGCCCACCACCCGACCGTTGGTGAGACGAAGCGGCATCGTCTCCCGAATGAAGGGATTGAAGCTGGTGACGGGCATCGCCCCGAGCGTTCCGCGGAAACTCATGTCGAACCGCGGAGCGTCGAGCGGCACCACGAACTGCGCGTCGAGCCGCCCGATATTCTGCAGCTGCGCGGTGGCACTGAGCGTCATGGGGTCGCTGCTGGTCCGCCGCCCCGGGACGTGGCGCACATTGACCGCAACCACCGCGAGCCGTGCGAACGTGAGCACGCCCGCCTGTGCGTAGTCGCCGCGGCGCTCGCGATACACGATCTCTCCATGCTTGATCACCACCGAGTCCACGCTCACCGTCCGGTCGAGCCCGGCGATCCAGCCCTGGGGCGTGCGGCGCTGCTGGCGCTGCGGATTGGAGGCCCGGCGCCGGTCGCTCATGATGTCCAGCCGCAGCGAATCCACTTCGACCCGCCGGGCGCGCAGCCCGCGGCCGAGGACAAAGCCCCCGACGTCGATCCCCTGCAGCGCGATGCGGCCGACCGTAGTCTTGATCAAGCCGCGGCGGTAGCGCTGCGACCGGCCGAACGCGGCGTCGCTCACCGTCGGCGCGAAGGCAACGCCGCGCGCGTCGAGTGTCGAGTCGGTGAGGCTGGCCTGGAGTGCGCCGACCCGCACCGCGGTGGCGCTGTCGAGCTGGCCGACGAAGTTGCCAGTCGCTAGCTCGACGGTTCGGCTGAACAGCGGGCGGGCTGCTGCCGCCGTATCGGCGGGATCGATCGCGAACCCGCTGATGCGCCAGCGCAGATCTTGCAGCTGGAGGCGGGCGTCGCTGCCCCGCGCGCGCTGCAGGCGGAAGTCGAGCGAAATTCGCGGAAAGTCGCTGCGCGCAATTCGGACCCGAGGGGCGAAAGACGGAAGCCGGACGCTCTGCTGGACGGCACGAAAAGCCCGCGGGGCGGCGCGCAGTTGTCCCACCGTGTCGGGTACGCCGTCCGAGGCGGGCACCACGACTGCGACGCTCACCGCGCGGCAGCCGAACGATTCGGCGACGAGCCCCCCGTTGAGGATGAGCGTGGTGAGATGGACGCCACTGATGGTGCATTGGTGAAACGCGAAGCGCAGCGCCGCCAGCGGTCGGGGGCGCAGCGCATTCAGTGTACGGTTCGTGGTCACCAGGATGGAATCGACGGCGACGCGCCGGAGCGCAAAATTGAACCGTACGCGGCCGACATCGAGCCGGTACACGTCACCAGACTTCTCCGCGACCGTCGCGGTAGCCCACGAGCCCAACAGTTGATTGACGATCCAGGCGGCGCGCCACCACGCGCCACCGGCGAGGAGCGCCGAGAGCACGGCGAGCCCGATGACCGTTCGCCGCCGCATCAGGATGCTCGTCATAGGCGCGAATGATGCCCGCACGTCGCGGGACGGGCTATCGCACAAATGTTCTACTACTTCCTCTTACTACTCCACGGATGCCGCGCGCCGTACGTTTCGCCCCGAGAAACGATGCAATACGTGTCCTGGATGCTTGTCGTGCTGCCCCTGACGGCGCCGGGGCCCGCCCTCGCGCAGTGTGATGGTCAGATCGTCTCGGCGATCGCCATCGCCCCGCGCGCCCCTTCGTTCATTCAGTTTCCCCGCTTGCTGCGACCGCTCGCCCGCGCCGTGGGCCTGCATCATACGACCACGAAGGCGGACGTGATCCGTCGCTTTCTATTGTTATCCGTCGGACAGCCGTGCACTGAGCGGCTGCGCACGGAATCGGAGCGCATCCTGCGCTTCCAGCCGTTCCTCGCCGACGCGCGGGTGCGCGCGTTCCCCGACGAGGTCGGGGGCGTGCGGATCGAAGTCGAGACCATCGACGAAATTCCTACGGTCTTCACCTTGCGCGTTCGGGACGGGCATCCGGTGGCGCTGCGCCTCGGGAACAGCAACGTCGCTGGCCGCGGCGTATTCCTTGCGATCCGCGGGGAGCGAGGGCTCGCCTATCGCGACGGTATGGGCGTGCAGTTCGTCGCGTATCAAGCGTTCGGTCGGCCCTACACACTCGAGTTCGTGGCGGACCGCACGCCGCTGGGCAGCACGGTGAGCCTTGCCCTCGGACACACGTTCATCACCGACCTGCAGCGGAACGCCTGGCACGTCGGCTACCGCGACTTGCATGACTATACGGGGTTCGTACGGCCCGATGGCCAAGTCATCGCGCTGGGCGCGCGGCGCCGCTTCGCGGACGTCGGCGGCGTTGTGCGTATCGGCCTCCTCGGGCGGAGTGCGTTCCTCGGTGCGCTCGTGACCGAGGAACGGACGACGGTGGCAGCGCAGCCCGTAATCGTATCCGACTCCGGCCTGGTCGCGGACACGAGCGCGCCAATCAGCGGCCCGTTCGCTTCCGTCCACAACATGCGGCTCAACGCGGTCGTCGGTGTGCGCTCGGTCTCGTTTCTGACGGTCCGCGGGTTCGACGCGCTCACGGGCGTCCAGGACGTCGCCCGGGGCGTGCAATTCGGCGCCGTCGTCGGCCGGAGCGTCCCGTGGTTCGGCGCGGGCGACCACGACCTGCTTTTCTCTGCTGACTTCTATGCCGGGCTGGGTTCGGCCAAGTCCTTCGCCGGTTTACGGGTCGAGGGAGAGACGCGCCGGGATCAAAACACAGATCGCTGGGACTCCATGATCGGCAGCGGTCGGCTGGCCTGGTACTTCAAGCCATCCGCCGCGTCCGTCCTCATCGGCAGCGGCGAGTTCGCCGGCGGGCGGCACATGCGGTTCCCGTTCCAGCTCCGGCTCGGGGACCGCGACGGAGGCGTGCCGGGCTACGCCGCTTCACGCGTCGCCGGCGGAGTGCGGACCGTCGGACACCTCGAGGCGCGCCAGTCGATCGGTCAGCTCAACCGGCACGTCGCGCTGGGGCTCGCGACCTTTGCCGCCGCGGGCAAGGTATGGGCGGCCGACGCGCCATTCGGCGTCGACAGTCGAGTCAACGTCGGTGTGGGTGTGGGACTGCTGGCGGCCATCCCACGGCAGTCCCGCCAGCTGTGGCGCCTGGACGTCGCGGTTCCCGTGAGTGCGGACGCTCACGCCGGCTGGGAGCTCCGTTTGACGGTCACCCGGGCGCGGGGCTTCTGGCGCGAGCCGGGCGATGTCGCGCGGGCACGGGCCGGCGCCGCGCCCTCGACGATCTTCACCTGGCCGTGATGAAAAGGAGGGCGGCCTCGCCGCCCTCCTTTCCGTAGTCCTTTTGTGTCAGGACGCCTCGATGGTCCATACCACACCGGGCTATGCCTCTTCTTCCACCTCGTTGTGTGATACCTGCCGCCTCATCGCTCGGCTATACCTCACCATCAGAATCGCTTAATCCCGCACTGCAGAGATGTCTGCTCACACCACAAGCTGTTGGAGGAGTCCTATGAGAATCACCTTGAAGAATCAGATGCTTCGAGCAGCGCTGTGCTTGCTGGTTTCCGGCGCCGCGCTGACGCTCACGGCATGTGACGTCCACACCGCGCCCGCCGATCCAGCTCCGGGGCCGGGTCCCGGTCCGAGCGGTCCTTCCCTGGGCTCCGTCCAATCCTACGGCATCCTGGCCGGCTCCACGATCACCTGCGTCGGTCCGGTAGGCACGATCTCGGCCGATCTGGGCCTCTGGCCCGGCAGCGCCGTCACCGGCTTTCCGACGTGCACAATCTCCGGAGTCCAGAACATGGCGAATGCCGTCGCCCAGACTGCGCAGGGTGACTTGACGGTCGCATACAACTCGCTGGCAGGCAGGGCGTGCGGTACGACGATCTCGGCGAATCTGGGGGGAACGACACTCGCACCCGGCGTCTACTGCTCCACGTCGTCGGTGGGTGTCACGGGAACGGTGACGCTCGACGGCCAGGGCAACACCAACGCGACGTTCGTGATCCAGGTCCCCAGCGCCCTCACGGTCGCCGGCTCGGTCAACCTCATCGGCGGCGCGCAGGCGAAGAACGTGTGGTGGCAGGTCGGTAGCTCCGCCACCATCGGGACGGGAAGTGTCATGAAAGGCAACATCGTCGCCTTCACCACGATCACGCTGAACGACAACGCCACCCTGCTCGGCAGGGCGCTGGCGCGCAACGGCGCCGTGACGATGGGCAGCAACAACACCATCACTCTGCCATAACGAATACTCATGAGTTCTCAAGGAGAATGACAATGTTCAAGACAGCAATCATGGTCGGGACCGCGGCGCTCGTTGCGGCCGCGCCCGCCACAGCGCAGCACCGGGGGACGGTGGAGTTCGGCGCCTTCGGCAGCGGCACGTCCTGGGATAACAGCCTCAACATGAACAGCAGCTTTGGCGCGGGCGCGCGCCTCGGCGTGTTCTTCACGCCGCGCCTGTCGGCCGAGTTCGAAGGCGGCGGCGGCAGCGCGAGCCGCGACGGGCTCGAGGATGTGAACGTCGGACTGCTGGCGGGTCGGGTGACCTACGTGCCGTTCAAGACCAGCGGCGTGTCGTTCCTGCTGGGTGTCGGTGCCAATCACACGGATACCTACTTCTTCGAGAGTTACGGTGTTGACGGGCTGTTGGGCGCGAAGATCCGTCTCTCGAACTCCATCGCACTGCGCCTGGATGGCATTCAGAGCTGGATGGCGAACGGCAACGGCTCGAACACGGCCCTGCATCTCGGGGTGAGCTTCTACCGGAACCCGGGCGTCAACACGGTGACCAACACGGTCATGGTGCCGGGACCGCAGTCAACCCAGCGGCCTGACTCGGTCAGTGCGTACGAGACGCAGCGTCTCCGCGCGGCGGCAGCCGGTTATGTAGTGCTGCGCGATTCACTCAACAGGTCGAAGTTCGTGGGTCCGGCGTCATCCGCCGAGGCGCTCGCCACGATGCTCCAGGTGATTCACTTCCAGAACGACCGGTCGGATATCAGCGACTCGGCGAGGGCGATCCTCGACGACAAGGTCACCGTCTTCCGCGCCAACCCGTCGATGCGAATCGTCATCTCGGGATTCGCGAGCCAGCCGGGCACCTCTGACTACAACCTGGCGCTCGGGCTTCGTCGTGCCGAGTCGGCCAAGGCGTACCTGGTTTACCGCGGCGTCGATCCGATCCGGATCGAGATCGCGACGAAGGGCGAAGGACAGTTGTTGGTCGAAGGTCCGGGAGAAGTT
>QHUB01000020.1 GCA_003221035.1 Gemmatimonadota bacterium
CCGAATCGGAATCACTCGATCTCGGGCGGGACGACGCGGCAGCATCTGTTTACGCTGCTGACGAAGTTTGTGGAGGAGAATTTGCCGGCGACGACCGCGGGAGCGACGCGGGCGGCGCTGCCATAAAGGAGGTCAGGACTGAGCAATCGGTGGCGTGACGTCCGTCTGACGACGAGCATGCCACGGCAGCGTCGGCTCCAACGGTTGCACTAAGCGTGCACGATCCGTGGTCGACACCGGAAAATGTCGGAGCACCGTTGCGTCGCGCGACCAACGACATTCACCCGTCGCTCTCGCATGACGGTCGGACGTTGATCTTCGCTTCAATCGAGGCGGAGGTTTGGATGGCACCGACATCTGGATGACGACGCGCGCGGCGGGCGCGAATTAGTCACGCCCACACGACCGGCACCCGATACGGCTCGAACGCCCGGTCCGACGTGAGGATCGTGAGCCCTTCGTCCAGCGCCTGGGCGATCAGCAGGCGGTCGAATGGGTCGCTGTGGTGTCGCGGCAGTTCACGCAGCAGGTCGCCATGACGAATCGTCGCGGGAAGCGGCAGAAACCGGTTGCGGGCGACCATCTCCTCGACCGTGTCCTTTAGTTCGAGCTTGCCGGCAGCCTGCTTGACCGCGATCTCCCAGGCGCTGATCGCGCTGACGAAAACGACATCGGCCCGCCGCAGGGTGCGAATCGCGGCGGGCCGAAGTTTCCCGAGGTGCCAGCGGACCAGCGCGTTCGTATCGAGGAGCAGCTTCAGTCGGTTTCCCCGGTGAACAACCGCAATATCTCGGGAGGCAGCGGCGCGTCGAAGTCATCAGCGATCCAGCCACGGCCTTTCCCCAAGCCCGGCTTGCGCAGGTGGCGCGTGTCCTTCGGCGCCAGCGGCACCAGCCGCGCCTTGGGCTTCCCCGACTTGGCGATGATGATCTCGCGCCCCTGGGCAGCCTGCTCGACCAGCTCAGAGAGATGGGTCTTCGCGTCGTACAGGCTCACGGGCTCGTGTACCAGGCGCGGCTTCTTGCGACGGGCCATGCGCGCAGTGTAGTCAATTTGACCAAATTGGTCAAGTAACATCGGTGGAGGTTATGGGCCGCAGGATCTCGGGATGTCGACACGGATGCCGAGCGGGAAACTGACACAGCATTGGCCCCCTGGGATTCGAAACTACACGCCCTGCGGCTTGTTCCTGAGGCGCCCGATCACCACGGTGACGTTGTCTTCACCGCCGCGATCGAGCGCCAGCTGCACCAGCCGCTGACACGATTCCTGCGAGACGTGCGGCGCGCGCAGCTCGGCTTCGATCTCCGCGTCGGTCACGTGGCGGGTGAGGCCGTCGGTGCAGAGCAGGATGACATCGTCCCAGCGACAATCGGTCGCGTGAATGCTCGGCGTGGCGTCGCGCCCGCCGAGGGCGCTCGCGAGCACGCCGCGGAGCGGCGAGCGGTGCGCCTCGGTCTGGGTGAGGGCGCCATGGTCCAGCAGCGCTTGCACGATCGTCTGGTCTTCCGTCATCCGCTCGAGCCGGTCGTCGCGCAGCCGATAGCAGCGGCTGTCGCCCACCTGGACGACGTAGGCTTTCGGCCACAGCGCGGCCACCATCGTGAGCGTGGTCGCTCCGCCGCGCCCGCCGAACTCCTTCTTCCCTTCCTCTATTAAGGCGTCGTGGCTCTTGAGCACCGACTTTTCCAATTCCGCCACGAAGTTCGCTTCGTTGTTGGAGTCGAGCCGGCGATACAGGTCCGTGAAGTGTGTGACGTGGTTCGCGATCGTTTTGACCACCGTGCCGCTCGCGGCCTGGCCGTCGGGCCGGCCCCCGACGCCGTCGGCGACGAGCAGGATGTAGCCGCGTGACTCGCTGACCAGGGTGGTGATGTCCTCGGGCGGCAGGCTGGACTGGTGGACGCGCAGCAGCTTGTGGAGGCTCGCGATGAGGAACTGATCCTGGTTTTCAGTGCGCACTCGGCCGCGCTCGGTCAGGCCGAAGACGTCGACGTTGGTGGAGGTGGGGCGGGGCTCGGCACCGATCGCGGCCAGCTTCGGGTTCGTCATGCGGAAAAGATGGTGGCGGCCGGGGCGCCTGGCCACTTACGGCTGGAGCGCGTCTCCCAGCCGACAGCTGAATCCCCGCAGGACATCCTCGCCCTCGAGTGCGTCGTCATTGCCGACAATCGCGAGGCTTCCGTCTTGCCGGCACACTCGCGCCTCGCGCCGCTCAGGATCGATGACCCACACGATCTTCGTGCCCGCGGCGAGCCAGTTGGCGACCTTCTCGAGTACTTCGCCGGGCCTGTTGTCTGGCGAGAGCACTTCGGCGAGGAGGTCGGGGGCGAGCGCTGCATAGCGGCTTTCTGCCTTCTTGCGCCTCTCCCGTTGACGTTGCAGAGTCAAACGTCGTGCAGAGAAGATTCCTCAGCGGGAGGCTCTATGCGTCCTCAGATTGCCCTACCATCGATCGTCCTCGCGTTCGGCGCAGTTGTACTGGCTTGTCGCGATGCCGCAACGGGCACACGATCGGTCTCGAGCGCCAACTTTCTGGTCGCCACCGACACGCTACCAGGCGGTTGCGACACCAAGCAATGCCATTTCAAGTCCCAGGGTGACGCAGCGAATCTCAATTGGTTTGATCCGGGCACCATCGCATTCGCAAGTGACACCGGCGGAGGAGGCGGAGGTGGTGGTGGCGGCGGCTTGGTTCGATTTGGTTACGTGAGCGTCTCACGGGGGACGGTCTCTTCCGGCGGGGCTACGCAAACCTTCCTCTTCTTCAGCATCACCGAATGCGATGTTTCGTTCTCCTTCTGCAATACTGTGCGCGGCGGCTTTGGGACGATTCCCAACGACGATTTCACGGTGGGCGGGAAAACGCTGCAGGTGCACACGAACACGAGCGCGAATCCTGACTTCTCCACGTTTGCGGGACCAGCGGGCGCCGTTGACGTGGTTTGGCAGATGAACGGTCTGTTCACAGTTCGATCCAGCGGAACAACGGAGCGTTCGCAGCCCGGCTTCCGGGAGCACGATGTCGGACAGTCTACCGACGTGTCAGCCAATGCCTCCGGCACAGTCGTGGGGTTGCCGGTTTTCCCGGTGAATCAGGCCGATATTTCGAGCAATCGCAGCCTCACGATCAACATCAACCGCTGAGCCGGCGAGGGAATTGGCCCCCTAGGATTCGAACCTAGATTCGCGGATCCAAAGTCCGCTGTCCTGCCATTGGACGAGGGGCCAGTACTCGAGGTGGTGGAAGTTAATGAGGGGCGAGCGCAGATGCTCGCCCCTTCGGCTAGCTTCCGCTCGAAGATGCGCCTCAGTCGGATAGTCCTCGCCCTCGTGATGGTTGTACTGCTCGTGCTCGGTGCGGTGTGGTGGCGCGCCACGTGGGTCGTCAATCATCTGCTGCACGGCGAAGCTCCCCGTGTAATTGCGGAGAAATCGGGCGACGTCTATCGGCTCGACGTCGGCCGTGTGCGATTTCGTCCCCTGCGGCGACGGATCATCGTCGATGCTATCCACCTGACCACGAACCAGGAAGTCAATGCGGGGCGGCCGCGCCCGCGCACCGCGCTGCGTCTTGAATTTCAGAACTGCACGCTCGCGGGCATGCACCTCTTCACGTTGATCGCGGGGCGCGGCCTGATCGCGGAATCGTTCGGCTGCGCTGACATCCGCGCCGCCGCCCAGGTGCCTGCGCCCGCGCCAGCGGCTGCCGATCAACCCGATAGCGGCGTCGCTCCGACCGCGGTGCGGCAAGCATTCTTCGTCCTCCAGCACGGTCTGCGATTACCCGAGTATGCTCCTCGCGTGCAGGTCGCGCGGATCGACTTCCCGCACGCCGCGCTCGACCTCCGCGTGCAATGGGCTCGAGGACAGATGGCGCGGCTCGAGCTGGAGCACCTCGAATGGCACATGGTGGACTTCGCGATTGATCCGGCCGATTCCGGGACCACGAGCCGGCCCTTGTTCAGCCGTACGATCGATATTGCGGCGGCAAACTTCGTCGCCCGCACCGACAGCGGGGCAACGGCGCTGCGCGTTGCAGGATTTGCAGCCAACCTCCCCGATTCAACCGTCGAGATCCTTGGGATCGCGGTGGCTCCCCCCGTCAGCGATTCCGCGTTCGCACGGGCGAGCCCATATCGGCGCTCACTGCTGAAGGCAAATGTCGGGCGCGTCGTTGCGCGAGGACTCGACGTGGGTGCCTTGGCGTTGGGCGCGGGACTGCGCGCGAGGCGCGTGCAAGTCGATTCTCTTCACGTAGACGTCTTGAGTGACCGGCGCCGGCCACCAAACCCGCGGCGTCCAATCCGGCGTACACCGCAGCAGTGGGTCGCCGATCTCGAACGAAACGTGATCGTAGACTCCGTACTCGTCCGCGGGGGTGAAGTCATCTATCGCGAGCAGCGCCAGGGGCATCCGAAGCCCGGCGTACTGACCTTCGCGCGCCTCGATGCGACCGCGGTCAACGTGCGTCATGTGGCTGGTCGCGCGGCTCCCAAAGATCTCATGACGCTTCGGGCCACCGCGTATGTTCAAGACGTCGGTCGCCTGACCACGCGCTTCGTCGCGCCGCTCGACGCGCCGAGCTTTGACATGAAGTTCGACGGAACGCTTGGCGCAATGCCGGTCACCAGCCTGAACGCGTTCATCGAGAAGACGTTTGCGGTGCGGCTCGATAAGGGTCGTAACATCGGCATCAGTTTCGATGCGAGCGTCACGAGCGGCGTCGCCACAGGCAGCGTCACGCCGCGCTATAAAGACCTGTCGTTGGACGTGACCGGTCGTGGCTCGAAGGGAATCCTCGGCGCGGGCGGAGTCGTCGGCGATGCCGCGCGCGGCATTGCGACGATGGTAGAAAACCTGACGGACATCCGTCAGGACAACCCCGCTGAGGGGGAAACGGAACCGCGCCGCGGTCTGATCAATCACACCTTCACTCCCGACAAGACGCTCCCGGCATTTCTCTGGGAGAGCCTCCGCGGCGGGTTGATGGCCGTGATTCGGAAATAAGTGTCCTTCAGCGTGCGGCTGCCGCAAAGCGCCGCACGATCTCTCCGGCCGGCTCGACCCCATGAATCCCGGCAACGCTCTTTCCCGCCTGCCAGTAATCCTTCGACGTCTTCTCGCCGGCGCCGCCCGCGAGCGACGCGCGCTTGAGCTGCCACGCCGATCGCAGCGCATAGAACGTGCGCATCCAGTGCTTGGTCCTCCGGCCCCGCAACAGCCACCGCGCCACAGGGCCGGCCTTCGTGCCGATCCGCTCGACATACGGCGTGCGAATCACCGCCAGCGGGACTCCGGTGACGCGCTCGGTCAGCACGATGTCGTTCTCGCTCGCTCGGACGATCGCCTGCTTGTAGTCCTCGTGCGCGCCGCATTCGACCGTGGCGATGAACCGCGTGCCGAGCTGCGCGCCGGCATAGCCCATCCGCAGAGCGCGGGCGAAGTCGGCCGCGTCACCGATGCCGCCGGCGCAGACGATCGACACACCCAGATCCGCCAACTCGTCGTAGAGTGCCTGCGCGCTGCGCGGCCCCGCGTGCCCGCCCGCGCGATCGTTCACCGCAATCAGCCCGTGCACGCCACCCGCCAACCCCTTCTCGGCCCACTTCCGCTCCGTCACGTCGTGATAGACAATGCCGCCCGCCGAGGCAACACGATCGACGACCCAGCGCGGATTGCCGAGCGAGGTGACGAAGAAGCGCACGCCCTCTTCGAGTGCGATGTCGAGGTAGCGGTGCATGCGCTCGAGGTAGAGCTTCGAGCTGCGTTCGATCAACACGTTCATGCCGATCGGCTTGGCGGTCGCGCGCCGGATCAGCCGCAGCCCCTCCCGCAGGTCGTGCCCGTAGACGTAGATCATCGATAGTGGCTGGACGACGCCGATGCCGCCGGCCGCCGAGACAGCCGCGACCAGCTCGGGGTTGGTGCAGGGATACATCGCGCCACAGATCAGCGGCACCTCGATCCCGAGCTGCCGCGTGAGAGCCGTGTCGAGCAGACTCATCGTGAGGCCGTGCGTCGTGCGTCCTGCGTCGTTGGGGCTGGGACGGGTCGCAAGCGCCACCGAGCCGTCGCGCGTGCGACGACGTCGCCCTGAACGTCCGTGACCGCAACCTCAGCCTCGTAGTCTCGAGGCGCCGTGACCTCGAGGTGCTCGGCGCGGCACTCCGCGGTGAGCAGACCGCGGGCCTTCTTGAGATAGGTAATAGAGAAGCCGGTGACGATCCCCTGAACCCCCGGCGGCAATCCGACCAGCACCGCCAGCCCGCTCGCCATCTCGGCGAGGTTCGCCAGCGCCATCGCATGGATGGAGGAGAGATGATTGCGCACCCGGCGGCGATCGCGCAGCGTCACGCGACACCATCCCGGCTCGAGCTCCACGACGCGCGCGCCGAGCGTCCCGGAGTACGGCGTCATCCGGCCCACCATGAGACTGAAGAGCGTTCTGCCGGCCGGCAGTTTGGAGAGCCGGCGCCACAACGTGCGCAGCCGCCCACCAGGAGCGGATATAGAGGAAGGCACGGGTCGAATGTAATCGGTAGTTATGTTGTCTCCACATGACGCAAATCGCTTTCGCCGGCGTCGGCGTGGATTTCGGCGCGACCAGGCTCTTTTCCGACGTCACTTTCACGGTCGACCCCGGCGAACGCTGGGGCATCGTGGGACGGAACGGCACGGGAAAAACGACGCTGTTTCGTCTACTGACTGGCGATCTTGAGCCCACCCGCGGGAGCATTGCGCGCGCGTCCAATCTCCGGGTGTCGCTGCTCGAGCAGCACCGCGACTACGGTGCCGCGACGAACGTCTGGGAAGCGGCGGCCGGCGAGCTTGCCGAGTTGCTGGCGTTGGAGCAGTCCCTCATAGAGCAGGCCGCGAATCTCGCCCACGACTCCTCGCCGCGCGCGCTGGCCCGCTACGGCGAAGACCTGGAGCGCTTTGAGCGCGAGGGCGGCTACGCTGTCACGGCTCGCATCGATGCCGTATTGCACGGGCTCGAATTCGATCCCGCCGAGGCGCGCGTCACGCCGCTCTCCGCGCTGAGCGGCGGGGAGCTCGGCCGACTGGGCCTGGCCCGCCAGCTCATGTCGACGGCCGACGTCCTGTTGCTCGACGAGCCGACCAACCATCTCGATCTCGAGACCACCCGCTGGCTCGAGCAATACCTCGCCGCGAGTGAGCGGACCGTCCTGCTCGTGAGCCATGACCGCGCATTTCTGTCGGCCACGGTCGATCACGTGCTGCACCTCGAAGGCGGCAGTGCCACGCCGTACTCGGCCGGTTACACCGACTTTGTCGCGCAGCGCGCCGAGCGCCGGCTGACGCAGCAGCGCGCGTTCGAGCAACAGAAACGGGTCATCGCCAAGGAGAGCGACTACATCGCCCGCAACATCGCAGGACAGAACAGCAAACAGGCCAAAGGGAGGCGCAAGCGGCTCGGGCGACTGCCGCGCCTCAGTCCGGTCACGTCGGCCGAAGGCACGATGGCGCTGCGGTTCGAGGTGGGCGAGCGGGGCGGCGATCAGGTCGTGATGGCAAAGAATGTCAGCGTAGCCGTCGGCGAGCGCATACTGGTGGAGCGGTTCAGTGGAACGCTGAAGCGAACCGACGTCGTGGGACTTATCGGCCGCAACGGAGCGGGGAAATCCACGCTGCTGCGCGCGCTGCTCGGCGAGCACCCGATAAAAAAGGGCGAGCTCACGGTTGGCGGCTCGATCAGCCCGGGTTATTACCGGCAGGATCTCTCGCAAGTCCCGCTGGACAAGACGCTGTACCAGGTGATCGAGGAGCTGCGACCAAAGTGGGAGCGCGGTCCGATCCAGGGGCACCTCGGCCGCTTTGGGTTCTCGGGCCAGGAAGTGCTGCGTCGCGCCGACTCGCTGTCGGGTGGCGAACGCGCGCGTCTTGCCCTCGCGATTCTGATGTTGTCGCGCGCCAATCTGCTCATCCTCGACGAGCCGACGAACCATCTCGACGTCGAATCCATCGAGGCGCTCGAGGACGCGATCGACGGATATGACGGCACCGTCATTCTTGTGAGCCACGACCGGGCGCTCTTGCGCGCGTTGACGACGCGGATCTGGGTTCTCCACGATCGGCACGTGACCGAATTCGCGGGCGGGTTCGGCGAGTGGGAGGAGGTCAGCACGGAGCGAGCGCACGCGGCCGCGGTCAGCGCTGCCGAGGAACAGGCCCTGCGGCAGCTGCACGAGCGTAAGCGGGTTGCGCCGGCGCCGAAGGCCGATAGAGGCAAGGAGCTGCGCCGTGTGCAGCGGGAGCTCGAAGAAGCGGAAGCGGCGGTGGGAGTGCTCGAAGCCGAGGTCGCGCGCGTGGTGACGTCGCTCGACGATCCGGCGCTCTACACGCGCCAGGGCGGCGCACGAACCGCGCACGAGCTTGGCGCGCAGCTCGAGACGCTCAAGCGCGACCTCGAGACGGCAATCGAGCGCTGGACGAAAGCGACGGAACAGGTCGAGATGCACACGCCGCGATAAAGCGTAGCTTTTCCCGCATGGCCAATCGACCCGTCGTCTTGCTCGCCGCGCTCGCGCTGGCTTCATCGGCCGGCACCGTTGGTGCCGCCCAGAGTCCCGCCCCGCTGCAGCTGCGCTGGGAGCTCCTGCGCGACACCGTCGCGCCGAACGCCGCCGGATCCTGGTTGCAGTTCACGCTCACCAACCGCGGGATGAAGCCGCTCCCCAAAACCGGCTGGGCGATCTACTTCAACGCGCTCCACTCGGCTCTGCTCGACAGCACCGCTGCCGTGCAATTCCAGGACGTCATGGCCGACCTGCACCGGCTCGTGCCCGGTCCCCGGTTCGCGGGACTCGCACCCGGCGCATCGATCAAGATTCCGTACCTCAGCGACGTGTTGCTGAATCGCAGCTTCGCGCCGGCGGGAGCCTACATCGTGTTCGACAGCGCCAAGAGCGTCGGCGTGCCGGTCGATTATGTCGCGGCTCCGTTCGAGCGTTCGGCCGGCATCATCACGCCCGCGATGCGGTTCACGCGCGACTCGCTCGTCCGGGACATTCCCGTGAACCAGTTGCCACCCGTGTTTCCCACGCCGGTGCAAGTGACGCGCGCATCGGGAGGCGTGCGCCTCGATTCCATGCCGGTGATCTCGGCATCGCCTGAGCTGACGAATGAGGCGGCCTTCGCCGTCGAGTATCTCCGGCCATACGTCAAAGCAGGGAAGGGAGGCGCCGGGGTTCGGCTCGAGCTCGGTGTGGTCCAGGGTCAATCATCGCCTGAGGCGTATGACCTGACGATCGACCCGGCGGCCGGCATCCGGATCGTTGGCGCATCGCCCGCGGGCGTCTTTTATGGACTGCAGACGCTGCGCGGTTTGTTGCCCGCCCCCGCGCCGGGCGGCGGCGTGACACTGCCCGCCGTGCACGTCGTGGACGCGCCGCGCTTTGGCTACCGCGGTTTCATGCTCGACGTCGGCCGCAACTTCCATCCCAAAGCCGCGGTACTGCGCACGCTCGACCTGATGGCGCGCTACAAGCTGAACGCCTTTCACATGCATCTGACGGACGACGAAGGTTGGCGGATTGAGATTGCCGGGCTACCGGAGTTGACGACGGTCGGAGCGCGGCGCGGCCACACTCTCGACTCCAGGCAATTCCTGCAGCCGGCGTTTGGATCGGGCCCACAGGTCGGGAAGCCATACGGCAGCGGATTCTATTCGCGCGCCGACTACATCGAGATCGTCCGCTACGCGGCCGCCCGCCACATCGAGGTGATCCCCGAGATCGAGATGCCGGGGCACGCGCGCGCGGCGATCAAAGCGATGGAGGCCCGCAGCGACTCGCAGTACCGGCTCAGCGATCCGCAGGACCAGTCGAAGTACGAGTCGGTCCAGGGCTATCCCGACAACGTGATGAACCCGGCGCTCGAGTCGACCTACAGCTTCATCCAGCGCGTCGTGATGGATCTCGCCGCGATGCACCGTGAAGCCGGCGCGCCGCTGCGCCACATCCACATGGGCGGCGATGAAGTTCCCACCGGTGTCTGGATTGGATCGCCCGCGGTGCAGAAGTACATGGCCGCGCTCGGGGTCACGGACGTGAACGATCTGTGGTACGCGTTCTACTTCCGCGTCGAGCAGATCCTGAAGGGCCAGAACGTGCACCCCTCCGGTTGGGAAGAGATCGCGGTGCGAAAAACGCAGCGGGATGGGCGACCCGTCAACCTCGTCAATCCGAGCTTCGCCGAGCGTGGCTGGCGTGCCTATGTCTGGAACAACCAAGTGGGGTCGGGCGCCGAGGATCTCGCCTATCGACTGGCGAACGGCGGCTATGATGTCGTGCTGAGTCCCGTCACCAACTACTACTTCGACCTTGCATGGAATCAGAATCCTGAGGAGATCGGTCTCGACTGGGGTGGCTTTATCGACATGCAGAAGCCATTCCAGTACATCCCGTTCGACTTCTATCGCAATTCGCGGACCGACCAAGCCGGCAACCCGTTGCCCCCTGGCGCCTTTATCGGCAAAGATCGGCTGACCGACTACGGCAAGCGCCACATCGTCGGGATTCAGGGCAACCTGTGGTCTGAGACTCTGGGCGGTGACGGGCGGCTCGACTACATGTTCGTCCCCAAGGTCTTTGGACTCGCCGAGCGCGCCTGGGCAGCCGATCCGAGCTGGGCCACGGAGAAGGATTCAGCGAAGGCCGACTCACTCTATCGGGAGGACTGGTCGCGGCTCTCCAATATCGTGGGCAAACGCGAGCTGCCGCGCCTCGATCGCGAAGTGCCGGAGCTGACGTACCGGATTCCGACGCCGGGGCTGAAGATCGACGGTGGCAATGTGCGGACGAGCCTCGAGTTGCCGGGGTTCACGCTGCGCTACACGACCGACGGCAGCGAGCCGACGACGCGCAGCGCCGTGGTAACAGGACCCATTCCGCTGCGCGGCACGCTTCGCGTGGCGGCGTTCAGCACGACAGGCCGAAAAGGCCATACGACGACTGTAAAGGGACCCTAACTCGCCGCACCAGCCCGGCCACCGTAGCTTTTGGGGTGTGAATACCCATAAACACCCCAACGGTCACGTCTTCTATCGCAAGCTGGGCTACGAGTATCCCAAAATCGTCAAAGGCGACGGCTGCTGGCTGATCGACGAGCGCGGCAAGCGCTACCTCGACGCCGTCGGCGGCGCCTACGTCGCGAACCTCGGCCATTCCAATCCCGAAATCGCAGACTCGATCGCCGAGCAGTGCCGGCAGTTCGGCTATCTGTCGGGCACCATGTTCACGCATGGACCGGTCGAGAACCTGGCCGACGAAATCGCCGACACGCTGCCCGGTGATCTCTCGAAGCTCTATTTCCTCTGTAGTGGCTCCGAGGCGGTCGAAGCGGCGCTGAAGCTCGCGCGCCAGTACTGGGTCGAATGCGGCAAGCCCGGCAAGCATCGCATCATCGCCCTCGGTCCCGGCTATCACGGCAGCACGCTGCTCGCGCTGTCGGCGTCGGCGCGCGAGGCGCACAAGGCGCCGTTCCGTCCGTGGCTGGTGGATGTGCACCGGATTCCCGCGCCGTATCCCTATCGCTGCGAGTGCGGCGGGAAGGGGCCTGCCTGTCCCGTGTGCAGCGCCGCGGTGCTGGAAGAAGCGATCGAGGAGCTCGGCCCCGGCAACGTCGCGGCGTTCATCGCCGAGCCGGTTGGCGGATCCTCGACCGGCGCGTCGACTCCGCGGTCTGATTACTTCAAGCGCGTGCGCGAGATCTGTGATCGCCACGATGTCCTGTTCGTCGCGGACGAGGTGCTCGTCGGCGTGGGCCGCACCGGCACGTGGTGGGCGATCGAGCCCTACGAGGTCACGCCCGACGTCATGACGTTCGGCAAGGGGATCTCGGGCGGCTACGCCGCCCTCTCCGGTATCGCGGCGGGGCAGAAAGTCGTCGATGCGATTGCCGAGGGTTCCGGCAGCTTTGTGCACGCCCAGACGTTCTCGCACCACCCGGTCGCGTGCGCGGCCGGCGTGGCGACGATGCGCTATCTCAAGAAGCACAACCTGGTCGAGCGCTGCGCGCAGATGGGACGCGTGCTCCACGAGCGGATTCGTCTGCTGGCCGATCTGCCGCACGTGGGCGACGTGCGCGGCCGGGGACTGCTCGCCGGGTTCGAGTTCGTGGAAGACAAAGCGAGCCGCGCGCCGTTTCCGCGCTCCGCCAAGTTCGCCGAGCGATTCGCCGACGCGGCGCTCGAGGCCGGTCTCACCGTGTGGCCCAACGTCGGGCACGCCGATGGCACGAGCGGCGACGCCGCGCTCATCGCCCCGCCATTCATCATTACAGAGCAGGAGATTGACGAGATCGTAACGCGATTTACGAAAGCGCTCGAGAAGACAATCTCCAAGGTGAAGGCGCGCGCATGACCACCCGCGATTATCCGCGCATCGTCGTACCGCCGCCCGGTCCCAAGGCGCGCGCGATCGTCGAGCGCCAGGACCGGTATTCCTCGACGTCGTATCCCAAGGAGTACCCGCTCGCGGTGGCGAGGGGAGCAGGGCCGATGGTCGAAGATGTCGACGGCAATCGCTTCCTCGACTTCATGGCGGGCATCGCCGTCGCCTCGACGGGTTATGGACATCCCAAGATCGTCAAAGCGGTCCAGGACGCGGCGGCCAAGTTCCTGCACATCTGCGGCAGCGACTTCTACTATGAGAGCTTTGCGGCGTTGTGCGAGCGGCTCGCGCAGCTCGCACCCGGGCCGAGCAAGAAGCGGGTGTTTTTGTCGAACTCGGGGACCGAAGCGGTCGAGGGCGCGATCAAGCTGGCCCGACATTCGACGGGCCGTCCCGCCATCATCGGTTTCCTCGGCGCCTTCCACGGGCGCAGCTACGGCGGTTTGAGTCTCACGGCGAGTAAGGCCGTGCAGCGCTCCGGCTTTGCCCCGTTCCTTCCCGAAGTTCACCACGTCCCGTACGGTTATCGCTATCGCTGCGAGTACTGCCGCGGTGAAACGGACTGTACGCGCCGCTGCACGTCGTGGATCGAAGAAGAGCTGTTCACGAAGAAAGTGCCGCCCGACAGCGTAGCCGCGATCTTCGTCGAGCCGATTCAAGGCGAAGGCGGCTATGTCGTCCCGCCGGCGGGGTATCTGCGGGAGTTGCGCGAGCTCTGCGACCGCTACGGGATCCTGCTCGTCTGCGACGAGGTGCAGTGCGGCGTGGGACGCACGGGCAAGATGTGGGCGTGCGAGTACGAGGGGATCGAGCCCGACATTCTGTTGTCGGCCAAGGGGCTGGGGAGCGGCATGCCGATCGGCGCCATCATCGCCAAGGAATCGATCATGAAGTGGAAGCCGGGGGCGCACGGCACCACGTTCGGCGGCAATCCGGTGTGCTGCGCCGCGGCGCTCGCGACGCTCGACATCGTCGAGAAAGAGTTGCTGCCCAACGTGAACGCGATGGGCGACCGGCTGATCAACGGCGCGCGGCGGTTACAGGAGAAATACGCCGCGATCGGCGATGTGCGCGGCCGGGGTCTGATGGTGGGGGTGGAGTTCGTGAAGGACCGCGGCACGCGCGAGCCGGCCCCGGACGTTCCGCACGAGTTGGTCGGCCGCGCGTTCAAGAAAGGGTTGCTGTTGCTCGGCTGCGGCAAGAGCTCGCTCCGGCTCGCCCCGCCGCTCGTGGTGGACGAGTACGACGTCGACACCGCCCTCCGGATCATCGACGAGTGCCTGCACGAGATGTCGGACTAGCCCCCGTCCCCCCGTCGAAAGTGATGTCGCTCGAGGACGCCGTCGCGCGCCATGTGCATGACGGCGACGTCGTCGTCATCGAAGGATTCACCCATCTCATCTCGTTTGCGGCCGGCCACGAGATCATCCGCCAGCGCCGGCGCGAGCTCACGCTGTGCCGCCTGACGCCCGATCTGATTTACGACCAGATGATCGCCGCCGGCTGCGCGAAGAAGCTCGTCTTCTCCTGGGCCGGCAATCCGGGCGTCGGCTCGCTGCACGCGTTTCGGCGCGCCGTCGAGGGCGGCACGCTCGAGCTCGAGGAGTACTCGCATTTCGGGATGGTCGCGCGCTTCTCGGCCGGGGCGGCGCGGCTGCCGTTCTGGACGCTGCGCGACTACGCGGGCACCGATCTGCCCAAAGCCAATCCGCGCATCAAGTCGGTGACGTGCCCCTACACCGGCGAGGCGCTCGCCACGGTACCAGCGCTCAATCCGGACGTGACGATCATTCACGCGCAGCGCGCCGACGCGCAGGGCAACGCGCAGATCTGGGGCCTCCTGGGCGTCCAGAAAGAAGCGGCGTTCGCATCCACGCGGGTGATCGTCGTGATCGAAGAGCTCGTGGACGAGCGCGTGATTCGCTCCGACCCCAATCGCACGTTGATTCCCGCCGCCATCGTGACGGCGGTCGTGGTCGAGCCGTGGGGCGCCCATCCATCGTACGCGCAGGGCTACTACGACCGGGACAACGATTTCTATGTGGGCTGGGAAAAGATCTCGCGCGACAAGGGTGAGCTGGCGCATTATCTCGATGAATGCGTGTACGGCGTGAAATCCCGAGCGGAGTACATGCAGCAGCAGCCGCGGCTGATGGAGCGACTCAAGGCGGGCGAGCAGCGTTGCGTGGGAGTGAACTACGGCTTCTGACTACACTCCCGATGAGATGATGGCGTGCGTTGCGGCGCGCGAGCTGGCGGACGGCGAGGTCGTGTTCGTGGGCATCGGGCTCCCCAACCTCGCGTGCAATCTTGCGCGCCGGACGCACGCGCCGAATCTCGTGCTCATCTACGAATCGGGTGCGGTGGGCGCGACGCCGTCCCGACTCCCCGTCTCGATCGGCGATCCCGCGCTGGTCACAGGCTCGCTGATGGTGTGCGGCATGGCCGACGTCTTTCAGCTGTTCTTGCAGAATGGCCGGATCGAAGTGGGCTTTTTAGGCGGCGCGCAGGTGGATCGCCGCGGCAACATCAACACGACCGTGATCGGCGACTACAAGAAACCCAAGGTGCGGTTGCCGGGCTCGGGCGGCGCCGCCGAGATCGCGATTCATGCGCAGCGGATCCTGATCGTCTCGAAGGTCTCGCCGCGCGCGTTCCCCGAACGTGTCGATTTTCTGACGAGCCCGGGCGACCGGGTGGCCAAGGTGATCACGGACAAAGGCGTCCTGGAGCGTGATGCCCAGAGCGGGGAGCTGGTGCTGGCGAGCCTGTATCCGGGCGTCGAGGTGAAAGACGTCCAGGTGGGCTGGAAGCTGCGCTCGCGTGCGCAGCTCGGCCGGGTCGAGCCGCCGAGCAGTATCGAGCTGCAGCTGCTCAGGGAAGTCCTCGATCCGCAGCGGCTGTATCTCGGGTCATGATCACGATCCTCGCGACCCTGGCATTGCTGCAGTCGAATCGTCCCGATTCACTGGCGGCGCGCGCCCGGCAGCTCGCCGATACCTATCTCGTCGCCTATTTCGAGCATCACCCCGACGAGGCCACGCTCGACGGTGTGGCGCGAGGACCGCACGACCGCTGGCCCGATAACTCGCCTCAGACTTTAGCGCGCTGGCAACAGCGCGAAGACGCGTGGCTGGCGCAGCTCAAGCACATCGACGTGGACCGCATCGCGGGCCGGCCCGAGGCCACTGCCTACGGCATTATGCGCGACGCCATCGAGGGCTCGATCGCGACGCGCGTCTGCCGCTTCGAGCTCTGGAGCGTCGCGCACACCGGCGGCGGCTGGTTGTCCACGGTGACCTCGATCGCCACGCTGCAGACGGTCGGTACCGACACGGCGCGGCAGCAGGTGCTGGCGCGCTGGCGGGCCGTGCCGGCCTACATCGAGACCGAGATGGCCAATCATCGCGAGGGTCTGCGGCGCGGCTACACGGCGCCGCGGCGGAACGTGGAGATCGCGATCGGCGAAATCGACACCTTGCTCGCCACGCCGCTCGAGCGCTCGCCGCTGTACGATCCCGCGCGCCGCGATTCGACGCCGGCGTTCCGGGCCGAGCTCGCGCGCGTGACCGAGAACGACATCCTGCCCGCGCTGCGCCGCTACCGTGAGTTCCTCGCGCACGACTATCTCTCGCGCGCGCGCACGAAAATCGGTGTTTCCGAGAATCCGCACGGGATCGACTGCTACAAGGGAAGCATTCGCGCTGCCACGGGCTTCGCGCTGAATCCCGATTCCATTCACGTCATCGGGGAGCTCACCGTCGCCGCGCTCGAAAGTGAGATGCAAGCCATCGCGGTCCATGCGTTCGGGACGAGCGACGTCTCCCGCCTGCTCGAGCGGCTGCGGCGCGACACCGCGTACACGTTCCACAGTCGCGACGAAATGCTGGAGCAGGCGCGAACCGCGTTGGCGCGCGCGCGCAAGGCACTCCCGCGATGGTTCGGCCGGTTACCGCGCGCGCCGGTCGTGGTCGAGGCCTACCCGGAGTTTCGCGAGCGGACGAGCGTCGGCGAGTGGAATCCGCCGGCCGAAGATGGCAGCCGGCCCGGCATCTACTACATCTCGACCTACGATCCCGTGCACAAGTCGCGCGCCGACCTCGAGCCGTTGTCCTTCCACGAGACAATTCCCGGCCATCATCTCCAGGGCACGATCGCGATGGAGCGCGGCGACTCGATCCCCGGGATCGCTCGGGTTTTCTGGTCGCCGGGCATGGGAGAGGGCTGGGCGGAGTACGCCGAGCAGCTCGCGGACGAGATGGGATTGTATTCGTCCGACACGGCGCGGCTCGGCATGCTGGCGGACATCACGCTGTCGGCGGCGCTGCTCGTCGTGGACACGGGCATTCATTACCTCGGCTGGACGCGCGAGCAGTCGATCGACTACATCCGCGAGCACACGCACGTGCCGCTGCTCCGCGCCGAAGTCGGCGTCGACCGCTATCCCGTGTGGCCCGCGCAGGGATTGTCGTACGCAATCGGGCGCCTCGAAATCCGGCGGCTGCGCGCGTTCGCCATGCAGCGCCTGGGCGGGAAATTCGATGTGCGAGCCTTCCACGACCGCGTGCTCGAGAACGGCGCGGTCCCGCTGCCGATGCTGCGCGCGTCGATTTATCGATGGATCGACGAGCGGCGTTGATGGATCGCCGGTGTGTGATCGGCGTCGCGTTGTTGGTAGGGGCGCAGCATGCTGCGCCCCTACCGGTTTTTCCTCTGCGCCTCGTCATCATGCCGCAGTTGGCCGCACAACGCGCAGCCGTCCTGCAGCAGGTCGATCTGCCGCACGCCTACTACTGGCGGGAGATGTACGTCCCGCAGGTCACGAGCGGCCCCAGCTCGGCCACGTGGTCGCCCGATGGCACTGAGCTGATCTACTCGATGCAAGGCACGCTGTGGCGCCAGCGCATCGACTCGGGCGGAGGGCGGGGAGCCGCCACACAGCTCACGGCCGGCCCGTTCTACGACTATCAGCCCGACTGGTCGCCCGATGGGAAGACCGTCGTGTTCGCGCGCTATGCGCACGATGCGATCGAGCTCGAGGCGCTCGATCTCGCATCAGGGAATGTCACACCGCTCACGAACAACCACGCCGTCAATGTGGAGCCGCGCTGGTCGCCGGATGGCACGCGCATCGCGTTCGTCTCGTCGGTCTACAACGGACGCTGGCACATTTTCGTCATCGCGCCGGACGGTGGTGGGGTAGGGGCGGGCGGTGGAGGGGTAGGGGCGCAGCATGCTGCGCCTCTACGGCTGACAGAGGACAACGACAGCCACCTGCCGCGCTACTACTACAGCACGTGGGATCACTACATCTCGCCGACGTGGTCGCCCGATGGGAAAGAAATCATTCTCGTGTCCAACCGCGGCCACATCCATGGCACGGGCGGCTTCTGGCGCATGGAAGCGCGTCCCGGAGCGCCGCTGCGCGAGCTGCGCTACGAGGAGACGACCTGGAAAGCCCGGCCCGATTGGTCGCCTGACGGGACGCGAGTCATCTACAGCTCGTACCTGGGCCGGCAGTGGAACCAGCTCTGGATCATGACGAGCGACGGCGGCGACCCCTTTCCCCTGAGTTACGGCGAGTTCGATGCGACGGCGCCGCGCTGGTCGCACGACGGCAAACGGATCGCGTACATCTCGAACGAAAGCGGGAATACGACGCTATGGGTGATGGACATCCCAGGGGCGAAGAAGCTGCGCGTAGAGGCGCGGGAAAGGCGCTATAAAGGCGCGACAGGGTCGCTGCACCTCAACATCGTGGATGAGAACGGCCGGCAAGTGTCGGCCCGGGTATCGGTGACGACGTCCGAAGGTCGCGGGTACGCGCCGGACGACGCGTGGCGTCACGCAGATGAGGCCTTCGACCGCTCCGAGCGCCAATTCGAGTACTCGTACTTCCATTCGGCGGGCTCTAGCATAGTGACCGTACCGGCGGGGCAAGTCCATATCGAAGTATGGCGCGGCCCGGAGTATGACGTACGACGTAGCGACGTGACGGTTACCGCCGGGGAGCACATCGTCCGCCGCATCGTCCTCAGTCGCCTCGTCAATCTCCCCGCGCAGGGGTGGTGGAGCGGCGACGTGCACGTCCACATGAACTACGGCGGCGCCTATCGCAACACACCCGCGCATCTCGCGTTTCAGGCGCGCGCCGAGGACCTGCACGTTGTCGAGAATTTGATCGTCAACAAGGAGCAGCGGATTCCGGACATCGCGTACTTCCGGACCGGCGCTGACCCGGTCTCGACGCCCAGGTTCTTGCTGATGCACGCTCAGGAATTCCACACGAGTGTGTGGGGCCACCTGGGGCTGCTCGGCCTGTCATCGCATTATCTGCTGCCCGAGTACGCCGGCTATCCCAACACCGCCGCGGCGAGTCTCGCGCTTACGAACGCGGTGGTGGCGGATCTGGCGCACGAACAGGGTGGGCTGGTCGGGTACGTCCATCCGTTCGACGCGAAGCCGGAGCCGGCAGACACGACGGCGCCGCTGTGGTACGAGCTGCCGGTCGACGTCGCGCTCGGCAAAGTCGACTATCTCGAGGTCATGGGATACTCGGATCATCTCATCACCTCGGAGATCTGGTATCGCCTGCTCAACTGCGGCTTCCGAATCCCCGCGGCTGCGGGGACGGATGCGTTTCCCAATTTTGCGAGCTTGCGCGGCCCGCCGGGTCTCGTGCGTGTGTTCGTGCACTCGGGCGCGAAGCTGGATCACTCAAGCTGGCTCGCGGGAATAAAGACGGGCCGGACGTTTGTCACGAACGGGCCGCTGCTCGAATTCTCGATCGCGGGTCGGGGAATTGGTGACGAGATTCGCTTGCCGTCCGCGCGGCGGCTTTCGGCACGGATTCGCCTGCGCTCCAACGTTCCCGTCGATCACCTCGAAGTGATTGGGAATGGGCGGGTGGTTGCAACGATCCCGCTGCATGGCGATCGCACCACAGCCATCGACTCGATCACGATTCCGGTAGATCGCAGCGGATGGTACGTTCTGCGTGCCTATAGCGATAAATCGGAGATGCCGGTTCTCGATCTCTATCCGTTCGCGTCGACGAGCCCCGTTTACGTCACGGTCGGGGAGCAGCAGGTGCGATCGGCCGGTGATGCGGCGTTCTTTGTGCGCTGGATCGATCGCATGATCGCGGCAACGCGCGCGAGCACAGCCTGGAATACGCCGGCCGAGCAGGCCGGCGTGTTACGCACGTTGGCGGAAGCCCAGGCCGTGTTTACGGCGCGAGCTGCTCGAGCTGCCCCGCCGCCCGATTCAGCACCTCCGCCTCGGCACTGACGGCAGTCGCGGCGAGCGCGATCTGCGCTTCGGCTTCCTTCCAATTGCGCTGTTCGATGGCTTCCCGCACGCCCGGCAAGGTCTTCACCCCATATCCCGTGTAGAAACCCGGCGCGTAGATCGCGTGATGGAACCACGGCCGCCGGGGTAATCCCTCGCCCAGCAGCAACGCGCGCTCGGTCCGAATTAGTGTCGCGTTCAGCGCAGCCGCCGACGGTTGTGCGAAGGCCGTGCCGGTCGCCTGCGCGCGGGTGAAGGCGGTCTCGTAACGGTCGGCGGCGCGCGTAACGGCATCGATCGCATTCTGGAGTGGCGCGAAATCGAGGTGCGGCGGCGGATCGCGCCGCGTTGGCGCGACCGAACGCTCTCGTGGATCGGCGGTCGCCGCAAAGACCCCGTCATCGATCTGTCGGTTGCGCTCCGCCGTTTCCGCTTGAGCGTCCTGCAGCAGCTTTTCCACTTCTTTGCCGTACCGTCCCACCGTCGCCCCGAAGCTCGTGAATTCGTAGGGCACCACCTCGGCGTCCGCGAGCCGCATAACCGCGGTCCCGACCGTCTGGGCGAGGGCGCGACCGTATACGAACGACGTATCGCTGAATCGCGTGTACCAGGCGAAATCGTCGTAGATCGAGTGATAGATGCCGCCGCCGTCTTCACCACCGTATTCGAGATTGAGCGACGCGATGCCCAGGTGCTGCAGGAACGGTGAATAGTCCGATCCCGAGCCGAGTGCGCCGATCCGAAGGTCGTGCTCACCGCGAATCTCGTTGCGGCGGTCCGCAGTCGCCGCGTCCGCCACGGCGCGCAACTGCGCACGCTTCCACACAGTCAGTCGCGTCTCGGGATCGTCGATATCTCGCGCGACGTCGTTGATGAAGCGCTGCAGCGAGTGTGAGCCCGCCATCCCGAGATAGCCACGCCCGTTCGAGTCGGTGTTCAAGTACGCCACCGCCTTGTGCGACAGCTCGTCGGCGTGGGCTTCGACCCATTCGGTCGAGCCGAGCAGCGCCGGCTCCTCACCGTCCCAGGCCGCATAGATGATCGTGCGGCGTGGCTTCCAGCCCTGCTTGAGCAGCTCGCCGTACGCGCGCGCCTCCTCGAGCAGCGGCACTTGCCCCGAAATGGGATCCTCGGCGCCGTTTACCCACGCATCGTGGTGGTTGCCGCGAATCACCCATTCATCGGGCGCCGCGCTGCCCGGAATCCGCGCGATCACATCGCGCAGCGTCTTCAGGCTCCAATCGAACTTGACGCGCAGGTGTACGCGCGCGGGACCGGGCCCCACGTGATACGTGATGCCCAGGCCGCCGCGCCACTCCTCCGGCGCGACCGGCCCGCCGATCGCGGCGAGCAGCGGCTGCGCGTCGCTGTAGGAGATCGGCAAAACCGGAATCTTGGTGAGCGTGGGCGCCTGCGCGATGGGGAGACGTTTGGCATCCTTCGTTGCGCCGACTCCCGGCGTCAGCGGGTCGCCTGGATAGACTTCCATTTCCATCACGCTGCCGCGCTGCGCGCCCTCGCGTGGGCGCCAGGGACCTTGCGGATAGACGTCGCCCTGCGTGTAGCCGTCATCCCTGGGATCCGAATAAATGAGGCAGCCAATCGCGCCGTGCTCTGCCGCGACTTTCGGCTTGATGCCGCGCCACGAGCCGAAGTAGCGCGCGATCACGATCGCGCCCTTCACGGAGATCCCCATGCGCTCGAGTCGCTCGTAATCGGCGGGCACGCCGTAATTCACGTAGACGAGCGGCGCCGTCACGTCGCCGTCGATCGAATACGCGTTGTAGGTGGGCAACTGTTCGGATTTTTGTCCCGAGGTCGGATCGCCGGGCACCGCAGGCTCCTGCAGCGTCGCCACGAATTTCGTGGGCGCGACCAGCTCGACCACGCGCTCGAGCGGCGTCGGGAACAGCACGTCGAACGTCTCGATGTGCGCGTCGAGACCGAAGCTCTTGAACTTGGCGAGAATCCACTCGGCGTTGTCGCGGTCGTACGGCGAGCCGACGTGGTGGGGACGCGCGGACAGCCGGCGCATGTAGGACCGCAGCGAGTCGGGCGACGGCATGGCGCGGAACTTGGTCTCCCAGTCGCGTTCGGCCTTGGCCGACTCCGTCGTGAAGCCGCGCAATTCATCGACCGGCGTGGACGCCGGCGCGACCGCGATCAACAGACCCGCGGTGAGCAGAATGTTCTTTACCATATGCTTGGCACCTTGGCCGTTGGCCGCACCATCGGATCGCCGGGCTTGCACCCGAAGGCCTGCGCGAAAGCGGGAATGTTCGAGAGCGGGCCGTTCACCCGCCACTGTTCCGGTGCGTGCGGATCAACCGTGACGCGGGTCCGCAGCCGCTCCGCTCGGTCGTGCGAGCGCCAACTCTGTGCGTAACCGAGGAAATAGCGCTGCTCCGGCGTGTAGCCCTCGATGAGGCCGGGACGTCCATCGCGGGCGAGCGCCCGTTGCAGCGCGTCGTAGGCGGTCAGCAAGCCACCCCAGTCGGCGATGTTTTCGCCCTCGGTGAGCTTGCCGTTCACGTGGAACGTGTCGACCTGGATGTACTCGTTGAACTGCTGCTCCACCAGCGCGGCCTGCTGGACGAAGTGCACCGAGTCGGACGGCTGCCACCAGTCGCGCAGGTTGCCCTTCGCGTCGTAGTGCCGGCCTTCGTCATCGAAGCCGTGGGTGAGCTCGTGGCCCGCCCAGCTGCCGCCGAGTGAGCCGTAGTTCGCGGCGTCGTCCGCGCTCGCATCGAACGTCTGCGGCATCAGCGCCCCGGCGGGGAAGACCATTTCGTTTTTCGACGGATCGTAATAGGCGTTGACGGTCGGGACGGTGATGCCCCATTCCGTCGTGTCGACGGGGATGCCCGGACGGTTCACGGTCCGGCGCCACTCGAACGCAGCGGCCTCGGCCACGTTCAGTACGAACGGTCCCCCGGCAACGCGAAGCTTGGAGTAATCGCGCCAGCGGTCGGGGTAGCCGACCTTCTCACCCATGCGCGCGAGCTTGTCGAGCGCCTGCGCGCGCGTGGAATCGGACATCCAGGTGAGGTGCAGCAGCCGCTCGCGGAATGACGCGCGGATGTCATCGATCACGGCGCGGGCGCGCGCGCGCGCCTCGGGCGGGAATGTCCTGGCCACGTACGCCTGGCCGAGGGCCTCGCCGATGTCCCCGTCGGCTTCCCGCAGGCAGCGCTTCCAGCGCGGGAGGAGCGCCCGCGCGCCGCTGAAGCGCGCGCGGTACGTGAAATCTTCCTGCACGAACGGGGTCGAGAGCCACGGCGCGGCCTCGGAGATTGCGCGGTACTTGAGATAGGCGCGCCAGGTCGTGAGCGGCGCCGCCTGGAGCAGCGAATCGACGCGCTTCATGAAGGCCGGCTCCGCGACGTTCACCTTCCGCACAGCCGCGGTGAGACCGATGGAGTGGAAATACTGCGGCCATCCGATGCGCGGCGTCAGCGCGGCCAGTTCGGCGGCGCTCATGGGGTGGTCCAGCTTGGCGGGATCGCGCCGTTCGACGCGCGTGAGCGCAGCCTGCGCCATCGCCGTTTCGAGCCCCATGATCTGTGTGGCCGCGCCGGCCGCCGCCGTCGAATCCTGACCCACGAGCTGGAAGAGCTTCGCGATGTGGCGAATAAAGGCCTGGCGCGTGGAATCCGCCGCGGCGCCGGTCGCGAAGTAGTAATCGCGATCGGGGAGTCCCAGGCCCCCCTGATAGAACCAGGTCAGGTAGCGCGTCGCGTCGTGTGGATCGACGTCAGGGGAGTAGCGGAACACGACGTTGATTCCCTGGACCTGCAGCTTCGCGATTTCCGGAAGCAGGCGGGCGCGTGTCGTGACCGAATCGATGCCCGAGAGCCACGACGTGATTGGCGAGGCGCCCGCCGCTTCGATCGCCGTCGAATCCATGCACGTGGCGTAGAACGTGCCGAGTTTGCGCGGCGTGCTGTCGGGAGGGAAGCTGTTGCGTCTGGCGGCCGCATCTTCCAGAACGGAGCGCACCACCAGCTCGTTGCGATCGCTCATGTCGCGCGTCACCCCGGACGAAGAGTACGCCGCGGGAATCGTGTCGTGGGCGAGCCATGCGCCATTGGCGTACTGTGAGAAATCCACACAGGCTGAAGCCGTCGTGTCGATCCAGCGGACATCGACAACCTTCAGCGGGGGAAACTCACTGTCTTTGGGAGCAGGCGCTTGGGAAGCGAGAGCCGACGGCACGAGGGCGCACAGCGCAAACACGAAGGACACGCGCGACATCCGGGCTGACTCCGACGTGAAAGGAAAGGCCAACCTACCCGTGGTGTCGCGGCGCGGCAACATCGTCCGACGTACACCATTGGAACTAATTCTTTGGAGGTCGGGACGGATTTGTGTTCCGCCTTCATCTCTTGACTCGGACAATCGACGAGAGTGTAGGATTGTGACTGTGTCAGAACGTTTTCGAATTGGGGATATCGCGACGCGTAGCGGCGTCACACGAGACGCCATTCGGTTTTACGAACGCGCCGGACTCCTCGAGCAGCCGGGGCGCACCAAGAGCCGTCATCGCGTCTACGACATTACTATCCTCGAGCGCATTCGTCTCGTCCGGCAGTTGCAGAATTGTGGTCTCACCATCGGCGACATCAAAGAAGTGCTCTTCCTGCGTGATGCCGACCGGCCCGTCGCATCCAAACGTCTGATGGAGATCCTGCGGAGCCGGCTGCATTTTCTGGAAGAGCGGATCGCGAGCCTCGAGGGCTGCCGGGCAAAACTGACCGAGGTGATGCGCGATGCCGCCGCCGCCCGCTCGGCCGGCTATGACGTGTTAAGCGATCTGGGCGATGCTCCATACGCGCCACCGTTTCGCTTTGGGCGGCGGAGCAAGGAGCACTAGCCTCAAGTAGAGTTGCTAAACAATACCCTCCATGGATTGCGGCACGTCACATGCCGTCGTGCCGTCGCGTCCTTGCAGTATGTGGGTCGGGGCGTAGCATTAGCGCCCTCAGGTTGATGCGCACGTCAGGGCATCAGCGTGAGCCGTCCGAGGAGGCGGCCATGACCCACCGTAGGATGCTTCTAATCGCATTGATCGGTCTCGGAGCCGCACCTCTCGGCTGCACTGGATCTTCGCCGACATCACCGCCGTCCGCGCCACCACCTCCGCCCCCGGCGGCAGTCAAACTTGTATTTACGGTGCAGCCCAGTAACGCCGAGGGGATGCAGGCGATCGCGCCGGCGATGCAAGTGACGATCGAGAATGCGGCGGGGGCGCGCGTGAGTGGCGCGACGAATGCGGTCACTCTCGCGATCGGTACCAATCCGGTAGGCGGCGTCCTCTCCGGAGTGGTGACGCAGAACGCCGTGGATGGAGTCGCGACTTTCGGCGGGGTCACGATCGATCGACCGGGAAGTGGATACACCCTGACGGCGACCGGCGAAAGCCTCAGCAGTGCCACGAGCGCCGCATTCGCTATTCATGTCACGTTCGTAGCACTGGCCCCAGGATACTTTCACACCTGCGGCGTCACGACCGTGGGGGCGGCCTACTGCTGGGGCTCTAACGGCTACAAACAACTCGGCACCGGCGCGACAGCCAACACCACCACCCCCGCGGTGGTCTCCGGCGGGCTCATGTTGTCCGGTGTGAGTGCCGGGC
This sequence comes from Gemmatimonadota bacterium, assembly GCA_003221035.1. Taxonomy (GTDB): domain Bacteria; phylum Gemmatimonadota; class Gemmatimonadetes; order Gemmatimonadales; family GWC2-71-9; genus 20CM-2-65-7. Next base: position 25,342 of record QHUB01000020.1, read on the forward strand.
CCTTCCATACTTGCGGGGTCACGGTCGCAGGCTCCGCGTATTGCTGGGGCAACAACCTCTACCTCTACCTGAGTAGCACCACGCCTGTGGCGGAACCCGGCGGACTCACCTTCGTCAACGTGAGCAACGGGTACTTTGACACCTGCGGACTGACGACCGCAGGCGCGGCCTACTGCTGGGGCGGCAACCCCAGTGGCGAGCTCGGCACGGGTGATAGCACCAGTCGTACGACTCCCGCGGCTGTGTCCGGCGGGCTCACGTTCGTCGCGGTAGACGCCGGCACCTTGCACACCTGCGGTCTCACGACCGCGGGGATGGCATACTGCTGGGGCGACAACACGTATGGCCAGTTCGGCACCGGAGATACGACCAGCAGCGCGACGCCCGTGGCGCTGTCCGGCGGGGTCACATTCGCCTCGGTGAGCGCCGGGTGGCATCACACCTGTGGTGTCACGGCGGCAGGGGCGGCGTACTGCTGGGGTGCCAATACCTATGGCCAGCTCGGCACCGGCGATACGACGCGCAGTACGAGCCCCGTTGCAGTGACCGGTGGGCTCACGTTCGCCGCGGTGAGCGCCGGGGGCGGGCAGACCTGCGGGCTCACGACCGCGGGCGTTGCATACTGCTGGGGCTACAACCACGACGGCGAGCTCGGCACCGGCGATACGACGAGTAGTACGAGCCCTGTCGCGGTGACCGGCGGGCTCACGTTCGCTGCGGTGAGCGCCGGCGGGACCGCTCATACTTGCGGGCTCACGACTGCGGGTGCGGCGTACTGCTGGGGTGCGAACTTTGACGGTCGACTCGGCAACGGGACCACAAGCGCGAGCCTGGTCCCCGTACACGTGGTTCAGTAGGGCAGCGCAGTAATCAGACGACGCAATTAGTCTCTCGGGGTGGGGGCAGGCGCGGCAACGGCGCGCGTCATCGTTGGGATAAGCCGTTGTCCTCTCGTTCCCAGCCTTTGCACCGCGTCATCGCGCTCCCCCTCCTTCTTATAGACCGCCGCGACCGCACTTCCCGAGCCGCACAAGCGTACCCAGACCGGGCCCGTTGCGGCGACCCGCTCATAGAGTCCGCGCAGCTCCGGATGCTTGCCGAAGACGATCGCCTCGAAGTCATTGCCGCCCAGCCGGCCGATGCTGCCCCAGGTACTCAGCGCGTCGGCATCGAGCGACACGGGACCGCGGGCTGGAGGCTCGCGGTTCAGTTCATCCCACCACGCATACGCCTCCGGCGTCGAGACCTGCACGGGCGGAATGGCGATGAGCGCCGGCAGCGGCGCTGGGGCAGGCACGCGGAACTGCCGCTCGCCGCGTCCCCACGCGAGAGCGAGCGCGGCGCCGCTTGCAAAGAACGGCACATCGGAGCCCAGTCGCGCGGCAAAATGCAGGAGCTCATGGCGCGGCACGGCGTTGCCCGCGAGCGCGTTCACGGCATGCAGCGCCGCGGCGCCGTCGCTCGAGCCGCCGCCCAATCCGGCGCGCACGGGAATACGTTTGACGAGCTTCATGGAGACGCCGAAGCGATTGCCTGTCGCGTCGAGAACCATCCGGGCCGCGCGGACCACCAGATTCTCGTCCACAGGCCCGAGGTCCGGTCCTTCGACATCCAGCGTCACCCCGGAATCGATCCGCTGCACGGCCAGCTCGTCGGCAAGCTCGAGGAGGGCGAACGCGGTCTCGATCTGGTGATACCCGGATGATTCGCGGGCCAGAATTCGAAGAAAGAGATTGACCTTCGCGTGCGCCGCGAGCCGGACTGGCTCACTCATGCCGGCTCGCCTTCAGGCGGCGGAGCCGCGCTGAGATCGCGCATGTGGAGATGCAGACGCGACAGCGACCAGAAACCGAGCAGGGTGATCGGGATGAACGTGGTGAGGTGATACGTCAGTGCGTACGCGAGGGCCAGATTCGAGTCTACGCCGTATTGCTGCAGCGTGAACACGGTCGCCGCTTCGAAGACGCCGATGTAACCGGCGGTGGACGGAATCGCGACGCCGAAGCCGATGATTCCTTGCAGCAGCAGCGCTGCTTCGAGCGGGATACCGAGCCCGAATGCGCGAAAGCAGATCGCGAAGGCCGCAGCGTTCTTGAGCCAGAGCACGAGCGACCACCCCAGCACACCGGCGAAGCGCCCCGGACTCTTGAGTACCGAGAGGCCTTCCACGATCCCATCCGAGGCCCGCACGATGCGATCGGCCAGGCGGCCCGGCAGCAGGCGCCGCGATACCCGTTCGACCAGCGCGAGAAATGGTCCCGGCCGGTTGGCAACAAACAGCGCGATCCCAAGCACCACGCCAAACAGCGCCGCCGTGGTTGCGGCGATCGCCGAGAGAGATTTTCCACCCCAGCCGTGCGACGGAAACGACGGCATCGCGATCGCCACAGCCATCAGGCCCAGCATGATGAGCGCATCGAACAGCCGCTCCACGCCGATCGATCCGAGCGCCGTCGCGAAGCGCACCGGCAATTGCCGTGACGCAATGAAGCCGCGCGCAACCTCGCCCGCGCGCGCCGGCAGCAGGTTGTTCGCCATGAAACCGATCGTGGTGGCGTGCCACAGCGGCGCGAAGGGCAGGGGCCGACCGTCCTGATCGCGCAGCATCAGCCGCCAGCGAATCGCGCGCACGGGAAAGGTCAGTGTCGCGAAGACGATCGTCAGGAGCAGGAGCCAGCCGTTCGCCTGGCGCGCGTCTGTCCAGACTTTGGCGGGATCGATTCTGTGCAGCACCCACACGAGGAGTGCCGCGCTGATGATGAGCCCGATGAGCCAGGCTCCCTTCCAGCGTCTTTTGGAAGGAATCGGGTTAGTCGGGTTCGATGGCGAGGACAACGAGATCGCAGACTTCGTCGATGATCGCCCGCAGTGCGTCGCCGTTCGCGCGCTTCGCCGCTTCGCGCAGCTCCTGCGCGCGCGCCCGCGCGCGCGAGCCTTTGTACAGGAGACTGCGGATGTCTACCGGCTCACCACCATTTGCTTTTGCCCTGGAGACTTCCGAGTCTGGGCTCACACTGCGGCCGCGCCCCGGCGCCTCACGTCCCGCACCTCCGGCAAGCAGCTCTTCCAGCGATGCGGGACCAACGCCCGCTGCCACCAGCTCCTGATACCGCGTCCACGTGCCTGCGATGTCGGTCGCCGACTCCGCCCCGATCGGGAGGTCGGCTGGCGCCGGGGACATCGCGGTTGGTGCGGACTTGGTAGAGGTTGGTCGAAGCACTGGAGGCGCCACCTCGGCAGCACCCAGGCGGCGCACCGCGAGCGTCACGGCCGCAATCGCGGCGGCCGTCGCTGTTTCATCGGCCGTTCCCGACGCCGTGAGGAGCTCGCCCGCCTTGCGCAGCTCGGCGGCGAAGAGGCCAGGTTGGCTGACTGCGACGCCGCTCGTTACCGCCTCACGCGCGGACTGCGCGAACTCTGCGACGCGCTCAGCCACCGGCCCTCCGCTGACAGACCCGAGCGCGCGGAACGTGCCAGCGAGTGTGTGCGCGCGGAGCTCGCGTTGCGTCGCACTGGGCGCGCGCTCGAGCGCGTCGGCAGCGTGCCGAAGATGCTCGCCATGACTCACCAGCTCGAGCTGGCCGAGCATGGCGGCGCGTCCAGCGCCTTCCGGCACGGTGCCGCGACGCACGATCGTACCCACGGTCTCGATGGGTACGATTTCGGGCTCGGCTTCCATGAACTGCACCAGCAGGGCGGCGAACTTGCGGAACTCAGCGCTCTCCGGATCGGGACGGCCGCGCTCGGCCACTTCGCGAGCCGCGTGCGCAATGGACGTCGCCGCCATCTGGAACAGCTCGGCGATCGTGTCGCCGAAACCGGACGGTTGGGCGGCGCCGGCACGGCTGATCTCTCCGATCGCCTGCTCGATGCCTTCCAGCAGGTCGGGCAACGGCGGCAGATCATTGAGCGCGGCGAGGCCGCGGAGCGGCTGCAGCGCTTTGAGAACCTGCTGGAGCGGTTCCTGCGCGGTCGGATTCGCGCGCAGCGCGCGGCCGGCGCGATCGAGTGCGCTGCCGATTGCCGCCCCTTCGCGCGCGACAAAGGCCCGCGCGCCGGCGTCGAGGCCAAGCGCCTCCGCGGCTCGCACCTGCCCGGACGGACGCCCACCGAGCTGCTCGAGCTGGCTCGCGAGCACCTCCGCCTTCGCGGTATCGGCATTGGTCCAACTGCCGGCCTTGCGGACGAAGATCTTGAGATCGTCGATGGCGCGCGTGGCAAGTTGCCTGGTCGCGGGATCCCACGCGCGGCGACCTTCGCGGATTCCGCGCGCGAGGGCCTCGAGTCCCATGGCGGCGCGAGCGACCCCTTGCTGGCTGGCCATGAGCGCGCTTCCACGCAGCGCGCGGGCGAGCCGCACGAGCTCGTCCACCGCCGGCGGGGTCGGCGCCTGGACCAGCGCATCGAGGCGGTCCAGATACTCCCCCGCCTCGAGCGCGAAGAAGTCCGACATGCCGAGCGGTTGGGGTGCGCCAGGAGGGGAAGTGGTCATGGCGCCTCCAAGCTAGGGATTTCGGGCCGTAATAACCAGCGTTTTCATGCGGCGCACCGCCTCTTCCAGGCCCCAGAACACCGCATTGCTCACGATCGAGTGGCCGATATTGAGCTCTTCGATTTCGGGGATCGCGGCGACCGGCTGGACATTCTGGTAGGTGAGTCCATGGCCGGCGTGCACGGCGAGTCCGATTTCCTTGGCGTGCGTCGCGGCGCGGCGCAGCCCCGTGAGCGCCGCGTCGCTGCGGCGCCAGGTGTGCGCGTACCGGCCGGTGTGGAGTTCGACCGCGGGCACGCCGAGCGCGCGCGCGATGTCGATCGTCTTCACGGAAGGATCGATGAAGAGACTCACGCGGATGCCCGCGTCCTGCAGCGTGGCAATCGCGGAGCGCAACCGGCGATCGGTCTTCCGCAGCGCGAGTCCGCCTTCGGTGGTGATCTCCTGCCGCTTCTCGGGCACCAACGTCGCCTGAAAGGGTTTAATGCGCGTCGCAAGCCGGACGATGTCGGCGTGCGCGCCGAGTTCCAAATTCAGCACGGTGTGAACGCTGTCCGCGAGTGCGGTGACGTCCGCGTCCTGAATGTGGCGCCGGTCTTCACGCAAATGCACCGTGATGCCGTCGGCGCCGGCGAGCTCGGCGTCGGCCGCGGCTTCGACGGGATCGGGCTCGTCGGTTTTGCGCGCTTCGCGGATGGTCGCGACGTGATCAATGTTGACGTAGAGACGCATGGTGTCTTACCTTCGGGTCACCCCGACCACAGGTCGTGCCTCGTGAAGCGACGGCTCGCGATGATGCTTCTGCTGCTCGCCGGCAGCGCCGCCTGCAGCAAGAATCCCGGTCCCGGGGGGCCGGAGCCGCAGTCGATGAACGAATCGCTGACGCAGTTTCTCGCCGCGGTGAAAGCGAACGATCAAAAACACATGGGTGAGCTGTGGGGCACCGAGCGCGGTCCGGCGGCGAACAGCATGAACCGCGACGCCCTGCGCCAGCGGCTCGCCGTCATTCAGAAGTATCTGGATCACACGGGGTATCGCGTCATCGAAGGCCCGCTGCTCGTGCCGGGGCGGGACGAGCTGCGGACGTATCGGGTGGAGCTGCAACGCGACAAATGCAATCAGGTGCAGCCGATCGATGTCGTACGGACGCACAGCGGCGGCTGGCTGGTTTACGACGTGCATTTGGAGGCTGCGGGCAGTCCGGGGCGTTGCCCCCCCACGGCCCAGACGACGGGAACACCACCCTAGGGTCGCGCGTTCCACCTACTCAGTCAGCTCCAGCAGAATGCCGTTCGTACTTTTGGGATGCAAAAACGCGATGCGTCGTCCACCGGCTCCGCGCCGCGGCGTTTCATCGATCACGCGATAACCGGCGGTCTTGCACTGTGCCAGCGTGCGGTCGAGATCGGCAACACGGTAGCAGATGTGATGAATGCCGGGGCCGCGTTTGGCAAGAAACTTCGCCACGGGACTGTCGGGATCGCTGGGCTCGAGCAGTTCGACGTCCACGGGACCGAAATGCAGGCTGACGATGGTCGCTCCATCAGCCAGTTCGGGCTGGCTGGGAGCAAGACCCAGGACGTCGCGGTAGAACGACAGGGCTTCGGTGATGCTCGTGACCGCGATGCCGACATGGGCGACTGACGAGTTCATGAAGTCAAACTAACGTCTATCGAAGGAGCGTGAAGTCTCATGGTGGAGGTAACGGACACCACATTTCAGGCCGAAGTCGAGCAGCACAAGGGCTTGGCCGTCGTCGATTTCTGGGCCACGTGGTGCGGCCCGTGCCATATGGTGGCGCCGATCATGGATCAGCTCGCCGGGAAGTACAACGGCAAGGTGAAGATCGTGAAGGTGGACGTCGACGCCAATCAGCAGACCGCGATGCGCTTTAACGTCCGCTCGATTCCGAGTATTCTATTCTTCAAAGACGGACGCCACATCGATACCCTGGTGGGTGCCTATCCGTCGCAGGCGTTCGAGCAAAAGATCAACCAGCATCTTTCGTAGCTTCCGCACCGGAGGACGATGCGCGCGAGCACCGCTCGCCTGACGAATTCGCCGGTTCGCCTCGCGGATCTGCAGTTTCCGCAGGTGAACCGGCTTGTTCATCGCACCCGGCTCGCGTTCATTCATCTCGACAATCTCCTCGCTTACGCCAAGCGCGACCGCGACGGCCGGATCGACGGCTATATCGCCGCGCATCTGCCCGACGAATGCGTGCTGCTGTTGTTGCGCAAAGGCGAGGCCGTCAACGCCGCATCGCTCTCGACCGCGGGCCGCCAGGTCATCACGATCACCGAGGCGCTGAAGCGCATGCGCACCGAGGTCGAGCGCGGGGACCTCGAGTATTGTGCCGCGCCGATGGAGCAGCTCGCCTGGATGTACGCGTCGTGCGCCGGCGCCTATCAAGCGCGGTTCATCGACGTCAACCAACCCGAAAAATTCTTCCCCGTGTTGCAACAGGAAAAGGTGACCGGCGTGCTGGAACTCATCTCGAATGGCCGGGTCTCCTATCTCAAGTTCGACCAGGGGAAGTATCTGAGCGGGTATTTCTGCGACAAACCGGACAACCTCCCGCCCGCGCGCTATCTCGAATCGCTGTTCGATCCGGGGCCGGGCGGCGCGACGCCCGCGATGTCGGCGGGCACGGTCCCGGGCGCCGACGATCTCCCCGCCCAGGCCGCGACGGCTCTGGTCAATACCTACCGCGAGCTGTACTGGAGAATCGTGGATGCGGTGGAGCGGGAATTCCCCGGTGAAGCGAAACGACGCGCCCAGAAAGTGACGTCGGCGATTGTCGGCACCCATCAGGCCCTCGCGTTGCTCAGCGTTCCGCGCGGCACCGACACGCCCGATGCGGTGGTGCGCCCCGAAGAGTTGTCGATCGCGCTCACCGACTGGGCGCTGCAACTGCTCGAGGGCGCGGAGGTGATGATGCCGGGAACGGCGACCAAGGTGCTGAAGGACGCCACGCGCGAGCACCGCTACGTGCTGCAAGCCGCGGGATTTTACGGCAAGCTCCCCTGGCGGGTGACGTGGTGACGTGGCCGGCACCCTCTACGTTGTCGCGACGCCCCTCGGGAACCTCGGCGATCTCTCGCCGCGTGCTGCCGACACGCTGAAGCGCGTATCGGCGGTCGCCGCCGAAGACACGCGCCACTCGAAGCCGCTCCTCAATCACGCCGGCTCCCATGCCGAGCTGGTCAGCTTTCATAGCCACTCGTCCGAGCGCGCCCTCGCGCGCATCCTGCGCATCCTAGAAGAAGGAAGAGACGTCGCGCTGATTACGGATGCCGGCACGCCGGCGATCAGCGATCCGGGTGTGGAGCTCGTGGCTGCGGCCAGGGAGCGCGGAATCCCCATCGTGACGATTCCCGGTCCGACCGCTGTGGCAGCCAGCCTGTGTGTGTCAGGCTTCGGAGCCGACCGCTATGTGTTTCTCGGATTCCTGCCCCGCAAAGGGAGCGACCGCCGCCGCTTGTTATTGACCGCCGCTCAGTCGGAATGGACCGTCGTGCTGTTCGAATCCCCGAACCGCGTCACGCAACTGCTCACCGATCTGATCGAGGTCTGTGGTCCGGAAAGGCAGGTTGCCGTCTCTCGAGAGTTGACTAAGGTGTTCGAAGAGACGCGTGCGGGGACGTTGCAGGAATTGTCAGAGCACTATGCCGAGGCCCCTGTTCGGGGCGAGGTTACGGTGGTGCTCTCGGGAACGGGAAAGCCGCGTGTGGAAGAGCGGCCCGCGGACGCGGCAGAACGAGCCAAGGCCTTATTGGAAGAAGGACTCTCCCGGAAAGACGCCGCGGATCGGCTCGCAGAAGAAACCGGTATCTCTCGAAACACGGCATATCGCTTGGTGAATGAGCTATGAAATCAATGTCGTTGATCCTGCTTCTAATGTTGACACCACGCACGACGCACGACGCACCACGCACGGCCTCTCTCACCATCGGTCGCCTGCACTACGACGGCGGAGGCGACTGGTACGCCAATCCCTCGAGCCTGCCGAATCTGCTGGCGGCCCTGCGTGAGCGCACCACGCTCCCGGTCGCGGACCGCGAGCGTGTGGTGACGCTGACCGGGCCGGAATTGTGGGACGTCCCTTACATCTATATGACGGGCCACGGCAACGTGCACTTCTCCGATGTCGAGCTTCACAATCTCCGGCGCTACCTGGAGCAAGGCGGCTTCCTGCATGCCGACGACAACTACGGCATGAATGCCTCGTTCCGGCGGGAGATCGCGCGCGTGTTTCCGGACCATCCGATGGTTGAGGTTCCGTTGACGCACCCGATTTACAACCTCGTGTACGCGTTTCCGAAGGGCATCCCGAAGATCCACGAGCACGACGGCCTGCCCGCGCAGGGGTTCGGCATTTTTTTGGGAGACCGCCTCGTCGTATACTATTCCTATCAGTCGGACCTCGGCGACGGTTGGGAAGATTCCACGGTGCATCATGACCCTCCCGAGCTTCACGAGGCGGCGTTGCGCATGGGTGTCAATCTGTTCACGTACGCGGTAAGCGGGACCAAATGACCGAGACGGCGCGCCGGCTGCATCGCCTGGGCAGTCCGCATGCGCGCGTGCGGGCCTTCGCCGTGATCCTCGGCGGCCTCGGCGCGGCGCTCGCCGGCGCGGCGCTCGGGTTGATGTTGTCGCCGGCAGTCCCGGGCGTCACGCTCGCGTGGCTGCTGATCGCGGCAAGTGCGGCCGGAGCGACGTGGGCGGTCGCGCGCACGCGCCGTGATGCCGCAGGGCCGGTACTCGGTCGTCTGATCGAGCATGAGGCGGGAGGCCGCGCGGGGAGCATCGTCGGCGTGATCAGCCCGACGGCGGGGCGGGGCGGCGGTTCGAGCGAGGCACTGCTTCTCGCCGCCGATACGCGCGCTGCCGCAGTGGTTTCGTTCGCAGCGCCAGGCGTGGATGGCGCCTTGCGGCGCACGACGCGCCGGCATGTTGCGGCCGGTATGGGTGCCGCGGTGACCGGACTATTGCTCTTTCTCGCCGGCTCGCCGAGCTCGGGCCGCGCGGCGGCCTTCTGGCACCCGGTCCGCACCTGGCGCGATGCACGCGCGCCCGTCCGGCTGATTGTTGACCGAAGCACCGTGCGGCGCGGCGGCACCGTCACCGCGACGATCACGGTTCCAGGCGCCGAGCGCGTGACGCTGTGGATGCGCGGCGCGGGCGAGCCGTGGAAGGCGACTCTGCTGTCGCTCGCGGCCGACGGCCACGTCGTGCAGCAGGTTGGTCCCATCGAGTCGGACCTCTATCTCCGCGCATCGAGCGGAGGCCGCCGCAGCGCCGAAGTAAAGGTTGATGTGGACCTGCCGGCGTTCCTGGCCGATCTTGGACTCACCGCGCGATTTCCGTCCTATCTCGATCGGTCCGACGAGCCGCTGCTCGTTGGACCCGACGTGATTCCACTGCCGGCCGGAACGACGGTCGTGACGAGCGGCACGGCCAGCGTTCCGCTCGCGCGCGCCGCCTGGACGCTGGAATCGCGCACCGAGGAGCTGCGCGTGGACGGCACACGCGTGGATGGCCGTTTCACGCCGGCGGCGAGCGGCACGTGGCGGCTGCGAGCGCAGACCGCTGACGGGTCCGAGCTCGAAGGCGCGAGTCCCGAGCTGCACCTCTTGATCGTGCCGGATTCCGCGCCCGTCGTGACGTTGCCGGTCCCCGCGCGTGACACGACGTTGCCGATCTCGCTGCATCAGCAAATCGTCGCCGATGTGCGCGACGATCACGGGATCTCCCGGCTGACGCTGGTGAGCTGGCGCGTGAGCCGGACGGGGCGCGTCGGCGACGCCGTGCGCGAATCGCTCGACGTCACCGGTGTCGGTGATCGGACCATCGTCCAGGGACGGCTCGACGCCGAACACCGCGGCCTGCTGCCTGGTGACACGCTGCGACTCTACGTCGAAGCCTTGGACAATGCGCCCACACCGCACGCCGGACGCAGCGCCGAGATTGCGTTGCGCTTGCCCAGCATGGAAGAGCTGCGCGCCCAGGCGCGAGCGGCGGCGCGTGAGGTGACGACCGCCGCCGACTCGGTGTCGGCGGCACAGCGCGAGCTGAGCGACCGCACCCGCGATCTCGCCCAGGAGCGCAACCGCGATAGTGACGGGCGGGCGAGCACACGGGCCGACAGTCGGAATCAGCAGACGGGCAGTATGACGTTCCAGTCCACGCAACGCGCCGAGGAGATCGCGCGCGACCAGGCCGCAATGTCGCAGCGGGTGCAGGAGCTCGCCCAGGCAGTCGAAGAGATCGCTCGAGCGGCACAGGCCGCCGGCGTCGATGACAGCGCGTTCCAGAGCCGCCTCCGCGAAGTGCAGCAACTGCTCGAGCGGGCGCTGACGCCGGAGCTCGAGCAGCGGTTGCGCGAGCTGCAGGATGCGCTGGCGCGGCTCGATCCTGAGGCGACGCGGCAGGCTTTGCAACATCTCGCCGAAGCGCAGCAGCAGCTGCGTCGCGAGCTGGAGCGCAGCCAGGAGCTGTTCAAGCGAGCCGCCATGGAAGGTGAGCTGGCGTCACTCGCCAAAGACGCCGAGGACTTGCAGCGCCGCCAGACCGAATGGAACAGGGACGCCGCCCAACGCGCCGACTCGACAGCCGCGGCGACGGAGCGCGATCTCGCTGCAGCGACCGACTCGCTGGCCCGAGGCGTGGAACGCGCCGCGGCGATGCTGCCGCTCCAGCGGTCACAGGCCGCGGCGCGGCGCGCGCAGGGCGCGATGGAGGAAGCCGCCGACGCCGCGAGCCGGCGCAACTCCCGTGGCGCGCGGTCGGCGGGGCAGGAAGCCGCCGACTCGCTCGCACAATTGCCCGATGCGTTGCGTCAGCGGCGCGATTCCCTGGCATCCGCGTGGCGTCAGGAGACGCTCGACGCGCTCGACCGCGCGCTCGCGGAGACGGCCGCGCTGGCGCAGCGCCAGCAGGAAGTCGTGGACGCGCTGCGCGATGGGGAAGTCGGCGCGAACACCCGCGCGCGGCAGGCGGCGGTGGAAGAGGGGACGCACGCCATCGAGCAGGAGATCGGCCAGGCGGCCGGCCGCCATGCGCTGGTCTCGCCGCAGCTCGAAGCGGCGCTGGGGTATGCGCAGAATCAGATGCGGCAGTCGCGCGAGCAGCTCGAGCAGGGTGATCCCAATCCTGCCAGCGCGTCCCCGTTCGCCGAGCAGGCGCTCGACGCGCTGAATGCGACGGCGCACGCCTTGGTGCGCACTGCGGAACAGGTCGCCGGCGCCAAATCGGGATCGGGCTTCCAGGAAGCGCTCGAGCAGCTCGCCCGCATGGCGCAGCAGCAGCAGGGCATGAACGGCGACGCGCAGGGCCTCCTGCCGATGATGGGCGCGGGCGGTGAAGGGGCGATGCAGCGCCTGCGGGAGCTGGCGGCGCGCCAGCGACAGCTCGCCGAACAGCTCGAGCGGCTGCAGGCGGGAGGCGACGCGAGTGCGGCAGGCGCGCTTGCCCAGGAAGCGCGCGATCTGGCGCGCCAGCTGGAAGCGGGACGGCTGGACACCCGGACCATCCAGCGCCAGGAACGCTTGTACCGAAAACTGCTCGACGCCGGTCGCACCCTCTCCGGTGAGGAGCCTGACGAACAAAAGGACCGCACCAGCCGCTCCGCCATCGGTGACAGCGTGCACATTCCCGGCGTCCTGCAGCCGGGCGCCACGGGCGCTGGTCCAAAGGTCCGCTACCCGACCTGGGACGAGCTCAGCGGTCTCACCCCCGAGCAGCGGCGCCTGGTTCTCGAGTACTTCCGCCGGTTGAATGAGCCCCCGCCGAAGCATTAGGCTCGCGCTCGCGCTCGTTCTCCTCGTCGCATCGCCGGCGCTGCTTCGGCCCCAAGCCATCGGTCCCGGCTTCGAGCTCGAGCGCACTGGCCGCTACGCCGATGCAGCCAGCATCTATTTCACGACGCTGCGGTCCGATCCGACCAACCTGCCGGCACTGCTGGGACTCGAGCGCACCTTGTTCGTGCTGAACCGGATGCCCGAGCTCTTGCCGTTGGTGCAGGCCGCGCGCGAGCGGCTGCCGGAGAGCCCGGCGCTGCGCAGCCTGGAGCTGCGGGTCTACGCGGCGCTGAATGAGCTCGACTCGCTCGAGACCATCGCGCGCCGCTGGGCGGCCGGCGCGCCACAGAGTGAGACACCGTATCGCGAATGGGGTCAGGCGCTCGCGGACCGGCGCCTGTGGGATGAGGCGCGCCGTGCGTTTCTCGCCGGCCGGCATGCGCTCGGCCACGATGGAGCATTGGCGCTCGAGCTTGCACAACTCGAGCAGCGGGCCGGCAATTGGGAAGCGGCGGCTGCCGAATGGGGCCGCGCCGTGACGCGCACGCCCGACGTCGAGCCGAACGCCGCCAACACGCTGGCTGATGCGCCGGCCGCCATGCACGAGCGCGTAGCCCACGTCCTGACCGCTCCTCCGGCGTCGGTGCGCGCGCGACGCCTCGCGGCCGAGCTCCTGCTCGCCTGGGGACAGCCCACCGAAGCATGGGGTGCGATGCAGTCCACCCTCGCCCCGGTGGACAGCGATACACCCGTCGCGCTCCGGCGCTTCGTGGACTTGGCGGCCGCGGTGGAAACGCCGGAAGCGCATCGCGTTCGCGGCCTCGCATTGACGCGGTGGGCCGACATGGTGCCCTGGTCGATGGGTTCGCGCGCGCGCGCGGAGGCCGTCGGCGAGCTGCTCGAAGGCGGCGATAAAGTCGCGGCTCGGCACGTCCTCGAGGGTCTTACCGGCGATTCGACCGTGCCGCCGGAAGCGCACGCGGCCGCCGAAGCAGCGCTGATTCAGGTCCTGATTGCCGATGGTCAGCTCGATGTCGCGGCGGAACGGCTCGCCTCGGAGAAGACGGCCATCACGGCCGATGATCGGGCCGGCCTGCGGCTCACGCTCGCTCAGGCACGGGTCGCACGGGGCGACCTGAACCGCGCCGAGGCCGCCCTCGGCAACGACTCGAGCGTCGTCGCGATGGCGGAGCGCGGCTGGATTGCGCTCTATCGGGGCAACCTGCCGGGAGCGATGAGTGCTTTCCGCGCCGCGGGTCCATACGCGAGCGATCGCGCCGCCGCGACCGAGCGCACGGCGATGATGGCGATGCTGCAGCGCATTCAGGAGGAATCGAGTCCCGAGCTCGGTGCCGCGCTGCTCACGCTGGCGCGCGGCGACACCATAGCCGCGATCGCCGCGCTCCGCCGCGCCGGTAGCCGCTTGCCGGAGCAGGGCGGTCGCCTCGAGGTGCTGTTGCTCGCGGGGCAGGTCGCGGCGCAGAAGGGCGGCGAGCAGGAGCAAGCGGCGATCGCGCTGTTCGATGAAATCGTGCGGGGCGGCGGCGAGGGCGCGGCACCTGCCGCTGCCGAGCTGGAATGGTCGCGGCTGCTCGTGCGGACCGGACGCTCCGCGGACGCGATTCCGCATCTCGAGCATTTGATCCTGACCTATCCGAACAGCGCCTTTGTCCCCGAAGCTCGGCGGGTGTTGGAGCGCGCTAAAGGCGCGATTCCGAAATCGTGAAACGTCGCGAATTCGTCCAGACAATCGGAGCGTTGGGCGCAACGACGCTCCTACCGTCCTTTCCCGTCCTTTACCGTTCTGTACCGTCGTTGTTGGTACCGATGGACGACGCCCAGACCGATCACCTCAAGGCGTACGGTCTGACGTATCGCGCGATCCAGGCCGGACTCAAGGCCGAGTGGCTGCTGAACTATCGCGGCGGCTCGTTTCTGATTCCCGATCTCGACGCGCTGCGGCGGGATGCGGCGCTCAACGGCATTCGCACCGAGCCGGTCGACAGTGCGATGACGGCCGTGCGCGGCGAAATCGAAGCGAACAACATGGACGCCGTGCCGCTCGAGAAAGCGCCGAAGATTGCCGTCTATGCGCCGCCCAATGCCGCGCCGTGGGACGATGCGGTGACGATGGCGCTGCAGTACGCCGGCATCCAGTTCACGAAGATCTGGGATGCGGAAGTGGTGGATGGCACCCTGCGGGACTATGATTGGCTGCACTTGCATCACGAGGATTTTACCGGCCAGTACTCGAAGTTTTTCCTGATCTACTCCGGCATGAGCTGGCTGGCGGAAATGGTGCAGCGCAACAGCGAGATGGCGCGGCGGCTCAACTTCGCGACCGTCCCCGATCTCAAGAAAGCCGTCGCCCGGGGCATTCGCAGCTACGTCGACAACGGCGGTTTCCTGTTTGCCATGTGCACCGCCACCGAGACGATCGACCTCGCGCTTGCGGCGCAAGCCGTGGACATCGCGGCCACCTTCGCCGACGGTACGCCGATCGATCCGGACGCCGACGCCAAGCTCGACTGGACCAAGACCTTCGCGTTCACCGGCGCGCACATCGAGACCAATCCGCTGGTCGCCAGCTTTTCCGACATCGATGGCCATCAGGTGAACGGCGGAGCGCGCCGCCAACCGCTGGGCGCGTTCAAGCTCTTCAACTTCAGCGCCAAGATCGATCCCGTGCCGACCATGCTCGTCCAGAACCATCGTCAGGTGATCCCCGACTTCTACGGCCTGACGACGTCGTTCACGCGCGATCACTTGAAGCCCGGCGTCACGATCATGGGCGACGAAGAGGGCGCGCCGTGGGTCAAATACATCCACGGCGACCTGGGGAAGGGCACGTGGACGTTCTTTGGCGGCCACGATCCCGAGGATCCGCAGCACCAGATCGGCGATCCCGCCACGGATCTCTCGCTCCATCCGCATTCGCCCGGCTACCGCCTGATCCTGAACAACGTGTTGTTTCCCGCGGCCAAGAAGAAAGAACTCAAGACGTGAGCGTCGAGCGCCTGACGGCGGCGGCACGTACTCTGCTGCAGGAAGAGATCGCCGCCGCCCACGGGCGCGAGGTGTCGTTCGTGGTGCGTGCCGATGCCAACGGAACGCTCAGCGACGCCCGGGTCGTCGCGCGCGGCACCGTCGATGCGGTCCTCGCGCTGCCCGGCGTGGCCCAGCGCGGCGAAATGCTGATTCACAATCACCCGAGCGGCTTTCTCGAGCCGTCGGGCGCCGATCTCCACGTCGCGGCACGGCTGCACGACGAGGGCGTGGGCTTCGGCATCGTCAACAACGACGTCTCGACGCTCTACATCGTGGTCGAGATGCCGCGCGCCCGCGCATTGCAGCGCCTCGACGCGCTAGCCGTCGCCGACCTGCTCACCGAATCCGGCCCGATCGCCCGTGTGTTGGGCACGTCGGCATTTGAAGATCGTCCCGGCCAGCGCGACATGGCGGCGTATATCGCCGACGCCTACAACGATGGCGGCGTCGCGCTGCTCGAAGCGGGCACCGGTGTGGGCAAGTCGTTCGCCTATCTGGTGCCGGCGCTCGAGTGGGCGCGGGTGAATGGGGAGCGCACGGTCGTCTCGACCAACACGATCAATCTGCAGGAGCAGCTCGTCGGCAAAGACCTGCCGGTCCTGGCGCGCGCGTTCTCGACCGGCGAGCGCGCGGTCACGTTCGCGCTGCTCAAGGGCTGGCGGAACTACCTCTGTCTCTCGCGCCTCGAGCAGGCGCGCGCCGGTCAGGAATCGCTCTTCGACGACGCGCGCGCCGCTGAGCTCGAGGCCATTGCGGGGTGGGCGTCGCGTACGGCCGATGGGAGTTTGTCCGATCTCGTGGAAGAGCCCTCTCCCGAGGTCTGGGACGCCGTCGCCGCCGAGTCCGATCTCTGCACCAGGCTCAAGTGCCCGCACTTCGATCGCTGCTTTGTTTTTGCCGCGAGACGCCGAGCTGCTGAAGCCGACGTCGTCGTCGTCAATCATCATCTGCTGGCATCGGACCTCGCGGTTCGCATCGCATCCGACAACTGGCAGGAGGCGGCCGTGTTGCCGCCGTATCGCCGGCTCGTACTCGACGAAGCCCATCATCTCGAGGACATCGCCGCCCACCATCTCGGCCAGCAGGTCAGCATGCTCGGAGTGCAGCGATTGCTCGGCAGGCTCGAACGCAACGGTCGCGGGCTGCTGCCCACACTCGCCGCCGAGCTCGCCAGCCACAACGATCTGATGGGCGCGGCCAGTCGAGATCTGCTCGGGCGCACGGTGCTCGACGCGCTCGGCGCCGCGCGGCGGTGGGCGGAGGAGCTGTTCGGCCGACTCGCGCGCCGTCTCGATGCAGAGCCGGCGCAGGCTCCGGTGTTGCGGCTGACAGACTCGTTTGCCGAAGACGGGGTGTGGCGCGAAGGGCTCGACGTCGCGCTCGACAATCTGCTCGTCGCCTTCAGCAAGCTGCGCGACGGCGTGGAGACGATCGCCGACCGGCTGTCGAACGACGATCCCGCCGAGATGCGCACGCGGCTGATCAGCGAGCTGCGCGGTGTGGTGCGACGGCTCGACACGGCGGCGGAGGGACTGAAGGCGACGTTGCAACCGGTCGGCTATCGGGCGCCCGCCGGAGCCGCGGTGCGCTGGCTGGAGAAACGCGGACGTCGCACGCCGAATCTCACGCTGTCCGCGGTGCCGCTCGATCTCGCGCCCGTGCTGAAAGACGCGCTGTTCGATCGGGTCGAAACCGTCGTGCTGACCAGCGCCACGCTGGCCGCGGGTGGCGAATTTACTTTCCTCGAGGAGAGGCTCGGTCTTTCGCTGCCGCCCTCCCGCGTCACGGTGCGCGAGATCCTGCCCTCGCCGTTCGACTTCGGCGCGCAGTGCGTCTTCGGTATTCCGACCGACATCCCCGAGCCGCGCGATGACGAATCGGGCCACGGCGCCGCGGTCGCCCGCGTCCTGCTCGAGCTCGCGCACGCATCGGACGGCGGCATCTTCGCGCTGTTCACGAGCCACGGCGCCCTGCGGCGCGCGGCCGAGGCCGTCCGCGGCCATGTCGGCGCGCGCTGGCCGCTGCTCGTGCAGGGCGAGGGCCAGCGCGACCAGTTGTTACGCCGCTTTCGCGACGCCGGCTCCGCCATCCTGCTCGGCACCGATTCATTTTGGGAAGGCGTAGACGTGCCGGGCCGAGCGCTACGCGTCTTGATCCTGGCCAAACTGCCGTTCAAAGTGCCGACGGAGCCCCTAACCGCCGCACGTCTCGAGCGTCTCACCCAGGCAGGCGTGGACGGATTCACGCACTATCTCGTGCCCCTCGCCGCGCTCAAGCTGAAACAGGGGTTCGGACGGTTAATCCGCACCAAGTCCGATGTCGGGGCGGTCGTCCTGCTCGACCGGCGCGTGGTAACCAAACGCTACGGCGCGTCCATGCTGGAGGGGCTGCCCCCAGCCGCACGAGCCATCGGGAATTGGTCCGAAGTGCGGCAGGAGCTGGAGGAATTCTTCGCTATCCACGGCATCGGAGCGCCCGCATAGATCTGTAGTAGATTCCGGAAGCTATTGGCTACTCACCACGATCCGGAGAGTCCGTTGGCAGGATTCAGCAAGCGCGTTACAGCTCTTCCCGCATATCCCATGGCCGAGCTGCCGGCCATCAAGAAGCGGATGATCGAGCAAGGCGTCGATGTGATCGATGTCGGTGCGGGGGACGCGGATTTTCCTCCGCCTGAGGTAGCAGTGACCGCGCTGAACCGCGCGCTCCAGGATCCCGCCATGAGCCGGTACGCGTTTCAACTCGGCCTTCCGGCGTTTCGCGAAGCGGCCGCGGCCTACATGGAGCGGCGCTTTGGCGTGACCGTCGACCCGTACAAGGAGCTGCACCCGATCCTCGGCTCCAAAGAAGGCATCGCGCACCTCGCAAGCGCCGTCCTGAATCCCGGTGACGTCGCGATCGTGCCCGTGCCGGGCTACGCGGTCTACCATGGCGGCACTGTGTTGTGCGACGCCGAGCCGTATCCCTACATCCTGACGCCGCAGACTGACTTCTTGCTGGAGCTCGACGAGATTCCCGCCGATGTTCTGAAGAAGGCGAAGCTCGTTTACCTCAACTATCCGAACAATCCGACCGCCGCCGTGGCGCCGCGCGATTATCTCGAGCGCACCATCGCCGCATGTCGGAAGCACGACCTGCTGCTCGCCTACGACAATCCGTATTGCGAGATCACGTTCGATGGCTACGTCGCGCCGTCGATCTTCGAGATCCCGGGCGCGATGGAGGTCGTGGTCGAGTTCCATTCGCTGTCCAAGAGTTTTTGCATGACCGGCTGGCGGCTCGGCTGGGCGGTGGGGCGCCCCGACCGCATCGCCGCGCTGGCGCGCGTCAAGAATTACATCGACACCGGCGCCTTCCTCGCCGTGCAGGCCGCGGGAGCCGAGGTACTGCAGCAGGCCGAGCGCATCGCCGCGGGGTATGCGGCGAAGTTCAAGGAGCGGCGCGACGGCATCCTGCCGGTGCTGCGCGCCAATGGTTTCGAGGTCGAGACTCCGCGCGCGACGTTGTACGTCTGGGTGCCGCTGCCGGAGGGTCTGGCATCGGCGGCCTTCCAGAAGCGCGCGCTCGAAGACGTCGGCGTGGTCACGCTGCCGGGGAGTGCATTCGGCGCGGGGGCGGATGGCTTCTTCCGCATTGCGCTGACTGTCCCAACGCCACGTCTGATCGAGGCGACTGAACGGCTGGGAAAGGTGCTCGCGACTGTTTGAACGACTGGTAAATCGTCAGCCGAGTGGCCGCGCATGGCTCATGACGGCGGCGCTGCACATCATCGCCGTGGTGTTGTTCGTCACGGTGCAATGGGCCGCGCCCTGGCGTAAGCAGCCGAGCTATGTGGTGCTCGAGCCGCCCGACACCGGGACCACGATGATCTATGTACCGGGCGCGCGAGAGCATCGCTCGCAGGGCCCGAGCGCGCAGGCGAATCGTCATGAATCACCACCGCCACCGGCGGCTGCTGAGCCGCCGCCGCCCCCGCCCCCGCCCCCCCTCCCGCCTGCCGCGGCGACTGCGGCGGCGTTGCCGCTCGATACGGCGCGGACGATGCCCGCGTATGATCCGAACGCGAGCAAGAGCGTCGCGGCGGCGCCCCAGGTGGGTGACGGTCTCCTGTGGGTGAGCCCGCGGCCGGGATTGCCTGCCACCGTGGCGGCCGCGATCTACGGCGACACCGTGTCCCAACACGCAGCCGCGATCAACCGGCTGAAGGCGATGGTGGATTCCCTCAACCAGATTCTGGATCAGGAGCAGCGTGACCGTCGGCGGCCCTCGTGGACCGTCGGCGGGACGGCGGAGAAGCCCGAATGGGGTCTCGATTCGGCGTACATCCACGTCGCCGGGATCAAGATTCCGACGCCGGTGCTCGCCTTGCTCGGCGCCATCAAAGGCTTCCCGCAGGGCAATTACGACGAGGGGCTGCACGCCCGTCAGTTGAACGACATGCGCGATGACATCATGCGCTCCGCCGAGCGCGCACAATCGCTCGCGGAATTCAAGCGCTATGTGCGCGAGCTGCGCGATCGCAAACAAGCCGAGCGTGATGCTGACGAGCGGCGTCGCGCGCAGGATACGGTGAAGGCGGTGCCGTAGTGCGCCGAGCCGGGCCTTCAGGACACGGGAAACGAACCCGACTCGCCCTTCTCTTTCTAACGCTTTTCCCCGCAGCTCTCCCAGCTCAGGACACGACTCTGCTGCGCGCCGCGACGGTGCTCGACGGCCGCGGCGGCGTCCAGCACAACGTCGACATTCTCGTCACGGGAAATCGCATCACCCGGATTGCTCCGCGCGGCGCGGTCCCTGCGGGTGCGCGCCTCGTCGATCTCGGCGACCGCACCGTGCTGCCGGGTTTGATCGACGCACACGCGCACCCAGCGTGGTACTTCAACCGCCAGAACCGGCTCCATACTCCAAGCGATGGCGATACGCCCGCGCAATCCATCCTCGCCGCCGCGGCGAACGCATACGCCACGCTGCGGGCCGGGTTCACGACGATTCAGAGTGTCGGCTCACACAGCGATGCGGATCTGCGTGATTGGATCGCCACGCAAGGGCTGCCGGGGCCGCGCATCCTCACCTCGCTCGATCCGATCACCGATCCCACGCTGAGCCCCGATTCGTTGCGCGCGCTCGTGCGCCAGCGCAAGGCACAAGGAGCGGATCTCATCAAGCTGTTCGCCTCGGCGAGCATCCGCGAAGGCGGCCGGCAGACGATGTCCGACTCCCAACTCGATGCCGTCTGCGGCGAAGCGAAAACGCTCGGCCTGCGCACGCTCGTTCACGCGCACAGCGCGTCGTCGGTGCGTGCCGCCACGCTCGCCGGATGCACGGAAGTCGAGCACGGACTCTTCGCCACACAAGACGAGCTCACGTTGATGGCCCAGCGCGGCACCTATTTCGATCCGCAGTGCGCCCTCGTGTTCCAGAACTATCTCGGGCATCGCGCGAGCTATCTGGGCATCGGCAATTACACGGACTCGGGATTCGCCGCCATGGAGCGCGTATTGCCGGTCGCGGTGGCCGACATTCGCAAGGCGCTCGCGACGCCCGGACTCAAGGTCGTGTACGGAACCGACGCGGTTGCCGGCGCCGATGGGCACAACGCCGAAGATCTCGTGTGCCGAGTGCAGAAGGCCGGCGAGTCGCCGATGCATGCGATCGTCGCGGCGACGTCGTTGAATGCGCAAGCGATGGGTCTCGGAGATCGAATCGGCGCGATTGCGCCCGGCCTCGAGGCGGACATCATCGCGGTGGAGGGTGATCCGCTGCGTGACATCACCGCGTTGCGACGCGTGCGCTTTGTGATGAAGTCGGGCAGCGTGGTGCGGTACTGAACGCGCGTCTCACCCCGGCTACGGTGTGGGCTTAGACTCCGTGACACTTATCACGGCTCTTGTTGCGAAACGGCGGGTAGGTTGGCGAAGACTCTCGCTGGAAGCCGCTGATGTCGTTCGAATACACGCTGTCGCACCGTCTCGCGCTGGTCGCGCTGGTCCTCTCATGCGTCGTGAGCTGTGAGGTCCAGCCCGGTGGACCGCCTCCGCCGGCGCCTCCGTCGTCGCCGCCCCCGCCGCCCCCGCCGCCCCCGCCCCCGCCGCCCCCGCCCCCCCCACCGGCGCCGGTCGGACGGTTTGGTCACGTGATCATCGTTGCCGAAGAGAATCACGACTACAGCAGCGTGATCGGCAACTCGGCGATGCCCTACTTGAACGGATTGAGCACGACGTATGGTTTGGCGACGAACTACTACGCGAACGCGCATCCCTCGATCGGGAACTACTTCGAGCTGACCGTGGGCGACACGATCATCAACAATGACGGTTTCACCGGCGCCGTTACGAACGACAACATCGTCCGCGAGCTCGTGAAGGCCGGCAAAACCTGGAAGGCGTACATCGAGGGCTATCCGTCATACGACGCGAACCATGTGCCGATGAGCTATTTCTCTGACATTCGCAATAATTCGGCGCAGGCGGCGAACATGGTGCCCTTTACGCGTTTCGCCGCCGATCTGGCGAACGGGACGCTGCCGGACTTTTCCTTCATCACGCCGAATCTCAACGACGACGCTCACAACGGGACACTGGCTGCCGCCGACAAGTGGCTCGAGACCAACATCGATCCGCTGATCCAGAGCGCGCAATTCAAGCAGGACGGTCTCTTGATCATCTGGTGGGACGAGTCCGCCAGCAGCAGCACCCACGGCGGCGGGAAGGTCGCGTGGACGGTCGTCAGCCCGTTCGCCAAGCGCGGGTATCAATCCACGACGTCGTATCAGCACCAGAGCACGTTGCGCCTGATGCTGCAGGCGCTGGGCGTATCCGCGTTTCCCGGCCAGGCCGCGACCGCGCCCGACATGAGCGAGTTCTTCAAGCCCTGAGCCAATCGCAGGGTAGGGGCGCAGCCTCCCTGCGCCCCTACATGCGCCCCGCGGGTGGCTACTGCACTCTCACCAACGTCCCGCGAATCTCGCCTCCGCCATGTGCTTTAGTATGGATGTTCACGTAGGCGCGTCCCTCTCGAATGATCTGAAAGATAGAGTCTGCTGCGCCGGCCGGAGCCTGGGACCCGATGGTGGCGGTTCCGGTAAAGCCCGCACCCGTCGCGGGAGGATTGAAGTTCACTTGAACGTTGCCCGCGACAGAATCGGCGGCGCGTCGGTGGATATGTCCCAGAATGATGCTGTCGATCGGCGAATCGATAATGACTTCCCAGCTGATCAAACTGTCGCTCAGGAATGTGACGGTGGCGTGACCGGTGGCTGTGGTGGTGACGGGTGTCGGCGCCTCGTTCGCACCATTCAGTGTCGCGGTGTAGACCTCCAGACCGGCGGGAAGCCCGGTCGAATTGTTATCGCTGCACGCCATGGCGATGGCGCCGACGGTCGAGACAACCGCGGCAGCCATTGTGACCGTTCGCAATACGCGCATATCTGTCTCCTTAGGCACGTAATCACAAGTGAAACTGCACAAAGCCTCGTGAACGGGTTATTGAACGACGACCTTCCCGGTCATGAAGGGATGCGGCGTGCAGTGGTATGGGAATCCACCTTGCGCCGGGAAGGTATGAGAGAAGCGATCACCGGGATTCAGATCGGGCGAATTCCACACCGCGGCATCCGACGTCGTCGTGTGGGGTTCCGTGCCGGCGTCTTCGCAGTTAATCCACGTGACTGTCGCGCCTCGTGGCACGGCGAGTGAATCGGGATGAAAGCCGAAATCCCGAATCGCGATGATGTAGTGCATCGAATCGATCACCGTCACTGGCACGCGACATTCGGCCGAGGTGGTCGTGCCTGGTCCTGCGCTGCGGTCGGAAAAACACGCCAGCGCGATCGCACCGCCGCAGATGGAGCCGAACAGCAGCGAGAGAGCCTTCCGTGTGGTTGTCATGGTCACCTCACCACCACGACGGCCTTCATGAACGGATGCGGCGTGCAGTGAAACGCATACTCGCCGGGCTGCGTGAAGGTGTGGCTCCAGCGTTTTCCCGGCTCGATCGCGCCGGAATCCCATGAGCCGTCATCGGCGGTCACGGTGTGCACGAGGGGATCGTTGTTGGTCCACGTCACCGTCGTGCCGGCGGCGATTTCGAGCCGCTTGGGCCCGAATGCCATCGTGCGCATCTCGGAATTGACAACGGGGCCAGTCACCACACCTGTCGCGCCTGTTTGCGCCGTTTCGTGCTTTTTGCCGAAGTAGCGACTGAACGTGAAGGGGATCGTGAACTCAAACCCACCCCGCACCTTGTCGATACCGCGTGACGCTCCCTGCAGCGTCGCCGTGTTGGTGTTCGTCACCTGCAGTGAGAGCGTATGTGGGGAATAGGGAATAGCGATCTGCAGTCCCGCGCCCCACGCGGGGTCCTCATTCGTGCGGCGATCGAGCAGCGTCGTGACGTCGCCGGCGAGCGCGAACCACCGGTTCAGGCGCACGGTCGCCCCTCCGCCAATCGCGTAACGCGTCGTGTCGCTGTGATAGCCATTGGAGAGCAGGCGCCCCACGGCCAACAGCCGCAGCTTTCCGAACGCGTGCGCGCCCGTGAGCTCGGCGTCGAAGCTCTCGGCGGCCTGGTTGTAGCCGCCCTGCAGCGCGACGCCACGCGTGCCATAGCGCGCGAAAAACTCCCACTCGTTGGGAAACGCCGCGGCCACGTCGGAGGAGGTCGCGTAGTTGAAGCCGATGAGCAACGGGAGCGGGAGCTGATAGCTGAGCAGAAACGTGGGGGAATTCGTGACTTTGCGGGTCGGCGCATCGCCGACTCCGAATCGGTGGATGAAATTGAACTGCAGCGTGCCGGGCGCGCCGAGCCAGCCGCCGGAGAGATTGGGGGACCGGTCGAGCGCGGACTGGCACGAGGCTACATCACGCGCTCCAGCCAGAGCGGTGAGGACGCAGGTGACGGATGCGATCCGACCAGGCAGGTGCACGCGGGCCTCCTCATGAGTGGGATGCAGCCT
Organism: Gemmatimonadota bacterium; assembly: GCA_003221035.1. Lineage (GTDB taxonomy): Bacteria > Gemmatimonadota > Gemmatimonadetes > Gemmatimonadales > GWC2-71-9 > 20CM-2-65-7. Next base: position 49,640 of record QHUB01000020.1, read on the forward strand.
CGAGGCGGCGGAGCGCCGCCTCTTTGCCGACGACCGACAATAGCTCGTTCACAGGTTCCGACACCGTCCCTCCGGTCAACGCGATGCGAATCGGCTGAAACACCGCGCCGGCTTTCGCGTCTCGCCGTTGTGCCAGATTCCGCAGCACATGCTCCAGTTCTTCCGCCGTCCAGTCGTTGACCTTCTTCAAGGTCTCGAGAATCGCCGCGAGCATGTCGCGGTAGCCGGCCGGGTCCTTCGCGATTTCCTTCTGTGCTTTGTCGTCGAGCGTCACGAACTTCGCGTCGAGCCGCACCGCGACCTGCCTCGCAACATCGAGCGTCGTGCGCGATCGTGTCTTCACTGCGGTGATCGCGCGCAGGATCGCGTCGCGGTCGCCATCGAGATCCAGCTTCGCCAGCTCCGCATGCACGAGCGGGAACAGCTCTTCGGCGGACTTCGCCGTGAGGTACTGCCCGTTCATCCACTCCAGTTTGGTCGTGTCGAAGACGGCCGGCTTCTTCAAGATACCATCGAGCGAGAAGAGGTTCCGGAGCTCTTCTTTGCTCATGATTTCGCGATCGCCGCCCGGACTCCATCCAAGTAGCGCGAGAAAATTGCGCATCGCTTCTGGGAGAATCCCTAGGTGTTGGTAATCCCCCACAGCCGTCGCGCCGTGTCGTTTGGAGAGTTTTTTCCCGTCGGGTCCGTGGATCATGGGCACGTGACCAAAAATTGGGGTCGCATGTCCGAGCGCTCGGTACACCGCGAGCTGCTTGGGGGTGTTGGAAATGTGATCGTCCCCGCGAATCACGTGCGTCACCTGCATGTCGATGTCGTCGACGACCACCGCGAAGTTGTAGAGCGGCGAGCGATCCGACCGCAAAATCACAAAATCGCGAATATCCTCACCTTTGAAGCTGATCTTGCCGTGGACCGCGTCGTCCCAGGCCAGCTCGCCGGGGGGGACGCGCAGCCGGATCGCGTCCTCCTCCATGTACGCTTTGCCTTCTTTCAGCAATTGATCGGCCACCTGCTGGTGACGCGCCAGGCGGGCGCCCTGGAAGATCGGGGCTTCGTCCCAATCCAAGCCGAGCCAGGTGAGGCCGTCGAGGATGACCTGGGTGTGTTCGTCGGTGGAACGCGCCTTGTCGGTGTCTTCGATCCGGAGCAGGAACTGGCCGCCCTCTTTGCGGGCAAACAGCCAGTTGAAGAGGGCGGTGCGGGCGCCGCCGACGTGGAGGTAGCCGGTGGGCGACGGGGCGAAGCGGACGCGGATACTCATCGGCCAATAATAGAGCGTTCATGAAGCCTTCGGAAATCCTTCATGGTGGAAGTCCGATGCTTGCTCCACCCTTTCCCGAGGATCTCGATGCCGCTTCTCGTACCGCTGCTGCTCGTGGGACTCACGACCCCCCCACCCCGAGTCGCCACGACTGGCGTCCCTGACCGGGTGCGGGCATATGACGCCATCTACGCCGTCGTCCGGACCAAGCTGGGCATTCCGAGCTTTTCCCGCCAAACCGGTCTCGCGTGCAACGTCTGTCACACCGCGTTTCCGATGCTCACCGCCTTCGGCCGCCAGTTCAAGCTCAACGCCTACACGTTGACCGGATTGCAGACGATCGGACCCACCGAGACGACGCCTTCGCCGCTCAAGATCAACCTCATTCCGCCGGTCTCGACGATGCTGCAGACGTCGTTCACCCAGACATCCAAGGCGCAGCCCGGCACGCAGAACGGCAACGTGGAGTTCCCGCAGGAATTGAGCGTCTTCTTCGGCGAGGCGATCTCGCCGCGGCTGGGAACGTTCATCCAGATCACGTATGACGGAGCGGAGGGAACGCTGGGGGTCGACAACATCGATCTCCGCTACGCGAACCACGCCAAGGTCCTGTCCAAGCGGACGATTTACGGAATCACCGTCAACAACAGCCCGACCGTGCAGGATGTGTGGAACTCGACGCCAGTGTGGGGATTTCCGTTCGGTTCATCGGGCGTCGCCCCCACTCCCAGCGGATCCCCGTTGATCAATGAAGGATTGGCGCAGAGCGTCGCCGGGATCGGGACCTACGCGCTGTGGGACGACCATCTCTACGGCGAGGTGTCGGTCTACCGCTCCTCGCCGCAGGGCGGCCCCCATCCCCCGGACGCGACCTCGACCGGGATCATGAAGGGCGTGACGCCCTATTGGCGGCTCGCCTACCAGCGGACGTTCGGGACGCAGTACATCGAGCTGGGGACGTTCGGCATGGCATCGCAGTTGTATCCCACCGGCGTCACGGGACCCACCGACCATTTCAGCGACGTGGGTGCCGATCTGCAATACGAACGTCACGCAGGGAAAAATGGCGCGGGGACGTTCGTCGTCCACGCGAGCTATATCGATGAGCGCCAGACGCTCGATGCCAGCTTTGGCGGCGGAGCGTCTGCCAATGCCAAAAACACCCTGAACACCGTGCGGGCTGATGCGGCGTGGCTGACGCCGACGCGCTGGGGCGGCTCGGTCGGCGTCTTCAACACGAGTGGCACCGCCGACACGCTGCTGTATGCCCCGGGCGCGGTCACGGGTAACGCAACCGGAAAACCCAACAGCAACGGCGTGATCGCCGAACTGCAGTTCATGCCGTGGATCAACACCCGGTTCTCGCTGCAGTATGTGGCGTATCAAAAGTTCAACGGCGGCACGAGCGACTACGACGGCGCAGGGCGCAGCGCGTCAGCCAACAACACCGTCTACGCACTCGTGTGGTTGATGTTCTAGCAGCGGCGGGAACCGAAGGACCAATGTCCAATGATCATTGATCGATGATCATTGGACATTGATCATTGGACATTCTTTGGCACGGAGGAGGGGGGATTCGAACCCCCGATAGGGTTTTAAGGCCCTATAACGGTTTAGCAAACCGCCGCCTTCAGCCACTCGGCCACCCCTCCCGGGGGTGAATTATCCCCGGACGAGCCTCATGGAGCAAGGACCAAAGGACAATTGAGAAGAACGCGGGCCGGCGGTTACAATCGGGCGATGGAGAAAAACATGAGCGCCTGCCTCCTGGCCCTGATTGCCGTCGCCCTGTCGTTCCCTATGGTCGCCGCCGCGCAACATCCGCATTGGGAGTACGAGGGAGAACACGGGCCGACGCATTGGGGGAGTCTCGATCCCGCGTTCCACGCCTGCGATGCGGGTAAGCACCAATCTCCGATTCCCATCAACGACCCAACGTCCAAGGACCTCCCCGCGATCGAGTTTTCCTACCAGGCCACGCCGCTAAAAATCATCGACAACGGGCACACGATTCAGGTGACCTACGCGCCCGGCAGCTTCATCACCGTGAATCATCACAAGTACGAGCTGCAACAATTTCACTTCCATCATCCAAGCGAAGAGGAAGTGAACGGCAGATCATATCCCGTCGTGGCGCATCTGGTGCACAAGGATTCCACCGGAAAGCTTGCCGTGGTCGCCGTGCTGCTCGATGAAGGCAAGGCGAACGAGGTCATCCAGGCCATCTGGACCCACCTCCCGGAAGAGCAGGGCAAGGAGGTCGAACGCGTCGGCCTGACCGTAGACGCGACGAAACTGCTCCCGGCGAGAGGCGGCTACTACACATTCACCGGATCACTCACGACGCCGCCGTGCACGGAAGGCGTGACCTGGTTCGTCTTGAAGACCCCGTCGCAAATCTCCGGCGACGAGATCGCCGTGTTCGCAAAGCATTATCCGCACAACGCTCGGCCACTGCAGGCCGTCAATCGCCGCACGATCGTGATGTCGCACTAGTTGCGACGTCCTGTCAACCATCCGCTGCGAACCCGGAGCTGTTCAGCCGTCGCTCCGGGTAGCTCTTCGATCCGCCACGCACCGGAATCAGGCCGCACCAACGTGAGCCCGGCCCAGCCCAGCGCCGTGTCGTAATCCATGTCCTCAGTGCCGCCGACGTGCCGCTGGAACCAGTCGAACATTTCGACGCCCGCGGCCTCGCTCACGGCGCGCTCGACGTCATCCTCGGTGTACCCGCGCCCCTGCAGGTAATAGCTCGCGCTCTTCGCTCCCCAGGAACGCGCCTTGAGATCGTTGAAGGCATCGTCGAGCGACTTGGCGTTGCTCGTCTGATGCCGGATGAACAGATCGAGGTACAAGGCGATTCCCGCGCCGTGCGTGTAGTAGTCGAAGAAGGTCTCCCGGAAATTCGTCGGCTGCGCCTGCGGCGCGCCGTCCCAGAACGGCGCCAGCAACGACGCCGTGCGCGCCGACGTGTACTTGCGCCCCGGATCGGTCAGGTTGTCGTTGATGAGTCCGGCCATCCGGCTGTAAAAGGTGGCGGTGTCCTGGATGCCCGCACGGCGCAACGCGACCTGCCCGTAGTATTGCGTCCATCCCTCCGCCACCCACAGCGACGGCTGATACTGCTCGCGCGTGTAATCGAACGGGCCGAGCGCGAGCGGCCGCACGCGCTTCACGTTCCAGACGTGGAAGTACTCGTGCGCGGCGGAGCTGATGCCGGGCAGCACGGCGGCCGTATCGGTCCAGGGGCGGCCGTTCTGGATTTGCGTCGAGTACAGGTGCTCCATTCCGTCGCCGCCGGGAAATCCGATGTTGAACAGAAACGTGTACTGCTGCAGCGGCGGGGGGCCAAACACCGTGTTCTCGTACTGCACGATGCGTTCGACATTCTTGACGAAGCGCTCGCGCGTTCCCGGGGGCGTCGGCCCATTGTGGTGGACCATGATGCGGTAGCTCCGATTATCCACGACGAACGAATCCATCGTGAACGCGGCTGCCGGCGCGACCTCGGTCGGCGTATCGATCAGGAGGTCGTAATTGGGAAAATCGAAATGGTGCTGGCCCGCCGACTTCACGTCGCCGTTCATGATCGACCAGCCGTCCGGCGGCGTGACATCGAGGGAAACCGGGGCCTGTTTGCGGCCCTCGACATAGAGGAACAGCGACGCGCCGTTCCAGTTGGCGTGCGCGCTGTCCAGGTGTGAAAACGTGCCGGACATCGGCGCGTCGGCGAACACGCGGTAACTCACGGTGACGCTGTGGTTCGCCCCGGGGATGATTCGCCACAGCGAGCCGCTGACCCGATCCCACAACACCGGCCTGCCGTTGGGCGCCGTCACCGCGAAGTCCTGTACGTTCTTGGCGAAATCCATGCGGCCATAGCGGCCGGGAGACCAGACCGGCATCTGGAGATTGACGGGCTTCGAGCCCAGGTCCCGCAGTGTCAGCGTGATCGCGAACAGGTGCGATCCGGGGTCGGGCATCGCGATGGTGTACGCGATTTTGGGCGGCGCCTGAATCGTGAGACTCGAGATGAGCAGCAGTTGCGTGATCACGCGAGCGCTCCCCCCTCCCCCCCGTCAGACCAGGTGAATGTCTTCCGTCCGAAACCGGGCGTGCAGCTGCTTGATGAACTCGTGCTGGATGAGATGCTGGTCCGCGATTTCTCGGCCGCGCAGCACCACGGTGAAGGCGACGCCGGGTTTGCTGAACGCGCTGAAGCGCACGAACGGTTTGAATCCATCCACGCCTCCCGCCACCTGGTTCATGACCGCCTGCGCGACGTCGAGGGAGATCGCCTCGACGCGCCCGAGATCGGTGTCGTTCACCACCGTGACGGGGACGAGCACCGCCATCTCCATCGCCGGCAGATAGTAGTTGGTCAGCGTGGTGCCCGCGAGCTTGGAATTCGGAACGATCGTCAGGTTATTGGAAAGTTGGCGTATCGTGGTGTACCGCCACGTCACATCCTGGATGTAGCCTTCCTCGCCGGTCGCGAGCTGGACGTAGTCGCCGGGACGCACCTGCCGCGACGAGAGGATATGAATCCCTGCGAAAAAGTTTGCGAGCGTATCCTGCAGCGCGAGCCCGATCGCCAGGCCGCCGATGCCGAGCGCGGTGAGCGCGGGCGTGATCGATACGCCGAACGTCTGCAGAATGATGAGCACGCCGATCGTGATGATCACGAGCCGCGCGACGTTCACGAGCAGCGTGGCCGAGGCGAGCGAGCCACGCAGCGGCCCCGACAGATGCGAGACGATGGCGCCCACGAGCCGCGCGACCGACCAGCTGATCGACAGCACCAGCAACACGAACAGCGTGTGCCGGATGCCCAGCGTCAACCGGTTCGGTGTCTCGAGCACTTCGAGCGCCAGGAACAGACCGGCCGCCGCACACCACAAGACCGTCGGGCCGCGCAGCAGCGCGTAGAGATAATCGCCGAGCCAGGAGCGGCGGCGCCGCCCGCCCGGAAACATCACGTATTGGAGAATGAGACCGACGATGGCACCGCCGACCGCGAACGCAGCCGGCGGCCACACCGTCTTCAATACGGCAGGATCGATCAACTCTCCCAGCCGCGGCGATTGGAACCCGCGGGCGCGTGCACGCCCTCGCCGAACTCTTCGATCATCTTCTTGTTGAAGGCCGGGATGTCGTCCGGCTTGCGGCTGGTGACGAGACCGTTGTCCGTGACCACCTGCTCGTCCACCCAGTTGGCGCCGGCGTTCTTGAGATCGGTCTTGAGCGACGGCCACGACGTGAGCTTCCTGCCGCGCACCGCATCCGCTTCAATCAGGATCCATGGCGCGTGACAGATCGCCGCCACCGGCTTGCCGGCTGTGACGAAGGCGCGCACGAATTCGACCGCGCGCGGCTCCATGCGGATCGAGTCCGCATTGATCACCCCGCCGGGTAACAGCAGGGCGTCGAAGTCGTCGGGCTTCGCCTGTTCGAGTGCGACGTCCACCCGGACCGTCTCACCCCAGTGATCTTTTTCCCACGCCTTGATCTGCCCGCTCTTGGGCGAGATCACCTTCGTCTCCGCACCCTCGGCGTCGAGCGCCTTGCGGGGCTCGATCAGCTCCGCACGCTCGAAACCATCGGTGGCGAGGATTGCGACTCGGGTGTTCTTCAGTTTGTCTGCCATGCCTTTCTCCTTTTGAAATCGGCATGGCCACGTACACCTGCTCGACGGAGACGTTCTGCGGAACCTGGAACGAGGATTAATTCACTTCATCCACACTTCGATGACGCCGCCGGTATGGCCTGAACCGTAGCGCTGCTGCGCTTCGCCGGCGGTGAGGAACCGCAGCACCCGCACGTTCATGATCTGAAAATCCCGTAACCGGCTGACGTCCCCCGTCAGGATGCCGCCGTTGAGCGCGACGTGGACCTCGCCCGCGCTCTGGTCATATATGCTGGTCCGTCCGCGCGTGACCAGCCAGTTGGGCCGGAATTGCTGGATGAGGGACAGGACATCGGTTGCCGACGTGCCTTCGTACTCCGCGGGGTCGAGGACGTTCTGATTGTGCGACGCGGCGCGGCGGCGCTCCGCGCTGGCTCGGAAGGCCGCAGTGTCGTTCCCTGCCGGAATGATCGTCGGCGGCGTGTTTGGCGCTGCTAGCGGCGGAGGCGGAGGCGGGGGCGCCTTCGCAATGGGACCGGTCGGTGCGATCGCTCCGGTCCGCACGTCGATGACACCGCCCTCATGACCGGCACCGAAGCGCAGCTGCGCTTCACTCCCGGTGAAGAAGCGAATCTCGCGAATCTCTTGTGCGGGGATCTCGCGCAGCCGGCTCAGCTCTCCGAACTGCTGACCGTTGAGATAGACCTGCACGTTTCCGGCAGTCGGATCATGAATGCTGATCGTGCCGCGGCTGCGCATCCACATGGGCCGCAGCTCTTGCACGATCGAGTAGGCGTCGGTCGCGGTCGTGCCCTGCACATCTTCCTGCGTGATGAGATTGGTGTTATGTGACTTGGAGCGCGCCGCTATGACTGCGGCCGCCGGCACAATCGTATCCGGAGCACTCCCGGAGGAGGCAGGAGACACTGCGGCCGGCGCCGCTCCCATCCCAACCGGTTGCGGCGCGGGATCTGTTGCGGCGGCCATCACGCTCGCGCTCGTTGCGGCGACGCTCGCCAGTGCCGCGGCCAGCGAGTCGGAGCGATACACGACGGCGCCGCCGCGAGTCTTGATCTCCACCGCATTCCCGCCGGTCTCGATGAATCCCACCACCTCCGGCGCGGTCCCCATGGCCATCGGGCGCTGCTTCAGCACGGCGAGCGGCATCCGGATCGCCCAGTTGTGCACGATCCACGTGCCTGACGGCAACCGCAGGAACTCGATTCGCCCACCCGCCCTGGGCGCGACGAGATCCTCCGGCAGCCGCGTGTACGTGTAGTCGACGAAACGCAGCTCGGCGGTCTTTCGGTCGATCCAGAGCGTCCCTGCAATGTCGGAGAGGGTTCGGCCCTTCGCCGGTGTGAATGCCAGGCCGACCAAGTGGTCCGTTTCATCCCGGCCCTGTTTCGTCTCGAAGCAGTGTGTCCGCAGGAACGGAGTGCTGACCAGGACGTCGGCATCCGGACCGCGATAGATCCAGCCGGCACCCTCTCCTGCGGAAATGACGAAGCCCTGCGCCTCGAGCTCCTCGGGCGGCGCGCTCTTGACGGGCACCAGCCGGTACCCGGCGTCGCGCCACGTCGAATCCGCGCCCTTGCGACGGCCACTCGCGGTCAACTCGCGCTGGAAATGCGCCAGGTCGTACCAGTAGTTCGGGAGTCGAGACGTCCATGCCACCGCCGCGAGCGCCTCGTGAATCTCATCCCAGAGTGCCGCCACCGACGCGCCGCCGACGAGGTCGCATTGCCGTTCGCCCTCCACGACGACGCTGGCCAACGCCACCGGGATCGGATGGACCATCGCCTGGAAGGAGACGACGTCCGTGCCTTGCAACGTGAGGGGTGCAGAGACATAGGGGCGGAACCCGATTCGTTTCGAGCGCAGCCGGTAGCTTCCGGGTGCGGGTGCCGTCAGCAGGAATTCGCCGGCGGCGTTCGTGATGGCGCGCGCGCGTTCGGCGCCCTGGTCGTCGATGAGGGTGACGAACGCGTCCGGAATCGACGCCCGCGTGAGGCTATCGGTCAGTTGTCCGCGCACGCTTTGCGCCGCCACGAGTACGGGCAGAGCCAGCAGGCACACCGTCGGGACGAGGGCTAGCTTTTTTGCTCCCACCATCTGTACCTCTGCGGTTCAAGCTTGTTGAGGCGGTACAGGTTTCTGGCGAACCGTCCCACGAACAGCGCCACCATGCCCGCAAGGATCACGCCGAGCGTCCAGTTCGCCACGACGTCGATCGGAACGGGCAGCGGCGAGGGCCAGCCCGTGGTGACAATCGCCACCGTATTAAGGAAGACGAGAATCAGCCGCACTTCGGTCGGACCGATCCGGCCGTACGAGATCTTGAAGACGCCAAAGACCGTGGACTCGAGGTAGACGTTGATCGACATCGCGAGATAGACCACCACGACGGCGAGTGCGAGGCCGAGGTAGACGTAGGGCGACAGGCCGAGTCCCAGGCCGATGATCATGGTCGAGTAGGCGTCCACGACGTGATCGAGGTAGTAGCCGTACTTGGGGCGCTGGGTCTCGCGCACGCGCGCGAGCGTGCCGTCGAGACTGTCCCCCAGCCAATTGACCACCAGCATGGCGCTGGCCATCCAGAGCCACGCGTGACTGTAGTTGGTGAGCGCGTAGGCAATACCGGTGCCCGTCGCGCCGATCACGCCCAGGCCGGTGAGGTGGTTCGAGCGGATTCGCCGCGGCACCCGCTGGGCGAGCCACACGAGGACCGGCTTTTCCCAGCGGGCGAGCAGGAACGTCAGCTCCCGCTGACCGCCCCCTCGTCCTGATTCAGCGTTAGCCGTCACTAATGCCAGCCCTCCGTCTTCACCTCGGCAAGCACCGACTCCAGCGGATTCAATTGCACCTCGGTCGGCTCGGCGGGCAGCCGAATCCGGGTCTCCGACGTCGGACCGCGGACGGCGATTCGGACGAGCGCCTCGCCCTGCGCGAACTTGATCAGCACCGGCACGTACATCGAGAAGCCGTCCGGGACGTCGCTCTGCCGTACCCGCATACGCAGCGCGCGTCCGTTGCCGCCGCTGTCAGGTTCGGTCGTCCAGGAGAAGGTATACGTCGGGACCGCGGTGCCATAGACCCATTCGTTGAAGAACCAGTCCATCGGTTGTCCGACGTGGCGCTCCACGACCTTCTGGAAATCGTCGGTGGTCGCCCGCTTGCCGCGGTAGCTCGTGTAAAAGTCGTGCATCGTGGCGACGAAGCGGTCTTCGCTCATGGTATGCGTGTCGAGCAGCATATTCCGCAGCATGTGCAGGACCCACGCGCCCTTCTCGTAGGTGATCAGCTGATAGTCGCCGCGCCAGCTGTCCGCGGCGCGCGTGCCGATGCCCAGCGGGGCCGCCTTCGTACGCTCCCGTCGGATGACCTCGCGCGAATTCTTCAGGGCTTTCAGGTACTTGTCGTTGTCGTGCAGGATCATCTGCATGTACCACATGCCCGAGAACTCGGAGAATCCCTCCGAGAGCCAGCGGTCGCGGTATCCGGCGGGTTCGACGCCGATCCCCCACCACTGATGCGCCATCTCGTGCGCCCGAAAGATCTCGTCTTCGCCGTCGGTCGAGAGTCCGAGGAATGTGGTAAACGAGAGGTGGATCATGCCGGGAAAGGCTTCGCCGTGGAAGTACGGGATTTCCGTCGCCACATACTGATGGAACAGCGGCGGGCCGTACATCTGCGTGAAGAAGGAGAGGCTGTTCGCGACGTCCGCGCCGACCATATCCGCGGGATTGCGCGCCGACGGAATGAAGCGGTGGATGGCGGCGTGCGCATCGGTGTTGACATGCACCGTCACCGGCGGGATCCGCGGGTCTTTGATGTCGATCTCGTCGAAGTGGCCGATGTTGAACGAGATGTTTCGCGCCGGCCGCTCGCTCACCCAGTGCGTCGTGGTCACGTCGCCGGTCGTCGAGGAATCGGCCAGCTGGCCGATGGCCGCGAATTTCAGCTTGCGCGGCGTGTGGAATGTCATCGTCACCGGGACGCTCTGCACGAAGCTGTAGCGCGGGAACCAGGTGCTCGACGACTTGATGTAGGCCCACTGGTCGAGCGTCGTGGCGAGCGAGCGCTCGGACTGATCGAACCACGGCGGGATGATATCGTCGAGTGTCGAGCCGAAGCCGATCAGGTTGCCGTGATAGACGAAGCGCAGGTCGAGGGTGTCGCCGCCGGCGAGCGGTTTGGGGAAGCGCACCCAGAGCTCGCCTTCATCCTTCTTGCGATGGAACGTGAGCGGTGTGCCGTCTTTGGTCGTGATGGAGTCGACTTCGAGCTCGCCGTAGAGTCCGAAGTCGGCCCACTGGAGCGGAAAGCGTCCCGGACGTCCCACGACGCGCTCGTTCGCTTTGCCCGCGTACTTGTAGTTGTTGTCGATGCTCGCTTCGAGATCGTAGTTGACCGCGATGAGCGCGTCGGGTTGCTCGTCGGCCACCGAGAGGCCTTTCACGATCTCGTTCGCGCTCTGGAATTGGCAGACGACCTCGGTGCGCTGTCCGGGCATGTGGCCGCGCCGCAGCAGGAAGACTTCTTCGGCGTAGGCGGGATCGTACTGGATCATCACGCTCTCGCCCTTCTGGCGCTTGACGTAGGCGGCGAAGTAGCCGGTGTTCGTGGCGTTGAGCGCCGCGATGAGCAGACTTTCATCGGCGCTGTGCGCGCTTTTCTCCATGACGTAATCGAGCGCGGCGTCGATCGCGGCGCTCGGATCCGGCGCGTTGCCCGGTGCGGGACCGAATTTCAGCGAACGCGCGAGCTCGGTGCCGGTCGAGTCGGCGAACAGGAACACCGCCGCGGTGATGGGTCCATTGATCGTCGTGTCGCCCATGACGCGTTTGAGATTGAACTGCTCGACTACGAGCGGCGGCGCGAAGGACAGTGATCCCGAGCCGACGTACGCGATGCCGATGGGACGGCCGCCGACGGGCGTGAGCTGGAAGGCAAAGCCGTCGTCGAGCCGCAGCTCCATCACATCGCGGCGGAGCACCACGCCGTGGACGGCCGCGACCCCGTTGGGCAGGGTAGCAAGGTTTTTCAGTTGATCGTAGACTGTGTCGTAGGGCGTCTGGACGGCGCTGAGTGCGACAAACAATGCGACGACGGCGTGCATGCAGACCTCCAACGTGAAAGGAGGGGCTAACCCTGATGGCACGGAGGGCACAGGATTCGAACCTGTAAGGGCTTGCGCCCGCCGGTTTTCAAGACCGGTGCCTTAGCCATTCGGCCAGCCCTCCAACGCCTGTAACCTACTCGCCGGTCTGCGTGTCCCAAAGCGAAATTGTGACGTTTCGCGCGGCTCTTGCCGGCCTCGCGAATTTCGGTGTATGTTCGGGTCCCTTAAGCGTTACACGATCGGGACCGGCGAATGTCGATTTCCCGCGTTCTCTTTCGACGTATTAGCAGCGCAGATCTGGAACTCGCGCCTGAGCGGTCCCGTTACGTGAGGGACTGTCCGGCCGAATCATTTTCCTGGGAAAATTTTCGCATATGAAACTGTCCGAAACCGCCATTCGCCGCCCCGTGCTCGCGAGCATGCTCTCCGGGGCGCTCGTGCTCTTCGGCTTCATCGGCTACACGCGACTCTCGGTGCGCGAGCTGCCCGACATCGATCCCCCGGTCATCTCGGTCACGACGGTGCTGCCCGGCGCGAACGCCCAGGTCGTCGAGACCGCGGTGACCGACGTGCTCGAAGAAGAGCTCTCGACCATCCAGGGCATCCGGACGTTGAGCAGCCAGTCGGCGGAGCAGACGAGCAACATCACGCTCGAGTTCACGCTCGACCGGCCGGTGGACGTGGCCGCGCAGGACGTGCGCGACAAGGTGTCGCGCGTGCGCGGACGGCTGCCGATCGACGTGCTCGAGCCGGTGATCGCGAAGCAGTCGGCGGATGCGCAGCCGTTCTTCTGGCTGGCGCTGTCGAGCGACAACTACGACCTGATGCAGCTGTCGGACGTGGCCGATCGGTTGGTGAAGGCGCGGCTCCAGAGCCTGCCGGGCGTCGGCAGCGCCCAGATCTTCGGCGAGCGGCGCTACTCGATGCGCGTCTGGGTCGATCCCGAAGCACTCTCGGCGCGCGGCATGACCGTGCAGGACATCGAGAGCGCGATCGCCTCGCGCAATGTCGAGATCCCGGCAGGTCGAATCGAGTCCACGCGCCGCGAATTCTCCGTCCGCTCCCTCGGCGAGCTGAAGACGCCGCAGGAGTTCGGCGAGATGGTGGTCGCCGGCCGGGGCACCCAGCTCGTCAAGTTGAAGGACGTCGCGCGCGTGGAGCTCGGCCCTGAAGACGATCGCTCGATCTTCCGGTGGTCGGGACATCCGTCCGTCGCGATCGGTGTCGTCCGCCAATCGAAGGCGAATCTGATCGACGTGGCCCGGCGCATTCGGGAAACGCTGCCCAGCATTCAGCAGACGCTGCCGACCGGCGTCAAGCTCGAAAGCGCGTATGACGGCTCCTTGTTCGTCACGCACTCGATCGACGACGCGAAGCTGACGCTGCTCATCGCGGCGATCCTGGTCGTGCTGATCATCTTTGTGTTCCTGCGCAACGTCCGCGCCACGATCATCCCGGGACTGGCGATCCCGGCGTCGATCATCGCGACGTTCGCGATCATGTACTTCCTGGGATTTTCGATCAACAACTTTACGCTGCTCGCGCTGACGATCGCGATCGGCATCGTCGTGGATGACGCGATCATCGTGCTCGAGAACGCGTTCCGGCACCAGGAAGAGCTGCACGAACAGCCGGAACAGGCGGCGGTGAACGGAACCAACGAAATCGGGTTCGCCGTCATCGCGACCACGATCGCGCTCGTCGCCGTGTTCTCACCGCTCGCGTTCCTGACGGGCACCGCGGGCCGATTGCTCAGCGAATTCGGCATTGCGGTCGCCGGCGCCGTCGTGATCTCGGGTTTCGTTGCGCTGACGCTCACGCCGATGCTCTGCGCCAAGATCCTGCGCATGCAACAGCAGCACGGCCGGTTCTTCGAGATGTTCGAGAGCGGGTTCAAGGCGCTCTCGGAACGGTATTCGCGGCTGCTGCGTCGCGCGGTCGAACACCGTGCCGCCGTCCTGCTCGGCACGGTGGTGGTCGTGGCGGTTTCGGTATTCCTGTTCATGATATTCCCGGCGACGCGGCTGCAGAATGAGCTGATCCCGGAAGACGATCGCGGCTTTTTCCTGATCGTCGTACGCGGGCCGGAAGGTGCATCCCTGCCGTACACCGACAGCTACGTGCGCCAGGTCGAAGGAATCCTTGGACACACGCCCGGCGTGCGAGGGTACTTCACGATCGTCGGCGGATTTGCGGGTGGCGTGAACAGCGCTTTCGTCGGCGTCATCATGGAGGATTGGGGCAAGCGCCCGCCGGTGGCACGGACGATCGGCGGGCTGTTCCCGCAACTCATGGGGATCCCCGGAGTCCTGGCGTTCCCATACGCGCCCGGCGCGATCGGGTTCGCGCAGCCGATTCAGTTCGTCGTGCAGAACCCCGACTTCGCGAAGCTTACCGAGATCATGGGGCCGTTCGTCGGCCGGGTCTCGCAGATCAAGGGTCTCGCGAACGTCCAGACCGACCTGTTCGTGAACAAGCCCGAGCTGCGCGTGACCTTCGACCGCGACCGTGCGGAGGATTTGGGCGTGCCCGTCCGCGACGTCGCAAGCGCGCTGCAGACGTTCCTCGGCGGCCGCCGCGTCAGCACGTTCACGCGCAACGACAAGCTGTACTACGTCATGGTGCAGCTCGATCCCAGGGATCGCGCGACGCCGAGCGACATGCGGGGCATCTACCTGCGCGGCAAGAACAGTCAGCTGGTGCAGCTCGATGCGCTGGCCAACGTGCAGGAAGGCGTCGGCGCCCGGCAGATCAACCACTTCAACCGGATTCCCGCGTTCACGCTGTCGGCGTCGCTGATGCCGGGGCTCGCGCAGGGCGAGGCGCTCGACTCGATCGATGCGGTCGCGAAGCAGCTGCTGCCGCCCGGGACCACGACGGCGCTCTCCGGAGAATCGCGCGAATATAAGGAGAGCGGGAGCGCGATTTACTTCGCGTTCGTGATCGCGCTGATCGTGGTGTTCATGGTGCTCGCTTCGCAGTTCGAGTCGCTGCTGCACCCGTGGACGGTGCTGCTGGCCGTGCCACTCGCCGTCACCGGCGCGCTGGCCACTCTGAAATTCGCCGCGCTCATCCATCGGTCCGGGGCGACGATGAACCTCTACAGCCAGATCGGGATGATCCTGCTGATCGGACTGGTCTGCAAAAACTCGATTCTGCTCGTCGAGTACACGAACCAGCTGCGAGAAAAGGGACTCGACGTCATCGATGCGGTGCTCGAGGCCGGCCGGATCCGCTTGCGCCCGATTCTCATGACGTCGGTCGCGACGATCATGGGCGCCGTGCCGGTCGCCTGGGGCGTCGGCGCCGGCTCCGCTTCCCGCAAGCCGCTGGGCTACGCGATTGTCGGCGGCGTGTTCTTCTCGACCGCACTCACGCTGTTCGTCGTGCCGGTCGCGTACGTGGTCTTCGATTCGATGGTGCATCGTGTCCGCGAACGCCGCGGTCGGCTGGTGCCCGTCGAAGAGGAGGGCGACTGATGCTGGCGTTGTTGCTCGCTCTGCAGGCACCGCTCGCCGCGCCCGCACTCGACCAGGACACACTCCCGCGTGTCTCGCTGACCGAGGCATTGCAACGCGCCGCTCGGCTCGACCCGAATTACGTGGCCGCACAGGGCCAGATCGACAACGCGCAGTGGGCGCGGCGCAACGCGTTCCTCGTGTTCGTCCTGCCGTCGGTGACGATCGGCACGTCGATGCAGCGCTCCGATCCGCCCACGTTCCTGTTCACCGATACGCTGGTGCGGACCAAAACCCTGTGGACGGCCAATCTCGTCGCGCGCTACGACCTGTTCACGGGCGGGCAGAAGCTCGCCGAGCTGTCGCGCTCCGCCGCGGCGCTCACCGCCGCACATGTCGATGAGCTGCGCCAGCGCTTCGTCACGGCGGAGCTCACCGAGTCCGATTATTACGCGGTCCTGGCGGATGTCGAGCTCGATCGAGTTGCCCGCGATCGTCTCCAACGCGCGCAGGAGCAGCTCGCGGTAGCGCGCGCGCGCGTCCTGTCGGGCGCGGCCGTATCGACCGATTCGCTGAACTTGCGGCTCGAGCTTGCGCGCTCGCAGGTGGGGGCGCTCCAGCAGGCGTCGGCGCTGCGGATCTCGCGTCTCCAGCTCGGGCGCCGGGTGGGTGCCGCCGGGCCCGTCGATGCGGTGCCGCTCGATACGGCACCGGCGCCGGACCTGCCGGTCACACTGGCCGACGCGATTTCCGAAGCGGCCGTGCAGGGGCCGGACTATCGGATCGCGGCGGCAAACGAGCGTGCCGCGAGTGCCGCCTACCGCGCGGAGCTGGGCAACTACCTGCCGCGCGCGACGCTCACGTTCAGCTCGAATACGCTCGACCAGAAGTTTTATCCGTCGCTGTTCAACCAGACGAGCCTGATCCTCGGGATTTCGCTGCCGATCTGGAACAACGGGCAGCGCGAGCTGAACCTCACGCGCGCGAAAGTGATCAAGGACGTTGCCCGGGCGACGCGCGAAGACATGGACCGTGCCGTGCAGCACGACGTGAGCGCGTCGTATGATGCCTACGAGACCGCGCGGGCAACCGCTACGCTGGCGCGCGAGGCCGTGTTGATCGCGCGCGAAAACTTTCGCGTCCAGCAGACGCGCTATTCCGCCGGCGCGACGACGATTCTCGACCTGATCACCGCCCAGGTCGCGCTTTCCAACGCCGAAGGCGAGCGCGTGTCGGCCGAATACGGGACACGCCTCGCCCTCGCCGGACTCGAGACCATATTGGGCCGTCGACTCTTTAGCGACAGAGGAACACCGTGATGTCGTACCGCAGACTCGCCGTACTCGTCATCATCGCCGCCGCCGCCGTCGCTCCCGCCTGCAGCAAGGCCAAGGGCGGCAACCCCGGTGCGGGCGCAGGCGGGCCGGGTGGAGGCATGCCGCCGATGCCCGTCGAAGTCGCCGCCGCGTTGCGGGACACGGTTGTGGATGCGATCGCGGCGGCCGGCCAGATCGAGGCAATCCAGTCCATCGACGTGCATCCGGAAGTGCAGGGCCGGATCACGGGAATCCTCGTGGCCGAAGGACAGCAAGTCGCCGCGGGGACACCGCTCTTCAAAGTGGACGACGCCGAGCTGAAGGCTCAGGTGGAGCAGGCCGATGCCGAGCGCCAGCTTGCCACCCAGGCACTGGAGCGGACCAAGCAGTTGATCGCGCAGAACGCGTCCTCCACTTCCGATCTGGAACAGGCGCAGGCCAAAGCGAAAGGCGCCGAGGCGAGCTACGACCTGCTCAAGACACGGCTCGATCGCACGGTGGTGCGCGCCCCGTTCGCCGGGCTGGTGGGCCGGCGGCTGGTCAGCATCGGCGCGTATGTCAGCTCACAGACCGCGCTGACCTCGCTGCAATCGGTGAATCCGCAGTACGCCAGCTTCCAGGTGCCGGAGCGCTACGCCGACCGGCTGCGTCGCGGCCAGCTGGTGAGCTTCCAGGTCGCCGCGCTTCCGGGCAAGAACTTCTCCGGTGAAGTGGTATTCGTGGATCCGGTCGTCGAGCTGCCGGGGCGCACTATCCTGATCAAGGCGCGCGTCCCGAATCCCGAGCATCAGCTCCAGGCCGGCATGTTCCTCGAGGCGCGGCTCGCTACGGAGATTCGCCCCAACGCCGTCGTCGTGCCCGAAGACGCGCTGCTGCCCATGCAGGGGGCGACGTTTGTCTGGGCCGTGAAGGACGGCAAAGCGGATCGCCGACAGGTGTCGGTCGGGGTACGCACGGCCGGCTGGGCAGAGCTGCAGAGCGGCGTCGAAGCGGGTGAGCAGGTGGTGGTCGGGGGCGCCGAGCGTCTGTTCCCCGGCGCCAACCTGATGCCGCAGGTCGTGGAGCGCCACCGCGGCGCGGCCACCGGGCAGGAATCGAGCTCCGCGACGACGCGTCCGGCTGGCGGGGGCGGAAGCACCGCCAAGCCGGATTCGACGAAGCGCTAGCGGACCGGCCGCTCCGGCAGCGGCTGCAGCTGCGTCTCGGTGTTGCGGAAAACCGACTGCGCGATCTGCTGCGCGCGGGCGGCGAGCGCGCTCTGCGACGTCTGCAGCTGCTGCGCCATCGCGTAGTACGTCAACCCATACAGCGAGAGAATCCCTTCCGAGGGCTTGTCCACCCAGCCGCGCGGGCGCTGGCGCGCGGCGGCATCCGAATGATAGACGTCGAACAGCAGCCGCGTCGTCCTCGGCATGTTCACGTAGCCGTACGACTGAACCGGCTTGATGCTGTCGTTCGGCGCGAGCTCCTGCGTGCGCAAGGCGCGCGCGAAGCCCTGTCCCTCGAGATGACTCGTGAGCCCGAACTGATCGGCGTACAATCCCACTGTCCGAGAGAAGTAAATCGGCCGCTTGCCGATCTGGTCCTTGATCACCTGGAGCACGATGACGTCAGCCCGCTCGACATAGGGCTTTCCGAGCATTTGCGGATCGAGCGTGACGTCGATTGAGCCGAGGTGCGCCACGCGCTTCTGGTCGAGGATGTAGTACTGCTCGAGGCCTGCCAGCTGCTCGTCGGAGAAGCTCATCAGCCTGCCTTCGGGCTTCGGCCACTGGCGGCCGCGATAGATGGCCGGGGCGTTCGCGCTGTCGAACGTCGCCAGCGGCCGGCGTTGCAGCTGCCGGACGTACCAGTCGGTGTTGGCGAGCGACAGGTTGACGATCGTCACATCCTGGCGGATGTGCTCGACCTCCTGGGCGTACCACAGGGGGAAGGTGTCGTTGTCGCCCGCGGTCACCAGCACGCCGTACGGCTCGACCGACTGCAGCAGGTCGAACGCGAAGTCGCGTGCGAGTGTCTCACCCTTGCGGGGCGCCGTGAGGTAATTGCCGAACAACGGAATCAAGGCCAGCGCGAGAATCGGCGAGCCGTAGATCCAGCGACGGCGCTCGTCGGGTTGGCGCTCGCGGAACCAGTCCGCCACGCCTTCGAGCATCCACGCCAGACCCATCGCGACCCAGATCCCCCAGAGCGCGAACGACACCATGAAGAAGTAGTCGCGCTCGCGCACCTCATGCGCCGCCAGTCCTTGCTCGCCGTGCAGCGAGTAGCCGTATTTGAAGTTGAGATAGAACACGAGCGCCAACGTGAAGAAGAACACGAGCGCGGTCATCGCGATCGCCGTCCGGCGGTCCGCGCGCCAGTGCCGGATCGCGCCCCCGAGGCCGAGGAACGCAAACACGACCGCGAGCAGGCGCTGTACGCGATCGGACCAGTCGTGCGCGAACTGCCAGCTGAAATACTGCGCATAGTTGACGAGCTGAGCCCAGTACAGCACGGCCGTGTGGCCGGTGTTGCCGGGGCCCGGCGGCTGCGTCGGATTGTCGAAGATGGGCGGCTTGCCGTATTGCTGGCGCGAGAGCACGGCCCAGAACGCCTGCCAATTCGTCGGCTCACCTTCGTTGATGGGCGGGAAGAAGTGCGCCCGAATCGGCAGATACGCGTAGACCGAGAGGCCGACGACCGCGACGAGCAGCGCCGCGACGGCGAACGATGCGTTGCCGGCCATGATCGCGAACACGAGTGCGCCGGCGAACAAGATGCCCGCCGCGGCGATGAACTCCCAATGCTCGAGCCCGAGCGACAACAGCAGCGCCCAGACCCCGAAGAAAATCAGGAACTGCGACCACTCGACGGTGCGCTCGGCATCGGTCCGCGGACGATCCTTGCGGAGCGGCGGATACAGCAGCACGCCGACGACCGGTCCCACCAGCACGCCCATCATGTGATTCGTCGCGGTCAGCGCCAGCAGATAGATGATGAGCAGCAGGTAGTGATCGTGCGCTTCACCGGCCGGCTGGTCGTCCCAGCGCACGATGAGCCAGAGGATGAGCGCGATGGACAGCAGGCTCAGCGTGTACACCTTCTCGTTGACGACCGACTGATTCCACACCGTGAACACCGTCGCCGAGACCAGCGCGCCGGCGAGCGCCGCCGCGCGCCGCGCCCACAGCACCGTCACGAACGACCGCAGCCACCGCTCCGCGACCAGGAACCAGCACGCCGCCGAGACCGCGCTCGTCACCGCGGCGAACAGGTTGATGCGCGCCGCGTAGCCCACCATGAACGGCAGCAGTCCAAAGACGTGCGCGACCAGGACGAACAGCGGGTTCCCGGGCGGATGCGGAATGCCGAGCGTGTACGCGGCGGCGATGTACTCCGAGGTGTCCCAGAACTGCGTCGTGGGGGCGAGCGTGAGGATGTAGAGGATGAGCGCGCCGACGAAGACGCCGGCCGCCATCACATACGGCGGGTTCACGGGGCCGGACTGCGCGGTGCGCGTGAAATCTGGCTCGCGACTTGGCGCCGTGGCTCGGTTCGGATAGGTCGTCGTCATAGGCCCAGTAATCTAGTGGCGGAACTGCCGCATACCGGTCAGGATCATGGCAAGGTCGAGCTCGTCGGCGGCCGCGATCACCTCGGTGTCGCGGACCGACCCCCCGGGCTGAATGATGGCCGTAACGCCTGCCGCGGCCGCTTCCTCCACGCCATCCCGGAAGGGAAAGAAGGCGTCGCTGGCCAGGACCGTCCCGCGCGTCTCGTGGCCCTGCTGCTTTGCCTTATGGACGGCCAGAAATGAGGAGTCCACACGGCTCATCTGGCCCGCGCCGATCCCGATGGCGGCCTCGTCGCGCACCAGCACGATCGCGTTGGACTTGATCGCGCCCACCGCCGCCCAGGCGAACCGCAAGTCGTTCCATTGCGCATCGGTAGGCCGCCGCGTCGTGGCGACCCGCCATTTGGACTCGTCGGCGACTTCGCTGAAGCGGAAGCGGTCCTGCGCGAGGAAGCCGCCCCGCACGCGCTTGAAGTCGAGCGTTGCGTCATTCGTGGGGCGGGGGAGCTCGACCACGCGCAGATTTTTTTTCGCCTGAAGGACCGTGAGCGCTTCGGCGTCTACCCGCGGCGCCACCACCACCTCCACGAACAGGTCTCGCATCGCCTCGGCGGCAGCCCGGTCGATCACCGTGTTGAACGCGATGACCGAACCAAACGCCGACGTCGTATCGGTCGCCAGCGCGCGCTCGTAGGCGTCGGCGGCGTTGCGGCCGAGTGCGATGCCGCACGGCGTGGTGTGCTTGATGATGACGCAGGCCGCGCGCGACTTGTTGTTGTGCCAGGGCGCGATCGCCATGACCGCCGCGTCGACGTCGAGGAGATTGTTGAACGACAGCTCCTTGCCGTGGAGCTGATGCATGTCGCGGATTCCCGGCTCGTCCGTCGCGTAGAGCGCGGCGCGCTGGTGCGGGTTCTCGCCGTAGCGCAGCGGCTGCTGCCGGCGCAGCACCACACTCAGCACCGGCGGCAGCGACTCCTGTGAGCGCGACAGATAGCCGAGGATCGCGGCGTCGTACGCGGCGGTATGGGCGAAGACTTTCGCGGCAAGCGCCTGCCGCTCGTTTGCCGCAATGCCGCCGTCCGCGAGGCGCGTGATGATCGAGGGATAGTCGTCGGGATCGACCACGACGATGACCGATGCGTGATTCTTGGCGGCCGATCGCAGCATCGACGGGCCGCCGATGTCGATCTGCTCGATCGCTTGCGCGAATGTCGTCTCCGGTTTTGCGACAGTCTGCTGAAACGGATAGAGATTGACGGCCACGAGATCGATCGGCGTGATGCCGTGCTGCTTCAGCGCGGCGAGATCGTGCTGGTTGTCGCGCCGCGCGAGCAGGCCGCCGTGCACCTTGGGGTGCAGCGTCTTCACGCGGCCGTCCATCATCTCGGGAAAGCCCGTCACCTGATCGATCGGGATGACCGGAATCCCCTCGCGCGTGAGCGCCTCCGCCGTCCCGCCGGTCGACACGATTTCCCAGCCGAGGCGCACGAGGTCTCCGGCGAATTGAACGACGCCGCGCTTGTCCGACACCGAGATCAGCGCTCGACTCACCAATCCTCCGCCACGGCGCGCACCAGATCGGCCAGGCTCACCAGGTCCTTCAAGTCCACGACCTCCGCGGGGGAATGCGAGTATCGCAGCGGCCACCCCATCGGAACGTCCACGACGCCGAATGGCATAAACGTCGAGCCATCGTTGCCGCCGTTCGTCGTGCCGATCTGGAGCGCGATGCCGCGCGCGCGGGCGATCGCGGCAAGCGAATCCACGTATGCCGGCGGCGTGATCGAGGAGTTGTCGAGTGCGCGCGCGACCGCGCCCCGGCCGAGCGGCGCGACGGCAAAGTTCTCGAGCTCGAGCGGCGAATCGGCGGACACGAATGTGTCGATCGCGTGCACACGCCGCGCCGTGGTGCCGAGCTGGCGCGCCACGGCGGCGGCGCCCTCCAGGCCGATCTCTTCGCGCGTGCTGAAGACAAAGATGACGGGATGCTTGACCTTGCTGCGATCGAGCCGGCGCAGCGCGAGAATCAGCGCCGCGCAGCCCATGCGGTCGTCGAAGGAGCGGCCGGTCGCGCGCGTACCGGCGAGTCTCACGTACTGCTTGGGCATCGTGACCGTCTGGCCGACCTTCACGCCCAGCGATTCGGCGCCGGCGCGCGTGGTGGCGCCCACGCCGGCGCGGAGCGGCGGCGGCGTGCGACGCGTCAGGCCAGTGTCCCGCGGCAGGAAGATGCCGGGGATGTCGGCGCCGCCGGTGTGAATCAGCGCAGGTTGGCCTTCGAACAGCGAGAGAATGAACCCGCCGCGCGTGCGCAGACTGAGCGTGCCGTCGGCGTTGATCGTGTCGACGCGGAATCCGATCTCATCCAGGTGGGCGACGATGACGACCGGCCCCCCCCCGTCGCCCTGGCCGACGCGCACCCAGAGATTGCCCGCGGTGTCGGTCTCCTGCTTCGCCCAGCTCGGCAACAGTCGCTGCACCGTTGCGCGGACAGGCGCCTCCAAGCCTGACACGCCGTAGCTCTCCACGAGCTGGGAGAGGACGGACTGCGCTTCGGAGATCCGGCTCGAATCCTGGCAGGCAAGTCTGCACGTCGGCACGACGGCAAGAAGACCAGCAACGCCGAGCGCTCGTGCCGACCTGCCGACGTGCCGACGTGTACTGGTCATTGGCCGCCCCCGAGCCACTTCATGATATCAGTGACCAGACCGTCGACATCCCTCACGCTGACAGTCTCCACGGCCGTGTCAGGGAATTTCGATGGCACCGCTACCATCCGGGCTTCGCTGAACGGTCCCTGCGTGTTCACGACTGCTTTCAATCCTGCAGTATCGGTGTACAGGCTCTGTACCGTGAAGGCGACGAC
>QHUB01000051.1 GCA_003221035.1 Gemmatimonadota bacterium
AGCGATCAGTACTCCCTCGCGGTGGTGGCGTTTCAGATGCTCGCGGGCGCGACGCCATTTCAATCGGACACGCTGGCGGGAATCATCCAGCATCATTTCTTCACGGCGCCCCCCGACCTGCGCTTCGCGCGCCAGGACATCCCGCCGGCGCTGCTGGACGTCATCGGCCGGGCTTTGGGCAAGAATCCAACGGAGCGGTTCGGCTCGACAAACGACATGCTCCATGCGCTCGAGGCGATTCCGTTCACTGCGATCGAGCACACGACGAGCCGCCGCATCCTCCGCGATCTCGCGCGCGGGAACAGCGCTCCACGGATCAACACGGGGACCTTCCCGGCGCTCCCCGACATGCCCACACTCGCGGTGCCGCCGGCGAGGGCTCCGGCGGCGCGTGCCACGCGCGCGGGTCGCGTCATGCGCTCGCTCGCGTACGTGGCAGCAGCGGTGCTCGTGGTCGGAGCGGGCTGGGCCGTGACGCGATTGACCAGCGCCGCGGCGGAACGCGACGCGAGTCCGGAGCCCCACAATGTCGCAGTCACACCCGCGGTCTCCATGGCTCCCGCCCCCACGGCTCACACGCCTCCGCCGCTCCCGGCGCCGGTGCTGACCGGCAAGCTCCGCGTGCTGACCAGCCCGCCGAGCGCAGAGATTCTCGTCGATGGCCGGCGCGTCGGAATCGGGGGCGTTGTCGATCTTCGGATCCCGACGGGCGCGCGGCGGCTGCGCGTGCAAGCGGCCGGCTACCAGGCCTGGGACACAACGATCATCGTCCAGACGGGCGCCACACACACCCTGGGCCGAGTGACATTGCGCGCTCCGTCGGAATGAGACGCGTCGTCCTGGTGGTGCTGTGCGTCAGCGCGCTCAGCGTCCCCGCATCTGCGCAGGACACGACCGCGGCGACCCTGCGTCGCGCTCGGGATCTCTACGAACAGCTCGAGCTGGAGCGTGCACTGCCGCTCTTGCGCCAGATCATCTCCCCCGGGTGGTCGTACGAGGTAACAGCCGCCCAGCGCGTGGAAGCCAACCTCTATCTCGGCGCGGCACTCGTCCTGCTCGGCGCGACCGATTCGGCGGTCACGCATTTTCGCGCCGCGCTCGAGCGCGATCCGTTTACCGACCTCGATCCGGCACAGTTCACGCCGACCCAGGTGGATGCGTTTCGGACAGCCCGGCGGGCGGTGTTCCGGATCGGAGTACGGCCCGTCGCCGCGACGCGGCTCGACCCACGCACGGAGCGCATATCGTTTACGGTCGTCGCGACGCATGCGGCCTCGGCGCGCTGCGAGATCCGTGCAATCGCGCCGGCGCTTGCGTTTCCGCTCTTCGTCGGAGCGATCGACGGGATGCGCGAAATCGAATGGGATGGCGTGCTCGCCAACGGGCAGCTCGCGCCGTCGGGACGCTACGCCGTCGTGCTGCTCGCGCAGAGTCGCGTGCACGCTGGGGGAGGAACCGACTCCGCGAGCGCGTATTTCGACGTCCAGCAGGAGTTCCCGGCGCTGGAAGACACGCTGCCCGACTTGCAGTCCCCTGAGTTGTTACCGGAACGCTACGAAAAGTCGGCAGGCACGACCGATCTACTGAAGGGACTCGGCGTGGCGGCGGGCGCGTTCCTCCTGTCGGAGATCGGCACGAACCGCGGCCTGGGCGAGTCGCGAGGCATGGCCACCGTCGTCGCGACAGCCGGCGTCGCGGTCGGAGTCGGCAGTTTCTTCACGCGGCGGGGCAGTAGCCGCCCGGAGAACGTTGCGGCCAACGAGCGCCGGCGCGCGGAACGCGCCGCGACGAATCAGCAGATACGGCAGCGCAACGCGGAACGGCTCGCGCAGACGATTCTCGTGATCCGGCCGGCCGCGGGCGCCGCGCCGTGAGCCGGATCCGCCACGCAGCGACGTGGGTCGCGGCGCTGCTCGTCCTCACCGCCGGGCGCGCCGCGAGTCAGGGCCGGTGGATCGGGACCGGCGGACTCGGCTACGTCGAGCAGCGCGTCGATGCCGGCTACGGACTCGAGAAGTTCAGCGGTCTGGCACTCGAATTCGGCGTGGACGGGCGCCTCAGCTCTCGCCTGGCGATTACGCTTCGCGGGCTGGGTGGCGAGCTGCAGTCGGCAGACGCGGCAGATCTGGATCGTCGCATCGGGGAAGCTGAGGCGCTGGCCAGTTACACGTTAGCGTCGGTGTGGGGATTCTACGGGGGCGTGACCCTCCGGGCGATTTCGAGCGACGCCGGCCGGCAGCACTGGGTCGTCGGCCGGATCGGTGCGGAATTTCGGCCCGCGTTCAGCGGCGGGCGATTGCACGCGATCGGGCGGATTGGGCTGATTCCCGTCGCGGCGATCGAAGGCCTCTCCTCCGCTGCAATCACGCTCGATGGGGCGGTGGGTCTCGAGTATGAACGCGACCGCATCAGCGTGGGACTCGTGTATGCGCTCGAACAGTATGCCTTCACGGCACCGGGCGACATCGAGCGCGCGGAGCAGCTGAGTCGGCTGATGTTGCGAGGTGGACTGCGACTCTGACCGGAGCACGAGTCCGGAAGGTGTCAACTCACGATTCCATGCAACCTTTCGCGCGCTGGCTGCGTCTCATATCACGAAAGTCATCACCATATCCCTAGCTGAGAGGTTGCAGATGCGCGGCCTGACCCTGTTGATCGCGACGATCCTGACGTTCGGATACGGCTTCGCCGCCCAAGCCGCCATGACCATGGACCGAGCGGCGACGTACCGCCGGGCGGCCCTGACGGTCGCAGCGCCGGACCCGACCGCAGACGCTAACCGCGTCTGGTATGGCGGGATGCTGGCCCCGGTAACGGTCGAGGCAACCGCCCAGCCCAAGTGTACCCAGAGCTGATCCCCGATCCCCCGATCCCTGACCTCCCTCGGGGATCGGACCGCACCGCCCGCGCAGTTCGGCGGGCGGTCGCGTATCCGGGCGAAACCTATAAGATTGAACCAACGTAACAGCGGATATCCATGACCATGTCAATCGAGCAAGCAGCAACGCCGTCCACGGCGAAGCGGTTCTGGCGCACCTGGCGTCGCGAGATCGTTCGCGGTGGGGTGCTATTCGGGCTCGTGGTTGGGGCCGGTCTCTTCATTCGAAGCATTCGCGTCAATGTCCCCTCGCCGCTCGGCGCCCTGGGCGCGTTCGGCGACTTCAACTGGGGCGACGGTGACGCCGGAGAGCTCTTCGGCCACGGCCGGCACACCGGCGATGAATGGGAATACCACGCGCTCATCAAGCCTTCCCAGCACGTGTGGATTCGGAACACGAACGGCCCAATCGAGGTGGTGGCCGCAGAAGGCGACAGCGTGGTCATCCGCGTCGAGAAGAGCTGGCACATGTCCGATCCGCAGATCGTGAAAATCATTCCGGTGCCTACCGAGCGCGGTCTCACCGTCTGCGCGGTGTGGGAAGCGCGCGACGGCCGCTGCGACGACGGCGGCGACTATCACATGAACGGCGTGAAGAAGAACGACGTGGCGGTGCGGTTTACGGTCGAGCTGCCCAGGAACGTTCCGGTCAATGCCTCGACCGTGAACGGCGGCCTCGAGATCGACGGCGTCAGCGCCCCGGTCGAAGCCGCGACGGTGAATGGCCGGATTGCGGTGAGCACGTCGGCCGGTCCCGTGCAGGCGACCACCGTGAACGGCAGCATCGAAGCCAACATGCAGTCACTGACGGGCGGGGACGTCCGGCTCACGACGGTGAACGGCTCGGTGAGCGCTGGACTGCCGGTTCAGCTCAATGCGGAGATCGACGCCGAGACGGTGAACGGCCGGGTCGAGACCGATTTCCCTGTCAAGATCATCGGCAAGATTACGCCGCGGCATTTGCGCGGCACGATCGGCACCGGGGGATCGGCGTTGAAGCTCGTGACCGTCAACGGCTCGATCACGCTGCATTCGGCGGACGCGGATCCAAATCCAAATCCAAATCCGCATCCTCATCCGCGCATGTGGACGCCGAAGGCTCCGCACCCGCCACGCGCTACGCCGCCACCCGACCGGCCCTAAAGGGCCGGCGGGACTCCGGCGCGGCCGATGCTGTATGGCCAGCGCGCCGGATACAGGGTCACGAATCCAGAGATCATCAGACACGCGCCGGCGAGCGCGATGTTTTTCCAGAAATTCGCCGCCTGATTCGCCGCCATCATCGGATCGGCAATTCCCCAGAATTTGTGCACCGTGAACGCGGCGGGAATGAGGAAGGCCGCGATGAGCAATACGCCCAGGCGAACCTGGACGCCTAACAGCACGCTCAAGCCGCCCGCGATCAGCATCAGTCCGGAGATAGCCGTCAGCAGCGTGGGTGCGGGAACACCCGAGGCGCCCGCCAATTGGGCATACATGCCGAGTTTGGTGAGGTGATTGAATCCGGAATATAAAAAGAAGAAAGCAAAGACGAGTCGCCCGACCAGCAGCACCTTACCGCCCATGATTAGCCTCCCAGGTAACGCGATACTTCCGCAGGAAACGCGCGCACGTCGATTGGCTTGGTGATGTACCCGTCGAAACCCGCCGCGGTTGCGCGCTCGCGGTCTTCCGGCAGCGCGTGCGCGGTCAGCGCGATCACCTTCCAGGAGTGTTCCGGCAATGCCTTGAGTTCCTCGAGCAGCGCATATCCGTCGCGGCCCGGCAGTTGAATGTCGAGCAAGACCAAATCGGGGACCGGCTGGTGCGTCCGTACGGTCTCAACCAGGCGATCGCCATTGGGGAGGCCGACGACGCGATGTCCCTTACTCGTCAACACCGCCGTGAGCAGTTTGAGATTGTCGGGCTGATCCTCTACGACAATGATGGTGGCCATGTCATTCCGCCTGTGGCAGCGTGAACCAGAAGGTGCTGCCTTTGCCGAGCTGGCTGTCCACCCCGATCGTCCCGCCGTGCAGCTCGATCAACCGCCGCGACAACGCAAGTCCGAGACCGGTGCCTTCGTACTTGCGGCTGGCCGAGGCATCGAGCTGCGAGAATTCCTGGAACAGTTTTGGCTGATCGTCCGCGGCGATTCCGATGCCCGTGTCTGTGACCGCGACTCGAACAGAGGGTGCGTCGCCGCCGTTGACGGACGCCGCCGCCACGGTGACGCGCCCGCCATCGGGTGTGAATTTGATCGCATTCGAGAGCAGGTTGAGCAATACCTGCCGGATCCGACCGCGATCGGCGTGGACGCGCAGGCCGGTGGGAGGCGGCGTGACTACCAGCGTGTGGCCATGTTTTTGCGCTTGCGCAGTCACGGTCTCCGCCGCTTCGTCGAACAGGGCCGACACCTCCACAGAGTCGGGCTTGATTTCCATGCGGCCGGCGGCGATACGCTGCAGATCGAGCAGTTCGTTGATCAGCTCGAGCAGGTGGCGGCCGTTCCGGCCGATCGTCTCGAGAAAGTCGCGCTGCTGCGCTGACAATGGCGCGTCGCCCTCCTGCGTCAGCAGCAAATCGGTGAACCCGATGACGCTGTTGAGCGGCGTGCGCAGCTCGTGTGAGATATTGGACAGGAACTGGTCCTTGGTCTTCATCGCGCCGTCGAGCTCGGTATTCAACTCCTCCAGGCGCTTCGCGGTCTGCCGGACTTCCACCGCCAGCCGGCGGGTGTTGTGGTGTGCCGCGCCGCGCTCGCTCGCGATGGCGAGGTTCGGCGCCGCCTGCTCCAGTGCCGCGCGCTCGTCCGCGCCGAAGGTCGCCCCCGGAATCACGCCAAGGACTCCGATGAGTCGCGTGCCCGTGCGGAGCGGTACGAGCACGAGACCCTGCGGCATCGCGGCGGTGAGCCGCAGCTGGTGCCGCACGGCCTGCACCGCTTCGCCGTGATAGTGGATCGCCTGCGCGGCGTCGCCCATGAGGTCGCGCATCGTCGCCCGTTGCACCGGGGCAGGAGCGGATTCGAAGCCCCGCGCGGCCGTAGGCGACCACTCGTTGGCATCGTACGCCGGCTGGTACAACACGATGCCGGCGGCTCGGGTCGCGCCCGCGATCACGCCCAGGGCCTGGTCGAGGCCGATGGCTGCGTCATCGGCCGACGTGTTGAGTGCCGAGAGGAGTTGCGAGAGGAAGGCCTGTATCTCTTCGCGCCACGCCAGCGACTTCGCCATGCGATTGACGCCGCGCGCAATGGCGCCGAATTCGGCCGGCTGATTCTCTTCCAGGGGCTCGGCGAACTGGCCTTCGGCGACGCGCTGCAGGGCCTGCGCAAGACGGCCGAAGGGAATAGCGAGACGGCGCCGGTTGTACCAGAAGCCCAGAGCGAGGACGCCGAGCATGGCGGCGAACAGCACGGTGGCGGCCAGGGCGGCCTGCAGCGCATCATCGCCGGCGTCTGCGGCCAACTCAGCAGCAGCCGTGGCCTCGGTGGCGATGAGGGGAGAGGCATCGATCTGTTGAATGCGCTCGAGCCGTTGCGTCAGCGCGACCATCGCGGCCTGCGTGGCGCGGGCACTCCGCCACGTCGCGACCTGCGTGACCAGGCCGACGAGCGCCACGGCGATGAACGTCGCAGCGAAGAGTCGAGTGATGCTCGGCGCACCGCGACCGGACCGCATGGGGCTCCATAATATGCGGGCGACGTGTACCTTCCAAGCCGTGCGACCCCAGACCCTCGGCCTGATCGGGCTCGGTGCGATGGGCGGTTCGATTGCCCGGCAGGTAAAGCAGCCGGGACCGGGACACGGGATTCGGGTGGTCGGGTGGTCGCCCGAGCCGGCCGAGCGGGCCATTGCGGCGCAGGAAGGCGCCCTCGACGACGCGCCCCCTCGCGCCATCGATGTGGCCCAGGTGGCCGACTTGCTCGTTCTCGCCGCTCCCCCCGCCGCCAATCTCACGCAGCTCGAAACGTTGGGCCCGCAGCTCAAGCGTGGCGCGTTCATCACGGACGTGGGCTCGGTGAAACGCGGCATCGTGGCGCGCGCCGAGCGACTCGGGCTCAGCGATCGGTTCGCCGGCAGTCATCCGCTCGCGGGAACACATCGCTACGGCTTCGAAGCGTCCCGGCCCGATCTGTTTCGCGGCGCGGTCGTCTATGTCACGCCCACTCCGGGTGGTGAGAACGCCGCCTTCGAGATCTCACACTTCTGGCAGGACGTGCTCGAGGCGGAGCCCGTGTTGATCGACGCCGCACGACACGACGCGCAGCTCGCCGCCACCAGTCATGTGCCGCAGGTCGTCGCGTCGTTGCTTGGCGACTTTCTCGCGCGTCACGCCCCGCCCGGATCTTCCTTCGGCACCGGCGCAGCCGACACCACACGCCTGGCCGCGAGTGACCCCGCGCTCTGGACCGAAATCCTGCTCATGAACCGCGACGAGATTCTTCCGGCGCTCCGTGAGCTCGAGGAGTCGCTCGGCACCGTAGAGCGGGCGCTCGAGACCGGGGATGCGGGCGCGCTGACGGCGTGGCTGGAGCGCGCCGCGCACTGGAGACGCCGCCTTGGTTAGCGGCGTCGTCCGGCCGCCGGGTGATAAGAGCATCTCGCATCGCGTGCTGATGCTGGCGGCGGTGGCCCGAGGCAGGAGCGAGCTGACGGGTTTGCTCACGGGGGACGATGTGCGGTCGAGTGCCCGCGTGCTGCGCCAGCTCGGTGCGGATATTTCGAGGATTCAGGAGTCTGGAGTCAGCGTCGCCGGCTCCCGGCTCCGGGCTCCCAGCTCCCGGCTCAATTGCGGCAATTCCGGCACGACTGCGCGCCTCATGTGCGGGATCCTCGCCGGCCAGCGCTTCGCGAGCACGCTCACAGGCGACGCGTCGCTGCGGCGCCGGCCGATGCGAAGAGTAACCGAACCCCTCAAGCAGATGGGCGCCGATATAAAGGAAAGAGGAGACGGACTGCCGCTCACGATTCGCGGCGGTACGCTTCGCGGCCTCACCTACACGAGCCCCGTAGCGAGCGCGCAGGTCAAGAGCGCCTTGCTCTTCGCGGGACTGACGGGGCAGGTGCCGGTAACTATTCGGGAGCCGTACCGTTCGCGGGATCATACCGAGCGGTTGTTCGCGCATCTTGGGTTGGGTATTCACGAACGCGACGGCGCAATTGTGTTCGAGCCGTCTCATCGCTCCAACATTCCAGCATTCCAACTCTCCGTGCCAGGAGATCCGTCGTCGGCGGCGTTTCTGGTTGCAGCGGCGGTCCTAGCGGACAAAGGCGAGCTCATCATCGAAAACGTGGGCGTGAACCCCACGCGCACGGGATTCGTGGTGGTGCTCGAGCGCATGGGTGCGCACGTCGAGCGTGTGAATTTGCGCGACGCAGGGGGCGAGCCGGTCGCGGACCTGGTCGTGCGTCCGGCAAACCTGCGCGGGACAGAGGTGACGGCCGCCGAGATCCCCACTCTGGTCGATGAGGTCCCGATTCTCGCGGTGCTCGCGAGTCGCGCGGGCGGCACGACGATGTTTCGCGAGGTTGGTGAATTGCGGGTGAAGGAGAGCAACCGTCTCGAGCTGATCGCGGCGAATCTGCGGGCGGTTGGCGTGAAGGCCGAAGTACACGGAAACGATCTCCACATCGAGGGGACGGAGACAGCGCCACGCGGAAAAGTCGACACCGCCAAAGATCATCGACTCGCGATGGCGTTCGCCGTGCTCGGCACCGTTGACGGAGCGAAGGTCACGCTGTCGGAACGCAAGTCCGTGGCGATCAGCTATCCAAACTTCTTCGCAGATTTGCGGCGCATGCACGCACGACGCACGACGCACGACGCACGATGACTGTAAGAGTCATCGCCATCGACGGGCCGGCCGCGTCCGGAAAAAGCTCGACCGCCGGCCAGGTCGCCGAGCGGCTCGGCTGGGCGCATCTGGACTCGGGCGCGCTCTATCGGGCGCTGACGCTCGCCGCGCTCGACAACCTCGGCGAAGGCGGGCGCCGCAAGGGCGAGGAATGGCCGGCGCAGCAGGTGGTGGACCTCGCGGGGCGGCTGCCGGTCCGGCTGGTGCTGGCCGGCAACAGTTTCCGGCCCGAGGTGGCGGGCGCCGACGTCGAGCAAGCGATCCGGGGCGAGCGCGTCACGCGCTTCGTGTCGGTCGTCGCCGCCATGCCGGAGGTTCGGACCTGGGTAAATACCCAGCAGAGGAGGGCGGTCGGGGGCATGGAGGTTGGTGGAGGAGTGGTCGTGGATGGTCGCGATATCGGGACGATCGTCTTTCCCGAGGCCCCGCTGAAGGTCTTTTTGACCGCCACACCGCACGAACGCGCTCGGCGGAGGCTCTTTCAGCGCGGGCAGGCGGTGGATGTGGAGCTGGTGCGGCGTGAGAGTCAGGCCTTGGAGGCCCGGGATGCGGCCGATTCCAACCGCCGCGTGGCCCCGCTCAAACCGGCACAGGACGCGGTCTTACTGGACACAACGGCCCTCACGCTGGAGGAGCAGGTCACGCGCGTCGTTGAACTGGCGCGGGCACGGTTCCCTGGGTAGGTTTCCGCCCGTCGCAGCTCCCCAGGCTAAAGCCTGGGCTCGGGTTACACTGTCCTTACGGACAGCGATTGCCGAGCACACCCTTCAGGGTGTGAATATGGAGGGGTGAAGATAAACCTCAAACCCACAACCGAACCGGTGCACCGCATGCTCGTAGAAGCACGTGACGTAGAAGATTTCGAAGAAGATCTCCCCACTCGCAAACCTCCCAAGTCGCAACTTCGCGTCCGCTCCGGTCTCGACGAGGAATATTCCGCCGACGAGATCGCGAAAATGACTGAGCTGTACGAGGGGACGCTCTCCAATATCGAAGAAGGCGAGATCGTCAAATCGAAGGTGCTGCGCGTGACCGACACCGCCGTCATTCTCGACGTCGGCTTCAAGTCGGAAGGCGCCGTGGCGATCGACGAGTTCAAGGATCCGAAGAGCCTCAAGGAAGGTGACGAGGTGGAAGTATTCCTCGAGCACCTCGAGGACCAGGAAGGCGCCGTCGTGCTTTCGAAGAAGAAAGCCGACTTCATGCGCGTCTGGGAGCGGATCCGCGAAGCGCACGAGAAGGACGAGGGCGTCACCGGCACGCTCGTGAAAAAGATCAAGGGCGGTGTGGTCGTGGATCTGATGGGTGTGGATGCGTTCCTGCCCGGCAGTCAGATCGCGCTGCGCCGCGTGCCGAACATCGACGAGCTCCTCGGCCAGAGCTTCGAGTTCAAGATCATCAAGCTGAACAAGCGGCGCCGCAACATCGTGGTCTCGCGCCGCGTGCTGCTCGAGGCCGAGCGCAAGACGAAGCGCGACGTCCTGATGAAGGAGCTCTCGGTCAATCAGGTGCGGAAGGGTGTCGTCAAGAACATCACCGACTTCGGCGCGTTCATCGATCTCGGCGGTGTGGACGGCCTGCTGCATATCACCGACATGAGCTACGGCCGCGTGTCGCACCCGAGCGAGATGGTGCAGATCGGTCAGGAGCTCGAAGTCAAAGTTCTCGACATCGACTGGGAGCGCGAGCGCATTTCGCTCGGCCTGAAGCAGCTCCAGCCGTATCCGTGGCAGAACGTCGCCGCGAAATACCCGGTCGGCACGCGCGTGCAGGGCAAGGTCGTCTCGATCACGAACTATGGCGCGTTCGTCGAGCTCGAGCCGGGGATCGAAGGTCTCGTGCACATCTCCGAGATGAGCTGGACGCGCAACGTCCGGCATCCGTCGAAGCTCGTGTCGATCGGCGAATCGATCGAAGCCGTGGTGCTCAAGGTCGACGAGACGGAAGAGAAAGTCTCGCTCGGCATGAAGCAGACAGAGCAGGATCCCTGGATGGCGCTGCCGCAGAAGTATCCGGTCGGCACGCGGCTCCGCGGGAAGGTGCGCAACCTCACGTCGTTCGGCGCGTTCGTCGAAATCGAGCCGGGCATCGACGGCCTGATTCACATCTCCGACATGTCGTGGACCAAGCGCGTGCAGCATCCGTCCGAGGTGGTGAAGAAGGGCGACGAGGTCGACGTGCTGATTCTGAACGTGGATGCCGAGAACAAGCGGATCTCGCTCGGATTGAAACAGGCGCAGGAAGATCCGTGGCTGCGCATCGGCGAGACCTATCCTGTCGGCACGGAGCTGCGGGGCCGCGTCATGCGGCTGATGGACAAGGGCGTGGTCGTCGATCTCGGCAACGATATCGAGGGCTTCGTGCCGATGTCCCAGCTCGGCATCCCGGACATTCAGCAACCGGGGGATGCAGTCAAGGAAGGGCAGGCGGCCGAGTTGAAGGTGCTGGAGGTGGATCCGATCCATCACAGAATCGTCCTCGCCGCGACCGGATTCCCCAAGGACGACATCATCCCGCCGCCGCCGCCGCCGGCGCCTGCGCCGGAAGAGGACATGCAAAAGCTGGACGCGTAGGCGCACCGCGGTGAATGGCATGAGGGGACAGGTTATCCTGTCCCCTTTCCATTTCGAGCCATACATTTTCCGCATGTCCATGCGAGAGAAGCTCGAGCTGCTGCAGCAGAAGCGATCCGAGTCAGAGCAGGGCGGCGGTACTGATCGCATCGCCACGCAACATCAAAAAGGCAAGATGACCGCGCGCGAGCGGCTCGACGTGCTCCTCGATCCGGGGACATTCGTCGAGCTCGATCGCTTCGTCACACACCGCGCCACCGATTTCGGGCTCGCCGACCAAAAGGTGCTCGGCGACGGCGTCGTCACAGGGTGGGGCCGCGTCGAGGGGCGGCTCGTCTACGTGTTCTCGCAGGACTTCACCGTGTTCGGCGGCTCGCTGTCGGAAGCGCACGCGGAAAAGATCTGCAAGGTGATGGACCTCGCGGTGCAGAACGGTGCGCCCGTCGTCGGACTGAACGACTCGGGCGGGGCGCGCATTCAGGAAGGCGTCGCGTCGCTCGGCGGCTACGCCGACATCTTCTTGCGCAATACTCTGGCGTCGGGCGTCGTGCCGCAGATCAGCGCGATCCTCGGTCCCTGCGCGGGCGGCGCGGTCTACAGTCCCGCAATCACCGATTTCATCTTCATGGTCCGCGGCATCTCCTACATGTTCGTGACGGGCCCGAACGTGGTGAAGACGGTCACGCACGAGGAAGTCGATTTCGAAAAGCTCGGCGGCGCGGACGTCCACGGCGGAACGTCCGGCATCGCGCACTTTGTGCACGACTCCGAGCTCGAATCCATCACGGCCATTCGAACGCTGCTCGGCTTCCTGCCCGGCAACAACCTCGATTCGCCGCCCGTCCGGCAGTCCGACGACCCGTCCGACCGGCGCGAAGAAGCGCTGCTCGAAGTCGTCCCGGACGAGCCGACCAAGCCCTACGACATGCACGAGGTGTTGAAGCACGTCATCGACAACGGCAAGTTTCTCGAGGTTCAACCCGACTACGGGAGCAACCTGATCGTCGGCTTCGCGCGGCTCGCGGGCCGCCCGGTGGGGATCGTCGCGAATCAACCCGCGGCGCTCGCGGGGGTGCTCGACATCGCGGCATCGCTCAAGGGCGCGCGATTCATCCGGTTTTGCGACGCGTTCAACGTGCCGCTCGTCACGTTCGAGGATGTGCCGGGATTTCTCCCGGGTGTCGCGCAGGAACATGGCGGCATCATCAAGCATGGCGCGAAGCTGCTGTACGCGTACTGCGAAGCGACCGTGCCCAAACTCACGGTCATCACCCGCAAGGCCTACGGCGGCGCCTACGACGTCATGAGCTCCAGGCACATCCGCGGCGACTACAACGTCGCGTGGCCGAGCGCCGAGATCGCGGTCATGGGGCCGAAGGGGGCGGTGGAGATCCTGTACAAGGGCGAGGCGAGCGACGAACGCACCAACGAGTACCGTGAGAAGTTCGCGCACCCCTACCAGGCGGCGGCGCGCGGGTATCTCGACGACATCATCGACCCGCGCGACACACGTCCCCGGCTGATCGAGGCCCTGATCACGCTCGACACGAAGCGCGCCAAGAATCCGCCGAAGAAGCATGGGAATATTCCTTTATAAGGCGGCGTCCGTCCTGACGCTGCTGCAGAACCCGCAGAACCCGCATCCCGATTCGGTGCGGGCGGGACTGTGGGCCAAAGTCACCGCCGACTCGACCGATGCGTCCGCCTGGCTCGAGCTCGGGCTCGCCTATCTGGATCGCAACGCCGACTATCACGCCCACAAGAAGCCGGTCACCGTCGATACGGTGATGGCGCACGCTACGCTCGACACGGCGCAGCTTGCATTCGACCGCGCGGCGCGCCTCAGCACCGGGACGCGCACCGCCGACTCCGCGCGCGTGTACCGGGTGTACGCCTACGGCGAACGCGCGGCGATCGACTGGGAAACGGCCGGCACGAGCGCGGCGACGCTGGCGTGGCATGCCGTGCCGGAAGACCTGAAGCTGCCTCCGGTACTGGAGGAACTCGGCGAGAACCTGCTGCGCGCCTGCCCGCACCAGGGCATCCTGTTCACGGCCGGCGAGACCGATACGCAGGCGGCGTGGTACCTGCGATTTGCGCGCGGCTTGAGACCCGACCTGATGATCGTGCCCTTCGAGCGCTGGCGCGGCGACAGCGTGCTTCGCAACCGCGTCCTGCGCGAGATGAAGACGCGCGATCCGTCACTCCGCGCGTTGAGCCAGGCGCGCGCCGTGTGCGCAAGCATGGCGTTCGAGCGGCCGCCCGACGAGCGCACGGTGAAGTGGAACAAACGGCCGCTCGTGTGGGTGACGGGCAACGAAACCAAAGCCGATCGGGTCCCACCACAAGATTTTGTGTTCGCAGCGCTGAAGCAGGCGGTGGATGAGCATGACACCTGGACACCGCCGGTCACGGCGATTTATCGCCGTTCGGTCGTGAACTTTGGTGGCCTCTGCAAGGCCTTCGAGACGTTTGAGCTTGGCGACGAGGTCGGGTGTCGCTGAAGCGCGTGCTGGTTGCGAATCGCGGCGAGATCGCGGTCCGCATCATCCGCGCCTGTCACGAGGAAGGCCTGGCGGCGGTCGCCGTCTACTCCGAACCTGACCGCCTGGCACCCCACGTTCGCGACGCCGACGCCGCGGTGCTCATCGGCCCGGCGCCATCCGCGGACTCGTATCTCAACATCCATAAGCTGATCGCGGCCGCCAAAGACACCGGCTGCCAGGCGGTCCATCCCGGCTACGGCTTCCTGTCGGAGCGGGCGGCGTTTGCGGAAGCGTGCAAGGATGCCGGCCTCACGTTTGTCGGACCCCCGGCGGCGGCGATCAAGGCGATGGGCGACAAGACCGAGGCGCGGCGCCGAATGCAGGCGGCGGGGGTGCCCGTCGTTCCCGGCACGACGACGCCGCTGCGTGATCCCGTGGAGGCGCGCACCGAGGCCAAGCGCCTCGGCTACCCTGTGCTGCTCAAGGCCGCGGCCGGCGGTGGTGGCAAGGGGATGCGGCTGGTCGCGAATGACCGGGAAGTCGAAGCGGCGTTTGCCGCCGCGCGGCGAGAAGCGCAAAAAGCGTTTGGCGACGGCGCCGTGTACGTCGAGAAGTATCTCGAGCGCCCGCGGCACATCGAGATCCAGATTCTCGCCGACCATCGGGGCCGGGTGGTCGCGCTGGGCGAGCGCGAGTGCAGCATTCAGCGCCGCCATCAAAAGCTCATCGAGGAGTCGCCGTCGGTTGCCGTCTCGCCGGCGCTCAGACGGCGGTTGTCCGAGGCGGCGACGGCGGCGGCGGGCGCCGTCGGCTACGTGAGCGCGGGCACGATCGAGTTTCTGCTCACGCCCGGCGGCGAGTTCTACTTCCTCGAAATGAACACGCGCATTCAGGTCGAGCATCCGGTCACCGAGCTCGTGTACGGCGTCGATCTGGTTCGCGAGCAGCTGCGCATCGCCGGCGGCCAGGCGATGCGGGTGCACGTCGCGGCGGGCTCAGGAGGCCAGCTGCATCCGCGCGGTCACGCGATCGAGTGCCGCATCACCGCGGAAGATCCGTTCAACGATTTCCTGCCGGCGACCGGCGTCCTCGAGTATCTGCGTGTGCCGAGCGGGCCGGGGATCCGGTGGGACGGCGGGGTCGAGGCGGGCAACGATGTCACGCTGTTCTACGATCCGCTGCTCGCCAAGCTCCTCGCATGGGGAGAGACGCGCGAGGTCGCGATTCAGCGCATGCGACGTGCGTTGAGCGAGCTGGTGATCGTCGGGTTGCCAACGAGCCAGCCGTTCCATCTGCGCGTGATGGACGACGCCGAGTTCCTGAAGGGCGATATCGACATCGGCTACCTGGAGCGAGCGGGCGGGCGAGTGTTGGCTGCTCCGTCAGGGCCTGGGTTGGAGCGGGCGGTGGCGGTGGCTGCGGCGATTCTGGCTGACGAGCAGAAAGGTCGAACGGTCGGACCGTCGGACGGCCGGACCGCACGCTCGGCGTCACCGTGGGTTCTGGAAGGCCGGAGACTCGGCCTGAGAGATGTCGAGTGAGTGACCTCGTGACGATTACTGGGATCGCGGTGGGCGGAGATGGCGTGGGACGACTCAGCGATGGTCGAGTGGTGTTCATCCCGAGGACGGTTCCCGGCGACCGCATTCGCCTGCGCGAAGGCTCGCTGCAGCGGCATCGCAACTTCGCCCGTGCCGACGTTGGGAGCGTCGTCGCAGCGGGCTCCGGACGCGTGGCGCCGCCGTGCCCCCATTATACGGCAGATCACTGTGGTGGTTGTCAGTTGCAGCACCTGGCCTACGACGAGCAGCTCACCGCGAAGCGCGCGATCGTCGGTGAGACACTGCGGCGCGTCGGCAAGCTGGATCTGCCCGATCCCGAAATCGTGGAAGCGCTGGACGAGTGGCGCTACCGCTCCAAGATCTCCATGGCGGCGAAGGGCGGCGACGGGGCGGTAACGGCAATTGGGTTGCATCCCTACGACCGGCCCAATTTTGTTTTCCCGCTCGCCGATTGTCACATCACAGACTTCCGGCTCATGGCGCTGTGGCGGGAACTGCGCGGGCGACTCCCCATGCTTCCGCATCCATTGACGCGGCTGACGCTCCGGCTCGATCGCGAGGAGCGCCGCCATATCATCGCGGAGTCGGCGGGCGAGCCGTGGCTCAACGCCGACGAGCTGCGCGGGGCGTTGCGAGGCTCGATCGAAGGCGCCGTCGTCTGCTGGTGGCAGCCGGTCGACGGAGCCGCGCGTGTCGTGGCAGGTCCGGCAACTGGTTTTCCCGCGACGGCATTCGAGCAGGTGAATCCGGAAATGGGCGCCGTGGCGCGGCGGTGGGCGGTCGAGCGGCTGGGAGACGTGAAGGGCCAGACGATCTGGGACCTCTACGGCGGCATCGGCGATACGGCGGCGCTGCTGGTCGAGCGCGGCGCGAATGTGGTGAGCGTGGACGTCGATGAGAAAGCGGTGAGTTGGGGTCGCGCGCGCCTCCCCGCGGCGCGCTTCATCGCTGCGCGCGCAGAGGACATCCTGCCCAGTTTGCCGCCGCCGCACGCGGTGGTGGTGAATCCTCCGCGGGGCGGATTGCACTGGGATGTGTCACTGAGACTGACATCGCAGCCGGTGGCGAAGCTCGCGTACATCTCGTGCGATCCGGCGACGCTGGCGCGGGACCTCGGGCGGCTGAATGTGAACTACACCGTGACCGCGGTGCAGGCGTTTGATCTGTTTCCGCAAACCGCACACGTAGAAACAGTTGCTGTCTTGGAAGCCGCATGAACCGTGCGCTGAAGCGCCGGCTCGGCCACGACACTGCGTCCTTAAGGACGCGCGATTTCGCCGAGCCGCGGCTTCAGCCGACGGGGGAATGATGAGGTATCACGTCACTATTCGATCTCGAGTTTACGTCGTAGACGTCGACGGCGGCGCCGTCACGGTCGACGGTGAGAAGTTCGAAGCGCATGCGGCCGCGATCCCCGGCACACCTCTGATGCACTTGCTCCTCGGCAGGGACTCATGGACCGTCGCCTACCAGCAGCTCGGCGGCGGCCGTTGGGTCATGGGCGCCGCGGGCGAGCGCCTCGAGGTGGGAGTCCAGGATGACCGGTCCAAGCAGATCGAGGCACTGACCGGACAGGGAAAAAAGCCGGCCGCCGGCGGGGGAGTGAAAGCGCCGATGCCGGGTCTGGTGGTGCGAGTTGAGGTGAGCGAAGGGCAGGTCGTCGAGGTTGGCGAGGCGCTCGTGGTTGTCGAGGCAATGAAGATGGAGAATGAGCTTCGGGCCACGATCAGCGGCGTCGTGGAGCGGGTTCATGTAAAGGCCGGGGATCGGGTCGAGAAGGGCACGGAGTTAGTCAGCATAAAATCGGCAAACTCATAGTTGACACGTCGTTACGGCCCGGTTAGAGTTCGCGTCTGCTAAAATCAGGTGCCTGGTGTCAGGTGTCAGGCACGTGATTCGAGTCGTAGACACCTGGCGCCTGACACCAATTGAGAGCAATGAAAACGTTTTCGCTTCGTAAAGAGGACGTCGCGCGTCGCTGGTGGCTGGTGGACGCGGCTGACAAGCCGCTCGGCCGCCTGGCGAGCCGCATCGCGCAGATTCTGCGCGGAAAGCACAAGCCGACCTTCACGCCGCACGTGAACGGCGGGGACTTTGTTATCGTCATCAACGCCGAGAAGGTGCAGCTGACGGGCCGGAAGCTCGAGCAGAAGCGCTACTTCCGGCACACGGGGTACATGGGCCACGAACGGTTTACGCCAGTGTCGAAAGTGATCAGCAAGCATCCCGAGCGCGTGATCGAGAAGGCGGTCTGGGGCATGCTGCCCAAGACCACGCTCTCGCGCCAGCACGTGAAGCAGATGCTCAAGGTGTACGCAGGCGCCGATCATCCGCACGCGGCGCAGCAGCCGACGCCGCTCGCGGAGGTCAAATGAGCACAGGCATCACGCCGGAGCTGCGATGGCATGCGATCGGCCGCCGCAAGCTGGGCATTGCGCGCGTGTATCTGACGCCGGGCTCAGGCAAATGGACGGTCAACGGGCGCACGCTGGGGGATTATTTCCCGCGGCCCTCGCTCGTGTCGCACATTCAGCAGCCATTCACTGCGACCGACACGCTCGGCGCCTTCGACGTGAAAGCACGCGTCAACGGCGGCGGGATGACCGGTCAGGCTGGTGCGCTGCGTCTCGGGATCGCGCGGGCGCTCGTGATGGCGGACGATCGGCACCGGAAGAAGCTGCGCGAGCAGGGACTGCTCACGCGCGATCCGCGTGCGGTCGAACGGAAGAAGCCGGGCCGTGCCGGTGCCCGGAAGCGGTTCCAGTTCTCGAAGCGGTAAAAAAACGTGCGTCGTACGTCGTGCGTAACTGCACGACTAATGACTCACGCACGACGAACGACGCACGAAAACTCACACGCTGCCTGATTCGTTGCCGGGTCCCCGATATCCGGGGTGGCACCGAAGATGAGGGTAGCGGCGGACAAACCCAAAGAAAGGGATAAGGAAGTGCCTCAGCCTCAGTTGCAGGAATTGTTGGAAGCAGGCGTTCATTTCGGCCATCAGACGCGCCGCTGGAATCCCAAGATGCGGCGGTTCATCTTCGCCGAACGCTCCGGCATCTACATCATCGATCTGCAGAAGACGATGCGGCAGCTCGAGTCGGCTCAGGAGCTGCTGCGCAACGTCGTGCTCAAGGGCGACGGCATCCTCTTCGTCTGCACCAAGAAACAGCTGAAGGGGATTCTGGAAGCGGAAGCCAAGCGCTGCAGCGCGTTCTACGTCACGGAGCGCTGGCTCGGCGGCACGCTGACGAACTTCCAGACGATCAAGAAACAGATCAAGCGCCTGAAAGACCTCGAGCAGGGTGCGGCGGAAGGCGACTTCACGAATTACACCAAGAAAGAGCAGCTGCTGTTCGACCGCGAGCGCTCGAAGCTCGACAAGAACCTCGCGGGTATCAAGAACCTCGGCCGTCTGCCGGGCGCGCTGTTCATCGTGGACGCGAAGAAGGAGCGCATCGCGGTCGCGGAGGCGAACAAGCTGGGGATTCCGGTCGTGGCGATCGTGGATACGAATGCCGATCCCGATCTGATCACGGTGCCGATCCCGGGGAACGACGACGCGATTCGCGCGGTCTCATTGATCACGAATGCGATTTCGGACGTGATCGCCGAGGCGCGGCGCCAGATGCCGCTGCGCGAGTCGGCCGCGCCTGAAGAAGGCGAGGGCACCACGTACTCGACGGAGACGGGCGAAGCCGAAGGCGAGGGTGATCGCAAGAAGCGGCCCGCGCGGCGCAAGCGCCGGCCCAAGCCCGAGGCGATCGCCGCCCGGCTGAAGACCGAAGAAGCGCCCGCCCCGGCGGAGCCCGTGACCGGGGGCGAGTCCTAACAACGCAGGCAGCATGAACAACCCACCGCCGCCCCCGGCTGTACGGCGCGAGGGCGGCGTTTTTATGAGGAAGTGAAAGGACCAATGACGACAGTGAAAGAGATTCCCGCAAAGCAAGTCGCCGAGCTGCGTGCCAAGACGGGGGCGGGCATGATGGATTGCAAGAAGGCGCTCGAGGAGGCGGGCGGCGACATGGCGAAGGCCGTCGACATCCTGCGCGCCAAAGGCGCCGCCAAGGCCGAAAAGCGCGCGGGCCGCGAGGCGTCGGAAGGCTGGATCGGGGCGTACGTGCATCATGACGGCTCCGTCGCCGTCCTCGTCGAGCTGAACAGCGAGACCGATTTCGTGGCGCGCACCGACGACTTCAAGGTACTGGCGAAAGAGATCGCGGTGCACATCGCCGCGACCAAGCCGCTCACCGTGCGGGTCGAGGACCTGCCAGCCGAGGTGGTACAGCGCGAGCGCCAGGTCTACGAGGCGCAGGTGGCGGAGCAGAAGAAGCCGGAGGCCATCCGCGGCAAGATCGTGGACGGGATGATGAAGAAGTTCTACGAGGACAACGTCCTGCTCGAGCAGAAATTCGTGAAGGACGACAAGCGGACCGTCGGCGAGATGGTGCAGGAATTGTCCGGCAAGACGGGCGAGAAGATCCAGGTCCGGCGCTTCATGCGCTTCGAGCTCGGAGGCAACTGAGTGGCTGCGAAGCTCGCCTACAAGCGCGCGCTCCTGAAGCTCTCGGGAGAGGCGTTCGCGGGTGGGCGAGTTTCCGGTATTGATTTCGGCGTCATCGAACGATTGTCGGACGAGTTGAAATCCGTCGCCGCCACCGGCGTGCAGCTCGGCCTCGTGATCGGCGGCGGCAACATCCTGCGCGGCACAGCGGCGAGCGAGCAGGGGATGGATCGCGTCTCGGCCGATTATATGGGGATGCTGGCGACGATCATCAACGCGCTCGCGCTGCAGGACATCCTGGAGAAGAAGGGCGTGGACACGCGGGTGATGACCGCGATCCGCATGGAGGAGCTGGCCGAGCCGTACATTCGGCGCCGTGCGGTGCGGCACCTCGACAAGGGCCGCGTGGTCATTTTCGCGGGCGGCACCGGCAATCCCTACTTCTCCACCGATACCGCCGCCGTGCTGCGCGCGCTCGAGATCGAAGCGCAGGTGATTCTCAAGGCCACCAACGTGGACGGGATCTATACGGCGGATCCCAAGAAAGACCGGTCCGCGACGTTTCTGCCGACGCTGACGTTTCAGGAAGCACTCGTGAAAGGCTACGCCGTGATGGATGCGAACGCCTTCGGGTTGTGCAAAGAGAACAAGCTTCCCATCGTAGTGTTCAACATCAACCAGTCCGGCGCGACGGCCAGAGTGCTGGCCGGTGAGCGCGTCGGCACCATCGTCCAATGACTCCTGCGCCCGCCGGTGGGTTAGCCGATCACCTCAAGCACGCCAAGCAGCTCATGGACAAAGCGGTCGAAGCGGTGAAGCGCGAATTCGGGACCGTG
Source organism: Gemmatimonadota bacterium (assembly GCA_003221035.1). Taxonomy (GTDB): domain Bacteria; phylum Gemmatimonadota; class Gemmatimonadetes; order Gemmatimonadales; family GWC2-71-9; genus 20CM-2-65-7. The sequence continues at coordinate 20,679 of QHUB01000051.1, forward strand.
CGCACCGGCAAGGCGACCACATCGCTGCTCGATCTCGTGCGCGTCGAAGCGTACGGGAACGAGATGCCGCTGACACAGGTCGCGAGCGTGGCGGCGCCCGAGCCGAAGCTCCTGACCGTACAGCCCTGGGATAAGAGCCTGCTCAAAGCGGTGGAGAAGGGCATTCTCGCCTCGGACCTCGGGCTCACCCCCTCGAACGACGGCAACATCATTCGCATTCCGGTGCCGCCGCTCACCGAAGAGCGCCGCAAGGAGCTCGTCAAAGTCGTGCACAAGTTCGCCGAAGAGGGCCGGGTGGCGATTCGGCACGCGCGGACCGAGACGATGACCAGGATCAAGAAGACCGAGCACGTCTCCTCCGATGATCAGAAGCATGCCGAGAAAGACGCCCAGAAGGCGCACGACGATCATCTGAAGGCGATCGACGCCGCGGTGAAAGCCAAAGAAGCGGAGATCATGGAAGTGTGATTCCGCGTCACGTTGCGATCATCATGGACGGGAACGGACGGTGGGCGGCCGAGCGCCACCTGCCGCGGCCGTTCGGCCACCGGGCCGGTATGAAGGCGGTGCGCGAGGCGGTCTCAGGCGCGCTCGACGCCGGCGTCGAGGTGCTCACGCTGTTCGCGTTTTCCGAAGAGAACTGGAACCGCCCGGCGCCCGAGATCTCGGCGCTGATGGAGCTGCTCGAGGAGTACATCGCCCAGGAGGTCGCCGAGTTGAAGGGCGAGGGCGTGCAGGTCCACGTGCTCGGCGATCGCGGCCGGCTGACGCCCGGGGGGCGTGCCGCGGTCGAGCGCGTGGAGCGCGAAACGGCGAGCGGCCAGAAGCTGCATCTCAATCTCTGCATCTCGTACTCGTCGCGCGGCGAGATCGCGCATGCGGCGCGGCTGTTGGCGGAAGAAGTCCTCAAGGGTACGAAGCGGCTCGAGGACATCGACGAAGAGGCGATTTGCGCGAAGCTGTACACGGCGCGCTGGGGCGATCCGGATCTCCTGATTCGCACATCCGGCGAACAGCGCCTCTCGAATTTTCTGCTGTGGCAGCTCGCCTACACCGAGCTGTACATCACGCCGGTGCTGTGGCCGGACTTCAACCGGCGCACGCTGCTCGACGCCATCCTGGACTATCAGCGCCGCGATCGGCGGTTCGGCAAAGTCACTGCCTCCTGATGCCATCCAAAAATCTGATGCAGCGCATTGCCGTGGCGGTGATCGCCATACCGCTGGTCATCGCCATCATCTGGCTCGGCGGCTGGGTGCTCGCGGCGATCCTCGCAGCGCTGGGCATCCTGGGCGCGCACGAGATCTACGATCTGGGACGGCGCCAGGGCTTCGAGCCGCTCGAGCGCACGGGGTTTCTCGCCGCCGCGGCAATTCCGCTGCTCGCCTACTGGGCGAAAGGCTCGGAGACGCGTTGGGCCGAGCCCGCTATTTATCTGGGCGCCGTCTGGCTCATGATCGCACTGGCGATCGCGATGTGGCGGCGCGGGCCGACGGGGCGGCCGCTCACCAGTCTCTCCGTCACGATGTTCGGCTGCCTGTATGCGTCAGCCATGCTCGCGTTCCTGATCGGGATCCGGCACGCCACTGGAGCGGCGACGCGACCGGCGCCGTACGTGCTGCTGACCCTGTTTCCGCTCGCGATCACGTGGATCTGCGACACCGCGGCGATGGCGGCGGGATCAGCGATCGGTGGACCCAGGCTCGCGCCCGTGCTCTCGCCCAAGAAGACGCACGCCGGCGCGATCGGCGGGACGTTCGGCGGCGTGATCGCGGCGCTCGCGCTCGGCAAATTCGTGCTCAACCGCCACGGCTGGAGCTTCAGCGACGGTCAACTGTTGCTGTTTGGCCTCGCGGTCTCCATTGTCGGGCAGGTCGGCGATATCGCCGAATCGCTGCTGAAACGGGAAGCGGGACTCAAGGACTCGTCGAATCTCATCCCGGGACACGGCGGCATTCTCGACCGGCTCGATTCGCTGTACTTCGTGATTCCCACGGCGGCGGGATTGTATCGCATGTTCGGAGTGATATGAGCGTTGGCGTGGCGGTGCTCGGTTCTACGGGCTCGATCGGCCGTTCGACTCTCCAGGTGCTGGCGAGACAACGGGAACGGTTCCGTGTCGTCGCGATCACCGGGCACTCCAACAAAGATCTGCTCGCGCAGCAGGCTCAGGAGTGGAAGCCGGCGTTCGTAGGGCTGGTGAACGGCGGGAGCCGGGAGCCGGGAGCCGGCAGCCGGAATGGCACATCATGTCTCGTGGAAGCCGCCACCCATCCGGACGTACAAATTGTCGTCAATGGGATTGTCGGCGCCGCGGGGCTCGAGGCGACGCTCGCGGCGCTGCGCGCGGGGAAGCGTGTCGCGCTCGCGAACAAAGAGACGCTCGTGATGGCCGGCGCGCTGGTCGCGGAGGCCGCCAGGCAGGGGGGCGGCGAGATCGTGCCCGTGGACTCCGAGCACAGCGCGGTGCTGCAATGCGTGGCCGGGCGGCGCCCGACGGAATTGGCGCGGCTCATTCTCACCGCCTCGGGCGGCCCGTTCCGCACCTGGGAGCCGGAGCGCGTGTCGAAGGCGACCGTGGCCGAGGCGCTCAAGCACCCGACGTGGACGATGGGAAAGAAGATCACGGTGGACTCGGCGACGCTCGTGAACAAGGCGCTCGAGGTCATCGAAGCGCAGTTTCTGTTCGACGTCTCCTACGAAAGAATCGACGTAGTGATCCATCCCCAGTCGGTCATTCACGGATTCGCGGAGTTTGTCGACGGCTCGGTGCTCGCTCAGGTAGGATTCCCGACGATGGAGCTGCCGATCCTCTACGCGCTGACCTATCCCGATCGCGTGCCCGACCAGGGCATTCGACGGTTCGATCCGGTCGCGGCCGGCACGCTGACGTTTGAAGCGCTGGACCCTCACCGTTTTCCGGCGTACGTGGTAGGGCGTGAAGCCGCCCGCGTCGGCGGCACGGCACCCGCGCGGTTCAATGCCGCGAACGAGGTGGCGGTGCAGCTCTTTTTGGAAGAACAAATCACTTTTGGACGGATTGCGGAGATCATTGAGCGCGTCCTTGCAGAAGGGAGCGGGGAGAAGGAAGAAGGGACGTCGCTCGAGGAAGTGTTGGCAGCGGACGCGGATGCCCGCCGGCTCGCCCGGGAGGCCGCATGCTCCTGACGCTGCTCGCGCTCGTCATCGTGCTCGGCGTGCTGATCTCGGTGCACGAGTTCGGTCACTTCATCGTCGCGAAGCTCGTCGGCATTCAGGTGCTGCGCTTCTCGCTGGGGTTCGGCCGTCCGGTGATCGAGTGGCGCCGCGGCGAGACCGAGTACTGGATCTCCTGGATTCCGCTCGGCGGTTACGTGAAAATGGCGGGGTTGGAAGACGAGGGGATGGTGGGCGAGCTGGAAGGCGGGAAGGCGTCGGCGCCGATCGATCCCGCGCGCGCGTTCGATCAAAAGCCGCTACCGGCGCGGATGGCGGTGATCCTCGCGGGTGTCACGATGAACCTCGTGCTCGCATTCGTCATCTACACTGGGCTGGTGGCGATTGCGGGTGCGCCCCGTGCTGCCGTGACGCCGGTGGACTCCGTCCAGACTGCGCGGCTTCCTCAGGAGGCGGCGCCGCTGGCCGCGCTGCATCGCGGAGACCGCATCACGCACGTCAACGGCGACTCCTTGAAAACGTGGGATGATCTCGAGGAAAAGATTCTGGAGGGACCGGAGCAGCTCTCGTTCCGCGTTGCGGGCCGCTCCGAGCCGATCGTGGTCCACCTGCCGCAGGATAGTGCCGTGCGCACTCAGGTGGCGCGTTCGATCGTGCAGCTGTTCCCGGCGCGGATTGGCCCGGTCAATCTCGGGCAACCGGCACACAGGGCCGGCCTCAAGGGTGGCGACGTGGTCGTGCGGATCGGCTTGGATACGATCGAATCGTGGACCGACATGACGCGCCGCATCCGCGCGAGCCCCGGCAAGCCGCTGCACTTGACGGTGCAGCGCGGCGACAGTCTCGTGCACCTCACCGTTACGCCCGACGAGGTCGACTCGGGCGGCCAGAAATTCGGCTTGATCGGCGCGTACGCCAATCCGCCGGTGGTCCGGATGCACGTACCGGTGGTCGCGGCGCTCGTCATCGGGGTGCGGCTGACCGGCGCGCAGATCGTGGCGGTCGTGACGTCGGTGAAACGGTTCGTCACCGGCCAGGCGTCGGCCAAGGAGCTGGGGGGGCCGATCGCCATCGCGCAAATGTCGGGTCAGGCGCTGCGCCTCGGCATCGACTGGTTCCTGCAATTCATCGCGTTCTTCTCCGTCAGCCTCGCGGTGCTGAACCTGTTGCCGATTCCCGTGCTCGACGGTGGCCACGCGATGTTCTTGATCGCCGAAGCAATCCGGCGCCGCCCGCTGTCGCCGCAGCTGAGGCTCCGGCTCACCCAGGTGGGGATGTTGATCGTCCTCGCCATCATGGTCATCGCGCTTTCGAACGATGTCATCCGCAACGTCCGCTGACCGCCTGGCCGACTACCTCGCCGGTCGAATGACCGCGGCGCAGCTCGTGGCCGCGGTGACGGCCGAGTACTACAAGGGCGATGGGAGCAGGGAGATGTTGCGTGCGGTGATGGATGTGATCGAGCGAGCGCATCCAGGCATCGTGGAGCTTGCGTCCAGCGACCAAAGGCCCGGATTCACAGTGCGACTGGCCGAGCGGCCGTTTCCGAAGCAGTGGGAACCTGCGTTGCGGGAAGCGGTCGCGACCGTCAGCGGCACCGCATCGAACGTCTCCCCTCTCCCATCTCCCGGTTTCTTCACCCGAGTCTTCCGGGCCATCCGCAAGATTTTCAGCGCATAAGCTTCACCACCAGCCCGATCAGCAACAGCAGTCCAATCCCTGCTCCGGCGAGAATCACCCAGGTCCTCCGCTGTCCAGGCGGATCGGTTAGAGCTTCCCGCTGCCGCGTTCCCATCGGTGCCGTGCCGAGGTTGGCCGTCGGCCGCTGCTTCTGCTCGATCTCGTCGAGGTCAGCGCGCAGCTCGGCGGCATTCGCATAGCGGTCGTCGGGGTGCTTGGCGAGGCATTTCAGCACCACCCGCTCGAACCGCTTCGATATCTCCGTGCGCTTCTTCCGCAGCGACGGCGGCGGATCCTCCACGTGCATGCGGGCGAGCTCGAACCAGTCGTTCGAGCTGAACGGCACCTCGCCGGTCGCGGCCTTGTAGAGCGTGACGCCGAGGGCGTAGAAGTCCACGCGTTGATCGAGGGAGCGCCCCTGGGCCTGTTCGGGCGAGAGATAGTGCGGCGTGCCGATCGTCATGTTCACGCCGGTGGAGGCGACATAGCCCGACACCGCGCGCGCGATCCCGAAGTCCGTGAGCACCGCGGTGCCGTCGGAGCGAATCAGGACGTTGTCAGGCTTCAGGTCGCGATGGATGACGCCCTGCTGGTGCGCGAATTCGAGCGCGGCCGTGATGTCGCGTGCGAGACGCAGGATGTCGGCCTCGGCCAGCGGCCCTTCGCGCGCGATCCGCGCGCCCAGGCTGTCGGCGCACAGGTCCATGGCGAAGTAGACATGGTCGCCGCTCTTCGCGACGGAGCGAATGCGAATAATGTTGGGGTGCTCGAGCCTGGCCGCGGTCTCGCTCTCGTTGCGGAAGCGGCTCTCGAACTGCGCGTCGCCGGCGTAGAGGGGCTTCAGCACCTTCACGGCGACCGGGGTCCCGTCCGGTTCTCGGCCGGCAAACGCCCAGGCAAACCCTCCCTGGCCCAATAGCCGTTCGAGGCTATAAGGGCCCAGGGTCCGGCCTACGAGATCCGTCGCAGCGTTAGTACTCAGCGTGCTCGGCGGCTCCAGCGGCTAGGCGTGCATGCCTTTACAAAGGTGGGTAAGCCCATTAACCTACGGCGCTTCCAACGATTAGGGAACAGGGACGATGTACGACAAGACGACGCCGGTCAGGAAGTACGGGCAGCACGAGAAGGACACGGGATCGTCCCGGGTCCAGGTCGCGCTGCTCACCGAGCGCATCAACAGCCTCACCGAGCACTTCCGGGTCCACGCGAAGGACTTCCACGGGCAACGCGGCCTGCTGCGCATGGTGCACCGCCGCCGCCGCCTGCTGGAGTACTTGAAGCGCACCGATCTCGCGAAGTACCGGCAGCTCATCGACGAGCTCGGTCTCCGACATTAAGTCGCAACAGGCGTCGTGCTGGGCCGCCCCGGGAAGAGCACCCGGGGGGGCGCTCCAGCACTATTTCCAGTGCTCTAGACAGGCAATGCAGTGAAGCGTGTAGAAACGAATTTCGCCGGCCGCACCCTGACAATCGAATCGGGACGGCTCGCCAAGCAGTCGGCAGGATCGTGTCTCGTGCAGTTCGGTGAAACGGTTGTATTGGCCGCCGTCACCGTGTCCGAGAATGTCTCGAACCTCCCGTACTTTCCCCTGACCGTCGAATACCGCGAGAAGGCCTACGCCGCCGGCAAGATCCCCGGCGGCTTTTTGAAGCGCGAAGGCCGGCCCTCCGACGACGAAGTCACGTCGGCGCGCGTCATCGACCGCGGGGTGCGGCCGCTCTTTCCCGAAGGCTTCAAGAACGAAGTGCAGGTCTTCGTCTACGTGATTTCGGCGGACCAAGAGAATGATGCGGATGTTCTGGGAGTCGTAGCGGCTTCGACGGCACTCTCGTTGTCCAAGGTGCCCTGGAATGGCCCGATCGCCGCGGTGCGCGTGGGGCGCGTCGAAGGCGCGTGGATCCTGAACCCGACGTTCCAGCAGCTCGAATTCTCCGATGTGGATCTCACCGTGTCCGGGTCTCGGGATTCGATCGTCATGGTCGAGGGCGGCGCGCTGGAGCTGACCGAGGCGGAGATCATCAAAGGCCTCGAAGTTGCTCACAAGGGCATCAAGGAGCTGCTCGGCGTCGCCGATCAGGTGGTCGAAGCGGTGCAGCAGCCCAAGATGGAATGGACCAAGGCCGAGCCGGCTCCGGCGCTCGTGGCGCGCGTGAAGGAGCTTGCGGAGGACAAGATCGCCGAGGCGCTGACGCTCGCCGCAAAGGCCGAGCGCACGCAGGCGCTCAGCGCGATCAAGTCCACGACCATCGACACGCTGGCCGAGGAGTTCCCGGACAAGCTGCGCGAGATCGCGGACGTGATCGAAGGGATCGAATACACCACGATGCGCGAGCGCGTGCTGTCGTCGGGCGAGCGCGTGGACGGCCGCGATCTCGATACGGTGCGGCCGATCACCTGCGAGGTGGGCTGGCTGCCGCGCACGCACGGCTCGGCGCTGTTTACGCGCGGGCAGACGCAGGCGCTCGCGACCGTGACGCTGGGCACGACGGACGACGAGCAGCGCATCGACTCGATCGACGTCGCGCAGGAGACGACGAAGTCCTTCATGCTGCACTACAACTTCCCGCCGTTCTCGACGGGCGAAGTGAAGCCGGTCCGCGGCGTCTCGCGGCGCGAGATCGGCCACGGCGCTCTGGCCGAACGGGCGCTCCAGGCCGTGCTGCCGCCGTACGAGCAGTTTCCGTACACGCTCCGGATCGTCTCCGAGATCCTCGAGTCCAACGGCTCCTCGTCGATGGCCACGGTGTGCAGCGGGTCGCTGGCCCTGATGGACGCGGGCGTGCCGGTGAAATCCGCGTGCGCGGGTGTGGCGATGGGGCTGATCACGGACGGCCCGCGAACCGCGATCCTCACCGACATTCTGGGCACCGAGGATCATCTGGGCGACATGGATTTCAAGGTCGCTGGAACGCGCGATGGCGTGACGTCGATTCAGATGGACATCAAGGTCGAGAAGCTGGATTTCAAGGTCATCGGCCAGGCGCTCGAGAAGGCGCGCATTGCACGCGTCCACATTCTCGACATCATGCAGCAGGCGATGCCGCAGCCGCGCCCGCAGCTGTCCAAGTACGCACCTCGCATCCTCACGATTCAGATCCGGCCCGACAAGATCGGCGACCTGATCGGCCCCAAGGGCAAGACGATCCGCGGCATCCAGGAGCAGACGGGCGCCCAGATCAACGTTGAGGACACGGGCATGGTCACGATTTCGGGCGTGGGCGAAGCGGCGGACCGGGCCCGGGACATGGTCTCCGGCCTGATGCAGGAGCCGGAAGTCGGCAAAGTGTACGAGGGCGTGGTGAAAAGCACGACGGCGTTCGGCGCGTTCGTGGAGATCATTCCCGGCATCGAGGGGCTGCTCCACATCTCCGAGCTGCAACACGGCCGCACCGAGAAGACCGAAGACGTCGTGAAGAAGGGCGACCACCTGAGGGTGAAGCTGCTCGAGGTGGACGAACGGGGCCGGATGCGGTTGTCGCGGAAAGCGCTCATCGAGAAGAACTAGCGTGGTGACCACGCTAGATACGGTCCGGCTGGACCGGGAAATCCACCGTACGGCCGCTCCCAACGGGGTGACCGTCCTGAGTGAACGCGAGCCCAACGTGCGGTCGGTGGCGGTGGGCGTGTGGGTGCGCACGGCGAGCGCGCACGAGCTGCGTCCCAAGATGGGTGTGTCGCACCTGCTCGAGCACATGGTGTTCAAGGGCACCGAGCGGCGCACGGCCCAGGAGATCGCGTTGTCGCTCGAGGCGCGCGGCGGCTCGCTCGACGCCTATACGTCGCGCGATTCGACTGCCTATCATGCCCGCGTGCTCGACGCCGACCTGACGCGCGCGCTCGACGTCATCACGGACATGGTCCGCACGCCACTGCTCCGTGACAGCGACCTCTCCCTCGAGCGCCAGGTGGTGCTCGAGGAGATCAGCACCGTCGAGGACACGCCCGACGACGAAGTCTTCGATCTCAGCTACGAAACGCTGTGGCCGAGCCATCCCTACGGTTTCCAGATCCTCGGCACCAAAGAGAGCGTCAGTGCGCTGTCGGCCGACGATCTCAAGAGCCTCCACAATCGCGCGTACTTTCCGGGCAATTGCGTGATTGCCGCGGCGGGCAATCTCACGCACGATGCGTTGCTCAAGGAAGTCGAGGCGCAGGGATGGTTCGAGGACGGCGCCAGTGCCATACCGCCGCCCGTGCCGCCGGTCCCGCCCGCCATCCGCAGCGTGAATCGGAGTGTCGAAAAGGACACGGCGCAGACGCACGTGGTGTTCGCCACCGATACGATTCCATACGCCGACCGGCGCAAGTACGGATTGCTCGTGTTGGCGAACGTCTTCGGCGGCGGGATGTCGAGCCGGTTGTTTCAGCGGATTCGCGAAGAGCTGGGGCTCGCGTACGCGATCTACAGCTTCACGTCGTTCTATCGCGCGATCGGGATGCAGGGCGTGTATGTCGGCACGCAGCCGGCGCGCGCGGAGAAGGCGGTCGCGGCGATTCGCGGCGAGTTCGGGCGCATGGCGGCCGAAGGGTTGCAGGGCGCGGCGCTCGAAGATGCGAAGCAGCAGACGCTGGGCCAGCTCATGTTGTCGCTGGAGAGTCCCACGTCGCGGATGTATCGTTTGGCGAGTACGGCGGTGTATGGCGAGTCGTATCGCAGTCTCGACGAGGTGCTCAGGACGGTCGAGGCGCTGACTGAGAACCAGATCTCCGAGCTCGCGGCCGAGTTCTTTGCGCCCGAGCGTCAGACCGTCGTCTCACTGGGGCCAAGACCATGATCGTCGGCGTTCCGAAAGAGATCAAAACTGCCGAGCACCGCGTGGCCCTGGTGCCGGCGGGTGCCGAATCCCTGAGTGGTGACGGACACACCGTGCTCGTCGAACAGGGCGCCGGCCTCGGCTCCGGGTTCAGCGACGAGGCGTATCGCTCGGCGGGCGCGCAGATCGCGCCGAATGCCGATGCGGTGTGGTCCAGGGCCGAGATGATCATGAAGGTGAAGGAGCCGACCGAGCCCGAGTGGCCGAAGCTGCGCAAGGGGCAGGTCATCTTCACCTACTTTCACTTCGCCGCATCGGAGCCGCTGACCAACGCGGTGATCAAATCGGGCTGCATCGCCATCGCCTATGAGACCGTCGAGCTGCCGAGCAAGGAGTTGCCGCTGCTCACGCCGATGAGTGAAGTCGCGGGCCGGATGGCGGTGCAGGAGGGCGCGAAGTATCTGGAGAAAGTCTTCGGCGGTTACGGCATTCTGCTCGGCGGTGTGCCGGGCGTGCTGCCGGCCGAGGTTCTGATTCTGGGCGGCGGCGTGGTCGGGGCCAACGCCGCCAAGATGGCGGCGGGGCTGGGCGCCCACGTCACGCTGCTCGACATCTCGCTCGACCGCCTGCGCTATCTCTCCGACGTCCTCGCCCCCAATGTTGATCTCCTCTACTCCAACCGACACAATGTGCTCGAGCAACTCGCCAAGGCCGATGTGGTCATCGGGGCGGTGCTGCTGACGGGGGCGAAGGCGCCGAGGCTCGTGAAGCGCGCGGATCTGAAGCTGATGAAGCAGGGGTCGGTGATCGTGGATGTCGCGGTCGATCAGGGCGGATGCATCGAGACCACAAAGCCGACCACGCACGACCAACCCACGTATATGGTCGACGGCGTGATCCACTATGCGGTGGCGAACATGCCGGGCGGTGTGCCGAGGACGTCGACGCTGGCGCTGACGAATGCGACGTTCCCGTATGCCAAACGCCTGGCGCGAGACGGGTGGAAAAATGCCTGCAAGAAGGATCCGAGTCTGGCGCTCGGGTTGAACGTGGTCGAGGGGAAGGTTGTCTATCCTGGCGTGGCCGAGGCGTTCGGGTTGCCGCTTGCCGAGGCAACGTCGGTGCTCTAAGGTGCTCGAGGGGGGGGACATGCGACTGCCCGTTGTCATTCTCGCAATAACCGCCTCCATGGCTGATGACTCCTACCTTGCACTCGCGTCGAGTGCGGCAGGAGTTTTTTTTGCCCCTCGACCGCCTGAGAGGGGAACTCCGTGAGAACAGTCTATGGATATCTGCTGGTCTTCCTCGGCGCCGGCATGGGTGGGGCGCTGCGACATTCGTTCAACCTGGCGTCGGCCAGGGTGTTTGGACCTGACCTTCCCTTGAGCACGCTCGTGGTGAACGTACTTGGCTCTTTCAGCATAGGATGCATCGCGGGCTATTTCGCGGTCCGCGGGCACGGTTCCCAATCGCTGCAACTGTTTCTCACGACCGGCATCCTCGGCGGTTTCACGACATTCTCTGCATTCTCGCTGGAGGCCGCGCTCCTCTGGGAGCGCGGGCAACTGAACAGCTTCGGCGTGTTCGTCCTGGCCTCGGTGATGTTGTCGATTGCGGGAGTGTTTGCCGGCCTGGCACTGGTTCGCTCGTGGCACCTGGTCTAAGACGCGATTCGCCACCCTTACTGATCATCAGTCATGACGCATAGCGACCCACACAATCGCAGCTCATGGACCGGCCAGATCGTGACTCTCTGCGTCGTTCTGGCGGTTCTCCTCTGGTTTGTGCAGATGCGGCGCGCGCCGATGCAGCTTCTCGAGCGCCGAGATTGCCAGAACGCGTACGCGGCGGCAAAAACGCAGGCTGACTCGGCCTCAGTCGATGCGCGGCAACCATTGGGCGACAACCGCACGGACCGTGGCGCCATCACGTGTGGGGAGCTGCGCAAGAGGGAGACGTGAGTCTTCCCGAGCCGCTCGGCTTGCAGCGTGGGCAGGTCCTTGTCGTACCCTACGATCCGCGGTGGCCCGGCCTCTTTGACGAAGCGGCGGTACAGCTGAGGGCGTTGCTTGGATCCGGGATTCTGGACGTGCAGCATGTCGGCAGCACCGCCGTGCCCGGACTCTGCGCCAAACCGATTCTCGATGTCCTCGTCTCCGTTCGGGACTTCGCCGTCGCAAGAGAAATGATTCCGCAACTCGCAACGCTGGGCTATGAATTCCGTCCCGACGAAGAGATCCCGGACCGCCATTACTTCCGTCGCCCGCCCGGCGGCGAGCTGCGGACGCATCATCTGTCATTGTCCGAGCCTGGATCGCGCCATCACACAGTCACACTCGCCTTCCGTGATGCCCTGCGCCGGAATCCGGGCCTCGCAGCCGCGTACGCGCGCCTGAAGCTGGAGTTGGCGCGACGGTTTCCGTTCGACCGGCCGGCGTACATCGAGGGGAAATCTCAGTTTGTCCGAGACGCACTGGCCTCTAGCGCCCCGTAATAGTCGCAGGAATACTGTTGTGAGATGAATCGCACGGGCTTTCGAGCCTTGTCGCCCGGTCCCTCCGTGCTGACATGGATTGCGTATGCTGCGAACATCGTCACGGTCGGCGCCGGTGTGGTCGCAGGTCTCCTGACCCTCATGGGCGCACTCGGCGCAGTGAAGGGCGATCGACAGAGAGGATCATGATGCGGCAAATGCTGCTCACCCGGCAGGGAGGCCGGCAATGAGTCCACCGAAAAAGTCTGCCAAGAAGTCGAAGGGGTTCACGGCCGAGGAACGCGCGGCCATGCGGGACCGCGTCCAGGAGATGAAAGGGGGCAAGTCGGAGGGCGAAGGCGTCGTCCTTGCGAAGTTCGCCGCGATGGCGGAACCGGATCGTACGCTGGGTAAGCGGCTCCATGCTGTCATCAAGGCGAATGCGCCTGGTCTCGAGCCGAAACTGTGGTACGGAATGCCCGCGTATGCCAAGGACGACAAGATCGTCTGCCATTTCCAAAGTGCGTCGAAGTTCAAGACACGGTATGCGACGTTGGGCTTCAGCGACAAAGCGAAGCTCGACGACGGCACCATGTGGCCGGTGGCGTTTGCGCTCAAGGAGTTCACCGCCGCTGACGAAGCAAAGGTTGCCGCGCTCGTGAAGAAAGCCATTCGGGAGGATTGACGTGTCCGATAACCTCGGCATGAACGAGGCGATCACGCGGCGCGACTTCCTCAACGGAACCCTGCTCGCGGGAGCCGGGCTCGTGCTGGGACGGTCCATCCAGGCTCCCGCGATCTCTCCCGCCGACGCCTGGGATGGCTACGGCGGCGTGGGCGACTATGCGCGCGCGCACGGCAACATGTACGACGTCATGACTACGGCGCATCGCATGCGCGACGGCGATTTCGAGCGCAAGATCGGCGGCGCGACCGACACCGGTGAGATCTACGACCTGGCCTGCGTGGGCGGGGGACTCAGCGGGCTCGCCGCGGCGGTGTTCTTCCAGAAAAGGCGCACAGGCACGTGCGTCGTGCTCGATAATCACGCGATCTTCGGGGGCGAAGCCAAGCGCAACGAATTCAGCGTAGACGGGCAAACCGTCGTCGCGCATCAGGGCTCGGCCATCTTTCTGGTTCCGCAAAAGGGCGGCTACACCGACTCCGTCTACAACCTCATCGGGATGGATCGGTCATCGTTTGAGTATCAGGCGTGCGCCGAGATGCCGCTCGCGCACAGCCCGTACGAGGAGCCACACAACTACGGCTTCTATTTTGGCTCGCCATTCGGGCAGCGTCCCGGGGTCTGGGTGCTGGATCCGTGGGGCCGGCAACTGGACGGCGCGCCGCTCTCTGATGCCGTGAAAGCGGAATGGCTGCGCACGCGGACCGTGATCAATCCGGGACCGCGACCAGTGACGGAAGGGGACACCATCTCCCGTCAACTCGACGGCATCACGCTCGAAGATCATCTGATGGCTCAGCACCAGGTCAGCCGCGAAACGGTGCGCACGTTCCTGTCGCCGGTCGAGGGTGGCGGCTACGGCCTCGGCCCCGACGCGCTGTCGGCCTACTGCAACTACGCGATCGAGACACAGTTTCCCGAAGACGGCGACGAGACGCTCGGCGATCAGATGTTCCCCGACGGGAACAGCGGGTTCGCCCGCCTGATGGTCAAAACCCTCATTCCCGCTGCGATTGCGGGGCCGAGGACCGTCGATGCAGTGTGGCAGAACCGCGTTCAGTTCGCCGCCTTGGACCGCGCCGGCCAGGCGACGCGAATCCGGCTGAATGCGACGGTCGTGAGAGTGGTCCATGCGGGGAATCCCGCACAGGCTCCCCACGTCGTCATCACATACCTGAAGGGCAACCGCCTGTTCAATCTGAAGGCACGCGCGGTCGTGATGGCGGGAGGGAGCTGGACCACCAAGCACATCGTGAGTGATCTGCCCGAGAGCCATCGCGCGGCGTACGCACAGTTCTACCGGTCGCCGTGCCTGATGGCCAACATCGCGGTTCGCAACTGGCGTTTCCTCTACAAGATGGGAATGTCGGGATGCCGCTGGTTCGGGGGCCTGGGGGACTATCTCTCGGTGCGGAAGCAGGCGACGGTCGGCGGCATGCGCTCGGAGTTCGGACCCGACTCGCCCACCGTGCTGACCATCAAAGTCCTATTTGCCAAGCCGGGGTTGCCCGTCGCCGAGCAGGGCAGCGGAGGTCGAACGGAACTATTGGGCACTTCGTTCGGGCAGTATGAACGGACGTTCCGGCAGCAGTTCGGCGATATGTTCGCGCCGGGCGGATTCGATCCGCGCCGCGACATCGCCGGCATCATCCTCAATCGCTGGGGACACGCGTACGTGAATCCGCAGCCCGGATTCTTTTTCGGAGTGAACGGACAACCGGCTCCGCGCGACGTGCTCCGAAACAGCGCCCACGGGCGCATTGCGTTCGCGAACACCGATCTCGCGGGAGCGATGGATCACCGCAACTCGATCCGCGAAGCCGACCGCGCGGTCAATCAGCTGATCGGCGCGTGACGCACTTCGAGAACTCGCAACCGATCCTCCGCGTCCGCAGCATGGCCGCGAGCCTCGAGTATTACGTCAACGTGCTGGGCTTCAAGAACGCCCATTGGGGGACCGAGCTGTTCACGTCGGTGAACCGCGACCATGCCGGCATTTATCTCTGTCAGGGGAATCAAGGTGCCCCGGGCACGTGGGTGTGGATTGGCGTCGAGGACGTGGCGGCGTTGCACGAGGAGTATCGCACGCGTGGTGCGAAGATCCGCCTACCTCCCGGGAACTATCCGTGGGCATATGAGATGCATATAGAAGATCCTGACGGACATGTGCTTCGCTTCGGTTCCGAGCCCAAACCCGATCTCCCATTTGATGAGGCGACCTTCTAACAGGCTTCATTTTTCCTTCATTCCCGCCGCGTCACGCTACAAGATCCTCATAAATCGAGCACAGCCATGAACAGACGACTGAAGCAAGTCGCGAGTCCATGGCGTAGCTTATGGATCGTGAACCAGCGCAAGATCGCTCGCGACGTGCTCCTGCGGCGCCTCGGCGTCGAACGCTCGTATCGCCCGGCGGCGTTGTTCCGGCATCCCGACTGGAACTTCGACGATCCCTTGAAGCTCGCGGTGGCCTACGCACTGCGGCGGCGTCCCGATTTCACATTTCTCCAGGTGGGAGCGTTTGACGGACGCACCGACGATCCGATCTATCCGCTGGTCGAAGAATTCGGAATTCGGGGCATCGTCGTCGAACCGCAGCCCGAGATGCTGGAAACGCTGCGCGCGAGCTACGCGGAGTATCCGCAGGTCGTTGTGGTGAATGCCGCGATCGCCGATGAAGAAGGCACGCGGGAGTTCTACGGCACCAAGGGCGGGCCCAGCAGGAAGGCGTCGTTCTTCCGGTCCAACCTGCTCAAGCACGGCGTCCGGCCGGCAGACATCGTGGCGCAGACCGTCCGCTGCACCACGATTGGCAATCTGATGCGCGGGCAGGGCTTCGAGCGCTGCGACCTGATTCAAATCGACGCCGAGGGGTTCGACGCCGCGATCGTGCGGACGATCGACTTCCAGGCCGTGCAACCCAGCATCGTCCGGTTCGAGCACGTCCATCTGTCCGAGACGGACTGCGACCGCTGCGTCGAGCTGCTCGCGCACCACGGGTTCCGCTTCATCGGTCAACGGCGCGACATCATCGCGCTGCGCGCGCTTTGACTATAGAATTCCGATTGTGGAACTGCGACCTCTCAGCGACTCTCACGCCGACCTCCTGACCTCGCTCCAGCAGCAGGAGGATGTCTGGGAATCCATCGGCACGCTTCCGGTCTCGACGCGCGCCGCCGGCGATCATGTGTTCGCGATCATGGAGGGGCCCGAGGCGCTTGGCTTCGCGGGACTGATCAAGTCGCGCGCCGCGGGCGGAGAAGACTTCGAGCTGCTCTGCGCGCTGCGCTCCGAGGCACAGACACGCGGCATGGCGAAGCAGGCGTGCCAGCTCGTGCTGAACTGGGCCTCTCAGACCGGCAAACTGGAGCGCGTCATCGCGTGCATCGACGAAAGCAACCAGCCTGCTCGCGCGATCGCTCGGAAGCTCGGCATGACTGAAATGGGGAGGCAGTCGCCGAACCGGATCATCTACGTCAAATCCTTCGCAGAATCGCTCGTGCCGGCGCCCCCTCGTGGCCGGCAACCTTGAGCGGGAGCACGATACAGTCGTAGTCACCCGCCGGCGCCGAGCGTAAATCCAGACCTTCGACAATAGGAATGCCGCGGCCGAGCAGGATCTGATGGGTCCGCGGCGCGGGCGCGCCGAATTGCTCGGCCGAGATGTAATCGACGCCGACCAGGAGAACCCCGGCGTCGGCGAGCAGCTGTGCCGCATCCGGTGCGATGTACGCAAAATCCTTATGAAAAGTGGACGAGTCCATCCAGCCGCGCAGGGTGCTCCGGGTGCGGAACAATATGCGCGGCACGCCTTTCCAGTCGTGCCGGCTGAGCTCCGCCGCGTCGATCGCCTGAACACTATCGGGGATCTCGATGACGCGCGCCGTGCCGATGAGCGGCTCGAGCGGGATGCGGTCCACGGACCCACCACGGGCGATGAAGTGCATCGGCGCATCGACGTGGGTTCCGCTGTGCGCACCCAGCGAATAGACCGAGAGCGTGAACTTGTCGCCCTTCCGCATGTCCTTGAGGAAATCGAACCGCATCGGCGCGTCACCCTGGTAGATCGGTGTCGTGGCGGGATCGAGCGTCGCCGTGACATCGACCCACCCGCGCGCACTGATCTGGCCCGGTCGCTCACGGGGAGCCGGAGCGCAACCCACCAGCGCGCTGAGCAGCAACGTGAACGCCAATCCCGCGACGCCGATGATGGTCTCGGCGACGGTCCAGGTCTTCAGTGTCTGTGGCACGGTCATGTTGTAGAACTCCTTGATGAGCCAGAAGCCCGCGTCGTTGACATGCGAGAGCACGAGCGATCCCGCCCCCGTGGCGAGCACCAGCAGCTCGGCGCTGGTCCCCGGTGTCGCCGCGGCAATCGGCGCGACAATGCCGGCGCTGGTCGTCATGGCGACCGTCGCGGAGCCCGTGGCGACGCGAATCAGCGCGGCGACGGTCCAGGCGAGAAGGAGCGGGGATGCATGCGACCCGAGCGCGACGTCCGCAATCGCCTTGCCCACGCCGCTCGCGAGCAGCACACGGTTGAAGCCGCCCCCGGCGCCGATAATCAGCAGAATCGTCGCGGTGGGGCCCAGGCAGTCGTTCGCGTACTTGAGGATTTGCGCGCGCGTGATGTGTCGCCGATAGCCCAATGCCCAGAACGAAAACAGGAGGGCGATGAGCAGGGAGACGATGGGGTTGCCGAGGAAGTCCAGATTCGCGAGGAGCCGGGAGTCGGGAGGCAGGAGGAGGTGCGCCACGCTGGCGCCCAACATGAGAATCACCGGGAGCAGGACGGTGCAGATCGTGATGCCAAATCCGGGCAGTTCCTGCGACAGAGACATGTCGCCGCCGAGCTGGTCGGCCATCGGATTGTCCGGCGGCAGCGTGACGCGCGGGGCGATCCACGACGCGAAGATGGGGCCGGCGAGCGCCGCGGTCGGCAGCCCCACGAGAATCGCATAGGCGATCGTCAGTCCGACGTCGGCGTGATAGGTCCCGACTGCGAGCATGGCCGCGGGGTGGGGCGGCACCATGCCGTGAACGACCGACAGTCCCGCCACCAGTGAAATGCCGATTTTCACCAGCGAGACCCCGGTCCGCCGGGCGATCGTGAAGACCAGCGGGATCAGCAGCATGAAGCCGACCTGGAAAAACACAGGAATGCCGACGATGAACGCCACGAACATGATGGCCCAGTGCACGCGCCGCTCGCCGAAGAGTCCGATCAGCGTCGTGGCAATGCGGGCGGCGCCTCCCGATTCCGCCATCATCTTGCCGAGCATCGTGCCGAGGGCCACGACGACTGCGATGAATCCGAGCACACTGCCCACGCCGTCCTCAAACGCCCGCACCGTATCGGCCAGCGGCATGCCGGCGGCGGCGCCCAGCGCCAGGGAAACCGCGACCAGCACCACGAATGGATGGATCTTGAAGTGCGCGATCAGGACGATCAGCGCCACGACCGCCGTGAGCGCGTAGACAAGCAGCAACGTGTTATGGCTCATGCGGTGCGCCGCACCAGATCGGCCACGATCGCGGCGGGCGCCTGGCCGACGTCGTACACCCACGCGGCTTCATCCGGTGCCGGCTCTTCCAGGGTCGCGAGCTGGCTGTCGAGCAGGGACGCGGGCATGAAATGGCCGCGGCGCGCCGCGAGTCGCTCATCGAGCAGCGGCCGCTTCCCGCGCAGAAACACGAAGCGCACGTCGGGCGCGCCGTTCGTCCGCAGGAGGTCCCGGTAGCTGCGTTTGAGCGCGGAGCACGCCACGACGAGGCCGTGGCCGGCGTGCCGCGCTTCGTGCAGGCGGTCCGCGATCGCGAGCAGCCAGGGACGGCGATCGCTATCGCTCAACGGAATTCCCGCCGCCATGCGCCGGCGGTTCTCGGCCGAGTGCAGGTCGTCTCCTTCGACGAACGGCAGGTCGCGCGCGCGCGCGAATTGCGCGCCGATCGTTGTCTTGCCGGATCCGGCGACGCCCATGAAAACATAAAGTCCCGTGTCCACGGTCGCCCAATCCTATCCCACGATTGGTTTCGGTGCTACGCTTAGCGAAATGGAACTGGCGATGATCGGGTTGGGGCGGATGGGCGGGAACATGGTGCGCCGCCTGATACAGGGGCCCGGGGCGCACGGCCTGGTCGTGTACGATCAGAGTGCGGCAGTCCTCACGGCCAGCGCCGGCCCGGGCATCAAGGCCGCGAAAAGCGTCGCCGATGTCGCGCGGCAGCTGAGTCCGCACCGGATCATCTGGCTGATGCTTCCCGCCGGTGCCGCCGTGGACGGCGCGATCACGGAGCTGCTGCCGCATCTGGCGCCCGGCGATATCCTGATTGACGGCGGGAACTCGAACTTCCATGACTCGCTGCGGCGCGCCGAGCAGCTCAAGGCCAAGGGAATCGAGTTCGTCGACGTCGGCGTGAGCGGTGGGGTATGGGGGCTCACCGAGGGGTATTGCCTCATGGTCGGTGGCGCGGCGGCTGCGTTCAAGGAGTGCGAGCCCATCTTTCGCTCCCTGGCTGCGCCTGGCGGTTACGCGCGCGTCGGCCCGGCCGGCGCGGGGCACTACGTGAAGATGGTGCACAACGGGATCGAGTACGGAATGCTG
Organism: Gemmatimonadota bacterium; assembly: GCA_003221035.1. Taxonomy (GTDB): domain Bacteria; phylum Gemmatimonadota; class Gemmatimonadetes; order Gemmatimonadales; family GWC2-71-9; genus 20CM-2-65-7. The sequence goes on from QHUB01000051.1 coordinate 40,033, forward strand.
CAGGCGTACGGCGAGGGTTACGAGATCCTCCACGCCAGCCGCGAATTTCAACTGGATCTCGCGCAGATCTCCAAACTCTGGAACCACGGCAGCGTCGTGCGCTCCTGGCTGAATGAGCTGGCGGAGCGCGCGTTCTCCCGGGACGGCACGTTGGAAGGGATTCGCGGCCACGTGCAGGACTCGGGCGAAGGCCGCTGGACCGTTGAGGAGGCGATGCGGCTCGACGTACCGGCGCCGGTGATCACGCTGTCACTCCTCGCGCGGTTGCGTTCGCGCCAGGAGGAATCGTTCGGCGCCAAACTGATCGCCGCGCTACGTCGCGAATTCGGCGGTCACGCCGTGCAGCCGAAGTAGATCCGTGAAATTACCGGTCGTGGCCGTGCTGCTCGCTGCCGTGGCGTGCACGCCAAAGGGCTGGCGGAGTGTGCCCGCGATCGACAACCTGGCCGTACCGCGGCCCTGCACGACTCCCCTTTCGGGCATCTGGACCGACAGTCTGCCGCTCGTCAGCGACACGGCGCAGCAGCACATCGTCAGCGGGCGAGGTGCGCTGGCCGCCAGGGCAGATCAGGCGACGAGCTATGTCGCCGGACTCGTGCGTGCCCGGTTCGCGATCGACACCCTCGGTAGCGTCGTCGCCGGTTCGGGCATTATCGAGGCGTCGAGTGACGAGCGGTACTCCCTGGTGGTCTGTCAGGCCTTGCCCAAGCTCAAGTTCACGCCGGTGGTGATCGATGGACGCAAGACCGTTGCGGGCCTGGTTCATGTCCCCTTTCCATTCGAAGTGAACTAGTCCTTTGATCCCGGCGCAGCAGGCCCTCGCACGGCTGCGCGAGGGCAACCGCCAGTTTGTCGAGACCGGCGCGGGTGGGGGTTCCAGCGGCCGCCCCAGCGCCCAGCAGCACGGCCGCCCCAGCGCCCAGCAGCAGCCCTTCGCGATCGTCCTCGGCTGCTCCGACTCACGCGTCCCCGCCGAGTTGATCTTCGGCCAGGGGTTCGGCGACCTCTTCGTCATTCGGGTCGCGGGCAACATCGTCGCTCCCTCACAGATCGGTAGCGTCGAGTTCGCGGCGGAGCGCTTCGGCACGCGGTTGGCGGTGGTGCTGGGGCATACGCAGTGTGGCGCCGTCGCGGCGACGCTGGAACAGCTGCGCGAGCCGCAGAGCCATCAATCACCGAATCTTCGCGCCATCGTGGACCGGATTCGTCCGGCGGTGGAACCGCTGCTTCGGGCGCCGAGCGCTCGCGACGCCGCCGAGCTCTCGGCAGTGGCGACGCGCGCCAACATTCGAGCCTCGGTGAGTCAGTTGCGGCACGGTTCCACACTGCTCGAACGTCACATCGCAGATGAAGGACTGCTGATCGTCGGCGCGGAGTATCGGGTGGAAAGTGGCGTGGTGGAGTTCCTTTCCGATTAAGCATTAACCCCGACACCGGGGCGCCGGCTTCGGGTATGTATCGCATGGCCACCGCCGTTACCGGGACGCATTTCGCGCGCTACGACTCCGTCTGGTCGGCATCCGTTCAAGTTCCCTCCTATCCCAGGCTCGACCGTGACCTCGTCACTGACGTGGTCGTGGTCGGCGCGGGCATCGCCGGGCTCTCGGTCGCCTACCATCTGGTCAAAAGCGGCCGTCGCGTGGTCGTTCTGGATGACGGACGCATCGGTGGCGGGATCACGAGCCGGACCACGGCGCATTTGGCTTGCGCGATGGACAACAGCTACACGGTGGTGGAGAGCCGGCGCGGGACTGAAATTACGCGCCTGGCGGCGGCGAGTCATCTCGCGGCCATCGACCGGATCGAGCAAATCGCGCGCGCCGAAGGCATCGCGTGTGATTTCGAGCGCGTCGACGGGTTTCTGTTCTTGCCGCCCAGAGAAAAGATCCAAACGCTGGACGACGAGCAGGAAGCCGCGCAACGGGCTGGAGTGCCGGTCGAACGTATCGAGCGCGCGCCGCTCGATTTCTTCGATACCGGGCCGGCAATCCGGTATCCAAATCAGGCGCAGTTCCATCCGCTCAAGTACATCAGCGGACTCGCGCGCGCGATCGAGCGGCTCGGGGGACGGATATTCGCCGAGTCGCACGCCGATCAGATCGTAGGTGGCAAGGACGCTCATGTAGTCACGGGCTCGTATGACGTCGCGACACAGGCGATCGTCGTTGCCACGAATTCGCCCGTGAACGACCGCGTGTTCATGCACACGAAAATGGCGCCCTACATGACCTATGTCATCGGCGCGCGGATCCCCGCCTCCTCGGTCCCGCGCGGGCTCTATTGGGACATGGACGATCCGTATCACTACATCCGCGTTCACACGATCCAGCCCGAGGGGGAAGAGCCGCGCGAAGTCCTCATCGTGGGCGGTGAAGATCACAAGAGCGGCCAAGCCCGGGATACGGAGCGCCGTCACGCCCGGCTCGAACGCTGGGCGCGCAAGCGATTCCCGATGATCGAGGAAATCGAATTCCGCTGGGCAGGACAGGTGATGGAGTCCGTCGATGGTCTGGCGTTTATCGGCCGGAATCCCGGTCTCGAGCGCAACGTCTACATCGTCACCGGCGATACGGGGATGGGGATGACGCACGGCACGATCGCGGGCCTGCTGATCAGCGACCAGATCCGCGGCAAGCCCAATCCCTGGGCAGAGGTCTACGATCCGTCCCGCAAGCCCGTGCGCGCCGCCGGCAAATTCATCAAGGAAAACGCCAACGTCGCCCGGCAATACCTGGACTGGGTGGCGCCCGGCGAGGACATAGAGACCGAGGAGATTCCGCCCGGCTCGGGCGCAGTCGTGCGCGCGGGACTCAAGAAGATCGCGGTGTACCGCGATGCGCGTGGGGCCCTCCATCAATTCTCCGCCGTCTGTCCCCACCTCGGGTGCATCGTGCAGTGGAATCCGACGGAGCGAAGCTGGGACTGTCCATGCCATGGCTCCCGCTTCGACAAGCGTGGCGAAGTGATCAACGGTCCTGCCAACAGGGATTTGCGTCCGCTTTCCGAATAACGCACCTTCGGGCCCGTGAGGCTCGTCACCGTCGCATGCCTCTCCGTGTTGTCCAGCAGCTTGCTCGCTCAGGAGCGAGGCGCGCTGTCAGGACGTGTCATCGAACGCCTGGGCCGGCCGGTCGCCCAGGCGAGCGTGCGTCTCGCGCGCGGCGACTCGAGTCTCCAAGGCCAGCTCACCACGGATGCGAACGGCGCGTGGTCCATCGGCGACCTGGTGGCGGGATCGTATCGCTTGACGATCCGTCGGTTGGGGTTTCGTGCGCTCCAGGTCGACACGCTGGTCGAAGCCAACCGAACCACCGTACTCCTCTTGCAACTCGATCCGGCGCCGCTCACGCTCGATACACTCGTCGTCCAGAGCTCCACGACTCCGGCTCCGACGTCGGACGTCGGGACATCGCTCCACGCCGCGGAAATAGCGCTGCTGCCCACGACCCTCGATATCCGGCAACTCATCGCGCTCACGCCGGGCCGCCTACTCGCTCGATGGAACCACGGTCACGCATGCCGGCCTCGGTGGCGCACTGCTGTTGCCGAGTCCCACGTGGGTCGAGACACTCGACGTGCGGGGTCTCGGCGCGGATGCCGATGTGCCGGGCGCGCAGGGCGGCGTCGTCGCGATGACGACACGGTCGGGCCGCAACATCCTGGAAGGCGAACTGCGGACCTCCTTCGAATCGCATCAATTGAACGGCTCGAATCTGATTCCGGGCGAGATCGGGAGAGAGCTGGATCAGCGGTGGGAGCTGGACGGCCAGATTCGAGGCCCACTCGTCCCTGACCGGCTGCACTTCGCGCTGTTCGGGAATCGCGTGGAGCAGACCGACATCGTGCCGAACTATCTGCCAACGCAAAGCGGTGAGTTCGTGCCGAATCCACCGTCCGCGGTGGACTATCGCGGGCTGGCATAACTGAGCTGGAAACCGAGCACGCGCGATCTGGTCGAAGGCGGACTCATGGGCCGCGATGTGTCCGGTGAACGCACGGGACAAACGGGCTACGAGGATGCGGCCGCGACGATCCGTACACGGAACTGGGGCCTGTCGGGCAACCTCACGTGGCAGCGGAGCTGGTCTCCGGCCAGTGCGCTCTCGGTGCGCCTCGGCGGGTACACGAGCCGCGATCACCGCGACCCCTACGCGGGCGCCACGGTCCCGGGGATCGAGCTGCTCAGGCAGACCAACCCACCGCGCTATCAGAACGCGCCGTTTCGCTCGCTCGGCGCGCCGTCCAGTTATCAAGCCGCCGCGGTGTGGTCGCGCACGGTGCACGCGGGCGGAGCCACGCACGACCTCAAGCTCGGCGCCGATTACGAACTGGGGAGCTGGTACTTCAGCAGCCAGCGCAACACCGCCATGACGTGGCAACCGCTCCCGGTGCTCGGCTTCGATCCGGCATCACCGCCGACCTGCGTGTACGCCAATGCGATCGGGACCGGTTGGGGCGGGGACGTGCGCCTCGACTCACGGACCGGGAGTGGTGCCCTGTTCATTCAGGACCACGCCACAATCGGCTCCTGGCTT
>QHUB01000052.1 GCA_003221035.1 Gemmatimonadota bacterium
CCAGCCGTCGTTGTCGTAGTCGAGCGTTGCTGCGGCGGTCCCGCCAGCTACGCGCTGGCGCTCCACCAGCCTGCCGGACCCGTCGTTGTGCCACAGAATTCCGCCGGTGGAAGCCACGGCGAGCACATCGAGCGCGCCGTCGTTGTCGAAGTCGGCCGCCACGGCAGTATTGGACTTGGCGGCGATCCCGACCGCCTCCGTAAATCCCCGGGGCCCGCTGCCTCGAAATAACGCGTCACGTCCAGCCTCACTCGCCACGAAGACATCGATGCGTCCGTCGCCATCGAAATCGCCGAACGCGGCGTCGCTGCCGCTGCGACCGATGCCGCCCCCATTGGGCATCAGGGTGAACGTGCCGTCCAGATTGTTGCGATAGACGCTCAGCGTTCCGCCACCCACCAGTAACAGGTCGAGATCGCCGTCGTGATCGAGGTCCACGAACAATCCGCGGCGCGCTCCGCGGGCGTCCCCGATTCCGGCCATGGCACTCACGTCCTCAAAGCGGCGTCCATCCCGGGCTTCGACGTTGTGCAACAGGTACGCTCGGCCGTCGGTGCCGATCGCGAAGACGTCGAGCCAGCCGTCGTTGTCGTAGTCGGCGAACGTCGCGAATACGGCGCCGGCGGGCAGGGGCAGCGACATTCTCGAGCTGACGTCGGCAAAGAAGCCGCCTTGCACGGCGTACAATGACGCCTGTGGTGAGGCGAGCAGCAGGTTGTCCCCGCCCTCCTGGTCGTAGTTTCCCCACGCCAACGCGGTTGCGGGAACGCCGAGGTCTGGCAAGCCGCTTTCGCCGGTGACGTCGGTAAACGTTGTCCGCCCCGTGTCGGGTCCGGCCGAGATACCGCGCATGGTAATGAGCGTCTGCGGATCGAATGAGATGAGGGGCCGGCCCGTCAACGGTCCCTCGATCCAGTCCACCTGAGCCAGCGAGGATTGATACGGCGCCGTGACTTCCATCAGCCGCAAAAGCCGGTCGAGCTCGACTCGCGCCAGAGAGCCGGTGCCAGCGCGCAGCGCCGCCATGGCCGCCGCGAGATGCGGTGTGGCCTCGCGCGGCGGCTCGGGTCGCATGCGCTGCACGTCCTCGAGGTAGCGCAATGTGCTGTCGGGTTGTTTGAGCCCGAGGAGGACATCGGCGAGCTTGAGTCTCACCGCGAGATTCGCTTGAGACAGCTTCAGGACTTGCCGCAGCTGCCCGGCGTATTGCAGGCTATCACCGCTCTCCCGGTCGAGCTCGGCGAGCGCGTATGATATGCGTGCATCGTTGCGAATCGCCGCCAGTAGCTTGCGCGCCTCGGCGGGGCGGCCCGTGAGCGCGTACAGTTTCGCCGTGATCAGCGCAATCTCGGGACTTGCGGGATCGAGTCGACGCGCGCGCTTGAGCGGGGCTTCGGCGTCTTTCAGACGGCCGGCGCGGATATAGGTGAGTCCGAGATCCGCATGACCGAGCGGATCGCGCGGCGCGAGCTCGATGACCTTCTTGAACTCCTGCTCGGCGTCGGCCAGCTGGCCCCGTTGCAGCTCCTCGAGCCCCACGGTGCGGGCGGTGATCAGCGCGCCGGTGTCGACCGGCTTCTCGGGGCATCCGGTGAGCAGCAGAACCGTGATGACGAGCGAAACGAAAATTTTCACGCTATACTGGCGCCCCTTGTCCAGGTTGCTGTCGTTCCTGCTCGTGACTGCTCTCGCCCTATCGAGCTGCCGGCGGTCACCGCCGGTACCGCAGCTCTTCGTGTCCGTTGACCCGGAGGCGAGCGGCGTCACATTCGCCAATGCGCTGCCCGAAGAGTCGGTCGTCAACATCATCAACTATCTCTACTCCTACAATGGCGGCGGCGTCGCGGCCGGCGACATCGACGGCGACGGACTGGTCGATCTCTATTTCACCTCGAACCTCGGCCGCAATCGGCTCTACCGCAACCTCGGCGACTTTCGGTTCGAGGACATCACGACCCGAGCCGGCGTCGGCGATTCCGTCGGCTGGAAGAGCGGCGTCACGATGGCCGACGTCAACGGCGACGGCAAGCTCGATATCTACGTCTGCGGCGTCAACTCCCTCGGCATCCCGGGGGGCCGCAACGTGCTGTACATCAACAACGGCGACGGCACGTTCACGGACCGCACGGCCGCGTACGGGCTCGATTTCGCCGGCTACTCCACGCAGGCTGCCTTCTTTGATTACGACGGCGACGGCGATCTCGATATGTATCTGCTCAACAGCTCGACGTTCGCCGAGCGCGCCGCCGCCCCCAGCACGAACCGCGCGGTGCGGGACGCCAAGGCCGGCGACCGGCTCTACCGCAACGATCACGGCCATTTTGTGGACGTCAGCGAGCAGGCGCACATCTACGGAGGTGTGGAAGGGTTTGGTCTGGGCGTCGTGGTGAGCGACTTCAACCTCGACGGCTGCCCGGACATCTACGTCGCCAACGATTTTCCTGAAAACGACTTCCTCTATCTCAACAACTGCAACGGCACGTTCACCGAGTCGATCGCCCGGGCGACGGGCCACACGAGCCGCTTTTCCATGGGCGTGGACGCGGCCGATTTCAACAACGACGGCCGGCCCGATATCGCCGTGCTCGACATGCTGCCCGACAGTGAAGCCGTGCTCAAGACCGCCGCGACGACCGAGAGCTATCAGCTCCTCGCGGCGAAGCTGGCCGCGGGCTATCACCCCCAGTACGCCCACAACACGCTCCAGCTCAATCGCGGCGTGGCCGGCGGCACGCTGCGCTTCAGCGAGATCGGGTTTCTCGCCGGCATCGCCGCCACGGACTGGAGCTGGGCACCGCTGTTCGCGGATTTCGACAATGACGGGAAGAAGGATTTGTTCGTCACCTCGGGGATCTATCGCCGCCCGAACGATCTCGACTATATCGCCGCGCTGGACAGCATTCCGGCCGGCGTCGAGCCACCAGCGGCGAGTCTCATTGCGCGGATGCCGCACCGTCCGGGCACCAACTATCTGTTCCGCAACACCGGCGATCTCAGGTTCGACAACGTCGCCCGGCCCTGGGGTCTCGCGACCAACGGGTTCTCGAACGGCGCGGCCTACGTGGATCTCGACAATGACGGCGCGCTCGATCTCGTGGTCAACAACCTGAACGCGCCGGCAGCGATCTATCGCAACCGCGCACGCGATCTGGACAGCACGGCCCACTTTCTCACGGTCACCCTCCACGGGACGGGCGGGAACACCGGGGGCATTGGCGCGAAAGTGATGATCGCCGGTGCCATCGGACATCAGCTCGCGGAAGCGATGCCCACGCGGGGCTTCGAGTCGGCGGTGGATCCACGCGTGCATTTTGGATTGGGCGCGAGGAATGTCGTGGACTCGCTGATCGTCGTTTGGCCGGATCGGCGCTCTCAGGTACTGACGGACGTGGCAGCAAATCAATTCCTCATGATCTCCGAGAACGATGCGAGACGTGCGGCCCATCTCCCATCTCCCTTCTCCCGACAACTCTTCACCGATGTGACCACCCAAGCCGGAATCACCTACCAGCATCGCGAAAACACCTACTTCGACTTCGGGCGCGAGCCGCTCATGCCGCACCTCGTGTCCACGGAGGGTCCCGCGCTCGCGGCCGGCGACGTGAACGGGGACGGCCTGGACGACATCTACGCCGGCGGCGGGAAGTGGCAGCCGGGCGAGCTGTGGGTGCAGCAATCCGGCGGCCGATTTCGTCCCGCGCCCGAGCCCGCGTTTCGCACGGACTCGATCCACGAGGACGTGGACGCGGCGTTCGTCGATGCGGACGGCGACGGCGATCTCGACCTCTACGTGGTGAGCGGGGGCAACGAGTTCTGGGAAGGCGAGCCGCTGCATGACCGGCTCTATCTGAATGACGGGCGCGGAAACTTCACCCGCGCGCCGCTGCCGGCGTTCCAGCACAACGGCTCCTGCGTCGTGCCGGGCGACTTCGACGGCGACGGCGACATCGATCTGTTCGTCGGGAGCCGAGTGGTCGCGCGGCAGTATGGGATGACGCCGCGCAGCTATCTGCTCGAGAACGACGGCCACGGCAACTTCCGCGACGTGACCAGGGAACGAGCTCCCGGGCTCGACACGGCCGGCATGGTCACGCGCGCAGCGTGGGTGGATTACGACGGCGACGGGAAGCTCGACCTGATCGTCGTGGGAGACTGGACCCCGGTGCGCGTCTTCCACCAGGAAGGCGGCAAGTTTGTCGAACGCCCGCGCGCCGCAGGGTTCGCGAACACGAATGGCTGGTGGACCAGCGTGCAGGTCGCCGACCTGAACGGTGACGGCCGTCCCGACCTCATCCTCGGCAATTACGGTCTGAATTCTTTTATCCACGCCTCGCGCACCGAGCCGGCCCAGCTGTACGTGGGGGACTTTTTCAAGACCGGCACGCTCGCGCAAATCCTCACCTCGTACCGGCACGGGGTCAGCTATCCTCTGGCTGGCCGCGAGGAGCTCATCCAAGTCATGCCGTCACTGCGGGCCCGCTATCCGACACACGCCTCGTTTGGCGCAAGCCGCATTCGGAACATCATTCCGGCGAAGGCGCTGAAGCTGGCCCGCGTGCTCGAAGCGGATACGCTGGGCACTGTGATCGCCCTGAATCAGGGCGACGGGACGTTTGCGCTCCGGCCGCTGCCGATCGAGGCGCAGTTTGCGCCGGTGTACGCGTCGCTCGCGCGCGACTTCGATGGCGACGGCAAGATCGATCTTCTGCTCGCCGGAAACTTCTACGGGACGCAGCCGATCGAGGGACGCTACGACGCGAGCTACGGCCTGTTCCTGCGCGGTGATGGACGGGGCGGTTTTACGCCGGTCGACATGGAGCAGAGCGGCCTCGCGATCGACGGGCAAGTCCGTCACCTGGCGGTGCTGAAAGACGGGCGGATTGTGATCGCGAAGAACAACGACCGGCTGCAGCTAGAGCAGGTAGCCCCGCCGCATTAGGTTCTGCGCGGACGCGGCGTAGCCGGCCCGGTCGGGCAGCTGCCAGCCGAGGGCATCGGCCATGCGATCGTAAATGTGGAACAGCGCGCACACGTTGATCGCATCCTCGATCGCGACATCCGAAGCGCCCGCGGCGCGCAACGGCGCCAGATCCGCGGGACGGACCTCGTCGGGGCGCAGCGTCAGCTTTTCGAGAAAGCCGAGTGCCGCACGCAGCCGGGCATCTACCGGCGCCGTGCGCCAGTCGGTGAGTGCCGCCTGGACCGCCGCGTCGTCCTGCAGCGCCAGCGCCGCGACCGCGGCGTGGGAGTCTGTTCAGAAGACACAATTGTTCAGCCGTGAGGTGAACGCGGCGAACAGCTCGCGCTCGCCGACGCTCCATTCCGACGGTCCCCGCATCACCGCCTGGGTCCACTCGCATTGCGGCCGGCCGAAGAACTCGGGCCGGTACAGCAGCGTCTTCACCACGTCGGGTACACGGCGCCCGCTCAGCAGGCGGATCAACCCGAGCTTCAGCTTCTGCGGGAGGCGGTGCCGGTGTGCGACGGAGGAAACGCGCATCAGTCCGGCTCCTCGCCACGCAGCGCGGCCATCCCGCGATGCAGGCGGTGCATGGCGGCGCCGACCGCGGCCGCGACCGTGATCTCGAAGATGGCGTCGTCGGAGTAACCGGCGTCCTTGAGGCCCGCGACGTCCGCGTCGGTCACCTTGTAGGCATGGCGGGCGACCGTATCGACGTATCGGGTCAGCGGTTGCGGTACGGCAGCCGTCCGTTCCAGAACGGCGCGCCGTAGCGATTCGGGCGCCGCCCCCGGCGTCGTGGTGACAGCCTTGATGAGGCGCTCGTGAAAAGATCTGTAACGCACAATCAGAATCTACTCCATTCTCATTCGCCGGCGAGTCTTGACACTCGCCTTACCGAGCAACCTTTTGAACTTCCCACACACCGTCACCTGGTCACTGCACCGAGAGGTCGTATGCATCGTTTCAATAATCTCATGTGCGCGCTCCTGACCGGCGCTATCGCCTGGACCGCACCGCTCACCGCACAGCAATCCACCGGCACCATTCGCGGACGCATCATCGACAACAGCACACAACAGCCGATCGCGGGCGTCCTCGTGACGGTCGGCGCGCGCAACGCGCGCACCGAGGCCGATGGCCGCTACACGCTCACCGAGGTGCCTGCCGGCAGCGATCTCGTACACGCGCGCCTGATCGGGTATGCGGCCGCATCACAGCCCGTGATGGTTGCAGGCGGTGAAACCGTGGTGCTCGATCTCACGATGAACCAGCAGGCGGTCGGCCTTTCAGCCGTCGTGGTGACCGGCTACGGCGCGCAACGCGCGGGCGATATTACGGGCGCGGTGAGCCAGGTGAGTGACTCGCAATTCAACCCTGGGCGCGTCATCAGTCCAGCGATGCTCATTCAAAATAAGGTTCCCGGCGTCCAGGTCGTTGACAACAATGAGCCTGGCGGCGGTCTAGCGATTCGGATTCGCGGCGCAACGTCCGTCACTGCCGACAATGAACCGCTGTATGTGGTCGACGGCCTACCCGTGGGAACCGGTGCGGGCGGCGGCCTCTCCGTCAGCGGCCGTGATCCGCTCAACACGATCAATCCCTCAGAGATAGAGTCCATCACTATCCTTCGGGACGCTTCTTCCGCGGCGATCTACGGCGCGAACGCGGCCAATGGAGTCGTGTTAATTGAGACCAAACGGGGCCATCGCGGATCTCCCCAGTTCGAGTATACCGGCAGCATTTCCGGATCCGTGATCGACCGCGTTCCCGACATGCTGAATGCCCAGCAGTTCCGAAATGCCGTTCAGACCTACGCTCCGGTCAACGTCCCGCAGCTCGGCAACGCGAACACCAACTGGTTCGACCAGGTGTCACAGACCGGCATGGGCGCGGATCACAATCTCGTCGTCTCCGGTGCCGGCGACGCGATGAACTGGCGGATGTCTCTCGGTTATACGAAACAGGAAGGCGTGATCATCGGGACGACCACGCAGCGTACGACGCTGGGACTGAACTACGGCCAGCGACTCTTCAACGATCGCTTTGACTTGTCGGCAAACATAAAGTTCGCGCGCGCGAACTACAAATTCACGCCGGGAGCTGTTGTCGGGAATGCCGCGCAAATGGGGCCCACTCAGCCCATCATGGATACCGCGAGCACAACTGGCTTCTACGAGTGGTCGGGCGGCATTCAGTCACCGGACAATCCTGTGGCTATCCTGGCGCTGGGCACGGACGAGGGTACCAACGTGCGGAGCATTGGAAACGTGCACGGCCAGTACAGCGTCCCATTTCTGGAAGGGCTCAAGATCAATTTGAATCTGGGTTACGATGGGAGCCGGGCCGATCGCGAGTCCTTCAGTCCGAGCGTGATGCATTCGGAGCAGAAGAGCGGGTACAACGGAGAATTTTCCCGCAATAACGATCAGCAGACGAATCAGACATTGGAGACCTACCTCAACTATACGCCGACCATCGGAGCGATTCCCGGCGCTTTTGATCTGACGGGTGGATATTCCTATCAGAAGGAGCACGGCGAGTACCCCGCCATTTACGAGCGGAACCTCAGTACTGACCTCCTCGGCGTTAACGGGATCCCGAGCGCGGGGACGGTGCAGAATCGCTTGTTCATCGAAGACTATAAGCTGATTTCATTCTTTGGCCGGCTGAACTACAACTATCAGGACCGCTACCTGGCTTCCGTCAGCCTGCGGCGCGACGGTTCCTCGCGGTTCGGACCCGACAATGCGTGGGGGAATTTCCCGGCGTTCTCGGTGGCCTGGCGGATCTCCCAGGAATCATTCCTGCGCAACGTCGGATGGTTGTCGGAGCTGAAGCTCCGCGCCGCGCGGGCGACAACCGGGAACCAGGCGTTCGGCAATTACCTCTGGGCCGCGACGTACACGCTCGGCGACGCGCAAACGCAGGCGCAATTTGGAAACGAGTTCGTCTCGACGCTTCGTCCGACGGGCGTTGATCCCAACATCCGCTGGGAAGAGACACGGACTACCAATGGGGGCTTCGATTTCGGGTTGTTTGGACAGCGCTTCACCGGCTCGGTAGACTGGTATAGCAAAAACACGGACCGTCTCATCTTTCGGATTCCGGCGCCAGCCGGGAGCCTCTCCTCAGCCATCACGACGAACATCGGCAGCATGAGCAATACAGGATTCGAGCTGAGTCTCAACTCGCGGATACTCGAGGGTTCGGGCAGCCATCTCAAATGGTCGGTCAGCTTCAACGCAAGCCACAATACAAACCAACTGACGACCATCAACCCGTATCAAGGAAATGCCCAGGCCCAACAAATACTAACGGGGGGGATCGCGGGCGGCGTCGGCAGCACGATCCAGGTGCTCATCCCTGGAGAGCCCGTCAATTCCTTCTTCGTTTATCAGCAAAAGTATGACGCGAGCGGCAAGCCGATCTACGATACCGATCCGCTCAAGATGTACGTGGACCGCAACGGCGATGGAATCATCAATGTGGATGACAGGCGGCCTTTCCACGACCCTGCGCCAAAGTGGATTTTTGGTATGTCAAACTATCTGACGGCCGGGCACTTCGACCTCAGTTTCGTGTTGCGGGCGTATACGGGAAATTATGTCTACAACAACGTGGCATCCAGTCAGGGTGCTTACTCAGAAGTGACTCGGGGATCGCCTTACAATCTCCACGCATCGGTTCTCAAAACCGGTTTTCAGACGCAGCAGCTGCTTTCGGATTACTACGTCGAGGACGCCTCATTCCTGCGGATGGACAACATCGCGGTTGGTTATGCGTTCAACTACCAACGCCAGCCGCTTCGCGTTTTCGGAGCCGTCCAGAACGCCTTCACGCTGACCGGATACAGCGGCGTAGATCCGACCTCCGGTCTGAACGGTATCGACAACAATCGCTACCCCCGCGCGCGGACGTTTAGCGCCGGGCTGGCGATCCAGTTCTAACTCATGGCTACGGATATCGAGCAATCGAGAGGGGATCGACATATGAACAACAAGACTCGCGGTGCTTGGGCCGTCGCCATGGGGCTGCTACTCCTGGTAGGCGGCGCTTGCACAGACACGCTCGTCCAGCCGAAGAGCACGATTTCCGAGGGAAACGTGTTCGCGGACGCGGGCTCCTACAAGAAATTCCTCGCGAAGATTTACGCCGGACTCGCCGTCACGGGCCAGCAGGGAGGAGCGGGCCAACCGGACATCGATCCGACTGTCTTTCCCGACGAGGGGTTCAGCAACTACGTACGTCTGCTCTGGAACCTGAACGAGCTGCCGACCGACGAAGCTGCCGTCGCGTGGGGCGGCGATCTCTCGATTCAGGAACTGAACACTGCGCTGTGGGCGGCAAACAATGCCTTCGTTAAGGGCATGTACTATCGCGTGTACTTCCAGGTCGCCTTGGCGAACGAGTTCCTGCGCCAAACTGAGGATGCAAAACTCGCCGAGCGCGGCCATAATGACCCCGCACTTCGCGCGCAGATCACACAGTATCGCGCGGAAGCGCGGTTCCTGCGCGCGCTGAGTTACTGGCATGGTCTCGATTTCTTCGGGAACATTCCGCTTGTTACCGGTCCGCTGGTCACTCCACCGCCGCAATCGACGCGGCAAGAGGTTTTTGACTACATCGTGAGCGAGTTGAACGATATTATGGACGACCTGCCCACCCACGACGCTTCGACCTACGGTCGCGCAAACAAGTGGGCCGCCCACATGCTCCTCGCGAACGTCTACCTGAACGCCGAGGTGTACACCGGACAGGCGCATTGGTCCGACGCCATGAACGAGGTCACGGCGGTCGTCAATTCAAACGAGTACAGCCTGGCTCCGGTATGGCGTAATAACTTCCTGGCCGATAACAACACGTCGCCGGAGATCATCTTCCCAGTTCCGTCTGACGGCCTGAAAACGCAGGCATACGGCAACACGACGTTCCTGATCCACGCCGCTTGCGGCGGCTCGATGAGTCCGACCGCGTATGGTCTCGCCAGCGGTGGCTGCTGGTGGGGTAATCGTATGAAGCCGGAGGCGTACAACAACTACGATCTGGCAAATGACACGGCACGGACGTCATTCTTCGTGGTCACGGGTGGGGTTCCAATGCCCAACCTCACGAATTTCACGGATGGGGTTGCCGCCCCGAAATTCGCGAACGTGACCTCCACTGGCACGCCAGGCTCTGACGGGACGTTCCCCGATACTGATTTCCCCATGTTCCGCCTGGCGGACGCCTACTTGATGTACGTCGAGCTCAACCTGCGCGGGGGCGGGGGGGACGCGAACACCGCGCTTGGATACTTGAACGCGATCCGGCAGCGTGGGTACGGGAATACGAGCGGCAATTTTGCAGCCCTGCCGCCACTTGATTCGATTCTGGCCGAGCGCGGCCGCGAGCTTTTGTGGGAGGCTCACCGCCGCGTCGACCTGATCCGCTTCGGCCGGTTCACAGGTGCGACATACGTGTGGTCATGGAAGGGCGGACCGGAGGCGGGCACGTCGCTCGATCCGAAGTACAATTTGTATCCGCTTCCCGAGTCAGAGTTGTCAGCCAACCCGAATCTCCATCAGAACCCGGGTTACTGAGACTGGGCAATTTGCTGCACAAGAGCCCCGCCGCGTTTGGCATCGGCGGGGCTTCCGTTTTCCGGCTGCTGCACTGGCGCAATAGCGCCTATCAGTTGACCGGGCTCTATCAGTACAGCGGCCGTATGGTGACCGTCTGGTAGCCAGAGAGAGGACCCGTGTCCCCATTCCGGGCATGCACGTAGAGTGTTCCTGCCGTACCGAATGTCATCTGTGACACCACCAATTGCGTCTCCGTCTTCGAACTGATCCCACTATTCGGAATCACTTCGGCCTCGCACGAAGGGCTTGGTGGATCACAGTTCAACGTGTACACGATTTGTACAACGGCTGGATCGAACCCTGAACCCGTTAGCGTCAGTGAGAATGGCTGATACTGCACGGCCGGCGACGGGTTTGTCGTCGCACCTGTAACCAGGGGCGGCGGCGGATTGTGGATATCGCTCACCGTCGTCGTGGTGAATTTGACGTCGAAGCCACAGCTAGGACTGGGGTTTTGTGGAACCGCCTTGCCCCAGTCGGGTGTCAACGCGCCGCTCCGTCCCGAGAGAGCAATGTTTGTGAAAAAAACACCTGCGCTCGGAAAATAGCTGCACGAGTTGAACCCACTGTGAGTTTCAACCGCCCCGCCGGTAGCGCTGAAGTAGTTATCATAATCCGTCTTGGTCAGAATAGTCCGCGTACCCTTCGTCAAATCCACGGTCGTGACGGTCCAAGTGCATAGCCCTCCTTGGCAGGCGCTCGCGCTCACCTCACCGTAGATCGCATCATGGACCGACGCAGAAATGAGAGAACTGTGATCACACACACTGCTCCGACCATCGCAATGCCAAGAGGCCAGTCCCCAACTCGGTGGCCAGTACCCCGGTGGACCCGCTTTGCTGTACCCGTATTGCAGAACGGGTTGAAGAATGAAAGCGTTATTCCAGATCCCAGGGAACGTGAAATACACCTCCGGATACTGGAACGTGTGCGTCGGCGCCGATGGAACTGTCCACGTCGCGTTCAGGGAGCGATAAGCATCGCCCTGAGGAGCGGAGGCGTATGCGTCTTCCACCCATCCTGTATCGGCCGGCACCGCGCGGCCACCCTGGAAATGCGGCAGGGTCAGATGCGCACGAAAGGCACAGCGCGGGATCTGGTAGCGCGACCCGTCCCTGCGCGTAACCACATTGTCGACGCTTACGCGAGCGCCGGCAGGGATCTCATGCACGCATGAACTGTGAAACCATCCCGCTGGGGTCAGTACGTACCCCTGCGCCTGCAGCCCGCCAGCTTGTAGCTGCGCATCGACAGGCGTACGAGGCTGCATCGCTTCTCACTGCATGCGGTGAGCCCCGCAGTCAGCAAGGCCGACTGAGTGAGTCGTTTCCAGGAAACCATCATAGACGGCTCCTTTATAAGGGAATGCGTTTTACACTCGTCGTCCCGAGAGGATCTGAGCGCGCATCTAGCACCTGCGTCGGACTACCAATAACGTTCCGTCATGCGTCGATGTCGGATTGTCAGTGCGGCATTCCTGTTTTTTGTGTCAGCGTGTACTGATAAAGGGATCCCGACTCCGACACCGGGTCCGCCACCTCCACCTCGCCCAACGCTCAGTCCTACATACCGGCCTAGCGGCCACATGGCTGCCGGCGACGCATTCGTACAGCTCTTCGAGTGGCCATGGCCCGATGTCGCCGCCGAGTGCGAGAATGTGCTCGGCCCGGCGGGTGTGCACGCGGTGCAGATTTCGCCGCCCGAGGAGCACAGCATCGTGCCGAGCCACGACTGGAGCGAGCGGTACCAGCCGGTGAGCTACAGTGTGATGCGCAGTCGCTCGGGCACCGGTCCAGAGTTCACGGACATGGTGAACCGGTGCAACGCCGTCGGTGTGGGAATCATCTTAGACGCCGTGGTTAATCACATGACGAACTATCCGAGTCCCGGTGTGGGGTCGAACGGCACCCACTACTCGAAGTACGACTATCCCGGCCTCTATGCGCAGAGCGATTTCCACTCGCCGTGCGCGGTAACCAACTATCAGGACGCCGCAAACGTGCAGGACTGCGAGCTGTTGTCGCTGCCGGACTTGAACACGGGACTGGCGTCGGTTCGGCAGAAAATCGCCGACTATTTGCTGGATCTCGCGCGCGCGCGCGTGGCGGGATTTCGTATCGACGCGGCCAAGCATATTCAGCAGGTCGAGCTCGATGACATTCTCAAACGCGTCAACACCACCCGGGCGGCGGAAGGCGGGCCGCTTCCATACTTCTTTCTCGAAGTCATCGGCGGAAGTGGCGAGGCGCTCAGCCCGCACGATTACTTCGGCGAGGGCTACAGCTCCGGTGGCGCCGCCGACATCACCGAGTTCACGTTCACGGGTGTCGGCAACAAGTTTCGTAACGTGAACGGCGAGCACATCTCACAACTGAGCCAGTTTTCCGCGGCGACGTGGGGACTCATACCCTCCGATAAGGCAGTGGTCTTCCTCGAAAATCACGACACGCAGCACAACTGCGGGCTCGGCTATCGCGACGGCAACGTCTTCCGGCTTGCCAACGTCTGGATGCTCGCGCAGCCGTACGGCTATCCCTCCGTGCTATCGAGCTATGTGTTCAACTGCCCGTCCGAGAATTCTCTGGGCCCGCCCTCGGACGCGAATGGCTGGACGTTGCCGGTAACGTGTGCGTCGAGCCTCGAGACCGCGACGGCGGGGCAATGGGTCTGCGAGCACCGCGATCCGTCGATCCTGAAGATGGTGAGCTTCCGCCACGTTGTCGCCGGCGCCGACATCAACCACTGGTGGGACAACGGTGCCAACGCGATCGCGTTTTCGCGCGGCGACAAGGGCTTTGTCGCGATCAACAATGAGACGACCGCGCTCGATACGACCATTGTCACCGGCATGGCTGCCGGAACCTATGTGGACCTCATCGCAGGCACATCGGTACAGATAGACTCGGGCAAAGCCGTCCATCTCACTCTAGCCGCGAGATCCGCCATTGCGATCGACACTGCTACTCGCCAGTAGCCTTCTGTTCGCGATCCCCGGCTACGCGCAGACCTCGACCGATATCGCTCGCTGGAACCGCCGGGCGCAGAACGTCACGATCATCCGCGACGATTGGGGCATCGCGCACGTCTACGGCAAGACCGATGCCGATGCCGTGTTCGGGATGGAATACGCGCAGTCCGAGGACGACTTCAACCGTATCGAAACGAACTATCTGAACTCGCTCGGCCGGTTGGCCGAGGCGGAAGGTGCCGGCGTCCTCTTTCAGGATCTGCGGCAGCGGCTGTTCATCGATCCCGATTCACTCAAGGCCGAGTATCGCCGGAGCCCGCCGTGGCTGAAGCAGCTGATGGATGGTTTTGCCGATGGCCTGAACTACTTCCTCTATAAGCATCCCGAGGTGAAGCCCCGGGTCATCACGCACTTCGAGCCGTGGATGGCGCTGTCGTTCACCGAAGGCTCGATCGGCGGCGACATCGAGACGATCAGCGTTCGCGGCCTGGCGGCGTTGTATGGCGACTCCGCGCGCACGAGCGGGGATGGCGACGAGCTCGACTTCGATCCTTCCGGCTCCAATGGGATCGCCATTGCCCCGCGCCTCACGGCCGGCGGCCATGCGCTGCTCTGGATCAATCCCCACACGTCGTTCTACTTCCGGTCCGAGCTACAGATGGTGAGCGACGAGGGGCTCGATGCCTACGGCGCGGCGACCTGGGGACAGTTCTTCATCTATCAAGGATTCAACGCTCATGCCGGCTGGATGCACACCTCGAGCGGCGTGGACAATATCGATGAGTTTCTCACGGCCCAGCCGGGGCACGCACGCCGGCTCACGCTGGCTTACAAGACGGACGCGGGAGTCTCACGCCGCACCTTCACTGTCCATTACACGTCGCATGGGCCGGTCGTGCGGAAAGAAGGCGACAAGTTCGTCAGCGTAAGCCTGATGCAGGATCACATCAACGCGCTGATCCAGTCCTATTCGCGAACCAAGGCGCGCGACATGGCGGCATTCACGAAGATCATGGACCTGCACACCAACTCGTCCAACAACACCGTCTTTGCCGACGCATCGGGCAACATCGCCTACTTCCACTCGAACTACATTCCGCGCCGCGATACGTCGTTCAACTGGACGGAACCCGTCGATGGCGACAACCCGGCCACCACTTATCGCGGCGTACTGTCGTTCGCCGAAACTCCCAATGTCGTGAACCCGCCCAGTGGCTGGGTCTATAACTCGAACAACTGGCCCTGGTCCGCGGCGGGCGCGGGTGCGAGCCCCAGGCGCGCCAACTTTCCCCGCTACGTCGAGCGAAGCACGGAGGAAACCGCTCGTGGATTCCATGCGCTCCGCGTGCTCACGGACAAGAGCGGCTGGACGATGCAATCGCTGACCGCGGCTGCGTTCGACAGCTATCTCCCCGCGTTCGAGCGGATGATCCCGCCGCTGCTCGCGGCGTATGATCAACTTCCCGCCACCGACAGCTTGAAGACCAGGCTCGCGGAGCCGATTGCGGCGCTGCGCGGCTGGAACTATCGCTGGGGCACAGAGTCCGTGCCGACCTCACTCGCGGTCTTCTGGGGAGAGCGCATAGGCCGGCGCATTGCGCCGGCGGCGCGGGCCGCGAGCATCTCGCAGATGCAGTATGTGGGGACGGGGAGAGCGCAGCCGGCTGATTTGCTCGGCGCACTCGGCGATGCCGTGGATGCGCTCACTCGCGATTTTGGCGCGTGGAAGACGCCGTGGGGCGACATCAATCGCTTTCAGCGCCTGGACGACTCTATCGTGGGACATTTCGACGACGCGGGACCCAGCATTCCCGTGCCGTTCACGGCCAGCTCGTGGGGCTCACTCGCCGCATTCGGCGCCCGTCCGTATCCCAACACCAAAAAATGGTACGGCACGAGTGGGAACAGCTTTGTCGCGGTGGTCGAATTCGGCGACAGCGTGCGCGCGCAAGCCGTGACCGCGGGCGGCGAAAGCGGGGACCCGCGCTCGGCCCACTTCAACGACGAAGCGGAGCGCTACGCGACGGGCCGGCTGCGGGATGTGTACTTCTATCGCGCACAGCTCGCAGGACACACCGCGCGCGAGTATCACCCCTAGGACCTGGTCCGGAAATCTACTTTTCCATGCGTAGGCCGAGTTCCATAGCCCGTGTGACCGCCTGCTGCATCACACTCGCACTCGCCGGCGCGCGCCTGGCGCATGCCCAGCATGAGGTCGTCTATCTCGACAAGCAGGGCGTCGTACGGTGGCGTGCCGGTGATCGTGAAGTCGCGCTGTTCGGTGCGAACTACGTGCTCACGACGGCGTCGGACTATCGCGCTGCCGGATACGTGCACGGCGATCGCAAGCGCATGATCGATGACGACATGGCGCAGTTTGCGCGCATGGGCTGGGACGGACTTCGGCTCACGTTCTGGGGCGACTGGGAGGCGTCGGACAGCGCCGGCAATCTGATCGCGAACGATCATCTCGACCTGTTGGACTATCTGATCGCGCGAGCCAAAGAACGCGGCATCTACATGCTGTTCAGCCCCATTCAGCTCTATGGCTCGAATTGGCCCGATGCGCTCGACGACACCACTCCGCCCGGATTTGGACGACACTTCGGCAAAGGACGGATGGGGACGGATCCGAAGGCACTGGCGGCGCAGGTGAATTACCTGCGTCAAATCCTCGAGCACGTCAATCCGTATACGCACGTCGCGCTGAAGAACGAGCCGTCGATCGTATTCATCGAGTTGGTAAATGAGCCGTGGCATCATCCCGAGGATCTGCAGGGCTCGATCAAGTACATCAACGCCCTGACCGATGCGGTGCGGAGCACCGGCTGCAACAAGCTTATTTTCTACAACGTGAGTCAGGACTTCCGAATCGGAGAAGCGATTCGTCAGTCCAAGGCGCAAGGTGTGACCTTCGGCTGGTATCCGACGGGGCTCAACTCGGGGCACGAGCTCGAGGGCAACTACCTGCGCGGCACGGACGCGTATCCGGACATGTTGCGGCCGGAGCTCGCGCGCCTGCCCCGCATTGTGTACGAGTTCGACAGCCCTGACCTTCGGACCGGCACGATGTATCCCGCGATGGCGCGGACGTTTCGTGCGGTCGGCGCGCAGTTTGTCGCGATGTTCGCCTACGACATGCTCGGCACCGCCTCCCGCAATCTCGGTTGGCAGACCCACTATCTGAATCTCGTCTACACGCCGCGCAAAGCGATGAGCGCGATCATCGCCGCGGAGGCTATGCGCCGGTTGCCGCGAATGCGAGACTACGGGCCGTACCCCCAGAACACGCGCTTCGGAGACTTCCATATCTCGGCCGACAGCAGCCTGGGCGAGCTCGTCGCACGGGATGCGTTCATGTACACGGCCTCGACGAGCGCGATGCCGCCCGATCCAAAGGCGCTGCAGCGCATCGCGGGAGTCGGCTCGTCGCCAGTTGTGCGCTATGAGGGAACGGGGATCTACTTTCTCGACAAGGTCAAGCCGGGTGTGTGGCGCCTCGAGGTCTATCCGGACGCGGTGCCGATTCGCGATCCGTTCGAGCCGCCGAACGCCGACAAGATCGTGACGCGTGCGATAAACCGTGCGTGGCCGATCACGGTCACCCTGCCGGAGCTCGCCGCGTCATTCAGCGTTCAACAGGTAACCCCGGCCGGTCAACAGCCGGTCCGGGCATCCAACGGGTCGTTCGCTGTGAAACCCGGCGTCTACGTGCTGAGCGCGCGTGGATCGGTAGACCTGGCGACGATGCCGGCCCGGATTGGTCAAATCGCGTTCACCGAGTATCATGCCCCACCCGCGGACACCGCGGCGCTCGCGGTGCAATTGTTGGCGGCGCCGCAGTATGTCGCCGGCAAGGATGCGGATATTCGCGCGCGTATTGTGAGTGTCATCCCACCAGACTCGGCCCAGCTCGTTGTCCGCCCCTACCCGGGCGGCTCATATCAACACATATGGATGCGTCACGTCGAGGGCTATGACTACGCGGCTACGATTCCAGCTGCGACGCTTCGTCAAGGCCCACATCAATTTGCCATCAGCGTCTATCACCACGACTCGGTGACGACATTTCCGGGTCGCGCGGCCGGCAAGCCAACCGATTGGGATTACAGCAACGACGTTGTGGGGCGCTTTGATGTGGTGAGTGAGACCACCCCGCTGCGTTTATTTGATCCCGGTGTGGACGCCGCGAGGCTCGCCTTTACGCGCATCGGCGACGCCGGCCGTCGGGGCCTGTTTCGAGTCATGCCGTCCTCCGCAACCGGCCAGCAGGCTTTCCATCTCGAGCTGCCCGTAGACAGCGCCGGCGGCGGGACCCCAGCCGATTACACCGCATCGCTCGTGGTCAAGTCGCGGGTTGCGGCGCGCCAGGAAACGATCAACGGCGCGCGCGAGCTGCGCGTGCGCCTGCGCGGCCTGTCGCCACAGCAAACGGTGCATATCACACTGATGGAAGATGACGGCACGAGCTGGACTGCCCCGCTCGCTATCGACAGCACGTGGCAAGACCACGCCATCTCGCTCGACAAGTTTACGGTGGGTCGCGCCGTCCTACTGCCCGAAGGCTTCCCCGGCGAGTGGAATTACTGGGTCGGACCCGCGGCGGGACGGGGAGGCAACGGCGACCACCTGCGCCTCGACCACTTGGAACGAATTCAAATCTCGTTGCGGCCCGGGGAAGGCCGCGGCGTGGAGATCGAATCGATCACACTTGGCTTTTAGTCGAGCGATAGGCAAACACCAGCATCAACATCCCGAACATCACTAACACGATGCCCCACCACAGATTCACATTGATGCCCAGCGATTTCTGATAGATCGCGGGATCCGACACTAGTCCATAGATCACGAGCATCACTCCCGTGATCGAAAACAGCCCGCCGATCGGCCAGCGAATGTCGAGTCTCACCAGAAGATCACATTGAGAATGGCCGAGGCCACGAGGATCCCGATCGCGAGCGTCACGGGGCGCTTGAACCAGGGCACCGCTTCCTCCCGGATCCGGGGCGTCAGCGAATAGACGAGCCCCCGCAGCTCGTCGTCAGTCTTGGTGCGCGCCGTGAACAGCGAGATCACGACGGTCGAGACGAAGCAGCTGGTCCACGCGAACAACGCCGTCCAGAAGTTGAGCGCCATCTCGCTCGGGTAGATGTGCAACGTCGTGCCGAGGAAGCCGCCGTGAATGCCCGGGCTCGCACCCCGCGGCATCGTGAGTCCGTAATGGAGCGCCGCGACGACCGTTCCGGTGAGCAGTCCGAAGAATGCCGCATGCCCCGTCGTCCGTTTCCAGAACATGCCGAGCAGGAAGGTCGCGAACAGCGGGCCGTTCACGAAGGAGAATACGAGCTGCAGGATGTCGTTGATGTTGTTGAACCGCGTCGCGGCGTAGGCGGCGACCACGCTCGCGAGAATTCCGAACACGGTCGCGGCGTGCCCCACGCGCAGGTAATGCGCGTCGCTCTTGCCGGGCCGGAGAAACGTCTGATAGATGTCGTAGGTCCAGACCGTGTTGAACGCCGTCACGTTCCCGGCCATGCCGGACATGAATGACGCCATCAACGCGGTGAGACCAAGTCCCAGCAGTCCCGTCGGCAGATAGTGCGCGAGCAGCATCGGAATGGCGAGGTTGTAGTTCGGCTGCCCGTCCGAGCCGATGGGCAGAAATCCGCCACGCGTCGCGTGCATGCCGATCGCCAGCATGCCCGGCAGAATCACGAGCGCCGGCATCATCATCTTGGGGACGGCCGCGATCAACGGCGTCCGCCGCGCGGCGGTCATCGATCCGGCGGCCATCGCGCGCTGCACCACCAGAAAGTCGGTGCACCAGTAGCCGAACGACATCGCAAACCCCAACCCCATGACCAGGCCGAACCATTCGATCCCCATCGGATTATGCGTCGGCGAGTCCATGTACTTCCACGAATGCGTCCACGCCCCGGGCTGGAAGCCGGCATTGGTCGCGACCACGGACAACTTGGCCGTCAGGCCGCTCCACCCGCCCACGTCTTTGAGCCCCAGCAACACGAGCGGCAAGAATCCGAACACGATCAAAAAGAACTGGAGCACTTCGTTGTAGATTGCCGAGGTGAGGCCGCCGAGCACGATGTAGATGAGGACGATGATGCCGGTGAGAATGATGCTGCCGTGAAAGCTCCAGCCGAGCACCAGCTCGAGCAGCTTCGCCAGCGCGTACATCGAAATCCCCGACGAAAACACCGTCATGATGGCGAACGTGATCGCGTTCAGCCCGCGCGTCTTTTCATCGAAGCGCAGCTTGAGATATTCCGGGACCGAGCGCGCACGCGAGCCGTAGTAAAACGGCATCATGAAAAGGCCGACGAACACCATCGCGGGCATCGCGCCGACCCAATAGAAATGGCTCGTCATGATGCCGTACTTGGCACCGGACGCGCCCATGCCGATCACTTCCTGCGCGCCAAGGTTGGCGGAGATAAACGCGAGGCCGGCGATCCACGCGGGGATCGACCGGCCTGACAGGAAGAAGTCGTCGCTGCTCTTGATGACTCGCCGAAGTGCCCAGCCGACGCCGAGCACGAAGGCGAAATACACGATCAGGATCGCATAGTCGATCCCGCCGAGGCTGATCTGTCGCAGTTAGTGCGATCCCTTCGTGCGAATCAGGATCACTCCGCTCGCACCGCGCACGCCGTAGATCGCGGTCTCGCCCGGATTCTTCAGCGCCTGAATGAATTCGATGTCCTGCGGGTCGAGCCAGCTCAGCGTCCCATCGGTCTCGACCGGCACGCCGTCGACCACGAACAGCGGCGCCTGGCTCGCGATCATTGAGGTCGGCGTCTGCAACCGCACGATGATTCCGCCACCTGGCGCCGGCATGACGTCCACCCCGGCGATTCTTCCCCCAAGCAGTTGATCGAGTGACGTCGCCTGGTTGCGCGCCACGTCGGCGCGGATCGACGACGGCGGCAGCGGCGCGCGGACCGCAACCGTCTGACTCTGCCGTTGTACCGCGGGAGCACAGGCTACGAGACTGCCGGCCACCAGGGTGAGATACCGCTTCATGGGGCCTCCTTGGTTGTCCCCAATATGCCGAATTGAAACACGGTCCGCGACACGGGGACTATGGACGTTGCGTCAACTCGTAAATGTAAGCTGTGCGCGGCGCCAGCGTGGGAAGCGCGGTCAAATTCCGCCCCGGCGTGAGCAGGCTCCGGAATGTGAACCGGCCGGGCAGGGCGAGCTCGGCGGGCTGTTTGCCCAGGTTCACGAGGACGAGCACCCGACCCCGCTTGTACGCAATCACCGCCTCATTGCCCGTTTCCACGGGTTCGAGCCGGCTTTCCCTCAGCGCCGTGTCGTTCGCCCGCAGTCGAATCAGCCACCGGTACAGCTCCAGCAACGAGCCTTTGCGCTCCTCGGCCGCCACGTTGGCCGTGAGCGTATCGGATTGCGGCATCTCCCACGGCTTCCCGCTCGAGAATCCGCGGGACGTCGCACTCCATTGCATTGGCGTGCGCAGCCGCTCGTCCGGCTTGTCGCCCGTCATGCCGATTTCTTCGCCGTAATAGATGAAAGGCACGCCCGGCAGCGTCATGAGAATCGTGACCGCGAGCCTCGCGCCCGCGGTGTCGTTGCCGAGCGCCGTCATTGTCCGCGTCTGATCGTGATTGCGCTGAAACGGCGCGAAGCGATAGGCCGGCACCGCGCGCTGGAATTGCTCTACCGTCGAAATCAGGCCGCCGGCCTTGCCTGTCTTCACCGCGTCGATGAGCGCTTCCGAAATCGGGAACGCGAAGTACGCGTCGAGCTGATCGGGATAGTAGGTGAGAATGACGTCGGGATTGTCCCACACCTCGCCGATCGTGTACGACTGCGGTGCAATGCTGCGCACGTACTGGCCGTAGTCGCGCAGCACGGCGTGCGTGCCCGGTGTGTTCGAGACCTCGTTCCCCGCCTCCACCAGGTGTCGCACGGCGTCGAGCCGGAAGCCGTCCACGTGCATCGAGTCCAGCCAGAACCGCGCCACCCGCTTCATTTCGTCCAGCACGGCGGGGTTCTCGTAGTTGAGATCGGGCATGCCGCTCCAGAACAGCCCGAAGTAGTACTCGTCTCTGACCGGCGACTTGTGCCAGTTGTTTCCCGGCGTAGCCGACCATCGATACCAGTTGCGATGCGGCGCGGTGGAATCCTTGAGCGCCTCCTGGAACCACGGATGCTCGCTCGACGTGTGATTCAGCACCAGATCGATCAGCACTTTGATCTTGTGCCGGTGCGCCGCCGCGACGAACGCCGTGAAGTCGTCGTTCGTCCCGTAGTCCGGCTCGACCTTGTAATAATTGGTGACGTCGTACCCGTGATAGCTCGGCGACTCCGCGACCGGCATCAGCCAGATGCAGTCGGCGCCGAGCCCTGCGATGTAGTCGAGCTTCTGCGTCAGCCCGCGCAGATCGCCGATGCCGTCGCCGTTCGAATCGTAGAACG
>QHUB01000053.1 GCA_003221035.1 Gemmatimonadota bacterium
ATCGTCGACCGCCTGCCGGCTGGCACCGACCCGGAGCAGTTCGCCATCAGCGCGGATGGTCGCTGGGTCTATGCGTCGAATGAAGATGCCGGGATGACCACCGGCATCGACCTCGAGGCGCGCAAGATCGCGGCTCGGTACGCCGTCGGCATCGAGCCCGAAGGGGTGGCGATCAGCCCGGACGACCGCTGGGTATATGTCACGGGCGAGACCAGCAACACCGTCTCGATGATCGACATCAAGGCACGGCGCGTTGTCGCCAACCTTCTCGTTCCGGCTCGGCCGCGCGCCGTGCGCTTCTCCAGGGATGGCAGGCGCGCATTCGTGACATCGGAAATCGGCCGCGCGCTCACGGTCGTGGACGTCGCGCGGCATGCGACCCTGGCGACCATCGCGATCACGGATTCGGGCGCGAAGCCGGTTGGCGTCTCGCTCTCCCCCGATGAACAGCTCGCGTACGTTGCGACGGGTCGCGGAAACTCAGTGGCCGTCGTGGATCTCGCCGCGCGCAAGCAGATCGCCAGCATCCCGGTCGGACGACGGCCGTGGGGCATCGCGATCTCGCCGGACGGCAGAACGCTGTACACGGCCAATGGACTGTCCGGAGATGTCTCGGTCATCGACACCGCTACGCGTCAGGTCGTCGCGACGATCAAGGCCGGTGCGGGCGCATGGGGAGTGGCCGTCAGTCCCTGAAGAATTACTTGGGCGCCTCCGGCCAATGCTGGTCCGGCCGCGCCGGTGGCGGCTGGTCGGGATGCAATCGATCCGCGCGAATATCGGCGTAGAGGAAGTTCTCCGGCGCCACAGGCGAATCGGCGAGCCGCCGCAACATCGCGAGCTGTCCCACGTGGGTCAGGGTGTCCGCGAACGGCCCCTGGAGCAACTGCTCGGTCGAGAGCGAGCACGGTGCGCCGCGGTCGAGCAGTCCGCCGACGGCCTCCAGCATCTCGTGGAATCGTTCGACTTCTTCCCGGAAAGTCGGCAGCGGCTCCGGCCTGTAGGTGCCGCCCTCGAAAAATGTTCGCACATAACCCATCAGCGACGCCATGTGCCGGACCAGCTCGGCCGGAGTGCGCACGCGATTGCCGGCGCTGAAACTCGCGTAGTGCTCCGGCGCGTCGCGCAACGCTTTCTGCGTGCGATACGCGATGGCGGCGAGAACGTGGCGCAGCAGTGCACGGTCACGATCCATGAGCGAAACCCGGTTAGCGCCGAAACATGAAGTAGACCGCTCCGCACATGCACAGCGCGGCCCACAGATAGTTGAGCCGCACCGGCTCTTTCATGTACAGGGCGGCGAACGGCACGAACACGCTCAGCGTGATGACTTCCTGCATGATCTTCAGTTGGCCGAGCTGCAGCTGGGTGTGGCCGATGCGATTGGCGGGGACCTGGAGCAGGTACTCGAACAGCGCGATGCCCCAGCTCACCAGCGCCGCCACGATCCACGGTTTCTGGCTGAGATGTCGCAGGTGCGCATACCACGCAAACGTCATGAACACATTGGAGCAGACCAGCAGGATGATCGTCTTGGCGATCACCGGCATGCGCGTGTCCTCAGGAAGGGTCACTCTATTGTAGCACTCGCAGGATCTCGCGTGCGGCACGGCGGCCGCTGGCGATCGCGCCGGCCACCGTCCCGATCTGCTCGCCGTTCGTCGCTTCGCCCGCGAAAAACAGCGTGCCATCGACCGGCCGCCCCAGTGCGCGCGGCGCCGCGGTTCCGTTGACGCCGATGTAACTGTACGCGCCGCGCGCGAACGGATCGGCGCGCCAGTCATGGCTCGTCCACGCTTCGAGCTGCGTCTCGAGCTCGCGCCGCGGGACGGCCAGCACTTCCGAGAGCGCGACGAGGCTGCGCTCGAGCCGGGACGCCGGCTCTTCCGCAAGCAGGTTCTCCGCAGCAACGCCGCCGACCCACCCAGTCAAGATCGGAGCATGCACGGGCGCGGCTGTCCACCAGGTGGGCAGCTCGGTTCCGGGCGCGTGCAGAAAATTCACGCTCTTTCCCACCCCGTCACCGCGACTCGGCTCGCGACGCTCTTTCAGGAAATCGGCGTCTTCCCAGAACGCTTCGCGAAACCGCAGCACGATCTTGAAGATCTGGCCGGTCTCGAGCAGCGCGAGCGCACGCTGCTTCGCCGGCATGGCGGGATCGAACTTCAGGGTGCCTGCTTTGAGTACGGCGATGGGGAGCGTCGTCAGAGCCGTGCGGGCCGTCAGTCCCGGCAGCTCCGTGCCGTCCGCGCCCTGGCACGTCACGCTCACGCGCCCCCGCTTCCATCGTATGGACTGCGCCACCGTACTGAGGCGCACATCGCACCGCTCCGGATCGAGACCGTCGCGCAACCACTTCATCAAGGCATCGTTGCCGTTGCCGATGCGGAACTGCTTGCCTTCGATCTGGCTCTCGTCGTCCCCGTCTTCCGCTTCTTCGGCGAGGGACTTAGCGCTGATCCGCTCGGGAATCGCCGCGTAGAAACCTTCCACGAAAGAGCGCAGCATTCCCTTGCTCGGCCCGGACACACGTCCCGACTCAAGATACTCGCTGACCGGAAAGTCCTTGCCGCGTGCGCTGACGCGCTTGGCCAGGTCCTTGTTCATGCGCTCGATCATGTGCCAGAAATCACCCATGGGCCGGAAGCGCCCACGGGTCGCGACTTCGTGGACATCGGGAAGCTCGAGCACGGCAAGGCCCGCGGCGCGGGCGACCGCGAGCGTCTCCGGCGCCTCGCCATGAACGAACTCGGCGCCGAGCTCGATCGGCACGGGGGAGCGGGGATCGTGCACGGTGAGAATGCGACCGCCCACGCGGGGCCGCGCTTCGATCACAGTCACACGCAGACCGGCCTGCGACAGATCGCGCGCGGCCGCGAGCCCGGCGGCGCCCGCGCCGAGCACCACGGCATCTACACGCTTGCGATCAGTGGGCATCCTTCGGGTACCGCTTCGGGGGGAGCCGGTTCCCCGACGCCGGGAATCCGGGGTATAGGTCGCATGCCTCGTGTCCGCACCAAAACCGCCGGCGATGAAGTCTGGGCGAGCGCGGTGCCCTACCTGCCGCGCCGCCTGACGCTTCCCGCGTTACGGAAGGCATCTGAGGATTGTCACGGTTGCCCGCTGTACCGCACCGCAACGCAGACCGTCTTCGGACAGGGTCAGACGGGCGCGCGGATCATGTTCGTCGGCGAGCAGCCCGGCGATATGGAAGACAAGCAGGGTGCCCCATTCGTCGGGCCGGCGGGTCGAGTGCTCAATGAAGCGCTCGCGGCAGCGGGGATCGACCGCGACGATGCCTACGTCACCAACGTCGTCAAACACTTCAAGTGGATCGCGGTGCACCGGCGCCGCATGCACAAGAAGCCGAACGCCCGCGAAGTCGCGGCATGCCTGCCGTGGCTCGAGAAAGAGCTGGAGGTCGTACAGCCCCGCATCCTCGTATGTCTGGGTGCGACTGCCGCGCAGGCGCTGCTCGGCCCGGACGTGCGTGTGACGCGCGACCGCGGACATCTTATCCCGAGTCGTCTCGCGCCACAGGTGATGGCCACTGTTCATCCCTCGTCCATCCTGCGGCAGCAAACGAGCGAGGACCGCCACCGCGAGATGGAGCTGTTCACGCAGGACCTACGGGTCGTCGCACAGGCGCTGGCTTAATTCCAAGCCCTAAACCAATCCAACGACGCATTGTGGCGGTTTGCGGTCCGTAGAGATACTGCGGCAGGAGGTTTCATGCCTACACCTGACTTCAGCAACGTGCAGGGCGGCAGTGCTTCGACTGCACCGAGCGAGACCGGCAACAACGGCGGGCGCACGTACGTCGTCGCCAAAGGGGATAGTCTCTCCGCCATCGCCAAACGCGAGTACGGCAACGCCAAGGAATGGCGCCGCATTTACGACGCGAACAAGGACGTCATCAAGGACCCCGACCTCATTTACCCTGGCCAAACGCTGCGGCTGCCGTAACCCGCGCGCGCCAAGGAGATACCCATGCGCACCCGATTGATGCCTCATCTGACACTGTTCGTGGCGGCGGCGCTTGCCGTGGCCGCGTGCGGCCCGAAGCGAGCCAGCGGCAGCACGTCGATGAAAGTCACGGAAATCGACCTCGGCCGTTCGCTCAAGCCCGATCTCAAGATCGACGACAATGCGACGACGTTTCACCCCACCGATGTGATCTACGCCTCGGTCGAAACGAAGGGGACCGGCCCGGCGACATTGGCGACGCGATGGACCTACCAGGACAACCAGGTCGTCAATGAAACGTCGCGCACGATCTCGCCCAACGGCGACGATCCCGTTCGCACCGAATTCCATATCTCCAAGCCGGACGGCTGGCCCGAAGGGACATACCACCTCGTCGTGATGATCAACGGGACCACGGCGGGAACGAAAGATTTCGAGGTGAAGAAATAATGCCTGAAAAAGAGACACTCGAACGGGCGCGCAGGGACAAGCGGCAGGGGAAGCCGGCTACCACGCAGGCGGGCGAGTTCGTGCGCGAAGAGATGCATCATGCGTCCGAAGGCAAGCACCCGGTGAAATCGCGCAAGCAGGCGATCGCGATCGGACTGTCGAAGGCCCGGCGCGCCGGCATCAAATTGCCGCCGCAATCGACGCGGCGGAAAAAGAAGTCGTAGGTTACAACAGCGCGCGCAGCGAGTTCTCTATTTCGGAATTCGGGACTGCGCGCGCACCGCAGTCCCGCGCGGCGCGCAATGCCGCCGCGTCGGTATGTGAGCCGAATGCCAGTACCGGGATTCCGCGCCGTACGAGTTCGCGGATCCTGGTCTCGGCATTCGGCTTTGTCAGTTCGATGACGGCGACGTCGGCGGGTTCGTCCCGGACAGGCTCTGATCCGCTGCGCCGCACGACCGCTTGCAGCTTGCCGCGGAAGAACAGATCGCGGCACTCGATGAGGACGCGTTTCACCCCGCGAGCTTTTGCGTCAGATACCCGACCAGTTGACTCGTCGCCACGCGATCCTGCTTCAGGGTATCGCGGTCGCGGACGGTGACCGTCTGGTCCTGCGTGGACTGGCCGTCGATCGTGATGCCGAACGGCGTGCCTGCTTCATCCTGACGGCGGTACCGGCGGCCGATCGACCCGCCGTCGTCGTAGAAGACGTTGAAATGGTGACGCAGGTCGTCGTGAATCCTGTGCGCCAGCTCGGGCATGCCGTCCTTGTTGACGAGCGGGAAGACCGCGGCTTTGAGCGGCGCGAGTGAGGGCTTGAGCTTCAACACGACGCGCTGCGCTCCGCCCTCGGCCGCTTCCTCGCCGCGCACCTCTTCCTCTCTATACGCGTCGCACAGCACGACGAGCGTAGTGCGATCGGCGCCCGCCGAGGTCTCGACCACGTACGGAATGAATCGCTCGTTCGTTTTGGGATCGAGGTAGTCGAGTTTCTTGCCCGCGTGCTTCTGATGATTGGACAAATCGAAGTCGGTGCGGTTGTGGATCCCCTCGAACTCGTTCCAACCGAACGGGAACTCATACTGGATGTCGTATGCATCCTTGGCGTAATGCGCCAGCTCGTCCGCGCCGTGCTGATGCCAGCGCAGCTTCTCCGGCCGGATGCCCAGTCCCTCGACCCATTTCATCCGCTCGGCGCGCCAGAACTCGAACCATTCGTTCTCGCTGCCCGGCTTCACGAAAAACTGCATCTCCATCTGTTCGAATTCGCGCGTGCGAAAGATGAAGTTGCCGGGCGTGATCTCGTTGCGGAACGCTTTGCCGACCTGCGCGACGCCGAACGGAATCTTCTGGCGCGAGGACTGCAGCACGTTCAGGTAATTGACGTAGATGCCCTGCGCCGTTTCGGGACGCATGTAGATCACCGCCGCCTGATCCTCGACCGGTCCCATGAACGTCCTGAACATGAGATTGAACTGGCGCGGCGCGGTGAGCGTGCCCTTGCTCCCGCACACCGGACACTGCGCGTCGGGCTGGCCGGGCGTTCCCTTGATCTTGGGATCGTCGGCGCGGAAGCGGTTCTTGCACTGCTTGCAGTCGACGAGCGGATCGGTGAAGCCCGAGACGTGTCCCGATGCTTCCCACACCTTGGGATGCATCAGAATCGCGGCGTCGAGGCCCTCGATGTCGTGGCGTTCGTGGACCATCGACCGCCACCACCGCTCCTTGATGTTCTTCTTGAGCTCGACGCCGAGCGGGCCGTAGTCCCACACGGAGCCAAGGCCGCCGTAGATCTCGGAGGATTGGAAGACGAAGCCCCGTCGCTTGGCGAGCGACACGAGCTTGTCCATCGTCTTATCGACAGTTACTGGGGGCATAAGGAGCCGGAAGTTACAAACGCAGCGCCTCGCGCGCGACCTGCTCCGCCATGCGGGAAAGGGCGGCACCGTCCAGCATTCGACCGTCATCGTCTCCGCCCAGTGTGTGCACCCCAGTCAGCGCTTCGACCCGACCTGCCACCACGGCGATCTTCTTTCTGGCGGCGTGGGAGCGCCGGATGACCTCGCCCGGCGCCTTTCCAAGGAGCGACGTCCGGTCGAAGACGCCTTCGCCGGTGATCACAAGGTCAGCCTTGGCAAGCGCCGCATCGAAGCCGGCGCGCTCCAAGACCCATTCCGCTCCGCCCGTCAGATCGGCTTTGGCAAAGAAGGCCAGTCCGGCGCCGAGGCCCCCGGCGGCGCCACCCATGGGAAGGACACCGAGCTCAGGCCGCCCGGCATGAGCCCAGAGTGCCGCGAGGCGGATCAGACCAGCGGCCAGACGTGGAATCTCCTCGGGGCGCGCGCCTTTCTGCGGGCCGAAAACGGGCGCGGCACCCTCTGGTCCCAACACAGGTGTCTGCACGTCGGCCAAGGCCACGACTCGCGCACCCAAGGGCCAGCCGGAACCGAACGACGCGAGGTTTTCGAGCGCGCCGCCGCCGTCCGGGAGGGGTTCTCCTGCCGCGTTCTCGAACGTCCAACCAAATCCCCGCGCCGCACCGGTTCCGCCGTCGACGGTTGCCGTCCCGCCGAGGCCCACGACAATCGTTTTGGCACCGCGGTCGGCAGCGGTCCAGATCAGCTCACCCACTCCTCGCGTCGTGGTACGCGTGGGGTCGCGATCCTCGGGCTCGACGAGTGCTAGTCCGCAGGCGGACGCACTCTCGATGAGTGCGGTCTCGGCATCGATCCAACCGAGCTCCGCGGATACCGACTCGCCGATCGGGCCGCTGACCTCCAGACGTTCGCGCAGCGCGCCGGTCGGGAGCACGACATCCAGCAGGCCGTTGCCGCCATCGGCGACGGGGCATTCGAGCACCGTCGCATCGGGGAAGGCACGGCGGACGCCCAGCGCCAACGCCTCGGCGACCTGGCGCGGCCCGAGAGTTCCCTTGAAGGCGGCTGGCGCCACGAGGACCACTGGGGACATGGGGCGAACTTAACTCCCAGAAAACGAGAAACCCTCTGGGTTTCCCCAGAGGGTGATCGCCTGCCGCACACCGTGCGCCCTAGAACCCGATGTGAGCGAAGCGAACGTCTTTCTCGCAAAATCGGGGCGGCGCATCGGACTCTGGCAGCCGGGCTGTCTCCGAGAGACCCCTAGCTTTGCGCCCCGCCGTCACCGGCGGTTTGCCCTTATCGAGAGTTCTGCGCGTTTGATAAGCAAAAGGAATGCCGACTTGTAAGCGCTGTCACTACAACGACGAGTCGAATGACCTAGGTAAAGTACCTAACGGTAAACCGCACTGAATACTGCAAAATGCGGTCAGCAAAACAGTGCCGAGTAGACGCCCAGACGCCCAGACGCTGAGCGGTCGGGAGTGACGAGGTTCTAGGCCGCAGCGCTCGAGAGCTTCCGTAGCAAACCGAAGACCGTTCGCGCGCATTCGTCGTGCGCTTTGATTACCTCATCAAGCTCGGCTGGCTTGAACAGGTCGAGGTGTCGGACGAGGTCGAGGACAGCCTCAACCTCAACCAACGATCCTCGAGCGACATCTGTGAAGCGACGGAATTCTTTGGCGCCCCGACGGCTGACGCCCTCGGCGAGGTTCAAAACGATGCTATTACAAGCACGGCGCCACTGATCCGCCAGGTCACGTTCGACAGTGGGCAGCCGATTGATGAGAGGCCGCGACACTACGGCAAGGCGTCGCGCGTGTTGGTAGGCCTTCAGGTCTTTGAAGATCATGTTGGAAGGTAGCGACGAACGAGCAGACCTCGTCATCAAAATCATGCGTGGCGTAGCTTTTCTCGCCACATGCCGCTAGCAACCACTGTGCGCCTATTGCGTCTGGGCGTCTTCTCGAAACTGTTGTACTCTAGACCTCGATGATCTGATCTCTGCGAGTACCGACACTCACATAGCGCACCGGCGCGCCGGCCAGGTCCTGCAGTCTATCCACGTACGCTCGTGCCGCTGGGGGAAGATCAGCCAACCGGCGCACATCGGTCAGCGGTTTTTGCCATCCGGGCACCATTTCATAAATCGGCTCGACACGCGCAATCGTTTCGACATCCGCCGGCATGCTGTCAATTATCTCGCCGTCCAGCTTGTACCCGACTCCAACCGGGATTTCCGCGAACGTATCCAGGACATCGAGCTTCGTCACCGCCAAGCCGGTCAGTCCGTTGATGCGGACCGCATAGCGAACCACCACGGCATCAAACCACCCACAGCGCCGCGGCCTGCCGGTCGTCGCGCCGAACTCGCCGCCGAGCTGCCGAATCCGCTCCGCGACGTCGGGCTCGGCTTCCGTGGGCAAGGGCCCGTTTCCGACGCGCGTCGTGTACGCCTTCACCACGCCGATCACCGCATCGATCGCGGTTGGCCCGATCCCGACTCCGACCGCCGCGCCGCCCGCCGTGGTGTTCGAGGAGGTGACGTACGGATATGTCCCGTGATCGACGTCGAGCAGCGCTCCTTGCGCGCCTTCGAGCAGCACCGACTCCCCGCGCTGCAGCGCGTCCCAGACGACGCGTCCCGAGTCCACGGCGAGAGGCAGGAGGCGCGGCGCGAGCCGCTCGAGCAAATGCACGTGCTCCTCGGCGCCGGCCCGTTCGCCGCTCCCAGCGCCCAGCATCCCAAGCATGGTATTGGCCGCTTCCACGCGCGCGCGTACAAGCTCCTGGGCCCGCGCCATATTGCGAAGGTCTCCCACCCGCAGGCCACGCCGGCCGTACTTGTCCTCGTACGTGGGACCGATCCCCCGCCCCGTGGTCCCGATCTTGTCCTGCTTCTCGCGCGCGCGGTCGAGCAGTTTGTGATAGGGCAGCGTAAGATGCGCGCGGTCGGACACGTGCAGCTTGTGCTCGGTGCGCACCCCGCGCGCCTCGAGCGCATCCAACTCGGCGAACAGCTGCTCGGGGTCGAGAACCACGCCGTTCCCCACCACGCAGACCGCGCCCTGAAGGATGCCGGACGGGATCTGATGCAGCACGAACGACTTACCCTCGCCCGTGTCCACCGTGTGACCGGCATTCGCGCCGCCCTGGTAGCGCACCACGAGGTCGGCGCGCTCCGCGAGGACGTCGACCACTTTGCCCTTGCCCTCGTCGCCCCATTGGGCACCGACCACGACAACACATTGGATTTTTGGGCCGAACACTCGATCTCCTGGCAGGAAAAAGGGCCCCCGTTTGGGGGCCCGATCCCGGGGCCGCGCCCCAGGTTCCTCTGCGAGAAACTATCCGGCGCGAAGTACCCGCGCTAGTCCTGCCGCCACCAGCGCCGCGCCGTCGAGTCGCACTCGCGCCGTCGTATCGCCGGGCCGGTGCACGATCGTCATGGTGCGCCAGCCGCCCTTCATGATCGTGACGCATTCGCGGGCCGCATCACACAACGCCAGGCCATCGACGATCACGGGCAGCCAGCGCCACCGTCGCGCTCGCAGTGCCTGGACCACGCCGATACCTATGGGACCGCGCCGATGCATGAACGCGGTCGCTCGTCCCGTGTCGTCCAAGCCGTCGAGATTGACGACGCTCGCCTCGGCAAGCAGATCCGCTCGGTCCCTGGCCAACGCCCGTGCGCCCACCAAGCCATACTCCTCGGCGTCGGGAAAGATGACGCCGACGTTCGATGCCGGCGGAAGCTGATCGAGTGTCATGAAAACGGCGACGAGGGCTGTCGCGTTGTCGAGCGCACCCGGTGAATCGTCGGTGACGCGATTCTGCGACACGATAATGAGCGCGACGGCGAGCAGCACGAGGCCCGCGAGCTTCGCCGCCAAAAACGCCAGTGGGGCGATGACGAGCAATCCGAATCCGATCAATCGGACGGCCATCGAGATCGGCTGGCCCTTCGAGTCGTAGTGCGCGACTAACCAGACCGGCGGTCGGCCGGTCGGACGGCCGGACGCTCGCGATGCGATGAGATTCACGCCGCGGACGATCGGAGGCGCACCGAAGAACGCGCGCGACGGCCGGCCCTCGAACGCATGCTCCGCAACGCCGAGGCCGCGCGTCGCGAGCTCGCGTTTTAGAATCTCGCGAACCCTTTGGTGATTAGGAGTTCCGACGCGCCGGGGGATCGCCAGCTCGCGGAACAACTCGCCGTAGTCAGTCACCGCGCACGAGCGCGCTGACACGCTCGCGGTCGGCGTCCGACACTGGCGCGAGCGGTGCGCGCACGGGACCGCCGTACAACCCGACTGCATCCATGGCGGCTTTCACGCCCCCGGGTCCGAGCTTGCCGACAATCTCTTTGTCGAGCGGCGTGATGCGCTCTTGCAGCGCGCCCGCCGCGGCGCGGTTGCCGCTCGTGTACTCGCGCACGAGCTGCACGCAGAGCGCCGGCGCGTAGCACGCGACACCGACGATGCCGCCCTGGCAACCGAGCTCGAGTGCGGTGAAGAGCAGCGACGCGCCGCCCACGAGCACCGCCCACTGCGGCACGATCGCGCGGTACGCGGCGACGCTCTTCGGATCACCCGACGAATCCTTGACGCCGATGACCCGCTCGTGCTTCGACAGTTGTTCCAGCAGCCCGGGAGCGAGCGCGAGGTGCGTGTACTTGGGGATGTTGTAAATCAACACCGGCACGGGGCTCGCATCCGCGACGGCGCGGTAATGCACCAGCAACGATGCCGGCGTCGTGCCGGCGGCATAATAGGAGGGCGGGCGCACCAGCACCGCGTCAGCACCTTCCTCCGCCGCCGCCCGGCTGAGGGCGATCGTCTCGCGCGTGGACTCGCCACCCGTGCCGGCGATCAGCCAGGCACCGTCCGTCATGGTCTCGCGGGCTATCGCGACCAGCTCGCGCTGTTCGTCCGCATCGAGCATCGCCGATTCGCCGGTCGACCCCGTGACGACGATGCCGTTCACGCCGGCTGCCAGCAGCCGCGTGATGTTGTCGCGGAAACGTTGTGCCGCGATGTCGCCCGTCGTCGGCTCGAACGGCGTGGTGATCGGCGGGAAGATTCCGGCGGGCCCGGGCTTCCTCTCGGTCATGACGGCAGCATGCTCGACAGATCGTCCGTGAATCCCGCCGGCTTGGCATCGCCTTGCGGCGCCTGCTGTGGTGAAGCCGCGACGCGCGAGCGGCGCCGCAGGGTCTTGAGCTGTAACTGGAAATCTGAAGGGTTCGACGAAGCGGCCAGCGCGGTCTCGTAGGTCACGATATCGTCTGCGACCAAATCCATGAGATGCTGGTCGAACGTCTGCATTCCGTACTGCTCGCGCGATTCC
This sequence comes from Gemmatimonadota bacterium, assembly GCA_003221035.1. Classification (GTDB taxonomy): domain Bacteria; phylum Gemmatimonadota; class Gemmatimonadetes; order Gemmatimonadales; family GWC2-71-9; genus 20CM-2-65-7. The sequence continues at coordinate 11,643 of QHUB01000053.1, forward strand.
TTGATGTAGTCGTGCAGCGAGGGTGTCCGCTCCTTGTCGCGGATCATGTCCCGCGCCGCACCCGTGGCGAGCAGAACCTCGAGCGCGGCCGCCCGACCGTGCCCATCCGCACGGGGCAGCAGGCGTTGGGACACGACGGCGTGCAGCGCCTCGGACAGCCGCAGCCGGGCGATTTCCTGCTCTTCCGGCGGAAACATCGACACGATGCGGCTGACCGTGGTCACCGCATCGGGCGTATGCAGCGTGGACACCAGCAGGTGGCCCGTTTCAGCGGCCTTCATCGCGGTGTCGATCGTCTCGGCATCGCGCATTTCACCGATCAGGATGACGTCCGGATCCTGGCGCAGCGCCGCGCGCAGGCCGGTGCGGAAATCGTCCGTGTCCACGCCGATCTCGCGCTGCGTCACGGAGCAGTTGATGTCGCGGTGCAGGAACTCGATCGGGTTCTCGAGCGTGAGGATGTGGCGGTGCTGGTTCTGGTTGATGTGATTCATGATCGCCGCCATGGTCGAGCTTTTCCCCGACCCCGTCACTCCCGTCACCAGGATCATCCCGCGCTCGGCGTTGCCGACTTCGGCGAGCACCGCAGGGAGCTTCAACGACTCGAACGTGGGCACGTCGAAGGGAATCACGCGCATCACGATCATGAAGGAAGAGCGCTGCCGCAGGATGTTGACGCGGAAGCGCCCGATGCCGGGCATGCCCCAGGAGCAGTCGTAGTCGCGGAGCTTGTCGATCCGGCCCCGGTCCTCGTCGTTGGAGATGAGGCGCTGGGCGATCGCCTTGGTCTGTTCCGGCGTCAAACGCTGCTTGGTGAGCGGCACCAGCTTGCCGTCGATGCGGGCGCGGAAGACGTCGCCCGCCTTGATGTGCAAATCGGACGCCCCGCGATCGACCGCGGCCTTGATGATTTTTTCCATTCAGTACCCGGCTTCCAGGTCCACGAGGTTCGTGAGGGGCGCGCCTGCAAGATAGCTCCGGATATTGTCTACAACCAAAGCCGTCTCCCGCTCCCAGAAGCGGCCCGACACGGCGCTGACATGCGGCGATACCAGCACGCGTGGATGGCTCCAGAATGGATGCCCCGCAGGGAGCGGCTCGGTCCCGAAGACGTCCAGCGCGGCGCCCCGCAGGCGTCGTTTTTCGAGCAGCTCGAGCAGCGCCTGCTCGTCGAGCAACGAGCCGCGCGACACGTTAACGACCACCGCCTGATGCGGGAGCCGCTCCAGCACGCGCGCGTCCACCGCGCCGGCGGTCGCGGTGGTGTGCGGCGCAGCGATGACGAGGACGTCGCTCGTGCTGGCGAGGCGCGCCAGGTCTTCGAGTTTCCCGACCCACTCCACGCCCTTCGGACCGCCGCGCTCGGGACGACGCCGCACGCCCGCCACCTTCATGCCGAGCGCCAGGGCGCGGCGCGCGACGGCAGTGCCGATGCCGCCCAGCCCGAATACGCCGAGCTTCAGGTCACGGAACTCGCGCATCGGAAGCGCGCCGTCGGTAAAGTCCTCCTTGGCCCACCGACCCTGCCGCTGCGCCGACACCATGCGGTCGAGGCCGCGGGTGAAATAGGCGATCGCCGCGATGACCCAGTCCGCCATCGGCTCGGCATGCACCCCCGCGGAATTGGTGAGGAGCACACCGGCGCCCAGCTGCGCGAGGCTTTGGCCCACACCGGCCGTGGCGGTGTGCGCCCAGCGCAGCGTCTCTTTGGCCGCGCCCGCGACGCCCGCCGGCACGCCGAAGCCGAAGTAAATCTCAGCGCCGCGCGCGGCATTGACCGATTCGGGCGAGCCGCTGCCGTACGCGCCGTCGCCGTCCGATACGGCAGGCGCCTGGATCTCGATGACGTCCCAGCCTGTCCCCACCGCGGTGCGGATCGCCGACACGCTCGACGGCGGGATCCGCCAGGCGGCGCGTGGCGAGGCCAAATCGATGACGAGCCGCCGCGGCGAAGCGCTCACTCCCCCGTCGACACCGTGCGGACGTGATCGTGATGCAGCAGCGTCACGACCGCCTGATCGTACAGCCGTTTGGACCCGCGGAGCTCGAACTCGATGACGAGGTCGACATTCTCCTGCCGGTTCGACACGGTGAGCAAGTCGAGTCCGGTGCGGCGCACGAGCGTCTCCAGATCCTCCACCACAGTTGGTCCCGATCGCGCATGCACCGTGATTGTGGAGCGCATCGAATGACCCTGGACGATTTTCTCGACGCGACCCAACCCGGCGAGCACGATGATGACGGCGAGCGTCGTGCCGACGCCTTCGAGGTAGTAGCCGCTGCCGAGCGCGATGCCGATGGCCGCGACGACCCAGATCGTGGCCGCACTCGTGAGACCGACGACGGCGCCGCGCGCGTGCAGAATCGTCCCCGCACCGATGAAGCCCACGCCGGTGACGATCTGCGCGGCCACCCGCGTCGTGTCGGTGCCGGCGGGAATCGAGCCCCCCGGTCCTCGGAGCATGGCGATCGAGAGATGGGTGTACAGCACCGATCCGACGCAAATCAGAATGTTCGTCCGCAGTCCCGCCGGCTTGCCACCGAGCTCGCGCTCCAGCCCGATCGCGCCGCCGAGCAGCGTGGCAAGGCCGAGCTGCAACATCAAATCGAGGCGGAAGATCTCAATCGCCCGATGGAACACGTCACTCATGGAGGAATCCCATCCGTTCGCGGACCTCCACAATCGTCCGCTGCGCGAGCGTGCGCGCGCGCTGGGCCCCGGCGCGCAGCCGCTCGGTCACACCCGTGGGGTCGCGCTTCAGCGCGGCCGCGCGCTCGCGCATCGGCGTGAGCGTCGCGATCATGTGGTCCGCGAGCTTGCGCTTGCAGTCGATGCAACCCCACCCCGCGGTGCGACACTTGTCCGCGACCTCCGCCACGACCTCCGGCGGCGAGAATCCCTGATGCAGCGTGTAGATGTTGCAGATCTCGGGAGTGCCTGGATCTTTCCGCGTCACGCGCGCAGGATCGGTGGCGGCGGGCCTCAGCTTCTCCCAGATCGCTTCGGGCGACTCGAACAGGCCGATCGTGTTGCCGAGGCTCTTCGACATCTTGGCTTTGCCGTCGAGACCCAGTACGCGCTTCGTCCTGGTCAACAGCGGCTGTGGCTCGGGGAAATAGCCCTGGCCAAAGCGCGCATTCCAGCGGCGCGCGATTTCGCGCATCAACTCCAGGTGTTGTACTTGGTCCTCTCCGACGGGCACCAGGCTAGCTTTATAGAGCAAAACGTCAGCCGCCTGCAGCACGGGGTAAGCCAACAACCCCAGCAGCACGCTTTCCTGGCGCTGCGACTTGTCCTTGAACTGGGTCTGGCGCTCGAGCTCGCCGAGCGGGGCGACGGCCGAGAACAGCCAGTTGAGCTCGGTGTGCTCGGCGACGTGCGACTGTATGAAGACGATGCACCGCTCGGGATCGAGGCCGGCAGCGTACAAGCTGACCGCCATGTCCGTGGTGAGGGCCGGAAGATTGGCGGGGTCGTACGGCTGGGTAATCGCATGCAAATCGACCACGCAGAACAGGCAATCGTGCTGTGACTGCAGCGTGACCCAGTTCTGCACGGCACCGAGGTAATTGCCGATGTGCAACTCGCCGGAAGGCTGGATGCCGCTGAAAACACGCTGGGGGGCCACGGGCCAGCAAAGTGCGTGAATACAACGACTTAGTCAAGCTGGCGGAGCGCGCGGCGCTGCGCGCCGCCGATTATGTGCGCGGAGCCGCCCGGCCGGCCGTCCATACCTGGACGGAGAAATCGCAGCACGATTTCGTGACCGAGGTGGACCGCGCCGCCGAAGGGATGATCGCCGAAGAGATCGCCCGGGCCGAGCCCGACTCGGTGATCGTGGGCGAGGAGCTCTCGCCCAAGCGGGGGATCCGCGGCGAGCTGGTCTGGATCGTCGATCCCCTGGACGGGACGACGAATTTTCTTCACGGCTACCCGCAGTACGCCGTCAGCATCGCCTGTCTCGTCGAGGGCAAGCTGGCGGCGGGCGTGATTCACGATGTCTGTCGCAAGCGCACTTACCGGGCGATTCGTGGCGGCGGCGCATTCGAGGAGAGCACGCGTCTCGGTGTTTCGGCGGTCATCGATCCGCGGCGCGCGCTGATCGGGACCGGCTTCCCCTTCAAGGCGCTCAACCTGCTGCACGTCTATCTCGCGCAGTTCGCCGCGGTCATCGGCGCCGCCAGCGGTATTCGCCGGGCGGGCGCCGCCGCGCTCGACCTCGCCGACGTGGCCGCGGGCCGGCTCGACGGTTTCTGGGAGCTTTCGCTCGCGCCCTGGGACGTCGGAGCCGGTGCATTGCTCATTCGCGAAGCAGGCGGCATCATCACGCGCCCCGAGGGCGCCACCGACGTGCTGAGCACCGACGGCCCCGTGGTCGCAGGCAATTCGGCGATACATAAGTGGCTCATGGACCTCCTGAGGAAGAGCTGATGATCTCCGCCGCTCCGCTCGTGGAATGTGTACCGAACTTTTCCGAGGGCCGCGATCAGCGGACGATCGACGCGTTGCGCGCGGCGGTGTCCGATATCCCGGGCGTACAGCTCCTGGACGTGCAGACCGACGCCGCACACAACCGATCCGTCTTGACCATGGTGGGCGATCCCGAGGCGACCGGGAACGCCGCGTTCGCGGCGATGCGCGTCGCCAGGGAGCGGATCGACCTCACGAAACATTCGGGCGAGCATCCGCGCATGGGCGCGACCGACGTCGTGCCGTTCGTCCCCGTCTCCGGCACCACGATGGACGACTGCATCGCGCTGGCGCGCACGCTCGGCGAGCGCGTGGGGAAGGAGCTGGAGATTCCGGTGTTTCTGTACGCGCGGGCCGCCACCCGGCCGGACCGCGTGCTGTTGCCCGAGGTGCGCAAAGGCGAATTCGAAGGGTTGCGCGGCCGCACGCTGGATCCCGATTTTGGACCCCCGCGCGTGCATCCGACGGCGGGCGCGACGGCGATCGGGGCCCGGCCCTTCCTGGTCGCATTCAATGTGTACCTCGACACTCAGGATATCGCGATCGCCAAGGAGATCGCGAAACAGATCCGCACCTCGAGCGGCGGGCTGCCGGGAGTTCAGGCGAGCGGCTTCATCGTCGATGGACTCGCGCAGGTCTCGATGAACCTCCTGGATATCGACATCACTTCGCCAGCCGTGGTCTTCAATGCCATCAAGGCGCGCGCGGAAAAACGCGGCGTGGGAATACAGAAGAGCGAGATTGTCGGCCTCATTCCGGAGCGCGGGCTCATCGGCGCGGCGGAATCGTTGCTGCGGCTGTCGAATGCGGGAGATCACGTCCTGGAAACGAAGATCCGCGCATTCGCACCTTCCGGCACCGCTGCCGCCGGACCGTCACTGGATGGCTGGATCGACGAACTGGCGGGCGGCGCCCCAACACCGGGCGGCGGCAGCGCGGCGGCGCTGGCGGGGACGCTGAGTGCGGCGCTCGTGGCCATGGTGGCGCGGCTCACCATCGGCCGGAAAGCGTACGCCACGGTCGAAGCCCGGGCGCACGAGATCCTCGCGGAAGCCGAGCAGCTGCGTACCGAGCTGCGGCGCCTGGTGGATGAGGATGCCGCCGCCTACGAGGGAGTCACCCGCGCCTACAAGATTCCCAAGAGCGATCCTGGTCGCGCCGCGGCGATCGACGAGGCATTGCTGGCGGCGGCCCGGCCTCCCGCGGTGGTCGTCAAGCGCGGGCGCCGTCTCCTGGCACTCGCCCAAACCATCGAGCAGATCGGAAACAAGAATGCCATGAGCGATGCGCGCGTGGCGGGGATGCTGGCGAAGACGGCGATCGACGGTGCTTCGGAAAACGTGAATGCGAATCTGGCTGGGATGTCGGAGCCGGCGCGAGCAAAGGCATCCGGGCTCGGCTAAGCCGTCGTCAGGATCCTCGGGCCATTGTCCGTCACGGCCACGGTGTGCTCGAAGTGCGCCGACAGCGAGCCGTCCTGCGTCACCACGGTCCACTTGTCGTCCAGCGTCCTGATTCCCGAGCCGCCGATGTTGATCATCGGCTCGATCGCGATCGTCATGCCGGGCACGAGCCGCGGGCCCCGCTTCGGCTTTCCGTAGTTCGGCACCTGGGGCTCTTCGTGGAACGACGCCCCGATGCCATGACCGACCAGCTCGCGCACCACGGAGAACCCCGCCGCCTCCGCCACCTGTTGCACCGCATGTCCGATGTCGCCCACATGATTGCCGGCCCGCGCCTGCGCGACACCGGCCGCCAGCGCCTGCTGGGTCACGTGCAGCAGCCGGGCAGTCTCCGGCTTGATGTCACCGACCGGAAACGTCGCCGCCGAGTCGGCATGCAGCCCTTCCACCCACACGCCGACATCGATGCTGACGATGTCGCCATCGTGCAGCACGCGTTTGTGCGACGGAATGCCGTGCACGATTTCCTGATTGATGGAGGTACAGAGCGTGGCGGGAAAGTCGTAAAGTCCCTTGAACGACGGCTGCGCGCCGGGATGACTGCGAATGAAATCCTCGGCCAGCTGATCCAGCTCTTCCGTCGTGATGTCGGGGCGAACGTTCTGCTGCACCAGCGCCAGTGTGGCGGCGACGATGTGGCCGGCGGCGGCCATCGTCTCGATCTCGCGCGGCGACTTGATCGTGATCATCGCCCGATGACGCGCTTGATCTCCCCGGCGATTGCGTCGACCGTCCCGATGCCGGGCACGCGTTTGATGATCCCACGCTGCGCATAATGCGCAATGAGCGGCGCGGTGTCGCGCTGGTAGATCTGCAGGCGGTTGCTGATCGCCTCGGGGGTATCGTCGGAGCGGCCTTCGACTCGGGCGCGCGCACGCATGCGGCGCACGAGCTCGTCTTCGGTGACGTCCAGGAGCAGGATGTGGTTCAACCGCTGCTGCCGCTGGGCCAGGGTCCGGTCGACCAGCTCGGCCTGGGCCGCGGTGCGCGGGAATCCGTCGAGGATCGCGCCGTCCTTGGCGTCGGGACGGTCCAGCTCGTCCTTGATCATCCCGAGAATGACACTGTCGGGGACCAGTTTCCCTTCATCATAGTACTTCTTGACCTCGAGCCCCAGCGGCGTCCCGTCCTGCATTGCCGACCGGATGAGGTCGCCGGTGGTGATCTTGGGCAGGCCCAGGCGTTCGGCGAGAATCTTTCCCTGCGTTCCCTTCCCCGAGCCGGGCGCCCCCAGAATGAGGATGAACACAACTACCGGCGGAAACGAACCCGCGAGGCGCCCCCACCGCTGCCGGTGCCACCACCCTTCATGAAGCCGTCGTACTGGCGCAGCAGGAGATGCTGCTGCACCTGTTGCACCGTATCGAGCGCTACACCCACGACGATGAGCAGCGCCGTGCCGCCGAAGCCGAACGGCATGTTGAGCGTGTTCTGAATGATGATGGGCAGCAGCGCGACGAACGTGAGGAAGATCGCGCCCGGCAGCGTAATCCGGGACAGCACTTCATCGATGTAGTCGGCGGTGGAAGCGCCCGGCTTCACGCCGGGAATGAACGCCCCCTGCTTCTTCAGGTTCTCCGCGAGGTCGACCGGGTTGAAGATGATCGACGTGTAGAAGTAGGCGAAGAACACGATCAGCACCGCGCTGGACACGATGTACCACACCGACGTGGTGTTGAAGTACTCGGCGAAGTTCTTCAGCCACTGGACGCCGCTGAACGTGGCCACGGTGCCGGGCACGATGATGAGCGACTGTGCGAAAATGATCGGCATCACGCCCGCGCTGTTGATGCGGAGCGGGATGAACGTCTTCTGACCTTCGCGAATCCGGCCGCGGCCCATGACCTTGCGCGGGATTTGCACCGGAATGCGGCGCGCCGCGACCGTAATCGCCACCGTGCCGGCGACGACGAGCACGCACATGATCAGCACGATGAGCAGCACCGGGAAGCTGAGCGTGCCGGTCTTCAACGCTTCGAAGGTGTTGACCGTTTCCGGCAGAATGCGTTCGACGATCGAGAAGAAGATCAGGAGACTCATGCCGTTGCCGATGCCTCGCTCCGTGATCTGCTCACCGAGCCACATCACGAAGACCCCGCCCGTCGTCAGCGTCAGGACGGTCGTCATGCGGAAGGCGAAACCCGGATGGGCGACGGCATTGGGCAACGACTCGGTGAACACCGCAAAGCCGTACGCCTGGAAGACGCACAGGACCACCGTCACGTAGCGGGTCCACTGCGTGAGCGTCTTCTTGCCTTCCTCATCGCGCTGCATCTTCTCGATGATCGGGAAGACCGGCCCGGCCAGCTGGAACACGATGCTGGCCGAGATGTACGGCATGATGCCGAGCGCGAACACGGTCGCGCGGCGCAGCGCGCCGCCCGAGAACAGGTCGTACAGCCCGAACAGGGTGCCCGAGCCCCGCGAGCCGATGAAGTCGGTGAGGGCGTCGACATTGACGCCCGGCGTCGCGATATGCGCCCCGATCCGGTAGATGACGAGGCACAGCAACGTGAACAGGAGCTTCTCTTTGAGCTCCGGGACCTTGAACAGATTGGGGACAGTCGACGTCACGCGATCGTTCCGCCGGCCTGCTCGATCTTCTGTTTCGCGCTCGCGGACACCGCCACGCCCTTCACCATGAACTTCCGCCCCTGGACCTCACCCGTGCCGAGCAGCTTGATCGGGTGATCGGGACGGCGCACGAGGCCGGCGCCGAACAGCGTCTCGGGCGTCACTTCGACGCCCTCGGCGAGCAGCCCCAGGTGCCGCACGTTCACGACCTGCGCGGGCTGTTTGAACGGATTCGTAAAGCCGCGCTTGGGAATGCGCCGAATGAGCGGCATCTGGCCGCCCTCGAACCCGGGCCGCACCTTGCCGCCCTGGCGGGCCGTCTGGCCCTTGCCGCCGCGTCCCGCGGTCTTGCCGATTCCCGATCCCGGACCGCGACCTTTGCGGATGCGCGCGCGGTGCGAGCCGCGCGGCGGCCGCAAGTCGTGCAGCGCCAGTCTAGGATACTGGATCTCGGAGCCGGAAGCCTGGGCTCTCTTCTTCGAGCGCGGCTTGCGTGTCGCTTTGGCTTTTGCCTTAGGCATTTTGCTTCTTTCTCCCCCGCGGCTTGGCCGCGGGGCGTTGCGTTTCTTCGGATCCCGTCGCTGCCGTCACCTCGACGAGGTGACGCACCCGTTGCAGCATGCCGCGCAGCGCCGGATGATCGGCGTGCACAACCACAGCCTGGTGATGCTTGAGGCCGAGCGCCGCGAGCGTCCGCTTCGTCCGCTCCGGTTTGCCGCTGCCCGACCGCACCTGCCTGATCTGCAGCTGCCCCGATCCCACCGGAGGAAGGACAGGATCGCGGCCCGGTTTACGCTTCCGATACTTCCGGGTCGGGGGCAGTCTACCCATGGCCGGCTCCGGTCGGCCCGGTCGCTTCCTGGCGCGCGCGATAGTGGATCGCTTCCAGCTCGACGCCGCGCTCGCGCGCGACACGGCGCGCCGTGGTCAACCGCTTCAACCCGTCCATCGTCGCCCGCACCATGTTGTGCGGGTTGGTCGAACCCAGGCTCTTGGTCAGAATGTCGCGGATGCCGGCGCACTCGAGCACGGCCCGGACCGGTCCGCCGGCGATCACGCCCGTTCCCGACGCGGCCGGCTTGAGCAGGACGCGGCCCGCGCCGTGCTCGCCGATGATCTCGTGCGGAATGGTGCCGCCTGTGAGCGGCACCTCGTTCATGCGGCGCCGCGCGGCTTCCACGGCCTTGCGCACCGCTTCGCTGACTTCATTCGCCTTGCCGGTCGCGATACCGACCTGACCTTTTCCATCCCCCACCGCAACCAGTGCGTTGAAGGAGAAACGGCGACCACCCTTCACGACCTTCGCGACGCGATTGATCGCGACGACGTTCTCGACCATGCCGTCGCTTTCGCGACCGCCGCGGTCGCCGTCACGCCGGTCACCACGGCCGCGCCCACCCCGGCCGCCGCGGCCGCCCGGTCCCCCGCTGCGTGGCGGACGGCGCTCTTCTGTTGCCGCCGCCGGCGGGACGTCCGCAGCCGGAACGGTCGTCGACGCTTCCGTGCCTTCTTTCGGATCTGCCATTAGAACTCCAGTCCGCCTTTGCGCGCGCCGTCCGCGACGGCTTTGACGCGCCCGTGATACTGATAACCGCCGCGGTCGAATACGACTTTGGCGATGCCTTTTTCCTTGGCCTTGCTCGCGATGAGTTTCCCGACCGCGAAGCTGCGCGCGACCTTGCCCTTGCCTTCGATCTGCATGCCCTCGGACGTGTCCGTCACGCCGGCGAGAGTCACGCCGCGCTGGTCATCCACCAGCTGGGCGTAGATGTGTTTGGACGAGCGGAACACCACGAGCCGCGGCCGCTCCGGCGTTCCGGCGATTTTCTTGCGGACGCGCAGATGCCGGCGATAGCGGCCGTGCTCAGCGGTTTTGATCTTGCGAACGGAGCGCATGGCTTATTTCGCCGCCTGGGCAGTCTTGCCCGCTTTGCGGCGGACCTGCTCGCCGGCGTAGCGGATACCTTTGCCCTTATAGGGCTCGGGCGGGCGGACATTGCGCAGCTCCGCGGCCACCTGGCCCACGAGTTCCTTGTCGATGCCCTCGATCTTCACATTGACGTTGTTCGTCACCGTGATCTTGATGCCCTTCGGTGCGTGGTAGGGGACGGGATGCGAGAACCCGACCACGAGCTGAACCCCGAACGGCTTGGGCTCGGCCTTGTAGCCGACGCCCTGGATCTCGAGCGACTTCGCGAAGCCGGTCGTCACGCCTTCGACCATGTTCGCGACGAGCGTGCGCGTGAGGCCGTGCAGCGCCTTGTGGCGCGCTTCATCGGACGGGCGCTTCACGACGACGGTCGAATCTTCGAGCGACAGCCCCATGTCTTCGTGCAGGGTCCGGGCGATTTCGCCCTTCGGTCCCTTCACCGTGATTTTGTGCCCGTCGATCTGCGCCGTTACACCATTGGGCAGAGCCACCGGTTTCCTTCCGATTCGTGACATCCCTGGCTCCTGACTCCAGATTCCCGTTTACCAGACCACGGCGAGCACTTCGCCGCCCACCCGGGCGGTGCGCGCTTCGCGGTCGGTCATCAGTCCTTGCGGCGTGCTGAGGATCGCCATCCCCAGGCCGTTCTTCACGCGCGGAATCTCGCGCGCCTTCACGTAGCGACGCAGCCCGGGCGACGACACGCGCTGCAGCTCCCGAATCACCGGGGCATCGTTGTGGTACTTCAGGTACAGCCGCAGCAGGCCGTGCTGGCCGTCGTCCAGGACCTTATAGTCCTGGATGTAGTGGTTGTCGCGCAGAATCGCGGCGATCGCGACTTTCAACTTCGACACCGGCATGTCGACCCGGCGGTGGCCTGCGAGGCAGGCGTTCCGCACGCGGGTCAGCATATCGGCGACGGGATCAATAACGCTCATCTCGTGTCCCCCGTCCTACCAGCTGGCTTTGCGCACGCCGGGAATCTCCCCGCGCAACGCAAGCTCACGGAAACAGATGCGGCACAGCTTGAACTTCCGCAGCGTGCCCCGGCTGCGGCCGCAACGCTGGCAGCGGTAGTAGCCCCGCACCTTGAATTTCGGACCCCGCTTCACCCGCTCCATCCACGCCTTCTTCGCCATGTGATCTCCTAAGCCGCTTCCACGCGGAACGGCATGCCCAGCCCTTTGAGCAGTGCCAGCGCCGCGTCGTCGCGGCCGGCACTGGTCACGAACGTGATGTCCATCCCGTGAATGCGCTCGACTTTGTCGTAGTCGATCTCGGGGAAAATCATCTGCTCCTTGATGCCCAGCGTGTAGTTGCCGCGCCCATCGAAGCTCTTGGTGGGCAACCCGCGGAAGTCGCGCATGCGCGGCACCGCGATCGTAATGAACCGATCGAGGAACTCGTACATGCGGCCGCCGCGCAGCGTCACCGCGCAGCCGATCGGCTGGCCTTCGCGCAGGTTGAAATTCGCGATCGCTTTCTTGGCGCGCGTCACCACCGGATGCTGGCCGGTGATCGCCGCCAGCTCCGCCACCGCCGCGTCGAGCCCTTTGGGATTCTTGGACGCGTCGCCCATGCCCACGTTCAGCACGATCTTCTTGAGCCGCGGAACCTGGTGCGGGTTCTTGAAGGCAAACTGCTGCTGCAGCTTGCCGCGCACCTGCTGGTCATAGAACTCTCTCAGCCGGGCCGGCGGCGCCGGCTCGACCGGCTCCGCGGGCTCGGGCGCCTGTTCCGCCGCCGCCGCCTGCTGCTTGCCCTTCTTCTCCTGCTTGGGCTGCTTCGGCTGCTGCTGCGGTTTCGGCTTCTTCTCGTGCTTCTCTTTTTCGTCAGCCATCGCTATCTCACTCTCGGAATCGGCTGGCCCGACTTCACGGCAATGCGCTCGAGCTTGCCTTCCTTGTCATGGCGCCGCCGCACCCGCGTCGGCTCCCCCGATTTCGGGTCGAGCAACATCACGTTCGAGGCCGCGATCGGCGCGGCGAACTCGATGATCCCGCTCTCGCCCTGCGACGTCGTGGCGCGCTTGTGCTTCTTGACGACGTTCACGCCCTCCACCACCACCCGGAACTTCTTCGGATAGACATGGAGGATCTTGCCTTCCTTGCCGCGATGCTCGCCGCTGATCACGCGCACGATGTCGCCCTTGGCGACATGCAGCTTGTGCCGCTCCGGCACCGGCTGCGTCCGCTCCCGCCGGGATTTCTTGTATACGAGCGGCTTCATGTCAGATCACCTCCGGCGCGAGCGACACGATCTTCATGAACTTTTTCTCGCGCAGCTCGCGGCCCACCGGGCCGAAGATGCGGGTCGCGCGCGGCTCGCCTTCGTCGTTGATCAGCACGGCGGCGTTCTCGTCGAACCGGATATAGGAGCCGTCCTTGCGCTTGGTCTCCTTGGCCGTCCGCACGATCACCGCTTTCGCCACTTCGCCCTTCTTGATCTGGCCCGTGGGGATCGCGTCCTTGATGGTCACGACCACGACGTCGCCCAGCCCGGCGTAGCGGCGCTTCGAGCCGCCGAGCACGCGGATCACGAGCGCGCGGCGCGCGCCCGAGTTGTCCGCGATCTTGATTTGCGATTCTTGCTGCACCATGGCGTTCTCCGCTTACTTCGCGCGTTCGATGATTTCCACCACGCGCCAGCGCTTGCGCTTGGATAGCGGCCGCGTCTCCACGATGCGCACCGTGTCACCCAGCTTGGCGCCCTGCTCGTCGTGCGCGGCGACGGTCTTCGTCCGATTGACCTGCTTGCCGTAGAACCCGTGGGCAAAGCGACGCTGCATCGAGACCGTGACGGTCTTCTGCATCTTGTCGCTCACGACTACGCCCGTCCGGATCTTGCGGCGTCCGCGTTGGACCTGCTCCTGCTCCTGCGTCATGCCGAGGCTCCCTGTTGTGCCCGTTCCTTCAGAATGGTCTCGATCCGCGCGATATCCCGGCGGATCGTGCGCAGCTGGAGCGGATTCGGGAGCGACTCGGTCGCCCGGCGGAACTCCAGGCGAAAACGCTCCTCGGTCAGCACGGCCAGCTTCTGCGTCAGCTCTTCCGTCTTGAGCTCGCGCAGCCCCTCGGGCCGGTGTTCACGCTGCTGCGCCATTTACCGCTCCTCCCGCTTCACGAACTTCGATTTCACCGGCAGCTTGGCCGACGCGAGCGCCAGCGCCTCGCGCGCCGACTTCTCGTCGATGCCTTCCACCTCGAACATGATCCGGCCCGGCTTCACGACCGCCACCCAGCCCTCCGGGTTTCCCTTGCCTTTTCCCATCCGGGTTTCGGCGGGCTTCTTGGTGATCGGCTTATCCGGGAACAACCGGATCCACACCTTCCCGCCGCGCTTCATCTCGCGGGTGAGCGCGACGCGCGCCGCCTCGATCTGCCGGTTGGAAACCCAGCCGGGATCGAGCGACATGAGACCGTAGTGACCGAACGCGACGGTGTTGCCGCGCGTGGCCATCCCCGAGGTGCGGCCCTTGAACCGCTTGCGAAACTTGACGCGCTTCGGTGCGAGCATGGTCTAGACGCCCGTGGAATAGGTGCGGCCGTGGAGGTCTTCGGTCACTTCGCCCTTGAAGATCCACACCTTCACGCCGATCGTGCCGAACGTCGTCTTCGCCGTGGAGGTCGCGTAATCGATGTTGGCGCGCAGCGTGTGCAGCGGCACGCGCCCCTCGTGATAGCCTTCGGTGCGCGCGATTTCCGCGCCCCCCAGCCGGCCCGCCGTCTTGATCTTGATCCCCTGCGCGCCCATCCGCATCGCGCTCTGCACCGCGCGCTTCATCGCGCGCCGGAACGAGATGCGCTGCGTGAGCTGGTGCGCCACGCTGTCACCCACCAGCTGCGCGTCCAGCTCGGGCCGCTTGATCTCTTCGACGTTGATGCCGACTTCCTTCCCCGTGAGCTGCGCCAGCTCGTCGCGCAGCTTGTCGACTTCCGCGCCCCGCTTGCCGATGACGACGCCCGGCCGGCCGGTGTGCACCGTGACCGTCACTTTCCCCGGCTTGCGCTCGATGTGCACGTCCGCGATCGCCGCGTGGCTCAGGCGCGTCCGCAGGTACTTCCGGATCAGCTCGTCTTCCTTGAGCAGCTCGGGGAAGTTGTGGCGCGCGAAATAGCGCGAGCGCCACTGCTTGACGATGCCCAGGCGGAACCCGTAGGGATGTGTTTTCTGTCCCACTTACTTGCTCGCTTTCTTTTTCTTGACGGCTGGCTTTTTCTTGGCCGGCGCTTTTTTCGCGCGGGGCTTCTTCTCTTCTTTTGCTTTCGCCTCGGACCTGGGAGCAGGCGCCGGCGGCGCCTGGACCCCGGCCACGCGGATCTCGACGTGGCTGGTGCGCTTCAGGATCGGCGTGCCGCGGCCCATCGCCGCCGCCGTGAACCGCTTCAGCGTCTGGCCTTCGTTCACCACGGCGTAGCTCACGCGCAGCGTGTCGGCATCGAACGGCGCGTTCTCCCGCTGCGCCGCCTGCTGCGCATTGGCGACCGCCGACCGCAGCACCTTATGGATCTGCCGCGCGGCCCGCTTCTTGGAAAAGCGCAGGATCGCGTCGGCCTCGGGCACCGCGCAGCCGCGGATCAGGTCGATCACGAGGCGCATCTTGCGCGCCGACTGCCGCACGCCGCTCTGAATCGCTCGGGCTTCCATCGCTTACTCCTTGCCCTTCTTCTCGCCGGCGCCGGCAGCGGCTACGCCGCCCTCGGGCGCCGCTTCGGCTTCGCGCTCCGCCGCCGAGCCCTTGGCGCCATGGCCGCGGAACAGCCGCGTCGCGGCGAATTCGCCGAGCTTGTGGCCGACCATGTTCTCGGTGATGTAGACGGGAATGAACTTGTTCCCGTTGTGCACCGCGAGCGTGTGGCCCACGAAGTCGGGCGTGATCGTGCTGCGCCGCGACCAGGTCTTGAACACCTTTTTCTCGTTCCGGTCGTTGAGCGCCTGGATCTTCACCATCAGTGACGGCTCGACATACGGCCCCTTCTTGACGCTGCGTCCCATTTACGTCGTCGCCTTCCCGCGCTTGCGGCCGCGCACGATGAGTTTCGTCGAATGCTTCTTCTTGTGCCGCGTCTTCTTGCCCTCGACTTTGCCCCACGGATTCGTGGGCGGCCGGCCGCCCGAGCTCTTGCCCTCGCCGCCGCCGAGCGGATGGTCGACGGGATTCATGGCCACGCCGCGGACTCTGGGGCTGCGGCCGAGCCAGCGCGACTTCCCCGCCTTGCCGATCGACAACAGCTCGTGCTCGGCGAAGCCCACTTCACCGATCGTCGCGAGGCACTCGCCGCGCACCATCCGCATCTCGGTCGAGCGGAGACGCAGCGTGACATAGTGGCCTTCTTTCGCGACGACTTGCACGCTCGTTCCTGCGCTGCGGCACAGCTGGCCGCCGCGACCGATCTTCAGCTCGACGTTGTGGACCGCGGTGCCCAGCGGGATTTCGAACAACGGCATCGCATTGCCGATGCGGATGTCCGAGCCCGGACCGGAGACGACGTGGTCGCCGACATTCAGTCCTTTCGGCGCCAGGATGTAGCGCTTCTCGCCGTCCGAGTAATGCAGCAGCGCGATGCGCGCGGTGCGGTTCGGATCGTACTCGATCGCGGCGACCCGCGCCGGAATCGCGAACTTGTTGCGCCGGAAGTCGATGCGCCGGTACTGCCGCTTGTGCCCGCCGCTCATATACCGGCTCGTGATATGACCCTTGTTGTTGCGCCCGCCGGTGCGCCGCAGCGGCTCGAGCAGCGTCTTCTCCGGCTCCGTCTTCGTGATTTCGGAGAAGTCGGAGACCGAACGGAAGCGCGTAGCCGGCGTCATCGGCCGAAACTGTCGAATGCCCATTTAGCCCTCGAACACCTCGATCGCGTCGCCCTCTTTGAGGGTCACGATCGCTTTTTTCCAGGATGGCCGGCGGCCCTGGTAGCGCCCGTACGTGCGCCGCTTGGCCCGCATGATCAACGTGCGGACGCCGGTGACCGACACCTTGAACAGCGTCTCGATGGCCGCCTTGATCTGCGGCTTGGTTGCGTCGTTGTGCACGCGGAACGCGTACTCCTTGCGCGCGCCGTACGCCGCGGACGACTTCTCCGTCACGACCGGCCGGACGATGGTCTCGTGCAGGTCAGGCATCGTTCGCCTCCTTCTCCTTCGCCGGCTTCGTGGACGATCCTTCTTCCAGCGCGCCGATCTCCACCACCACCGTCTGCGCCCACAGAATCTCGTATGCGGTGGCATCCGCGAAGCGCATCACGCGCACGTCCGGGATGTTGCGGCCCGACAGATACACGTTGTGCGCGTCGTTGGCGGTCAGCACCAGCACCTTCTTTTCTTTCCCGCCCACTTTGCCCAGCAGCGCGGCGAGGTCCTTCGTCTTCGGCTTCTCGTACTCGAGCGCGTCCACGAGCACGAGCGCACCCTCACGCGCGCGCGCGTTCAGCGCCGACTTCTTGGCGAGCTGGCGCATCTTCTTCGGGATCGCGAGCCGGTAGCTGCGCGGGTGCGGGCCGTGCGCGATGCCGCCGTGCCGCCAGTGCGGCGCGCGCGTCGAGCCCTGCCGGGCGCGGCCGGTGCCCTTCTGCCGCCATGGCTTCTGATTGCCGCCCGACACTTCGCTGCGCGTCTTGGTATCGCTCGTCCCCTGCCGCTGGTTCGACAGGAACGTGATGACCGCGCGGTGCAGCACGTCGTGGTTCACCGTGCCGTCGAACAGCGCTTCGGGCAGCGCGACCGCCTTCTTGCTCGCGCCCGCCGCCGAGTAGTGGGGAGCCTCAATCATGGCGACTCCGGCCTGCCTGCTTGCGGACGGTGACGAGGCCGTTCATCGGACCCGGTACCGAGCCGCGCACAAACAAGAGATTGCGCTCGGCGTCGATCTTGACGACCCGCAGGCCGAGCTCGGTGGTGTTGCGGGCGCCCATGTGTCCGGGCATCCGCTTGCCTTTGATGATGCGCGACGGATCGGTACCCGGCGCGATCGAGCCGGGCTTCCGATGCCGCGTGTTGCCGTGCGTCTCGGGGCCACCATGGAAGTGATGACGGTGCACGACGCCCTGGAAACCGCGGCCCTTCGAGACGCCGCTGACCTTCACGCGATCGCCTTCCGCGAAGATCGACACCGTGACCGCGCTGCCCGCCGCGGGCGCGTCGCCGGTGACCGCGAAGCGGCGGATGATACGCGGCGTCGTTTCGACGCCTCCCTTCTTCACGTGTCCGGCAAGGGCCTTGGGCGCCCGCGTCGCCTTCTTCGCCCCGAAGCCGAGCTCCGCGCGACCATCGGCAACCGAAATGACGGGGCACGGCCCCGCCTCGATTACCGTGACCGGCACGTGCACGCCCTCGGCGTTGAACACGCGCGTCATTCCCAGTTTTTTACCGATCAGTCCGTTCATGATGACCCTGTCGCCATGCGTATTTGGTAGGGCGCGGCATGCTGCGCCCCTACATCACGTTTCCTACTCGACTTTGATTTCTACGTCCACGCCGGCCGGCAGATCGAGCTTCGTCAGCGCGTCCACCGTCTGCGAGCGCGAATCGAGAATATCGATCAGGCGCTTGTGCGTCTTCAGCTCGAACTGCTCGCGGCTCTTCTTGTCGATGTGCGGGCTGCGCAGCACCGTCCACAGCTGCCGCTTCGTCGGCAACGGAATCGGACCCGAGACTTGCGCTCCCGTCTTTTCGGCGGTCCGCACGATATCCGCGGCTGCCTGATCGATCAGGGCGTGGTCGAATGCTTTGAGGCGAATCCGGATCTTACTGGCCATTGGTGCTCCCAATGCGGAATTCGGAATGCGGAATGCGAAATCTCAATCCAAAATTCCGCATTCCGAATTCCACATTCCGAGTTATTTCATGATCTTCGTGACCACTCCGGCACCCACCGTTCTCCCACCCTCTCGAATCGCGAAGCGCAATTGCTCTTCCATCGCGATCGGCGTGATCAGCTCGATCGTCATCTTCGTGTTGTCGCCCGGCATCACCATTTCGACGCCCCCGGGGAGCTCGACATTGCCCGTCACGTCCGTCGTCCGGAAGTAGAACTGCGGCCGATAGCCCTTGAAAAACGGCGTATGGCGACCGCCCTCTTCCTTGGTCAGCACGTACACTTCCGACTCGAACTGCGTGTGCGGCTTGATCGAGCCGGGCTTTGCGAGCACCATCCCGCGCTCCACCTCGTGCTTTTCCACGCCGCGCAGCAAGAGCCCCACGTTGTCGCCCGCCTGGCCGTCGTCCAGCAGCTTGCGGAACATCTCGACGCCCGTCACGATCGTCTTCTTGTCGGTCCCGAAGCCCACCATCTCGACTTCCTCGCCGACTTTGATCTTGCCCTTGTCGATGCGCCCGGTCGCGACCGTGCCGCGGCCCGTGATCGAGAACACGTCTTCGACCGGCATCTGGAACGGCTTGTCGATCTCGCGCTTCGGCACCGGAATCGACTTGTCCAGCGCGGCCAGCAGCTCCTCGATCTTGGCGACCCACTGCTTGTCGCCTTCGATCGCCTTCAGCGCCGCGCCGCGGATCACCGGCGTGTCATCGCCCGGGTACTGGTACTTGCTGAGCAGCTCCCGCACCTCGAGCTCGACGAGATCGAGCAGCTCGGGATCGTCCACCAGGTCGCACTTATTGAGGAAGACCACGATCGCCGGCACGTTCACCTGGCGCGCCAGCAGGATGTGCTCGCGCGTCTGCGGCATCGGGCCATCGACCGCCGAGACGACGAGGATCGCGCCGTCCATCTGCGCGGCGCCCGTGATCATGTTCTTCACGTAGTCGGCGTGCCCGGGACAGTCGACGTGCGCATAGTGCCGCTCCGTCGTCGAGTACTCGACGTGGCTCGTCGCGATCGTCAGGATCTTCGTGGCGTCGCGCCGGCCCTGAGACTCCGACGCCTTCGCCACCTGATCGTAGCTGACGTACGTGCCGAGACCTTTGTCCGCCGAAACCTTGGTCAAGGCTGCGGTGAGCGTGGTCTTCCCGTGGTCGACGTGACCGATCGTGCCCACGTTCACATGGGGCTTGTTGCGTTCGAATTTTGCCTTTGCCATGTTCCAATTCCTCGTGCGTCGTGCGTCGTTCGTCGTGCGTGGGTCGTGCGCGGTGTTACGCACGACGTACGACGCACGACGTACGGCTTATCCCTTCACTTTCGAAACTATCTCCTCAGCCTTAGCCTTCGGTACTTCTTGATAATGACTGAACTCCATCGAGTAGATCGCACGTCCCTGACTCATTGACCGCAGCGTCGTCGAGTAGCCGAACATCTCGGACAGCGGCACGCTGGCGGCGACGATGTGCGCATCCGCGCGCTGCGTCATGCCGCCGATCTTGCCGCGGCGGCTCGAGAGATCGCCGATCACGTCGCCCATGTAGTCCGACGGCGTCACGACTTCGACGTCCATGATCGGCTCGAGCAGGATCGGATGCGCCTGGCGCGCAGCTTCCTTCACCGCCATCGAGCCCGCGATCTTGAACGCCATTTCGCTCGAGTCCACGTCGTGGTACGAGCCGTCCACGAGCTCGACCTTCACGTCCACCATCGGATAGCCGGCCAGGACGCCGTTCTCCAGCGCTTCCTTCACGCCCTGCTCGACCGGATTGATGTACTCCTTGGGAATCGTGCCGCCGACGATGTTGTCCTCGAAGACAAAGCCCGTGCCCGGCTCGCCCGGCTCCATGTGAATGACCACGTGGCCGTATTGCCCGCGCCCGCCGGTCTGACGGATGAACTTCCCTTCGATGTATTCGACGCGCTTGCGCACCGTCTCGCGGTACGCCACCTGAGGCCGGCCGACGTTCGCGTCGACCTTGAACTCGCGCCGCATGCGCTCGACGATGATCTCGAGATGCAGCTCACCCATGCCGCTGATGATCGTCTGGTTCGTTTCCGCGTCGGAGTGCACCCGGAACGTCGGATCCTCTTCCGAGAGCTTGGCGAGCGCGACACTCAGCTTGTCCTGGTCGGCCTTGGTCTTCGGCTCGATGGCGACCGAGATCACGGGATTGGGGAAGCGCATCGCCTCGAGGATGATCGGGTGCGCCTCGTCGCAGAGCGTGTCGCCGGTGCGCGTGTCCTTGAGACCGATGGCGGCCGCGATGTCGCCCGCGCGCACTTCCTCGATCTCCTCGCGCTTGTTGGCGTGCATCTGCAGCAGGCGGCCGATGCGCTCCTTGCGGTCTTTGCTGCTGTTGAAGACGTACGAGCCGGCCGCGAGCACGCCCGAATAGACGCGGAAGAACGTCAGCTTCCCGACGTACGGATCGGTCATGATCTTGAACGCCAGCGCGGCGAACGGCGCGTCATCGGACGCGGGCCGCTCCGCATGCGTGGCGTCGTGATGGGGCAGATGCCCTTTGATCGCCGGAATGTCCACCGGCGACGGCAGATAATCGACGACCGCGTCGAGCAGCGCCTGTACGCCCTTGTTCTTGAACGCGGCGCCGCAGATGACGGGAACGACGTGACCGGCGATGGTGGCCTTGCGAATGACGGTGCGGATCTCTTCTTCGGTCAACTTGTGGTCTTCGAGATACTTGTGCAGGATCGCGTCGTCCGACTCGACGCACGCCTCGATCATCTCGTGTCGCATCTTCGCGACTCTTTCCTTCAGCGCCTCGGGCACCGGTCCCTCGACGTACTTCTTGCCCATCGTGTCGTCGTCGTAGACGATCTCGATCTCGCGGACCAGATCGATCAGCCCCGTGAACAACTCGCCCGAGCCGAGCGGCAGCTGGATCGGCACCGCCTTGGTGCCCAGGCGCTCGCGCACCATCGTGAGACACATGTCGAAATCGGCGCCGACGCGGTCCATCTTGTTGACGAAGATGATCCGCGGCACGCCGTAGCGATCCGCCTGGCGCCACACCGTCTCGGTTTGGGGCTCAACGCCGCCCACCGCGTCGAGCACGGTCACGGCGCCGTCGAGCACGCGCAGCGAGCGCTCCACTTCGACGGTGAAGTCCACGTGTCCCGGAGTGTCGATGATGTTGATGCGGTGCTGCTGATTCAGGCGCGTCCAGAATGCGGTGGTCGCCGCCGAGGTGATCGTGATGCCGCGCTCCTGCTCCTGCTCCATCCAGTCCATCGTGGCCGTACCTTCGTGCACCTCACCCAGCTTGTAGGTGCGGCCCGTGTAATAGAGGATACGCTCGGTCGTAGTCGTTTTCCCGGCATCGATGTGGGCCATGATGCCGATATTCCGAATGCGATCCAGCGGTGTAGTGCGTGGCATATCATCCTGTTCGTGTTTCGGGGGAGCGCCGTCCGTGTGTAGGGGCGCAGCATGCTGCGCCCCTACATCAAAAACGGCATCGCCCTGTACAACAAACCATCATCCCGAAAAAACGTCATCCAGCAAAAACGCGGGGCGACCAGGACGCCCCACTCGTGTGCCGGGGGCCGGTCTCGCTCCGCCGTCATCGGGCCCCCATCCGGGGCCTTCGATGCAGGATCCCTTAGATCAGGGTCCCGAAGTTGTCTGTTTAAGGTTCAGTATGGGCGCAGCATGCTGCGCCCGTACATTCAGCCTACCACCGGTAATGCGCGAAAGCCCTGTTGGCCTCCGCCATCCGGTGCGTGTCTTCCTTCTTCTTTATAGTCTCGCCTTCGCCCTTCGACGCGAGGATCAGCTCGGCGGCGAGGCGCTCGGCCATCGTCTTCTCTTTGCGCGCGCGGCTGTACAGAATCAGCCACCGCATCGCCAGCGCGGTGCGGCGCTCGGGCCGCACTTCGACCGGCACCTGATACGTGGCGCCACCGACGCGCCGCGACTTCACTTCCAGCGCCGGCTTCACGTTCGAGAGCGCCTGCTTGAACACGTTCACGCCGGGCTGCCCGGTGCGCTGCTCGATCATGTCCATCGCCTGATAGAAGATCCGCTCCGACAGCGACTTCTTGCCGGCCGTCATCAGGTTGTTCAAGAACTTCGACACCGTCTGGCTATCGTAGCGCGGATCGGGAGGGACCGGCCGCTTGATCGCGGATTTGCGACGACTCACTTCCCGGCCTCCTTGGGACGCTTCGCGCCATACTTGGAGCGCGATTGCTTGCGCTCGTTCACGCCCGCGGCGTCCAGCGTGCCGCGGATGATGTGATAGCGGACGCCCGGCAGATCCTTCACGCGGCCGCCGCGAATCATCACGATCGAGTGCTCCTGGAGATTGTGCCCTTCACCGGGGATGTATGCCGTCACTTCGAATCCATTCGTCAACCGGACACGCGCCACTTTTCGCAGGGCCGAATTCGGCTTCTTCGGCGTGGTGGTGTAGACGCGCGTGCACACGCCGCGTTTTTGCGGGTTGCCACGCAGATGCGGCGCCTTTTCTTTCTTCTCCACGTCGCGGCGGCCGTGCCGGACGAGCTGGTTGATGGTCGGCAAATACCCCTCAGGTGTCAGACAACAAAAAGCTTGCTCCGAAGCCGGCGAAACTAAACGCATTGTTTGAGTTAGGTCAACCCCCCGGTTTCCCCTCCCCTCCTTCTTGAGGTCGGCTCGTCCGCAAGGTAGGATAGGGTGAATCATGGCCGGTCGCTTTGCCTCACAACTAATCCTGTACACGGCTGTCAGCCTGTCGCTCGCTGCGCCCGCGTTCATTGGCGCGCAGACGGCGGACCGGCCGGGCGCCGTGCACGGCGTCGTGTTCGACTCACTGATCACGTCGCGGCTGCTCGAAGGCGCGGAAGTCTGGATCGAGAGCACGAACCGGATGGCGAAAAGCGATGCCGCCGGAAACTTCGTGCTCTCTGACGTGCCGCCCGGCCGCTATCTCCTCACGCTCTACCATCCGATTCTCGACTCGGCCGGATTGTCGCTGCCGCCCGTGATGGTGGATGTCATCTCCGACAACACCACGGACGTCGCGCTCGCCACGCCGAGTCCCGCACAGGCGCATCATCTGCTGTGCCCGCAGGATCCGCTGCATCGCGTCGGAGCGATCCTCGCCGTCGTCCGCAGCGCGTCCGATGGCCAAGCGCTGGGCTCGGTCATGATCTCGGCGCACTGGACGACGTACGACATCGCCGAGTCGAGTGTCCGCACGACGCCGCGCTCCATGGAGGCGCGTTCCGACCCATCCGGCCATGTGCTGCTGTGCGGACTGCCGACCGATGTGGCGCTCGTCGTCCGCGGACGCGCCGAGGGTGGATCGGTGGCAATGATGGTCCTCGATATGGCGGGTCGTGCGTTCGCGCGCGCGGATCTGCATCTCGGGGTGAGCACCGCCACGGGTATGGTCCGCGGCATCGTGCGCAATCGCAACGGCTCGCTCATTCCAGGGGCGAGCGTCCTGGCGGTGGGCACGGACGCCACGGTGATCGCCGATGCCTTTGGCCGGTTCTCGCTGACCGGTGTGACCGCGGGCTCGGGAATCGTGGAGGCGCGCGCGGTGGGCTATATCCCGGGCCACACTCAGACGCTGGTCCGCCCCGACTCCGTGCAGGAGGTCGACATCATTCTCGGCGACTCGGTCACCATGCTCGATCCCGTGACCGTCGTCGGCGAGTACACGCCGTACCTTCAGCGGATCGGCTTCATCAAGCGCCGCGAGACATCGCAGGGGCATTTCCTCGATACAGCAGACGTGCAACGCAGCGGCGCCGTGCGGTTCGAAGACATCTTCCGCATGGTACCGGGCGCGCGGATTCGGCCGAACGGGACCGGGTATCTGGTGGAGCTGCAGCGGGATCCGTCGAACTCGAACTCGTGTCCTCCGGCCTATTTCGTCGATGGCGTCTACTATCCGCAGCCCCCGCTGCAGACGCCCAGTATTCCGATCGTGCCTACGGAGATCCTCGCCGTCGAAGTTTACTCCAACCTGTCGAGCGCCCCGGTGCAGTATCAGCGCAGAGAGGGGGTCTGTGGTGTGATCCTGGTGTGGACCAAGCGCGGAGTGCCCAAGCACCGGGCGTCCCATTGAACAACACGTGTGGTTGTGGGCCGCCCCACGGGCCTCCATATTCTGCGGCCTGATGGATTCCAGGTTGCTCTTTCCATCCATGAAAGGCAGGGAACGCATGCGTAGGACAGCAATGTTCGCATCCGCGTTACTGGCACTCGGCCTGTTGCCGGCGGCAGCCGGCGCGCAGGTGGCGGGGCGCCAGGTGTCGGGACGCGTTAGCCGCACGCTCGGTGACGTGCCGGTCGTCGGCGCCACCGTCGTCGAGGTCGGCGGTCCCGGCGTAGCGCAAACGGGAAATGACGGCACGTTCCGTATCATCGTCGCGAACGGCGACGCGAAGCTGCTCGTTCGCGCCATCGGCTTCCAGCGGAAGCAGATCAATGTGCCCGCCAGCGAGGCCAATGTCTCCATCACGCTCGAGGAGGATCCGTTCAAGCTCGACGCGGTGGTCGTGACGGGTCAGGCGACGTCGATCGAGAAGCGTAACGCGCCGACCACCGTCACGAGCGTGAACTCCCAGGACCTCAACCGGGCGCCCGCCCAATCGCTCGAGCAAGCGCTCCAGGGCAAGGTCCCCGGCGCGATGATCGCGATGAACAGCGGTGCTCCCGGCGGCGGCGCGCAGATGCAGATCCGCGGCGTCACGTCGATTCTCGGCGCGGGCCAGCCGCTGTTCGTCGTCGACGGCGTCATCATCTCCAACGACGCGCTTTCCGCCGGCGCCAACTCCGTGACCGGCGCCGGCTCGCGCACCACCGCGGGAGGCATCGGCGGGAGCCAGGACGCCCTGGTGAACCGCGTCGCGGATCTGAATCCGCAAGA
This sequence comes from Gemmatimonadota bacterium, assembly GCA_003221035.1. Taxonomy (GTDB): domain Bacteria; phylum Gemmatimonadota; class Gemmatimonadetes; order Gemmatimonadales; family GWC2-71-9; genus 20CM-2-65-7. Next base: position 36,787 of record QHUB01000053.1, read on the forward strand.
GATCGAGTCGATCGAAGTGCTCAAGTCGGCGGCCGCGACCGCGATGTACGGCTCGCGCGCGACCAATGGCGTCGTCGTGATCAAGACCAAGCGCGGCTCGGCCGGGAGCAACGGGAATTTCACGCTGAACTCGCGCATCGGCCGCAGCGTGGCGTACCGGCTGCTCGGCACGCGGCAGTTCACGTCCGTGAGCGAAGTCCAGAGCCTGCCCTACGGCAACGGCGGCGGCGCCGACTCGCTGCTCAACGCGCGCTATCCGAGCGGGACCATTGGGTCGACGCACGACTACGAGAAGGAGCTGTACAACAACGGCGCACCGTCGTACGAGGTGACCGGGAGCTACTCGGGCGGGACGAACAGCACCCAGTACTTCGTGAACATGACCAGCCGGAACGAGGAGGGCACCGCGCCCAATACCAACGCGCGGCTCTTCGCGGCCCGGACGAACATCGACCAGTCGTGGCTCGATGGAAAGATCAAGCTGGGAATCGGGATCAACGTCACCCGCAACAGCTCGAACCGCGGCCTGTCGAACAACGACAACACCTGCACGTCGCCGATCTATTGCTTCGCGTACACGCCGGGCGTCCTGAACCTCGACTCGACGGACGCCACCGGCACCTTCGTCCGCAACCCGTTCAACGGCGGCGGCTCGACGGTCTCAAATCCGTTCGAGACCTTCCAGTTCCTGCGACTGAACGAGCTGACGTTCCGCCAGATCGGGAACATCAACGGGACCTGGTCGGCGCTGAACAAGGACAAGCACGCGTTGTCGGTGAACGTGACCGGGGGCTTCGACCGCGCCCAGGTCTCGGGCGACCTCTTCTCGCCGTCGTTCATGCAGTACGAGTCGCCGGCCGCAACGGACGGCTTCTCGGGCCGCACGGTCCGGACCGAAGGCAACATCTTCAACTACAACCTGCAGTTCGCCGGCAACTGGATGTTCACTCCGTCACAGGACATCTCGCTGACGACCAGCGCGGGCTATGACTGGGAGACGCAGTACCAGCGCGTCATCCGGACGCGCGCGCGCGGCCTGTTGCCGGGCGTCGAGACCACGAACAGCGGCACCATTCTGGACGCCTCGGACAACGTGCTCGGAGATTTCCACGACGACGCGTGGTTCGCGACCGAGCAGTTCATCGGCATGGCCCAGAAGCTCACGCTCATCGGCGGATTCCGCGCCGACCGCTCCAGCGCGAACGGCGACCGCAGCAAGCGCTACGTCTATCCGCGCGCGGCCGGTTCGTACCGGTTCACCAACCTCGGCAATACGATCAACGAGGTGAAGGTCCGCGCCGGCTGGGCCAAGACGGGCAATCGGCCGCGCTATGGCGACCGTGAGGCCGTCTTGAACGCGGGCACCACGATCGGCGGCCAGCCCAGCCTCGTGCAGGCGGGCGTGCGCGGCAACGTGGACATCAAGCCTGAAACCCAACAGGAGCTCGAAGCCGGAACCGACATCCAGTTCCTGAACAACCGGATGCAGTTCGAGGGCACCTGGTACAACCGCAAGATCACGGACCTGCTGCTCCAGCCCGCCACGATCCCGTCGGGCGGCATCACGAACCTGATCATCAACGGCGGCGAGCTGAAGAACACGGGGATCGAGCTGGCGTTGACGGCGTTCCCGGTACAGCAGCGCGACATGGATTTCAGCATTCGCGCCACGTTCGCGACGAATCATCAGGACATCGCGAATCTGCCGCCGACGGTGCCGCGCTTCCCGGCGCCGGGCTCCTTCGGGGCCGCGTTCGGCCGGAACTTCATCAGCCCGGGCGGGCGGACGACGTGGATCTGGGGCAACGTGCCGCTCGATGCGAACAACAAGCCGCTCCCGATCGGCATCCTGGTCACGAATCCGGCTGCCGTCGCGCGGATCGCGGATACGGTCGCGGGTGATTTCAACCCCGATTTCGTGATGGGATTCTCGCCATCGTTCCGCTACAAGCGGCTCACCCTGTCCGCCACGCTCGACTGGCAGAAGGGTGGCCAGGTCGCCGACATGACGCGCACGCTGTGGGATGAGGGCGGCACGTCGCGTGACTATGACGCTGCGATCAACGCGAAGAACATGGGACCGGGTTGGACGGTCAGCGGCGTTCCCGCGAACTACGTGACCGGCGCCGGGGACACCCTGGCCTATACGCAGGGCTCCTACCGGTACAACGCCTGGGGCGGCGGCAGCGACGTGCGCGCGTACATCGAGAGCGCCACGAGCCTCAGCGTGCGCGATCTCTCCATTGGATACGACGCGCCGGAGCAGTGGGCCTCGCGCGTGGGCGCGCGGACGATGCGGATCACGTTCCAGGCCCGCAACCTGTTCAAGGTGACCGATTACTGGAGCTTTGATCCGCAGTTCAACAACTTCGGAGCGACGAACCTCAACCGGTTCATCGACCTCGCGCCGTTCCCCTCGAACCGCCAGTTCTACCTGGCGGTGGATGTGGGGTGGTAACCATGAGACACTTCGAGAGGATTTCGACCATGCGTCGGACACTCGCGAGCCTCGCGATGGCCTGCAGCCTCGCGCTCGCTGGCTGCAATATTGATTTGACGAACCCGAACAACCCGACCCCCGGGGGCGCGCTCAGCAACCCCCGTGCGGCAACCAGCCGGATGATCGTTGGAGTGTTAGCGACGTATCGCGACAACGAGGCCGTGCGTATCCGTGCCTTCGGCAGCTTTGGCCGCGAGACCTATTTCATGTTCATCACGGATGGCCGCTTCATCACTGGCCCGTACCGCGACTGGAAACAGAACAACGCCTTCGAGGCGGGCACGCAGTGGGGCGCTCGGTACGGCAACTACCGGAATGCGTTTGAGGCGATGAAGATCATCGACGCCACCACGGCGCTTACCGATGCAGAGAAGTCCGGTGCCAGGGGTGTGCTGAAGACGTTCATCGCGCTCGACATGCTCCACGTCATCGAGGCGCGCGGCGCGATCGGCGCGGTGGTCGATATGACCGACGACGCCAATGCGGTGCAGCCGGTTGTGAGTCAAGACTCGGTGTACGCCTGGATCTCGGCCAAGCTGGATGAGGCCGCCACCGACCTTGCTGCTGCCGGTACCTCGTTCTATTTCCCGCTGCACAGCGGCTTCTCTGCGTTCGGCGTTGCAGCCAACACACCGGCTGGCTTTACCCAGTTCAACCGTGCCATCAAGGCGCGAGTCGAAGTCGACCGCGGCTCCTTGGGGTGCGGCGCGACGTGCTATAACGCAGCGTTGACAGCGCTGACAGGTACTTGGATCGCCGATCTAACCGCGGGCAACCGTGATGCTGGCGTTTATACGGTGTACTCCACGGCGGCTGGCGACGCGTTGAATACGGCCTCGTTCACAGGGAGTCGTGACTTCTGGGTCCACCCCAGTATCGATTCGATAGCCGGTGTGGGAGCGGATGATCGGTACCACCGCAAGGTGGATCAAGCGACCGAGTTCGGAGGGGCCGGCAACGACTTGTGCGTTACAACGGACACAGTACGGTCGGAATCAGGTGTTACCGCGAGGAACCGTCCGTGCGTGTACGCGACGAATACCACTTCGATCCCGATCGTTCGCAACGAGGAGTTGATCCTACTCAGGGCCGAGGCTCGGTGGTTTGCGGGCAACACGGCCGGCGCCATCACTGACCTTGGGTTGGTGCGGACGAACTCCGGTTCGACAAATGGCGGTACCTCGGCGGTGGCATTTGCCGCACCAGCGACTGCCGATGAGTTCACCACTGAGTTGTTGCTCCAGCGCACCCTCTCGCTGTTCGAGGAGGGGATGCGGTGGGTTGATTACCGGCGGTTCGGCCGGCTCGCGCAGCTGGGCACGCTACCGCAAGACGTCGCGGCAGGGTTCACGGTAGCCACGGCGAGTGTGCTGCCGAACCAGGAGTGCGATGCGCGCTCCCGCGTAGGCGCGACGGCTCCGATGAGCTGTCCGAGCGGTCCGGCAGTTCCGTAACGGACGGTCTCAGGAAACAGCAGCGCCCGGGAGCAATCCCGGGCGCTGTTTGTTTGCCGTACTACCGTTTCGAGGTCGCCATCTTCGCAAAACCGTCGCGCGTTTTTTTGCTCTATATACGGTCAGATTACCATCCCATATTCGCACCACCCACCACGTCCGAGGCTATCATGGGAACGCCGGACCAATTACCGAATCCCGATCTCGACGGGCAACCAATCGACGGTGAGCAGTTCGGCGCCTTTACACCCGAGAAGTTCGAGTTGGTGAAGGGATATCTCTTCGACAGCCGCGAGCACCCAGAGTCACGTCGAAACCTCTTGAAACTCCTGCTCGTCAACCTTGGCCTGGTCGAGGTGGTGCGATCCGCACCCGAGGAACGCTGGCGAGAAGCGCTCCGGCACGCGTACAAACCGGGTGGAACTTAGGCCTGGGGCGGACAAAACGGCTTCCGGGCACGGACTCGGCGCCAGCCCGATTATAGCCTCCCGTCCGCGTGCGAATGATGACGTACGCGCGAATCACCAACACCATGAGGCAACCATGCTGCTTCGTCCCCACAACTGCCTCCTGGACGCGGTATATCTAAACGGATATATTCTGCTGTGGCGCTGAAGCCACTTCGCTGGCTGGGAAGCTCCCGCGCCGCCGTGCGCGCCTTTCCTCCGAACGCGCGACGGGACGCCGGTTACCAGCTCTATCGCGTGCAGGCGGGCCACGAGCCAACTGACTGGAAGCCGATGCCGCGGGTCGGCGCCGGAGTGCGCGAGATCCGGATTCATGCGGACGGGCAGTATGGGGTGCTGTACGTCGCGACGCGCCCCGAAGCGGCGTACGTGCTCCACGCCTTCCGCAAGAAGCGCCAGCGCACGCCGCAGCTGGACCTGGATTTGGCCCGCACACGGTTGCAGGAGTTGCTCCGGCTCCGCCGGAGCTAGGAGGCACTATGGCGATCAAGATCACGAAGGGCTCGGGCAACGTCTTCCGCGATCTCGGGTTTTCTCTCCGCATCCGCGCCGACCTAATGCTGGCCCTGGGGCGGCTGATTGCGCGCCGCCGGATTACGCAGACCCAGGCCGCGAAGCTGCTGGGCGTGAGCCAGCCCCGTGTGAACGATCTCGTGCGTGGACGCCTCCATCGCTTCAGTATCGATGCCCTCGTCGAGATGCTCGCCCGGGCGGGTGTCAAAGTCCACTTCACAACCGAGCGCGGGACGCGCGTGGCTTGATCCGCGTGCTTCAGTCGCAACAAAACAGCGCCCGAGAATCTCTCTCGGGCGCTGTCACTCTCAGACCGTCCGGCCCCTACTCCGCTTCCACTTCCTCCCGGAACGGACTCGGTGCAGCGCCCGGCGCCGGCAGCGCGGCCTCGAGCGGTGGCGGCGGAGGCGTGAAGCCCTCCGGCGGCTCGATCTCGATGTCGTGATACCGGTAAATCCCGGTCCCCGCCGGAATCAAGTGCCCGATGATGATGTTCTCCTTGAGACCCAGCA
>QHUB01000063.1 GCA_003221035.1 Gemmatimonadota bacterium
AGCGCAAAGATGTCGGACCGCGCATCGCCGGCGCCGCCGCGGACCTGCTCCGGCGCCATATAGCCCCGCGTGCCGAACTGCTGCGGCTCCGCCGAATCCGGCATTCTCGCAATCCCAAAGTCCAGCACCTTCACCACTCCGCTCTGCGTGATAAAAATGTTTGCAGGCTTGATGTCCCGATGGATGATCCCCTTCTCGTGCGCGGCTTCCAGTGCATTCGCAACCTGGATTGCGATGTCGACGCTTCTCCCCGGCTCCCAGCTCCCGGCTCCCAGCTCCTGCTTCAGCGTCTTTCCTTCGAGCAACTCCATGGCGATGAACTGGCGTCCCTCGTGTGCGCCGATTTCGTGAATCGTGCAGATGTTCGGATGATTCAGGGTCGCCGTGGCGCGGGCCTCGTGGTAGGCTTCCGGCAGAAACTTCAGGGCGACCGGGCGCTGGAGCCGGGTGTCGGTCGCGCGATACACGACGCCCATTCCGCCACTGCCGAGGCGCTCCTCGATTCGGTAGTTGGATACGGTCTTACCGATCATGTCTGCCTGGAGGGCCCGCGCGACCAGATCGAACGCGGGCGTCTCGAGAAAATCGTCAGGCCAGCTCACGCTGCAGCCATTCCCTGGCTTGACGCCAATCGCGATGCACCGTTTCGGGAGAAACCTTCAACACCTCGGCGGTCTCCTCGACGCTCAGCCCGCCGAAGAACCTGAGCTCCACCACGCGCGCCTGCCGCTCATCGACCGCGCCGAGACTCGTCAGCGCCGCGTCCAGCTCCAGCAAGTCCACACGCGGGTCGTGCGAAATCAGGATCTCGTCATCCAGCGGAAGGTGCGGGGCCGTGCCGCCGCGCTTCTGACTTTTGCGCGCGCGCGCAATGTCGGTCAGGATCCGGCGCATCACGGTCGCGCAGACGGCAAAGAAATGCCCGCGCCCGTTCCAGGTTGTTGGCCGCCCGCCGGCCAGCCGCAAGTACACCTCGTTGACGAGCGCGGTCGTCTGCAGGGTGTTGTCGGGCGATTCCCGCGTCATGTACGCGTGCGCGGCGCGGTGCAGGTCGTCGTACACCAGGGGAATGAGGGCATCGAGCGCACTCTCGTCGCCCTCCGACCACGCCTTGAGCAGGAGAGTGATATCGCGTTCTGCCTTCCCGGCCATGGGATACTGTTACCCGCCTCGCCCCGCCTTCGCCACTCTTCTTTTTAAAAGCGACCGCCGGCGTTGTCAGGGATAGAAGAGCGAAACCCTTCCCATTATCTTTGGCCGGTGTCGGGTGGCTAGCTCAGCTGGTTAGAGCGCCGGTCTCACATACCGGAGGTCACAGGTTCGAGTCCTGTGCCGCCCACTTTCAATGCGAAATGCGGAATGGGGAATGCGGAATGGAAAGGAAAGGTCGTGAGTCTATCGAAGCCTGCCCTTAAATTCCGCCTTCCGCATTCCGCATTCCGCATTTGATCCCATGCGTCGCGTCCTCGTTCTCTCCCACACCTATCTCCAGCCCGCCCACCGCGGCAAGCTCCGCGCGCTGGCGGCCCGCGGCCTGGAAGTCACCGTCGCCATTCCGCAGCGCTGGCGCGACCCCTGGTTCGGCCGGCCGATCGACGTCGCCTGGGAACGCCAGGGCGGCCTCGAAGTCTTCCCCGTCCCCGCGCGCGGCATGGGCCCCAGGGGCGACGTCGCCAACGCGAAATACGCGCGCCGCGCGCTCAAGGCGCTGCTGCGCGACCGCCGGCCCGACCTCGTGCAGGTCGAAGAGGAGCCCGACACCTCCGCCGCCAAACAGGTCTTCGGCGCCGCCCGGCGGCTCGGCATCCCCGTCGTGCTGTTCACGCAGCAAAACGTCCCGCGCGACCAGGGCTGGTGGGACGCGTGGAAACAGCGGCGCATGCTGCGCAAGCTGACGGGCCTGGTCGCGGGATCCGATCTCGCCGGCACACTCGCGCGCCAGGACGCGCCCAACCTCCCGATCGCCGTCATCCCGCAGCTCGGCGCCCTCGCGCCGCACGAGCCGCAGCACGTCCCGCACGAGGGACTGGCGATCGGCGTCGTCGGCCGGTTGGTCCCGCAGAAGGGACTCGATACTTTGTTGCAGGCGCTCGCGCTCCAGCGCGGGCTCAAGTGGCGCCTCACCATCGTCGGCGACGGCCCCGAGCGCGAACGGCTCGAGGCCCGCGCCTCCGAGCTGCGCCTGGCGGCGCGCGTCCGCTGGACCGGCGGCCTCCCGTCCGATCAGGTCGCGAATCTGTGGCCCGATCTCGACGTACTGGTCATGCCGTCGCAGGCGTCCGACAGCTTTCGCGAGTCGAACGGCCAGGTGCTCATGGAAGCGATGGCCAACGAAGTCGCCGTGCTCGGCACCGACAGCGGCGTGATTCCGGAGCTCATCGGGGACGCAGGGCTCGTGGTGCCCGCCGGCGATGCGCCGGCGCTGGCCGCCGCCCTCGATCGCTTGAGCGATCACGCCACACGCCGCGCGCTGGCGCAGACCGCACGGGCCCGCGCGCTACGGCTGTATTCGGATGACGCGATTGCGGAGCGGACCCTCGAGTTTTGGAGACAAGTGTCCAAGTGATGAGCGATCAGAATAGTGTAAGACGCCACGTTGTAAGTGGTCGCAAGTCGCAAGTTGCTAGTGCCGGTACGTGCGCCTTGCATTTGAATCTTGAAGCCACTTACAACTTGGCGTCTTACACTTCACTTGTGTCTTGTACCTAGCGGCCAGTAACTAAAATTAGTGGCGACGGTCCTCCTTGTTCCTGATCTGCCATTGGAGCACTGGGCATCGATGGACAAGTACGCCCATCGCCTCCACGACTGGCTCGAGAGCTCCGATCTCGGCTTTCAGGTTCGACTGGCCGCTCATATCGGCGCGTTGACGCGCGACTCCATCGGCCGCCGCGCCTCGGCCGCCGGTGACAAGCGCAAGGAGCGCACCGATCGCCGCAAAGCGTTCGTGCGCTGGTGGACGCAGCCCGTCGATCCCTCGCGCGTCATCCTGCCCGGCCCGCTGCACGGCCCGCAGCAGTGGGCGGCGCGCTACTACTTCTATCCGTGGCGCGTGAAGCGCGAAGCGAAGCGCGCCGACCTCGTGCACGTGCTCGATCACAGCTACGCGCACATGATCGAGAAGGCGGGCCGCTGTCCGGTGGTCGTCACCGTGCACGACCTGATGCCCGTCGTCGTGCTCCGCAATCCCACGGAGAACTGGCGCGAGGGCTGGCGCGAAGGCGTGCGCACGCGCTTCCTGCGCCAGGCGCTCAAGGCGCTGCGCCAGGCCGACTCCTACATCGTCGGCACCGAATGGCTCAAGCACGAGCTCGCCACCTGGCTCGGCAACGACAAGAACATCTTTGTCGTGCCGTTCGGCGTCGATCGTTCGTTCTTCGGCGAATCGACCGTGGCGCGCGAGCGCGGCCGGCGCGACTGGCGCATCCCCGAAGACGCGTTCACGATCCTGCACGTCGGCTCGACGGTCGATCGCAAGAATGTGCCGCTCGTCATTCACACCCTCGCGCGGCTGCGCCAGCACACCGACGCCTATCTGCTGCAGGTGGGCGGCCGCTTCACGGTCGAGCAGGAGCAGTTGATCGAGCGGCTCGACCTGCGCAGCGCGGTGCGCAGCGCGGCCTCCGCCGACGAAACCGTGCTGCGGCGCGCCTACCGGACGGCCGACGTGCTGCTCTTCCCTTCCTTATATGAGGGCTTCGGCTTCCCGGTGCTCGAGGCGTTCGCGTCGGGACTGCCGGTCGTCACGTCGGGCGCGGGCGCGCTCAAAGAGGTCGCCGCGGGTGCCGCGGTCGTAGTCGAAGGGCGCGATCCCGCCGACTATGTGCACGCGCTGGAGCGGCTGGATGATTCGGACGAGCGGGATGAGTTGATTGAAAAAGGCTGGGCGCGGGCTCGGCAATTCACCTGGCAAAAGACCGCGCAGCTCACGGCGGAGGTTTACAAGCCGCTGTTCTAGAGATGCAAGACTCGGATTCGGTCCAGTACGCGGCGAAACGGATCGAACACGAGTCCGAGCTCTTCGAGCGTGACGACGCCCAGTAGCGCCTCAGGATCCTCTGGCTCCCCCAGGACAACCGGCGTGTGACAGCGGCCCTGCGGCAATGAGATCTCACATTCCGAGACCGTGCGCGTGATTGTGCTGCCGTCAGCCAGTCTGAATTCTTGGCCCCGTCCCTCCCGCAATCCGATCTTTCGCCATACGCGCTCCGGAAGCAGCGAGTACTTGGCGCCGGAATCGATCAGGAAGGTGACGTGCTCCTCACCTTCAGGGCCGCGCACGGTGCTTTCGATATAGGTCAATCCCATCTCCGTCAATTTCCTTGCTGAATGTAAGTCGACACAATTTGTCCTGCGGTCGTCAAGACGAATTCAACGCCGCTGAGCCCTTTTAGGGCTCGTGTAGTAGCCGAGCCGGCGCTTTAGCGCACGGTAAATCCCAATCTGGGGTACGCTCTTGGTCCGATCCTGAAGCAAACTTCGGCAACATCTTGACCCTGCGGTAGTTAGCCCCCATCTTAGGCTCCCGGAATTTTCTGAGCCCTTGGAAAAGGTCAACAAATGAAGGCCGTACTGTTCGTCGCGCTCGCGGCGTTGTCGCCAGGCCTCGCCGCCCAGCAGCCGACCGCCGCACAGGTTCAGCAGGCGCTCCAGCAACCTGGGGTGTCCGATCAAGTGCGCTCGCGCATCGCGCAGTCGGGCCTCACGCCCGATCAGATTCGCGCGCGCCTCACCGCGAGCGGCTATCCCTCGACCATGCTCGACGCGTACCTGACGCCGACGACCGGCGGTGCCGTGGGCGCGGGGCCCACCGAGGCCGAGCTGGCCGCGATTCAGGCCCTCGGGCTGCCGCCGATGGCGCAGGAGCTCCTCACTCCCGATACCGGGCTCATTCGTCTGGCGGGTGCGGGTGGCGGCGCGGCTGCGCCGAGCGAGGTGTTCGGCGTGGATGTGTTCCGGCGGAGCACGACGCAGTTCATGCCGCTCTTGTCCGGTCCGGTGCCGCCGGACTACCGGCTGGGTCCGGGCGACAATCTCGTGCTGATTTTGACCGGCGACGTCGAGCTGACGTATTCCCTGCCGATCACGCGCGAGGGGTTCATCCTCATCCCGCAGGTGGGACAGGTGCACGTCGCCAATCTGACGCTCGATCAGCTGCGCGATGTGCTGTACACCCGCCTCGGCCGCGTGTATTCGGGGGTGAAGCGCGGCTCCGGCGCAACCACGCAGTTCGATGTCACGGTAGCCAACGTGCGCGCCAATCAGATCTACGTCGTCGGCGAGGTCGGCCAGCCCGGCGCCTATCAGATCAGCTCCCTCGGCACCGTGTTCACGGCGTTGTACGCGGCCGGCGGGGTGACGGACCTCGCGCGCCTGCGCGGCGTGGAGGTGCAGCGCGGCGGCCGGACGATCGCGATCCTCGATCTCTATGACTATCTGCTCCGCGGCGATACGCGCAGCGACATCCGGCTCGAGACCGGCGACGTCATCTTCGTGCCGCTGCGCGAGGCGCGGGTGCGGGTGACCGGGGCGGTGGTCCGCCCGGCGGTTTACGAGACCAGACCGAACGAGACGCTCTACGACATCGTCAAGGCCGCGGGCGGATTTCGGCCCGAGGCGGCGCTCGAGCGCGTGAAGGTGGACCGGATCCTCCCGGGCGATGCGCGCAGCACGCAGACGACGGCGCGGGTGACGATCGACGTGCCGCTGGCCAACGGGCTGGTGCCGCCGTTCCGGCTCGAGGACGGCGACGTCGTGCGTGTGGACGCGCTGGCCGAGGCCGCCGATCAATACACCGTCGCAGTCACGGGGATGGTGCAGCAACCGGGCAATTATCCGTGGCATCCGGGGATGACGTTGCGCGAGCTGATGACGCTCGCGCGCGGTCCCAGGATCGGCGTCGATCTGCGCGAGGCGGAGATTGCGCGGTTGCCGGCGGATCGGTCGAAGGGCCAGCTCGCGACGACGCTGCGGGTGCCGCTCGATTCGACGTATCTGTTCGAGCGCGATTCGGCCGGTCAGTTTATCGGGCCGCCGGGCATCGAGTTCCCCGCCCACGGCACTCCCGAGGTGACGCTCGCCGCGTATGACAATGTCTTGATTTTCAAGCAGCCCGATTTCGAGCTGCAGCGGATGGTGACGATTACGGGCGAGGTGATGTTCCCCGGCACCTATGCGTTACGGAGCAAGGACGAGC
>QHUB01000064.1 GCA_003221035.1 Gemmatimonadota bacterium
TCGGGCATCTGGGTGTTTTCGGCGATGCGCCGCGTCAGGAATCGGGTGACGACTTCCTTCATCGCGGCAAAATCGTCGATTCCTGCTACCCCTTTGATGCGATACCGGCGGTACTCGGACTTGCGCGGCCGCCCGCCCTCGAACCACACCAGCGATCCGACCGTGTCGCGGCCCTGGTTATGCGAGATATCGATGCAGATCATCGCCCGCGGCACGACCGGCAGGCCGAGGTCACGGCCCAGCGCGAAGACGGGATCGGCCGCGCGCTCGTCGATGTCGAACGCCTCGATCTTGAAGCTCTCGAGCAGGTGTCGCGCATTCTGATCGGCCAGCGCGACGAGCTTCGCGGCCGAGCCGCGCTGCGGCACGACAAAGTCCACGCCGGGCGCGAGCTCGCGCAGGGCGTCGAGGTCGGCGGGAACGAACGGGAGCACCACGCGCTGCGCGCGCTGCTCGAGCGGCAGATAGTAGCCGACGAGGAACGTGCGCAGCACTTCGCCCTCGGCGGCGTGCTCGACGTGCTCGAGAAAGCGGTGCTCGCGCGCGATCAGCTTGCCATCGCGGATCCGGAGGATGACGCCGACCGCGTCGTCGCCGTCGCGCGCGAGACTGATCGCGTCGGCGTCACCGCCGCCCACGACCTCCACCGCCTGCGGCTGCTCGAGCTGGTCGAGCCATTTGAGCGCGTCGCGCAGCTGCGCCGCCCGCTCGTAGTCCTGCGCATTGCTCGCCTCGTGCATGCGCTCGCGCAGGCGGGTCCGCACCTCGAGCGTCCTGCCCGAGAGAAACAGCAGCACGTCGTCGATCATGCGCTTGTACGCTTCGACGCTCTGATAGCCCACGCAGGGCGCCTTGCACCGCTCGATATGAAAATCGAGACAGGGCCGGTCCGGCGCGTCCTCCGGCAGGTGCCATGAGCAGGACCGCACCGTGAAGATCCGGCGAATGATCTTGAGCGTCTGCCGCAGCGTGGCGACGTCCGTGTACGGCCCGAAATAGCGCGCGCCGGGGATCGTCACGCGCCGCACGACCAGGACTCGCGGGAACGGCTCGCCCAGCGTGACCGCGATCTGCGGATAGCTCTTATCGTCGCGCAGCCGGATGTTGAACTTGGGCTGATGCTCCTTGATGAGCGTGTTTTCGAGCAGCAGCGCCTGGGCCTCGTTCGGCACGATGATCGTGTCGAGCTCGGCGATCTGCCCCTGCAGCACTTCGCGCTCGATGCTGCCCTGCTCCGCCGCGAAATACTGCGGCACGCGCGAGCGCAGGTTGGCCGCCTTGCCAACGTACACGATCTCCCAGGCGGCGTCTTTACAGAGATAGACGCCGGGAGTAGCGGGCAGTGCCGCTATTTTGCGGGCGAGCCGATCAGAGATTGCCATGCGCGTATCGCGTCGGGGTGCCGGAGCGCCAGGGTGAGCGCTCCGTACGTCACACCAAAGATACCCAGCACGGCAATGCCGTGAACCAGCGGATGGGTTTGGGGGCTGGGGCTCAGGGACTGGAAGCCCACGGCAAGCCCGGCCGCGAGCAGCGCCGCGACGACCACCAGCACGAGCGCGCGCCAATCGGTGCGCTGCAGAATCGTCCCGATACGCTTGTCGAGATCGTACAGGTGCAGCACGGTGTTGAACGACTGGCCGATCGATGCGCCGAGCGCGATGCCGGCGGGGCCGAAGCGCCGCATAAAGACCCAGGACAGCAGCGCGGACATGACGAGCGACGTGATCGCGATCTTCACCGGCGTGCGCGTGTCGCGCAGCGCGTAGAAGCCGGAGGCGAAGAGCCGGACCGTCGATGTGCCCAGCAATCCGATGCCGTAGGCCGCCAGCACGCCGCCCACCCGCATCGTGTCGTCCGCGTTGAAGCGGCCGGTCTGATAGAGGGCGCCGATGATTTGCGGGCCGAGCGCCGCAAACGCAAAGGCGGATGGAATCACAAAGAACGAGATTCTGCGGAATGCCACGGCGATGCGCGCGCGCAGCTGCGCATGGGGCGTTTCCCCCACCGCATCGCGCGACAGGTCCGGCAGGGACGCCGCGGCGACGGCGGTGCCGAACAGGCTGATCGGCAGCTGTTGGACGATCTGCGCGTACGTCAGACTTGCCAGTCCGCCTTCGCCGGTATACGACCCGAGGAAAGTGTCCACGAGACCCGACAGCTGGGCGACGCCCGCGCCCAGGACGAGCGGCAGCCATGCGATGATGACATCGCGAACGCCCTCCGGCGCGAGACTGACGCGCAGCGCAATCCCGCCCAGCAGCTTCCAGCAGGAGGGCAGCTGGATGGCGATCTGCAGCACGCTGCCGAGGACCGTGCCCCACGCGAGCGCGAGCGACAGGCGATACAGCTGCTGATCGGGCGGGAGACCTCGACCCTTGAGCCACTGGGCCGCCACGACCATCGCGGCGATGCCGGCGATGTTCCAGAGCGCCGGCGCGGCATACGGCAGGAAGAAGCGGCGATGCGTATTGAGGATGCCGAGGCACCAGGCCGACACGACCATGAGGCCCGTCATCGGGAACAGGATCCGGACGAGGATCGTCGTGAGCTCGCGCCGTGAGGGGTCGAACCCCTGCGCGATCAACGCCGTCACGGTGGGCGCGAAGGCGATCCCGATGAGCGCGAGGACGGCGGTCGCGAGCAGCAGCAGCCCGAGAATCGTCCCGGCCAGCGCCCGTGCCGCCCGTTTGTCCCTCTGTTCCAACGCGGCGTACACCGGAATGAACGAGGCGGAGAGCGTGCCCTCGCCCAGCAGGTTGCGCAGCGCGTTGGGAATCCGGAGCGCGGCGCGAAACGCGTCGGCGGCGGCCCCGTTGCCGAAGTAGTGGGCAAAGACGCGCTCGCGCACGTAGCCGAGCACGCGGGTAACGAGAATCCCGGCTGCGACACGAGCAGCGTGATGACCGCTCCCGCCGCTCGGTTGTGCGACTTCGGCGGCTACGGCGTTGCCCACCGCGCCACCTCGGCCGCGATCTCGTCGATCACACTCGCGCTGTGGCGCGCCAAAAAGGACGCAATCGTCAGGACGCGCTCCTGCGGCTTGCCGCCCGGCATGAGCGCGTTGCGGGCTCGCGTGAGCTGGGTCAACAGCGTGCCCTGCGATCGCTTCACGCTGGCGACGAGCTTCTTCTCGATTTCGTTCGTGCCGGCCAGCGCCGCGTTGCGCGCCGATTCCACCGTGCGCTCGAGCGTCGGATCGATCTGCTGCACCTCGCCGCTGATGCGCGCATAGCGGGCCTGGACGTCGGCGCGTAACTGCTCCAGCGTCGCGGTCAGGTCTGCCGGGAGCTCGGCCTGCGCAAATCGGGACTCGAGCTCGCCGGGTTTCGTCGCAAAGTCAGCCGGCGTCAGGCTATGCTTGGTCAGGATCTTGTCGATCTTCGCCGAGATGACGATCCCGGACCAGCGCGGCACATGCGCCTGCGGCGTCACGCCCAGAGCCGTGAACAGCGGCGCCGATTCGGGCAGGTATTCCATCTCGCCCGGACCACCGACGTACGCGAGTGTCGGAAAGAGCGCGGCTTCGATGACCGGGCGGAGCAGCACGTTGGGGGACAGGCGCTCCGGCGTATCGGCCGCGATCTGCTCGAGCTGCGCGCGCGCGAACCGCTCGCCGCTGCGGCGCGTGACGAATGCGTTGCCATCCTTCCGGAGCCGATCCCGGCCCTGCGCGGCTTCGACGAGAACCGGCGTCAGACCGTCGTCCAGCGTCTCATCGAGCGCGCGCAACAGCAGCGGCGCAGCGGCGCGCTTGGCGCTGCGGTCGTGCGCACCGAACACGGCCAGTCCTCGCGCACCGAGCAGGCCATGCAACGCCGCCGCACCGGCATCGGCGAGGTTTGTGCCCGGCCGGAATGCCGCCTCCAGCCAGTGCAACACCTCCGCCTTGAACTCGGCGTCGGGGAGCGCGGCATCGAGCGCCGCGATCGCGGCGCCGATGTCGGGGCCGAGCACTTCGCGAAACAGCGGAAGCTGCGGCGCCTGGTGCGGCCGCTCGCGCAACACGATGTTGACGACGTCGCCGTCTTTGCCGAGCACCGCCGCATGATTCGCCTCGGCGAAGTCGTGATCGTCGCCGGCCACCCAGAACACGGGGACGACGGGAATGCCCCGCTCCTGTTCCAGGCGAGCCGCCAGCGCGATCGCCGAGAGTGCCTTGTGGACGGTGTACAGCGGACCGGTGAACAGCGCGGGCTGCTGGCCCGTGGTGATGGCCAGAACGTCACCGCGTGCGAGCCGGTCGCGACCCGGTCCCGGGAGCACGGATTGAAGCACATCAGGGTGAACGGGGCGCGGCGTGCCCGCGGGGATCGGACCCTTGGGGCTCGGAATCGGCGTCGAGACGACCCGCGAGATCACGGCTTCCTGCCCACCAGAATCACGCGCGGTGTGGCGGCGCCGGCGGGCGCGCCGTCGTAATCGCCGAAGCGCGCCACGACGTCTAAACCCGCGCCGGCAAACAGTGCCGCCAGCTCGTCGGGTCCATACAGGCGCACGCGCTCCTGAAACCGCCGGCCTTCATCGCGCAATTCGATCTCCTTGATCACGAAACGGCTGCCCGCGTCGATCCGCCGCGTGACGAACACGTCTCGGCCCACTGCCCGCTCCGTCACCGTGAGCGTCCGTCGTACATGGTCCGCATTGAGATAGTCCAGCACGAAATGTCCACCCGGTGCGAGCGCCGTCGCGACCTGCCGCACCACCCGGGCATGCTCCGCGTCGTCCAGAAAGTAACCGAACGACGTGAAGAGATTGACGGCCAGCGCAAAACTGCCGCTGTGAAACGGCAGCGCCCGCATGTCGCCCCGAACCAACGCGACGCTGTTCCGCTCGTGGGCCCGCCGCAGCATGGCCCGCGAGAGATCGAACCCGACCACGCGCGCGCCGGCGCGTGCGAGCTCCGCGGCATGTCGTCCAGGGCCGCATCCGAGATCCAGAATCCAGGCTCCCGGCTCCCAGCTCACCGCCTTCCGAATCAGCGCGACCGCCCGGCGTGCGTCTTGCTCGTCACGGTGCGAGTACAGAGCATGATATTCTTCGCCGAACCACTGCTTGAACCACTCGGTCATTCGACGAAGACGTCCGCGGTGAACGTGAACAGGCGCGTGCCCGGTTCCCGATGACTCCCCGGCATGAGGCCCGCTTTGCGGCACAGCGCGTCGAGAAAGTCCTCGGGTCCGAAGCCGTTCTCCGTCGCGACCTGCGGGAGCAGCACCGCTTGCACAGCCCCGCGGCGCAGCAGCAGGCCATCTCGGCCGATCACGACGCGACCGGGATCCGCGCTCTCGAGCAAGACAGGCACTCCCAGGACGGAAATCTCGATCTGTACGGCCGCCAGCTCTCCCGGCTCGACCGGCGGAAACCGCGCGTCTCTGCGCGCCGCGGACACGGCGACCTGACGGATCACTTCGCCGAGCGGCCGGTCGTCTTTGACGTGGCCGATGCAGCCGCGAAGATCGCGCGTCTCCCGCTCGACGAGCGTCACGAAGGCCCCACGGCGGATTCTCGCGCCCGGCACATCGGGCAGCTCGGGTGGCGTGCGGCGGCACAACGCCGCTGCGATGGCGCAACGCGCCAGGGCCAGGAGCGCGGCCCGGTCGCTCGCGGTGAGCTCAGGATCCTCGATGGTATTTCTCTCCGCGCCGGATGGTGTGGGCGCGATAGAGCTGTTCGTAAACGACGACGCGCGCGAGCTCGTGCGGCAGCGTCAGCGGCCCGAGACTCCACGTGCGCTCGGCGCGTTGGAGGACTTCAGGGGGCAGCCCGTCATGGTCGCCGATCACGAACGTGACGTCGCGGCCGTCCATTTCCCAGCGGCCCACGAGCTCGGCGAGCTGCTCCGAGCTCCACGCTTCGCCGCGCTCCGCCAACGCGATCACGCGCGAATCCTCAGGGATCCGCGACGCGTCGCGCACTTCGCGTTCCTCGATCTTCGCGTAGTGCTGGATCCGGCTCAGGTACTCGTCACAGGCCGCCCGTAGCGCGGCGCTCTTCATCCGGGAGCCGCCCAGGGCGACGAGGTGATACCGCATCAGGCATAGAGGCCGCGCAGCCGGTGCATCGCCGCCACGCGATCG
>QHUB01000098.1 GCA_003221035.1 Gemmatimonadota bacterium
TCTTCGCGATTGCGCGTCATCACGGCCGCACCATACAGCACTGCCGTGGCCGCGAGCAGCACGTCATTCCGGAGTACGCGCAGCCGGCCCGGACCGAACCGGCCCCCGCGCGCCAGAATCTGCAGCGCCTGACCCGAGAGAACCCACGCGGCCGGCGGTGGGTTCAGCACCCGACGATCCCGCCACGCCAAGAGGTACAATCGCTCGATGTACGCGCGCTCCGTCGCGTTCGGCGCCCCCGCCCACAGCTCCTGCATCACGACCGTCGCCAGCAACAGGTTGGTGCGCGCGGCCGACGCCACGAGCGGTTCGAGCCAACAATGCGTATCCGGACACACCCTCACGAGCGGCGGCGCCGCTGCCTGGCAAGCCGCGACCGCCAGCGCTTCAGCACAGGAGCGAATTCCCGCTGCAACGCTGCGAGATCCCGCTCGAACACACAATCTTCCAGCAGGCGATCGATGACCTCGGTATCCGTATCCACGCGAAGATACTCCCGCGCCTGTCGCAGTTTTTCAGGGTCGATGTTTAGTGTCTTCCGCACCTTCCGTCCCATGCCATACCCCCGCACCATAGCGTATGCACAATATGCATATAGTACCCATATCGTGCGACTCGGCGCATAATTACGCGCAGCGGGTCTCACCAACGTCACACCCGGCCTGTAAGCTTGCAGCATGCCCGATCGCCCCACCAAAACCGAGCGCTGGCTCAACCTCCTCGCCTTCCTCCTCGATCGCCACTACCCGGCATCGCGCGAGGAGATTCTGAGCCAGGTTTCCGACTATAAAGAAGACTGGATCGGCGGCGACACCCGCGCGCGCGAATCGGTGCGGCGCAAATTCGAGCGCGACAAGAAAGAGCTGAAGCTCCTCGGCGTGACGCTCGAGCCGCTGAAAGAGAAGATCGTCGCGAATCACGTGGACCAGGAAGTCGAAGCCTATCAGCTCAGGCCGCGGGACTTCTATCTGCCCTATCTGAGCGTCCCCCCTCTCCGCGGGCGGAGAGGGGGTCAGGGGGTGAGGCCCTACTTCCTCAGCGAAGTCGCCCTTGCCTCGACCGACTTGCCGATTCTGCGCCGCGCCGCCGAGCGGATCGCTGCACTCACCGACACACCGCTCGGCGTCGCTGCGCAGTCCGCGCTCCGCAAGTTGTCGTTCGATCTACCCGAGATGCACGTTGGCGCCGAGGAGCGCGCCTTTACCGCGCCCGCCGAAATCGAGACGCAGTTCGCGCTGCTGCGACAGGCGGTCGAACAACGTCGCGCCGTGCAATGCCGGTACTACTCCATCCGCCGTGACGTCGAGGGCGTCCGGGTTATCGAGCCTTACGGGCTCATGCTGTCTTGGGGCCATTGGTACTGCGTGGGACGTTCCCCCTCTCCGGAACAGCCTGCCCTGAGCCGCCAGGCGAAGGGGAGAGGGGGTCAGGGGGTGAGGACGTTCCGGCTCGATCGCATGAAGCACGTCTCTATAGTAGAAGGGGAGAATGCCGAGTTCACCGTACCCAAAGGGTTCCAGATCGCGAGCTACCTGAACCGCGCGCCGTGGGAGCTGTCGGAGAACAAGCCGGTCACCGTGCGGGTACGCATCAACTTCCCGCAGTCGCGCTGGGTCATCGGCGAGCGGCTCGGCAAAGTCGTCAAAGCGGTCACCGACGACGCCGGTTCGGAATTCGAATTCGAAGTCCGCGCCGTCGATGCCTTCGTGCGCTGGCTGCTCCCCCTCGGCAAGCAGGCCGAAGTGTTGTCGCCGCCATTGATCAAGAAGAAGATCGCTGAAGCCAAGGCGGCACTACGAGCCGTCTATGCGACGACGCACGACGCACGACGCACCACGCACGAGAAATGACCACCGCGCTCAGCCAAGCTCCCAGACTCATCGAGCTCATCGCCTGGCTGTCACAGAGCGACATCGCTTCGACCATCACCTACAAAGCCGCAGCGAAGAAGCTTCGTGTCTCTGCACAGCAGATTCGGGACGATCTCGACGTGCTGGTCCGTCTGTCGGACGAGCACAAGGATTTCCTCGGGAGCCTTCGCGTCGCCATCGTCGCCGGTGGCTTCACCGTGATCAGCCGCGGCCCGTTCCGCCGGCCGATTCAGTTCAGCGCCGAGGAAGGCCTCGCGCTGCTGCTCGGCTTGGGAGCGGTGAAGGACGGGCGGGGTGTCGCAGCAAAGTTCAAGCAGGGAACCGAGACGATCGAATCGGCCTATGCGATCGGCTCGGCGCCGAGCGCAGATCTCGACGGCCTGCTCGCCGTGGCGCGAACGGCGCGTGACGAAGAACGCAAGCTGGAGATGCTGTATTGCGGATCGGATGGTGAGCCGTCGCGCCGCATCGCGCACGTGCATCAGATCGTCGAGAGCGCGGGTCGCTGGTATGTGATCGCCTGGTGTGAGAAGGTCCAGGATTTTAGGCGCTTTAGGGCCGAGCGGATTCTCGAGGCACGGCTGCTGCCGGAGGACTTTCGGCCGCAGGTGTTGTTCGTGCCGGTCAAGGATCCAAAGGATCTCCTCAGCGCGGATGAGACCGTCACGGCGCACGTCGCGTTCAGCAAGAAGATCGCGCGCTGGCTCAAGGAGAAATATCCGGATGGCCGTGAGCAGCGCGATGGGCGCTATGTCGTGACGTTCCAGGTGGCGGATCCGGCGTGGTTTGTGCGCGAGGTCTTACAGTATGGGGCGGAGGCGGAGGTGCTGGCGCCGGAGGGATTGAGGACCGCGATAAAGCGTATGGTTGAATCCGTCGGCTGAAGCCCCGCTTCAGCGCACGGCGAATAAGAAAGCCGGAGAGCTGTTGCTCCCCGGCTTTCTTGGCGTAGCGAAAGTAAGACACGCAGAGACCTATCACGTGCGCCGCCGGCAGATTCGAGCCCTAGGCTAAATCGGCGGCGAACGTCTCCGTCCAACGATGGCGCGATAGATCAGCAAGAGCACCACGGCCCCGATGATCGATGCGATCCAACCCGCGCCCTGACCGCTCGAGTACACACCCACCATCCGGCCGAGCCACGTTCCCACAAACGCCCCCGCGATGCCCAACAAGATCGTTACGATCCACCCGCCAGGATCCCGCCCGGGCACGAGCAGCTTCGCGATTGCGCCGACGATGAGTCCGACCACCAAGATCGTTATCAGTCCCATAACACCTCCCAGGGTGTCTCACACGGTGTAAGTGACACCCGCTATTCGGGGACTGGTTCCGGCTTCGTGGCCACTCGCTTGCCCTACCGCGTGTAGACGCCGATCCCGTAGTAGCAGGGATCCTTGCCGCAGCTCGCCATCACAACCCGCAGCGTATACGTACCGCCGTAGGACGGCGAGATCGACACAATGGGCCAATCGTCTGTGCGGACGTCGGAAGCCACCTCATCCCCATCAGGATCGTACAGGCGCAGGTCGATGTCGTGGCAGTCCTGATCGCAGACTCCCATGAACGCGTAGGACGTCCCCGGCTGCAGTTTGATCGTCAGGTCCTCGTGATAGTCGTTCTTGAGGTTCCCGTCGTACACGTCACCGCTCATCGTGTAGCCGCGATTCGAAAGGAAGTTGCCGTGCTCACTGACCTGACTGCGCACGGTCCGCTGCCACTGATTCTGCGCGGTAGCACGCGCGGGCACGAGCAGCACTGCGACGATGAGGCAAAGGCCCAGGCGACCCATACGTGCTCCTGTGGTTGGGGTCTTGGGTCCACGCCAGGGCGAATTTTGTGCCGGGCGCCTACGGGGCTATGTATAGACGGATCAGGTGGTTAGGAACGCCATGGAGGTCACACGGCCCGACCTCGATCTTGCATCTCGCCACGGCGACTGCGAGTCGCGAGGGGCGGCGGATCGGCGGATTCACTTCTGCCACACCGCCCACCCGTCATTCCGCAGCTCTCTCGCCAGCACCCATTCCATCCGCTGCGCCTGCGCATAGGGGAGGGGATTGAGCCCGGCGTAGAGATCGGGCCGCAATCGCACGCCGTAGCGGCGCACGTAGGTGTTGTCCTTGACGCCGTAGCGGTGCCGCTCGAACCGCGTTTCGGGATCGAGCCCCGTCATCCCGACGTACAACGGCGGCTTTTTGGAATCGCGATTGGGATTCGCGGCGCGGAACTTGGCATGCTTCAGCGCCGCCGGATCCAGCTCGATCACATACACGTGGTGGCGCGCCGGTTTCCGCGGCATCAATTAATGTGCATGAATGGGGTGTTGTGCGCGATGATTTGATACCGCGTTACGACACTCGACTGGTCATCCTGCGCGGTGTCCACTTGCTCTTCGCCCGCCGAGCCGAGCACTATATGGGCATGCCACACACCACCGAACGGTGGACCGCCGCCAAGGTCCGCGCGCTCCCCGACGATCGCAACCGCTACGAGGTTGTCGCGGGGGAGCTGTTTGTGACGCCCGCTCCATCCTGGCCGCATCAGTGGGTCGTCGGTGGGCTCTTCAGACATCTGGCCAACTACTTGCAGGGCCAGCGTTGGGCTGAGGTCCTGATATCTCCAGCCGACATATCGTTCCACGAGGATATGCTCGTCCAGCCCGATATTTTCGTCGTACCCATAAGCTCAGAGGGGCAACGACCGCGGGAGTGGGCCGACATCCGCGCGTTGCTCCTTGCCGTCGAAGTCCTTTCGCCATCTACAGCCCGCGCCGATCGGCAGGCAAAGCGCCGGCTCTATCAGCGCGAAGGCGTGGGCGAGTATTGGGTCGTCGACCCCGATGCGCGCGTCGTCGAGCGGTGGCGGCCGGAGGACGACCGGCCCGAAATCGTGACCGGCACGCTCACGTGGCGGCCCGAGCCGTCTACGGCGCCGTTCGAGCTCGATCTGCCGGCATTTTTCGACGACGTGCTACGCAATCGTTGAGGCTTCGGCTCCCTGGCTTTCACGACTTGAAGATCAGTTGAGCCACGGCCCGCTCCCACCCCCAATAAATGATCGCCACCGCCGTCAGATCGAACGCCGCGTGCGCCACCATCAGCATCCAGATCCGCCCCGTGATCGCGTAAATCGTCCCGAACAGGAGCCCCACAATCGTCGCCTGCTGAACGCCGGGCATCCCCTGCTCAGCATAGTGAACCACACCAAAGAAGAGGGCGGTGAGGCCGACAATGAGCGCCTTGGGCCAGATCCCGGGCCGGAACAGCTTTCCGAGGCGCTCGAACAGGTACCCGCGGAACACCGTCTCCTCCCCGAACCCGGCGCCCGCAATCACCAGGTACAGCATGACGGGCAGCGCGGCCGTGTTGCCGACGAGATGGTGGTAGGCGGCATTGGTCGGCGGCGCGCCGAGCAGCGGCATCACGATCGCCTTCATCACGAGCTTGAGTGCAACGCCGAACGCGACGCCGATCGCAACCGTTCGCGGCCAATGCACCGGCCGCACAAACCCGAGCTCGTGCCACGGCGTTCCGGATTGCCACGCCCACGCCAGCACCAGCAGCCCGCTCAGCGGCACGAACAGCAGATTGCCCGCCAGAATGACCAGCAGCGCAAGCGCGCCGACCGGCCCGAAGCCGCGCAGCCGCGCGGCCAAACGATCCTCCATAGCGAACCAATTCTATGCGTGCCACGTTGGACTGCATGCCACGCAAACGCCGGTCCCACCGCCCCAAACACCCCCGCTTCGACCCTGACCTCGGCCTGATCCGCGTCCCGATCGCCGGTCAGCTCGACCTCCACGGGCTCACCGCCGCCGAAGCGGAATCCGCGGTGCGCCGCTTCAT
>QHUB01000021.1 GCA_003221035.1 Gemmatimonadota bacterium
GGGCTGTACGCGCTCAGGGTGCCGACGAGCCGGCTCGCGTCCGCGGGGACGCGGGCGAGATGCTGACTCATGATGACCTGGGCCATCGCCAGCGCGAGCAGGCCTTCGGTGCCGGGCTTTGCGGCGACCCATTCGTCTGCGTTCATGCCCGTGAGCGAGAGCCGCGGCCCCACGTAGACATACTTGGCCATCCCGGCCGGGCGGCTGCCGTCGAACGCGTGCGACTGCGCAAAGCCGTTCTGGAACTCGACCGGCGACAGCCACGTGTCGAGGAAGTCGGCGCCGAAGGAAAGCACATACTTCGCGTTGGCAAAATCGTACGTCGGAACGGCGGCCGTACCGAACGTCATCCGGTTGCCGGCGCGCAGCGCCTCGAACCCGAACGGCTCGTAGCTGAGCCGCCGGCCGCCGACCTGCTTCATCCATTCATCGATCAGATCGCCGAACGACGACCGCTCGGCGCCGGTGAGGAACACGATGCCCTTGCCTGCCGCCTCGCGGACTCTGCCCTCGAGCCGCTGGATCGCGCCGTCCCAGTCGATCTCTTCGAAGGTGCCATTGGCGTTGCGCACCATCGGATGGGGCACGCGATCGGGATTGTAGAGCCCCTGCAGCGCCGCCTGTCCGCGCGCACAGAGCCTGCCCCGATTGATCGGCGAGTCGGGATTCCCCTCGAGCTTGACGGCCCGACCCTCGCGGACGCGCACGCGGACGCCGCAGCCCGCCGCACATTCGCGGCAGGTGGTCGCATAGTAGGTCGCGACGCCGGGAACCTGGTCTTCGGGCTGGACCAGATACGGAATCAAGCGCTCCGTCGGCTCGGGACCGATGCCACACGATGCCGCGGCTGCCCCGGCGCCGGTCACGCCGAGCACTTTCAAGAACCGTCTACGATCGAGAGCGTCGGTCATGTCAGTAGTGGCACACGCTGCAATCGCGTGTCACGTTGTTCTGCATGTGACAGCGCACGCACCAGCCCATGCGCAGCGTCGAGACCTGTTGCACCTGCGGCATCTTCTGGACGTCGCCATGGCACGTCGCGCACGCGCCCGTGCCGAGCCGCTTGATGTGCCGCATATGCGGAAAGCGCGCGAAGCCGGGAAGCGCGTAGACGCGCACCCATTCCGGTGGTTTCCGGTCACGCCACGCCGCGCGGACCTTCTGGATCTCGGCCTGATGGGTCGGCGTCGAGCCGCCGATCAGCTGATGACATCCCATGCACGTCTGCAACGACGGAATCCCCGGCTCGCTCGAGATCGCGGCCGAGTAGTGGCAATACATGCACGGGATCTGATCCTGACCGGCGTGGATGTCGTGACGGAAGAAGATCGGCTGGCGCGGGCCTTTGAGATTGCCCGTGTCGCTGATGACGGGCGCGCGGTATCGGTCAGGTTGTGAAGAAGTCGTTTGGACCTGCTGGCTGGTAAGCACCGCAGGCGGGAGGGTGAGAATCAACACCACGACCGCAGCTGAACGCAGATGGCCTCTAATGGAGAATTAGGGGTGCTCCGCTGGCCCCCGAATGTATTGCCCCGGGGGAATTCGACACAAGGGCTATTCGGGACGCGCCAATAACTGGTATTTCAATCGGACGACGTCGACAAATGCATGGACCGCGTCGAGATCCGCGAACTCCATCCAGCAATGGCGTACGCCGTCGAACACTGTGCCGTCGCGCACCGCCTGTTTGATCACCCGCGGCAATCCGTTGGTGGCGCTGATTTCCTGCTCTTCCGGGCCCGACAAGACGAAGGTGCCGCTGACGCCCGACTGCATCGGGTGCAGATAGCCAAGCTTGCGGCCGCCGACTTCGTACATCCACACCCATTTCCAAGTGGTGCCGAGGTAGACGACTTGCTCGGTTACGTGGCGGAGGGTCCGCAGCTCTTCGCGGGCTTTCTTGAAGCGTTGGGCTGCGCGCGGGGACAAATCCCGAACAGGTTGGTCGGGCTTGGGCCGCTGGCGCGGGCTCAAGTAGAGATGGGTGGCCCAATAATCATTGTTTGGCTTGTTCATCGCGCCCCAAAAGTACAGGTACGGTCAAGAGGCGAAATCGGCCGGGATCGAGCAGCCGGCCACACGACTGTTGCGGCACCGCCATACGTCCGTCCCGCCCCATCGTGAGCTTGATGACGTCGCCGTTGCGGCCGAACCAGCGGGCGGAGGGCTCGAGGTCGGACGCGTAGACGAACAGGGGCAAGGAGGCCGCGGCGAGCGCGCATTGGGACCCGATGCCGGACTCGGGCATCGTCCCGGCCCAGAGCTTGGCGCCATACCCGGCGGCCAGGCGATAGATCCGGCAGACCTCGGTCAGGCCGCCGACCCGGTGGACTTTGATGTTCCAGACCTTGGGCCCATTCAGCGCGATGACCTGTTTTGCCGCGCGCGCATCGCGCAGCGTCTCGTCCAGACAAACCGGCGTGCGCAGCGCCTCGCCGAGCCGGGCGTGCCCGACCAGCTCGTCGGGATGGAGTGGCTGCTCGATATAGAGGAGCCCGGCGTCGTCGAGCGCGCGCAGCGCGTGCTCATCGCGCGGCCACTCGTAGGCGCCGTTCGCATCCACCGTGAGCGGCAGGTTGCTGCCCTCGAGCCCTTTGCGTGCGGCCTGGACGGCCACGGCGTCCCAGCCCGGCGCGACTTTGATCTTCACGCGCGTGTATCCGTGCTTCACCGCGTCGTAGACCGCGCGCGTCAGCGCAGCGGGATCGCGGTTCGGGGGAATGCCAATCGCGACGCCGCAGGGGACACTCGCCGCCGGTGGCACACCCAGGCGCTCCGCGAGCACCGCGGCGAGCCCTGTGCCGCGACTGTGGGCTTCGAGATCCCACGCGGCCGTCTCGACTCCGGCGCGCGCAAACCAGTTGCCCCGCACCCCGTCGCGAAGCGTGGCATCGACCGCCTCAGGGCTCGCGAACTCGCGGCCGACCACACGCGGCAGCAGGACACGCGCGATCATGTCGCGCGCGCTCGCGAGCGTCTCTTCCGAGTAAAACGGAAACTGAAACGGCGGCGACTCCCCGTAGCCGGCGTGCCCGGCGTCGTCATGGAGCACGACGACAATCGATCGCCGCTCGGTCATCGTGCCGCCCGAGATCACAAAGGGCTCGAGCAGCGGCAGCGACAGATCGAACAGCTCAGCGCGCGCGATGCGCATCGGGCAGAAGGTCGAGGAAATGCAGCTCGCCGCCGCGGCGTGCCAGGTGATCGTTGGCCTCCCGCTCCAGCACGACCGCGAGCAAGCCGTCGTGCGGATCGAAGATCAAGAAGTGCAGTGCCCGCTGTGTGCGGGAGCCGTCTGTGGCGGGATATTCCTCGAGCGGAAGTTGGAAGAAGGTGTGGAGCTGCACCGATGAGCAGCCTCGGAGCGCATACTCGACGATCATTCGGCCCGAATTGATGTTGCCGGTGCCTGAAAAAGGACGGTACGGGACGGTACGGGACGATAAGGGACGGTAAGAGTCCAAGACTCGCAGGTTTCTGTCGCTCAGATCCTGGCCGCCGTACGCGATCCCATGCTCCACGTCGTACAGCCGATTAAACACCGTAAGCGCGTCAGCGCCGCTCGCGGCATCCAGCATCGCGCGCTGAAAACCATCGTCGAAGCGCGCGTTCATCAGCTTCATCGCGAGCTTCACGGGCGCGTGCGCGCGGATGCGCCCCGGCACTTCGCGCAGCCAGCGGAGAATCTGCGCCTGTTCCGCGGCCAGCTCGTCACCGGCCAGGGTCGGCGAGAAATCCTTCTCGAGCAGGAGCGGTGTCTCGCCCCAGGCATCGGCCAGCGCACGCGTGGTAAACGCGTACTCGGCGTCGCGAAACGGCTCATCCAAATGCGGGAGGTGATACTTCACCGACGGCACTGCCAGCAACCGGCCCGCGCGCGTGAGATCGCGACCCGCGCGCACGAGCGCGAGATAATCGTCGAGCGAGCGGTCCCAGCCCCTGCCCTTCCAGGTCACGGTCCAGCCGTCCCCGCGACGCTCGACTTTCATTTTTGACTCGTGAATCGCCCACGCCGCCATCGACTGCTCGCCCGCGGCGTCCTGCGCGATGACAGTCTTGAGTACGACGAACGCGAGACCGGCTTCGGCATCTGTTTCGAGTTGTCCCGCGTTCAGCGAGAGCTGGCCGGAGCCCTTGCCGATCGGATGCGGCAGGGGCTGACCGAGAAACTGCGCGGACAGATTGATGCGATACGCATCGCGCACGTATTCCGGAAAGTCGCGCGGGAGCGCGCGCTTGAAGCGCTCGAAGTCGTTACTGAGCGAAGCGCGAGAGCCGGAACTGCTCATTCGGCGCTTCTCCCGTCAGTACGAGCCGAGCCACCAGCTCGCCGACCGCCGGACCGTGCTTGAACCCGTGACCCGAGCCGCCGCCGAGCAGCCAGGTGTTCTGCGCGCGCGGATGGCGGTCGATGATGAAATGCTCGTCGGGCGACTGCTCGTACTGGCACACGCGCGACTCGAGCAGCGGCGCGTCCTTCAGGCCGGGGAAGCGGTAGGCGAGGTATTCGCGCGCGATCTGCAGGGCGGCGTCGCTCGGCTTCCGCTCGCCGGTGGTCGGATCGAACAGCGGGCCGCGCGTGTCGTCCGCGACCTTGAAGCCGCGCCACTCGTTGCCGGGAATGCCGTACATGAAGCGGGTCCCGTGGTCCGCCCAGACGGGCAGCGCTTCTTCCGTGAAGCGCCGGTCGCCTGCCGGCGTGCCGAAGAAGAACACCTCCTGACGCGTGGGGCGCACCCGCTCGCCGATCACGTCTGGAAACAACGCGCCGAGCCAGGGGCCGCAGGCAAAGACGAAAGCATCAGCGGTCAGCCGGCTGCCATCAGTTAACTGGACACTGGACAGCTCGCCCGCGCGAGCGTCGATCGGTCCCTGCACACCGAGCTGCGTGTACTCGCCGCCCTCGGCGAGGAACGCCTCGAGCACCGCGGCGCAGGCGCGGCGCGCCGTGAGATAACCGGCATCGTGTTCGAGAATGGCCCACCGCACCTGCTCGCAGTTGATTTGCGGATACCGGCGCGCGACGTCGGCGCCTTGTAGCTCCTCGAAGTCGACGCGCGCGTCACGCAGGATCGGCAGCGCGGCCTTTTCGTACTGCTCGTCGCTCTCCACCAGCCAGAGCACACCGATCCTGTGAAGGAGCTGGCGATGCCAGCGCGTCTCGTGCTCCTTCCACAGCGCCAGCGCGCGCGCGGCCATGTGCGTGTAGACGGCACGCGTGCCATACGTGGCGCGAATCACGCGCGTCTCGCCCCCGGAGCTGGCGCGGGAGTTGCCGGGTCCCCAGGCATCGACCAGTGTGACGCGCGCGCCCCCCCCGCGGCGGCGCAGAAAGAGCGCCGTCCACCCGCCGAACGCACCCGCGCCGACGACTACGATGTGCCGCTGCTTGGCCTGTGGCATCAGGACGCCCCCAAGCGCCACCGCGGCGCTGGTTTTGATGAATGACCGTCGCTCTACCGTACGCGAGCCTCACGCACCGCGCGTCGCACCGCCTCGCGCTCGGCGGCCGGCAACGCCGGGCCCCATGGATCGTCGCAGGCGTCGTCTGGAATCACGCCCTCTGCAGCGACAGCCCAGAGCATCCGACGGATATAGCCTTCCATCGGTTCTCGGAAGGTCAGTTGTGCGAAGCCGTCGAGCTGCGCGGAGAGGCGTGTAAAGGCGTGATCGTCGCCACGCTGCCGCGCGCTTAGCAGCGCCGCCTGCACATCCGTCAGCGCCGCGCCCATCCCGATCAACGCCGCGCGCGCGCCGAGCATCAGAGAGTAGCCGAGAAATCGATCTTCACCCGAGATGAGCAGCTGGTCGGGATGCTCGCGCATCAGCGCGGCGATCCGCTGGAACGTCATGACCGAATCCAGCGTCGCGACCTTGATGCCGATCACGGCCGGCACCGCCAGAATGTGGTGCAACGTGTCATCGTCGTAATCCACGCCGCCGGCCGCTTCATAGAGATAGAACGCGATGACGGGCAGCTCGCGCCCGAGCTCCGCATGGTACTCGGCGGCACGCGCGCGGCGCGGAAACGCGAGCAAGGCATCAGCGCCCCCGCGCTTCGCATCGCGCGCCATTTCCTGAGAGTTCGCTCCCGCCACGATGACCTTGTCGGGCAGCTCGGCACGCCAGGTTTCGAGGACGCCCTGCCGCTGGCGGGTCGCCAGGTGGGGTCCGCGGCCGGTGTGTGCCCAGACCGCCACGCCGGCCACGGCCTGTTTCGCCATCCAGCGAGCGTAGTCACGCTGTGCGCGCTCGTCGATCGTCGAGCCGCTGAACGGTACGGGAACGGCGGGAATGAGTCCCCACTCCAAGCGCTGTCGGACGGTCGGACGGTCGGACAGTCGGTCCGCCTATGCCACCGCGAGGGCTTGCAGGTTGTCGCACTCTATCGCACGCCGCCGCTCCGGCGACAGATCGAGCAAATCGAGCTTGGCGACGCTGGTTTCCGGCAACCGCAGCGGCTGTCCGGTGCCGAACACGAACCGGTCGGTGCCGATCGTGTCGAGCAGCCGCGCGAGGTGATCCTCCGGCGGCCCCCAGATCCACGAAATGTCCCACCAGATGCGGCGCGCTTCATCGGGAGTCGAACCGAAGTGCACTTCTTCGATGAACGAATGATCCGCGTGCGTGACGAGCAGTCGCACGGCTCTGTCGCTCCGGATCAACGCGCGTACCGCCGCCGCGGGAAGCTCAGCCACGCGATCGTTGGGATGGCGCTGACGTCCGTCCTCGAGCCGCACCGCGAGCATCAGGGGCATGCGGGCGGCACCGCAGGCGGTTGCGAGCGCGCGCATCTCACCGCCCGCCGGATCGAGTCCCAGATACAGCGGATCGCAGCGCACCGCGGGCGCCTTGGCTGTAACCGCATCGGCAAGCACCCGCTCCCAGGAGGGCAGCGCGGGATGAAGCGTCGGCACGGGTTTGAAGCGCTTTTCCTTGCGCGCCGTCTCGTACAGCCACGCGTTGCCTTCCGTCGGATCCCGCCAAAACAGGCCGGGCAGGTGCGTGACCCAGGCGACGTCGATCTTCGTGCGCCCGAGCGCCTGCAACAGCCCATCGGGCGAAGTCCCCGGGACCTTGCGCCACGGATAGGCGCCGAGAAACGCATTGCAATCGATGCGCGGCATCAGTCTGCCTGGAAGGCGTCAGGAGGAAAAACTCGCGCCGCGTTCTTCCACCGGACCAGCTCGGCATCCTGCGGTGACAACAACGCCTCGAGGTAGCGCAGCTTGGCCCAGCCGGTGTCCATCGTAATGTCGCTGCCCCAGAGCAGTCGATCGACGCCGACGCTCGCGAGGCACGCCTCCAGCATGCCGCCGTCCACGCCACTCCCGGACAAGTCCACGTAGATGTTCGCGACATCCCGCACGGCATGCAGCGAATGCTGCCAGTCTCCGCCGCCGCCGATATGCGCCAGGATGAAGGCGACATCCGGATGACGCCATGCGAGCGCGCAGAGCTCGACGGCGTCCGAGGCTTCCTGCCCCGGCCAATCGCGGCGACGATGCTGCCAGATGTGCTGGAGCACGGGAACACGGCGGTCGCGCGCGAGCACGGCGATCGGATCGAGCAGCGGGTCATCCGCGCGGCGGCTCGCCGCGAGCTTGATCCCGATCATTCCTGCGTCGAGACAGCGCACGATCTCGGCGCGCGCATGGGCCGTGTAATTGGGATTCACGCAGACATAGCCTCGAATCCGATCCGGGTGCGCGCGTTGCAGCGCGAGCAGGGCGTCGTTGCCGGCAGTGACGTCGCGAGGCGAAGGGAAATACGTCGGTGAGGTGAAGCCGAAACTGCCCAGAATCGAGGCGACATGCGCTGTGATGCCGATCTTCTCGCCCGCGGTCAGACGGCTGGCGTTGCGCTCGCGCCAGTCGGCGCGCGGCGTCCGGGCATGGAAGAAGTGGGCGTGGACGTCGATCAGCATTGCCACAATCTACGACGCTCTTATCTTGTGGGGTCCTTCGCAAGGGTAAATCTCGATGGAATCGCTGGCGAGCCGCGCGAAAGGCGTCATGTTCGAGCCGCGTGCCACCTTCAAGGAAGTCGAATCCGAATTCACCAAGCCGGGGGAGATCTGGGGGAAGTACGTGATCCCGCTCGCCTTGATCGGTCCGGTGGCGGGCGCCCTCAGCCGGCTGGTCTTCGGGCGGCGGCTGGGCGGGGCGACGTTGGGCGAGCCGGTGACGCTGGCGGGCGCGCTCATGTGGGGCGCGGTCGCATTCGTCATCGCCCTTGTAGCGATTTTCCTTCTCACCCAGATCATCACGCAGCTCGCGCCACAATTCGGCGGGCAGAAGAACGATGTGCAGGCGCTGAAGGTCGCCGCCTACGCCAGTACGCCGGCCCTCGTTGCCGGCATCTTCAACATTCACGGCGTGTTCTACATCGTCACGATTCTCGTCTCGATCTACAGCCTCTATCTTCTGTACCTGGGACTGCCAATCCTCATGAAGGTCCCTAAGGATCGGGCGATGGGATATACGGCGGTGGTGATCATCGGCGCGATCGTGCTCTTCCTGCTCCAGAGCGTCCGCGACTACATCACCTTCTAGCGGTCCTTCAAGGCGTCGGACAACTGCGCGAGGGCACGGTCCACCGTGCCCTCGTCGTGCGCCAGGGACACGAAATTGTACGCCGTCCGCTTGAACAGGAGTCCGCGTGACGCCGCCTGATGCGCGATCGTGCGCGAGACTTCCTCACTGGCGTAGTGCAGAAAGCACATCTCCGCGATTCCGGCGACTCCCGTGACCACGTGTGGGAACGCGCGCTGGACTTCATGCAACCCGTGCAGCAATCGCGTCCCAGTGCGATGGAGATGTCCGCACACATCTTCCCGCTCGAACACCTCGAGTGTGGCGCGCGCGGCGGCGAGCGCGACGCCCTCGGTGGCGAGTGTCGACGAAATCCAGGTGCGGCTCGCAGCCGCCATGAGATCGGCCCGGCCGCCCACGACCGCGAGCGGAAAGCCGTTGGCCAGCGCTTTGCCGAGGACGACGAGGTCGGGAGGCGTTGTTTGGAGCTCATAGCGCGCGACCGCGCCGCCGATCGCCAGTCGAAACCCCGTCTTGATTTCGTCGAAGATCAGAATCGCGCCGCTGCGCTGCGTCTCCGCACGGAGCATGTGGAGCCATTCGCGCGACGGCTCGGTCACGACGACGGGTTCGACGACGACGGCCGCCAGGCGGGACGCGCGCTCCCGAATCATTTCGCGGCCTTTGGCGACATCGTTGAAAGGCAGCTCCGCGAAGAGACGGCGCACCGCCGCTGGCACGCCCTCCGTCGCACCCTGGCACCAGTCGAGCCAACCGTGATACCCGCAGCCGAGCACCTCGTCGCGGCGCGTGGCGACGCGCGCGAGCCGCACGGCCGCCGCTACGGCTTCCGCCCCGGTTTTGAGAAACCGGACGCGCTCGAGCCACGGGATCTGGCGGGCCAGCGCCTCGGCCAACTCTTCTTCGGCAACGGGAGGTAACGGGCCTACGACACCGGCCGCGATCGCCGTCTCGGCGGCGCGATTGACCGCGGGATGGCCGTAGCCCAACGCCACGGCGCCGAGCGCCATGACGAAGTCCACGTACTCGCGCCCGGATTCATCCCACACGCGGCACCCGGACGCGCGCGTCATGCGCGCGGGAGTCCCGAACAGAGCGTCGGGGCGCTTGCTACCGGTCGACGTGAATCCCGGAACGCGCCAGTCGTTCACCGTATTTCGTCACCTCGATGGCCATCGCACGCAGCAGTTTGACTTCGCGGGCGTCGAGCGGCGTCCGGTGCGCCACCTCCCGGAGGGTACGCATGACGGCGTCGGCGTTGCGGGTCTTGAAAAATTCGATCGTCTGCAGTGCACCGGCGATGTCAGCGAACAATCGCTCGATCTCCGCCGCGTCCGCCGGCTCGGATGTGCGCCGCGGCGTTTTGAAGGGGAGCGCCTCGGCACCGCGCGCCAGGGCGAGCTCGTACAGCATGACGACGACGGCGTGCGCGAGGTTGAGCGAGGCATAAGCCGGATCGCTGGGAATCGTGACGACGCGATGACACCGATCGAGCGCCTCGTTGGATAGTCCTTTATCCTCGCGGCCAAACAGGAGCGCGACGGGACCGGCGTCCGCGAGACCCGACACTTCGGCCGCCGCCTCCCGGGGCCTCTGCACGTTGCGCTTGGCCGTCCGACCCCGCGCGGTGAACCCGACGATGTGCACACAATCGGCGAGGGCCTGTTCCAGCGAGGGCAGCACGTGGACGCGCGCCAACACATCTTGAGTCTGATGCGCGATCCCTTCGACGCGGTAGGCCTCGTACTCGCGCGGATTCACCAGCCTCAGGTCACGAAGGCCGAAATTCTTCATGGCGCGCACGACATGCGCAATATTGACGAGATCCTGCGGCTCGTGGAGCACGACGACAATCATCCCACGAGCTCCAGCATGCCGAACCTGCCGGGATCCTGCCTATCCCCGCGCAGCCACACCCAGCCGCCTCCCCCGCTCCAGACGAGCTGGCCGACCCGGCGCAACCGGCCCGGCAGCATTTCGTTGACGATGAGGTCGAAGCGCACGCGGCTCCCGGCGTGGGCGTACACGCCGGTCGGCCACGGAATGGCGACAGCCACGCGGTACCCGCTATCGGTGCGACTCCAGGCGCCTCGCACCGTGCTCTGATTGCCCGCGCCACCGGTATCGCTCGTGGTGCTGACGTGCACCGAATGCCCGCTTGGATCGGGCACGATGAGATAGCCGACCGGTGCGGCGCCGTTCGCGCCTGACGGGCCGGCGGAGACGGGAGCGACATAGACCTGGAGACCGTCGGAATGTATCTCGTCCGGCTCGTTGTCGAGATTGAGCGGCGCAGCGCCGACCGGACGCAGCACCAACTCCGGCTTCGTGACATCCACCGCCAGATACAGCATCGTTTCGTCCCATGCCGCGAATGCAACGGCGGACAGATCGGCGGGCCCAGGATAGGGGTCTTCGCTACGGCGATACTGATCCTCGAGGCTGAGCTCGAGCGGCTCCGACACATCGAAGCCTTCGAGCGTTCCGTCGAGTGGCGGCGGATTCCCGACCCGGAACGCGGCGGCGGCGACAGGCGTGGGCGGATCGATCGTCACGAGGGGCACGAAGGGCGGTGTTTCCTCGCGCTGGCCACGCAAGGCGATCGCCCGCTGCCCATCGCATTCGACGATCCACTCGGCCGTGCCGAACCGATGGTGATGCACGCCGGCCCGGGTCTCGATCTCGATCGTATCGCCTCGCGCGCGCACGGCGCGAATCGCCGGCTGATCGGCTGGCGTCTCGATCACGGTGATCATACGAACGGTGCGCCCCTTGCCACGCGCGACGTAGAACGGCGCACGCTCGCCCGCGTCACCACGCTCGCCGGGCAGTCCCGGCGCCTCCATCTGCAGCAAATCACCGTCGAACAGGAGATGGGCGAAGAGCTGAGCACCGTCCTGGACATGCGCCAGCACCATGGGCATCCCCTTTGCAGCCGGGACGAATCGCTGCACGTGGGAGACGAATTCATCCGGCAGCGTGTCGTCCACCCAGCGCCCGCCCCCGGGCGTCTCGACCGATCCGCGGCCCTCGAAATGCCATGGGAGCTCGAGCTGCTGCTCCTCGCCGCCCGAGAACTCCACGATATCGATGAGATAATCCGGTCCACTCACGACCGTGCGCGACAGGCCCTCGAATCGACCCTTCACCCACGCCCACGGCGACTGCTCGTCGAACGATGTGACGGTTGCGTTGCCGCGCGGCTGCGACTCGCCATTCAAGCGGGGCGCATTGTGCGCGAGTGTGGAACGATACCAGAACAGGTCGGGCGTGACGTACTGCCCCGTCCCCGGATCGGGCAGCCAGTAGGCCCCGCCGGCAAACAACGTCAGTTGCAGCCGGTCCTGATGGCCATGCCCGCCGCCCAGGGGTCCGCACTCGAGACTCGCGTACCGCCCATTGTTACGCAGGACCGCGAGGCCCTGACTCTCGAGGAGGACCGTGGGGGGGGTCCAGGGCTCTTGCACCGCGGGCAACTCCGGCAGCATCTCGAGCAGCGCCCACCAGGAAAGCGAGACGCGAGATGCGGGATGCGGGGTGGGGTCGAGTGGAGCGTCGTGTAAATACGATTCCGACTGTTCCCGCGCCGCCGCCGGCGTTTC
Source organism: Gemmatimonadota bacterium (assembly GCA_003221035.1). GTDB lineage: Bacteria > Gemmatimonadota > Gemmatimonadetes > Gemmatimonadales > GWC2-71-9 > 20CM-2-65-7. The sequence goes on from QHUB01000021.1 coordinate 12,158, forward strand.
ATACAGCGCCCGAAGCCACGCCGTAAGACCACGCATCTCGCTTCCCGCATCCTTCATCGCGAGTCGTGCGAGACCGATCTCCCACAGCTCGAGGTATGCCGGCTGGGCCAGCGAGACGCCGAACCGCGAGTCTTTGCGAGCAGGGAATGTGAAGTCCGGAAGCGCGGTTAACGCGGTGGCCTGCAACGCATCGTGGAGACGGCCGGCCAATCGCGGATCCTCGCGAAAGTCAACGCCGGCGAGCCGCGCCCAGCCGGCTCCCGTCAACATGCCGCGCAGCGCGAAGAGGTGATAGTTCTCGCCTTCATACCACAGGCCATCGCGACCAAAGCCACGGCGCAAATGAGCAATGAGTCCTGTGTCACTCTCAATGGCGCGCTGCGCCAGCTCTTCGTCCTCAAACCAGACCGCGACCGCCGCGAGCGCCGCGTTATTCCACGTTTGGCGATTGGAGAAACCTTCATCGTAGTCGCCGATCAGCGTGGCAGCCTCTTCGGCGACCTGATTCACGCCGCGCGCCGTCGCGTCGTCGAGCTGACTGCTCGCGCGCAACAGCGTGGCGGCGGCGACGTAGTTGCAGGTCCAAATCGACTCGAGATAGGTGGAGAAGAAGAGCCGGCTCGGCCCCAGCACGTTATCGCGGTTCGGGTAACGCCAATACGCGCGCGCGTACGCGTTCAGGATGTCGCGCGCGCGCGCGGCCGCGGCGCGGTCACCCTTTTCATGCTTTCCCAACGCCGCGACGGCCGCGAGGTGGGCAGCGCGCTCGGCCAGCCAGAGGTGCTGGAACCGGGCCCAACTCCAGTTGTGGCGCTCGCCGGTCCACGTTTTGCCGCAGCGGGGGCAGCGATGCTCGGTCGGACTCCAGGGATCGAACGCCAACGCGATACCGTCGTCGGGACAGAAGCCGCCGTCCTTGGTCAGCAGTGATTTGTAGTCGGGAACCATCGGCATGCGCTCGAGCACGGGCCGCGCGCGCTCGCGCAGGTGCGTAAGCAGGCCGCGCAGATCGTCGGACTCACCAACCACCGCGGCGCGTGCTACGAGCTCTTCCGCGGTCACCACGTTCGCACTCCTTCCCCCGACCACGCCAAGGGAAGCACACGCGCACCATTGCCCGCTGCCGCGATGCTGGCAGCAGCCGCGCGCGCATCGCCACGCATCACGAAAAACATGCAGCCGCCGGCGCCGGCGCCCGCCGCCTTGCCACCGAGCGCGCCGGCCTCCGCCGCCGCAGCCTCGAGTTTCGCCATCTCGGGAGTCCGCATGCCGGGATCGAGCGCCTGCTGATGTGTCCAGTTGGTACTGAGGAGTGCAGCGACGCGCGCCAGGTCGGCCGCGCGGAGCGCGTCGGTCATCGCTTCTCCAGTTTCCTTGAGGCCGCGTAACGCGCCGGTGACCTGTGAATCACCGCGCTCGTACGCGCCCATGACGCGCGCGATCGTTTCACCCGACACGCGCGACTTGTTGGTGTAGCAGATCAACGTGTGCCGCTCCAACGCAGCCGCAAACGCGCCGTCGAGTGTGATCGGCTCGATGCCGACATCGGGATCGCGAAATGTGAGGCGATGAAATCCGCCGAGCGCGGCGGCGTACTGGTCCTGTTTGCCGCCGGGGAGCTGCGCCTCGATCGTTTCGACGTGCCAGGCATCGTCCGCCACATCGTGTTGACTCCGCGTCTCCTGGCGCGCGCGCGACAACGCACCGACAATCGCGACGCCGAGCGCGCCGGAGCTGCCCAGTCCCGAGCCGGGCGGCGCGTCACAGCGCGTGGTGAGCGTGAAGCCACCCAGCACGGGGAACATGCGCAGGGCGGCCATGAGCAACGGCAGCTTGCCATGCCCCGTCAGCCCGCCTGCGTTCGCGCACTCGAACCTCTCTCCGATATCTTCCGCCACGAACCGCAACAGGTTCCCGCCGAGCTGCAGCTCGACATGGGCGCGCAACCCGATCGCGCCATTGACCACGACTCCACCCTCGCGTGTCGAGAACGGCGACACGTCCGTCCATCCGCCCGCAAAGTCGAGCCGCATCGGGGCGCTGGCGTGAAACGACGTCGGAAGATCCCGCCGCTTCATTGTGCCACGCGCCACGACGCGACGGTGGGCAGCTCGCCGCGCATGTCCATGTGGACGCCCTGGATCCGCTGGCTCATCGCCTGAACCCCGCGTGCGTGGTACAACCACACCACCGGCAGCTCGTCAGCAAATACCCGCTGCGCGGCCACCGGATCGTTGGGGATGGCAATGCCCGTGACGTCCCCGAGCGGCTGGAGATACGCGAGGCCGGGATCGCCCGCGATTCCCGTCACCGCCGCGGTGAAGTCGTGCCGGGGCCCGAACACGCGGCTCAAGAACGTGGAGTTCTCGAGCTGCCGGATCGTCACCTTGAACCCCACCGCGGTGAGTCGCGCCTGCAGCATCTGCTCCAGCGCCCCTTCCCCGCTCCCGACCGTCAGCAGCTCGAAACTCGGCGCCGAGTCGGGGCTCGAAGCTTTTACCAGTCGACGCGCCGAGTCGGGCGCGAGCGGGAGATGCGGCGGCGCGACGTACTGCGGCAGCCCCGCTGGCACCGGACCGTCGGCCACGTCCGCGAGGCCGAACAAATAGCCGTCGACAATTTCCTGCCGATCGATCGCCAACGCCGCGGCGAGCCGAGCACGCCGGTCATTGAACGGCGGCCGTCGCGTGTTGAAGAGCAGACCGTAGGGGAAGATCAGCGGATACTCGCAAATGCCGAGCGTCGGATGACGGCGCACGAAGGCCACGTGTTGCGGGCTGATTCCCGCGAAGTCAAGCTCACCGGACACGAGGGCCGACAGCTTGACCATCGGCTCGTCTACGACCACGACGATCAGCCGCTCGACGGTGGGCGCGCCGCCCAGCGCCGCGGGAAAATCGGCGTTGCGCGCGAAGACCCAACGTCGATTGGGTTCGTGAGTCACGAAGCGAAAGGGACCGTTGCCGACGGGATGCAGGTTCCAGGACGCCTCGCGCAGACGATCGTGCGGCACGGTGTCCAATAAATGCGCGGGAAGAATCGCCAGGTCGGTGAACACAAACGCGAGATCGCCGGGCGCGTGCGGGTGCGATGCGCCGGTTGCAAAGTGCAGCTCGACCGTGGAATCGTCGGATGCGTCGATGCTCGTGATGGCCTGCAGCTCGTTGAGCCGCGGGTAGCCGGTTGCCGGATCTCGCGCCGCCTGCAGTGTCCACACCACGTCGCGCGCCGTCGTCGGCGTACCGTCGTGCCAACGCACGTCGGTACGAAGCCGGAATGTGAGCCTGAGTCCATCCGGTGACCAACGCCAGCTCCGCGCGAGATAGGCTCGAGGCACGAGCGCCGAATCGTAGCGCGCGAGCGTGGTAAGCAGCACATAGCGCTGCACCTGCCGCGCGAGCGGGTGAACGGTAAGCAGAGGATTGATGCTCTGGAGATCGGCGCCGGACGCGAACAGCACGGTCGCGCGGCGGCGCGCGGCGTCGCCTCCCCCGCACCCGTACGTGAGGAGCAGCGTCACACCGAGAATCCGGGGAATCGTCACGCGCGTCACGCACGGATTCTAGCGGGGCGGGTTGAGCGGCGCGAGATTCTCGGGCGTGCTTTCCAGATTAGGACATCGCCTGCTCGCCGGTATCGCCGTCGTGCTCGGCGTCGTCACGCTCACCTTTCTTCTGTTACATCTCGCACCCGGCGATCCTGTCGACATAATGCTGGGTCCGAGCGCCACCGCGGCGCAGGTGTCGGCGCAGCGGCGCGCGCTAGGGCTCGACCGGCCGGTGCCCGCACAATTCGCGACATGGGTGGGGCGTTTCGTGCGGGGCGACTGGGGCACCAGCATCACCAAAGGCCGTCCCGTGCGCGCGATCCTCGGCGACGCGTGGCCGGCTACCGTACGCCTCGTCGTTCTCTCCTTGATCCTCAGCTACGTGATCGGTCTCGCCGTCGGCGTGGTGCAGGCGGCGCGCGGCGGGACCCGCACCGACACGGCGCTCTCCGTCGTCACCGTCACGCTCTTCGCGATCCCCGGCTACTGGCTCGGTCTGATGCTGATTCTGGTGTTCACGTACTGGACGCAAGTGTTGCCGGCGTTCGGCGCCGCGGGTCTCGACGCCGATTACTTGACCGGTGGACGCTGGCTGCTGGATCGGCTGCGGCACCTCATCCTGCCGCTCACGGCGCTGACGTTGATCGGTATTGGCGGCGCCGCGCGATTCGTGCGCGGTGCGATGCTCGAGACGCTCACCCAGCCGTTCATCACGACCGCGCGCGCGAAAGGGCTGACGACGCGCCGAGTCCTGGGACACCATGCGCTGCGCAATGCGCTCACGCCCGTCGTCATCCTGCTCGGCCTGTCGTTGCCGGCGTTGTTTTCGGGCGCCGTATTCATCGAGGCGGTCTTCGCGTGGCCCGGGGTGGGACGCGTGCTCGTCGAAGCCGTGCAGGCACGCGACTACCCCGTCGTGATGGCGGCGACGGCGATCAGCGCGGCACTCGTGGTCGCCGGCAACATGCTCGCGGACATTCTGGCGGCATGGGTCGATCCGCGCCTCAGAGCGAGCGCATGAGCCGGCTCCTTCGCGACCGGCGCGCCGCATTCGGCGCCTCCGTCCTGCTGATCGTGCTGATCTGCGCCCTCCTGGCGCCGCTCGTGACGAGCGGTGATCCCGCATCGCAGCGCGACATCGTCGCGACGCGGTTCGTGGCACCGCTTTCCTCCGACGTGCACGGCGTGTTTCATCCGCTGGGCACGGATCGCTTCGGCCGTGACGTCTGGACCCGACTCGTGTACGGGGCGCGGATCTCGCTGGGCATCGGAGTGCTCGCCGTACTCGTGTCGCTCGTGATGGGAATCGTGATCGGGGCGCTGGCCGGGTACTGGCGCGGCCCGGTGTCGCTGGCGCTGCTGGGCCTGACCGACTTCGCACTCGCGGTGCCGCGAGTCGTGTTGCTCTTGCTGCTGGCGGCGCTGTGGCAGCCGAGTACAGCGCTGGTGATCGCGGTACTCGGACTGACCGGCTGGATGGGCATCGCGCGGCTCGTGCACGGCGAAGTGCGCTCGCTCGCCGCCCGGGCCTTTGTCGAAGGCGCGGTCGCCCTCGGCGCGCGGCGGCTGCGCGTCCTCGCCCGTCACATTCTGCCGAACGCGCTCACCCCGGTGATCATCGCTGCCGCGCTCGGCGTCGGGAACGCCATCACGCTCGAAGCCGGCCTTTCCTACCTCGGCCTCGGCGTCCAGCCTCCGACGCCGTCGTGGGGCAACATGATTCAGTCGGGACGCGACACACTGGTGAATGCGCCGTGGGTCGCGGCCGCGCCCGGAGTCGCGCTTGTGCTCGTCGTTGTCGCGTGCACCCTGCTGGGAGATGCGCTGCGCGACGTGTTAGACCCGCGAACCCGCCAGTCGTAACAGCGTGGGAGCGTCGATCTCGTGGCCGCCCTCAAACGAGATCAGCTCGTAGCGGATTCCGTGCTCGCGCAAACGGAGCTCGTTGGCGGCAACGACTTTCGGCGTGAAGTACTGATCCCGCGTTCCGTATACCAGCAGCAGCTCGGGCACGCGCAGACGCTGCAAGTCCAAATCGGGCGGGACTTCTCCACCCCACAGGATCAGCCGGTCCACGCGCCCCGCACCGAGCGCCGCCCAACGAGCCACGGTCGCGGTGCCTTGCGAGAAGCCGAGTGCCGTGACCTTCGCCTTCCGGGGCGCGATCGCGGCATAGACCGCGTCGAGATAGCGCAGGTAATCGTCGATCTCGTGCAACCGGTCTTCGCTCGTCATCCAGGTCGCGCCGACGCGCCGCTCTACCGGACTCTCGGTCAGGTAGAAGCGCGACAGCCCTTCGGGCGCCACGACACATCGTCCGTGGGCTTCGATCGCCCGAAAGCGCTCGAGAAACCGCGAGGCGAGCTGCGCATAGCCGTGACAGACCAGCCAGATGTCGTCCGCGTCTTCGGATGGTCCCAGCGTGAAGTAACGCGCCGTTCGCGATGTGGTGAGGAAATGCTCACGCATCAGGTCACCAGAATCGAAACAATCTCGTGCGGTTCGGCGACGAAGCGCACGACATTGCCGCGTTGCTCGAGCACCAGGGCGACCGCTTCGTGCTCGTCGGCGCGAACGCGGTGAGCGGTCTTCACGCCCTGCCCGAAACGCCACGCCCCCGCCGTCTTGCGGTCCGTCGTGTTGTAGCAGCGCAGCACTATCGGCGACCCCGCATGCGCGGGCTTTAGTGACGAGAACACGAGGCCCGCGCCCTCCAGCCGGATATCGTGCCGCGCCTCTATCAGTGCCGCCGCATCGCGCAGCCAGAGTGGCTGCAACGGAAGAAACGCATCCTCCCACAACCCGGGCAAGACATCACCGCGTTCGAGGTCAGCCGAGGTCACGGGGGCGAGCGCGAGATCGATTCGGGTGAGGCCCAGGCATTGAGCGCCGGGAATCGCAGTCGGCCAACCGGCGTGGCCTGGACGCGTCGGCAAGTCGCTGCGCGAGAGCTCGCCGATCGCACGCAATAGGGTGAGCAGCAAGTCGCCACCTGACGTCCACTCATACTCAAAGAACGCCGGCGCGAACAGCGCCAGACCTCGACCGCCGCGCGCCGCCGCCACGAAGCGCTGCGCCGGGGCCGTTGGCACCGGCGTTTCACGCGGGTAGGCCGCCCGATCGCACTTCACCGCGGGGCGCTCGACGGCACCGAATGCCGTCCCGGCGACGGCCGGCACACCGGCGAGACCCGTCGAGCAGCGCGCGCGCAGGCGGTGATAGCGATTGCGATTGTCGATCTCGAACGTCACACGGACGATCGGACTGTCGGCAAACAGCTGGACGACCAGGCGCGCATCGATTCCTCGAACCAACTCCCAGCGCGCCTCGAGCGCCGCCACGAGAGGACCGGCCGCGAGCCGGCGCACGGCGACCCGTCCCTTGTTGCGCGTCAGGCGATTGCGAGCCGCTGAGCAGTAGGTGTACGCGTCTCCGGCATCGCCGGCATCTTCGAGGACCAAGAGCGCACCGTAGCGCTCCTTGTGACGCCGGTCCAGTAACGTCAGTGCGCCACTCGACTCGAGCGTCACCTCGACGAATCGATTGACGAGCGTGCGACCGCGCACGCGGGCGTCCTCTGCGCGCGAGGACGGCACAGGACTCGCGAGAGTCAACGCGCCGAGGCCGAGGCCCGGCAACACCGGTGCGCGGAACGCAATGCGGACCTGATCGACTTCGTCCTGGTCGGGATAATGTCGCATCGCGTCGCGCCGCTCTTGCTGCGCGCGCACCGCGAGGACTTGCACGGGAATGGCCCTGCCGTCCGGGCCTGCGAGTGAGAAGGGACGATATCCGGGACCCTGCCGCGGCATGCGTCCGGGCGCCGGCGGGCCCACGAGTACGTCGCTGCGAAAGAAAGTGACGTCGGCGACCGCGACGCCGCCGCGCGGCCGCGCGGCGGGATTCCACAGAACGAGCGTGGGCTCTGACCCCTCGCGTCGCTCGCGCGCGACGTCGGGATCGTAACCGACGAGGTCCTGCAGCGCAGCGCGCGTCAGCTCGGCGGCATATGCCGCGACGGCGGTGAGCCGCTGCTCCGCCGCATGCGCGACCGCGTCGGCAGTCGTCCCCGCGATCGTGTCGTGGAATTGCGTTCGCAGCAGCGTGCGCCAGGCTGTTTCGAGAATCGGCCGGCGGTCGCGCACACCTCCGGCAGCGTCCGTGTAGCGCGACAGCGCGACCAGCGGCTCGGCGATCCGCTCGAGCCCGAGCTCCACCACCCCGTGGCGGCGCTTCAGGGGCGCACGCGTGCCGTGTACTCCCTGCAGCGTCCACGTGTAGCCGTACGACCAGCGCAGCTCACCGGCTATCTGCTCCGCAGGCGTACTCTCGGCAGCCTGGAAGAACTCGTCCAGACGCGAGACGCGGAACGCGCTCTCCGGCTCGAGCTCGGCCAGCAGGTCGCGGAGCCGCGGCAGCGCGGGATGCGGCGCGTGATGATCGGCGCCGATGAACACCGGGATGTGCTTGCCGGCGGCGCGCTGCGTCAGTGTCGCGCGAACCTGCGCCCAGACGTCCGGCAGGCGCGCCCCCGAGCCCGGCAGTGCGGCGCCGATCTCGTAGCCCTCGGGCGAGAGATGCCACAGCAGGATCTCGCGATTACCCGCACCGCGCCAGCGAAAGAAATCGAGGTCCTGTCCCGGCTCACCCCCCAGCCCTCGCCACACCACCCCGTACTTCATGCCGAACTCCCGGCCCAGCATGGGCAAGATGCCGGGGTGGCCGAAGGCATCAGGTGAATACACAACGTCGAGCCGTCCGCCGAGCCGGTCCGCATCGGCCGCGCCGAGCAGGAGATTTCGAATCAACGATTCTCCCGACGGAATGAGCTCATCCGCCAGCACGTACCACGGCCCGACCTGCAACCGGCCGGTCTTCACGAGCGCCTTGATGTCGTTCTCGCGCTCGGGGCGCACGCGCAGATAATCCTCGACGAGCACGGTCTGCCCGTCGAGCAGGAACGTGCGCACGGCAGGATCATTCTGAAGCCGCTCGATCAACTCATCGAGGGTCGCGACCAGACGCGCATGAAACGCCGCGCGCGGCAGGAACCACTCCCGATCCCAATGCGTGTGCGGTATGAGATGAAAGATGTAAGCCGTCACGGGTTGAGCCGTGAGATCTCCGCGGTACTCGCAAGGTGCACGTGCGCGACGCGGCGGTTGCGCGCCAGCAACGCGCGGATGTCGCCGCGTGCCTGGGCGCGGTGCAGCTGGCCAAACGTCCACCCCATCTCCGGAATCTCGAAGTCCTCCACAGGGTCGGCCGTGACGACGAGGAACAGACCGCTCGAAGGTCCGCCTTTGTGCAGCTGACCGGTCGAGTGCAGGTAGCGCGGCCCGATGCCGAGCGTGGTCGCGCATCCAAGCGTCCGGCCCCATGCCGCGCGGACTTGTTGCAGTGTCTTGAAAACCGCCGGAGTGGGCGGCACGTAGGCCAGGATCGCGCAGTAATCTCCGGGTCGATAGGCCGCCCGGAGTTGCGCTGCCGTCAGTGTCTGCAGGGGACCGGCATCCTTCGGTCCACCCTGACCGGTCAGCTCCGCACGCGCGAGCCGCTTTGCTTGCTCGACGTCGGGCTGATCGAATGCGTTCACCCCGAGGCGCTCGCATAGCGCCGCCGTCGCGTATTCCCAGCGGAGAAACTCGAGACCCAGGTCGAGCGGATCGGCCCCGAAAGCTTCGGGGCCGGCAGTCTGCGAATCCGGCAACGCGCCGCCACTCGGGTCCTGCACGACCGGCACGACGCCGCGGCCATCCTTGCCGGAGCTCTCGGCAATCAGCTGCTCGATCCAGTACGCCAGCGAAGCAATCGCCTCTGGTGGATTCACACACAGCTTGTCGCGGCCTTGTTGCGCACGCTCGGCGATCGCGACGCCCATGGCACGCGCGGCCGGGATGTCCACACGACGGGTGCGTTCGAGCAAGGTGCGTCCGTCGAGCCCCGCGAGGGCAGCGGGAACCATGCCAATCGCGGTGAGCGCCGAGTAGCGGCCTCCCACACCAGGCGGATGCGGAATTGCGGCGCGAAATCCGCGTTGACTCGCGATTTGATCCAGCGGGCTCCCGACTTCAGTGATGGCGATGAACTGCTCGGGGCGCGCGTGCGCGAGGAAGTAGTGACAGAAGGCGAGGGTCTCGACCGTGTTGCCCGATTTGCTCGAAATGACGAACAGCGTGCGCGCGAGGTCGGCCGGACTGCCCGCCGCGCGAACGGCTTCGGGATTCGTGCTGTCCAGCACGTGCAGGTCGCGGGCGCCGAACGTTTCCGCCAGCACATCGGCGACGAGACTCGACCCGCCCATTCCGCAGACCAGCGTGCGGGTGAAGCGGTCCGCGCGGATGGCGGCGGCCAGCGCGACGTACTCATCCCACTGTTCGAGCGATTCCTTCGGCGCGCGCATCCACGGGAGCAGATTCATGAGCGAGCAAACATAATGCGGATAATCTAAAACCTCGGCTTGAGTCGGAGCTCAAGATCGGAGCGTCCGAGTCCATTCGATGTTGGCGTCAAACGAAAGCGCAGCGGCTCCGCATCTGCGGCGAGTGCGTCCAGCACCTGCGGCGCGACGGTCAGCTCGTCGTCTCCAGGCCTCACACCCATGAGATAAAAACCGCCGTCGTTGAACGTGACGAAGGTTCGGCGCATACCCGTGCGCCGCTCGGTGAGCGCGATGGTGACGCCGCCGATCCTATGGTCGTTCCGCACCACGCGCGAGCGCGCGCCCAATCAGCTCGGTGGATCGCCCGGTCATTGCTAGGATAGCCGGCGACGGCCGCACAGGCGACGCAGTCGCGACGGTGGCTTTGGCTCTGGACGTCGCGCGAAGACGGTGCGCATGCTCTTCACATGGACAACCTCGCCCACACGCTCGTCGGCGCGGCGCTCGGTCGCGCGATTGCCGACCGCCACGTTCCCCGCGCCGCACTCATTGGCGCGGTCGCCGCCAACGTCCCGGATCTTGCCGAAGTGTTCACCGGGTACCTCGGCTGGTCGCGTGCCGATTTTCTGCTCAATCATCGCGGCATCACGCACTCACTCGTGGGTGCGGCCGTCGAAATCATCGTGCTCGTGCTCATCGTAGGATTCATCGTCAGGGCGGCGCCCTGGCGCCGGGTCGCGCTCCTCGTCGCGGTCACCGTGCTCAGTCATCTGTTCATGGACTGGCAGGGCTCCTACGGCTGGCGACCATTTCTTCCGTGGAACGCGACCTGGTACTACCTCGACTGGGTCGCGATCGCAGATCCGTTCTTCTGGCTGTTACCGCTGGTCGCCCTGGCGTGGGGCGCAAATCGGCACTGGAAACCGCTGCTGCCGATTCTCTGCGGCGGGGGTTTGATCGCGCTCGTGATCGCGCGCTACATCGCGAGCGGCGGCACCGTCTCCTCCTGGGTGCTCCCGCTCTGCGCCGTGATCGTCCTGCTCGCAGCCGTCGGCTGGATCCAATTCTGGTTTGGACCGGTCCGGCGGCAGCAAGCCGCGACGAGCGCAGTCCTGCTGCTCGCGGTCTATGCGCTTGCGCAGGGCATCGTGGCGCAGGAGCGAAAGAGTGTGATCCGGCAGGAGGCGCTCCAGCGTTTTGGACCCGCTGCGCGATGGGCCATACTCACCAATATCGGCGAGCCGTTCAACTGGGAGCCCATGTATGCGAGCGGCGATACGGTAGTCGGCGATGGCTGGCAACTCCCGCGCAACCTGCGCGTCCAACCGGTCATGCAGGCGCTGGGCACTCCCGACGGACGGGCGATCGCGCAGTTCGCCCGCTTCCTCACCGCGCGGATCGACACGAGCGGGCGAGCAGTCTACTTGTGGGATTCGCGCTTCTCACAGGGCGGCCGCGGGAGCTGGGCCGCGGTGCGGATCAGGATCGAATCGGCTCGCTGAAGCTGAGGCCCGAGCCGCGGCGGTCACGCAGCCTGCGGCGGGGCGTCAACGAGCGGCGCTCGACGCGGCCGCGCCGATCCATCAGGCCTCGCCGATCCACCAGGACGTTCAACTCACGCTGACGTCGCTCGGCAATGCGGCGATCGAGCCCGGTGCGCCGGTCCGGTCGCACGCGGCGCTCTACGTGGTGGCGAACCGGCTGGTGCTCGACGTCCATCCCGATCAATCTGCGCCGCGCCGGGTATTCGTGCCAGCCGAAATGAGCGACTACATTTCTCCGCCGTGACCACGCCCGACCGGCGCTCTCCCACCACTGTGACGGCCGTCACCAGCGCCGTTTCGCAAACGCCGCCGGCGGGCCTGCTTGACGACGCCCTCCGGGCGCTCGAGCCCACGTTCCGGCTGGAGAACCTCGTGGCGCTGTCGTCGGAGCGCGCGCTGTATCACGGGTGGGATCGCGTGCTGAAGCGCCCCGTCACGATTCGCGTGCACCTCGCCGCCGCCGCGCCCGGTCGCGCCTGGTTCATGCGCGAGACCGAGACGTTGGCGCAGCTCGATCACCCGGCGATTCGGCACGTGTATGCCGCGGGTGAAATCGCCTCGTTCGCCTATCGCACCGCGAACTGGATCGAGGGTGAGAGCCTGGCGGACGCGCTGCGGCGCGGGCCGCGCCCCATCCCCCAATGCATGTCGCTCATCCGCGATCTCCTCGCGGCGCTCGAGCACGCGCACGCGCGCGGCATCATCATGCGTCGCATTGTGCCGTCCACGCTGATGATCAACACCAGTGGCCAGGGGGTCATCACCGACCTGCGGTACTCCAACTGGTGCCTTCCCTACCTGCCTCCGTTGGCCGCCGACGACCCGGGCGCGGCGTACATGGCACCTGAGGTCCGCGCGGGGGACGCCGGTGACCCCGCCAGCGACGTGTACACGGTGACGGCGAACATCTACGTGGCGCTCACGGGCACGGCGCCGCACCTGGATGCCGCGCAGCTCGTGCTCCCGCGCCAGCTGCGCCCGGCCGTGCCGGCAGCGGTCGAGCGGGTGATCGTGCGCGCGCTGTCGCGCGTGCCCAAGGATCGCTACTACACGGCGACGGAGATGCTCGAGGACTTCGTCAGCGACGCGGGAACGTTCCAGGTGCTGGCGGCGGCGCCGGCCATCACCGAGTCGGGATTCGAGCGGCGGCTCAGGCGCGCGCTCGGCGACGATTACGAGCTGCTCGAGGAAATCGGCGCGGGAGGGTTCGGTCGCGTGTATCGCGCGCGCGACCTCGCGCTCGAGCGCGACGTGGCGATCAAGGTCCTGCATCCGGCGCTCACCGCGGATCCGGGTGTGGTGGAACGGTTCCGTCGCGAGGCCCAGCTCGCCGCGCGACTGCGCCATCCGAACATCGTGAGCATTTACGACATTATGGCCCGTGCCGGGCTGACCTGGTACGCGATGGAGTTCGTGCCCGGCTCGAGCCTGGCGCAGGTCATTCAACGACACGGAACATTTTCGCTCGACCAGACGGAGCGGCTCCTCAACGAAGCACTGTCCGCACTCGAGCACGCGCACGGCCTGGGACTGGTTCACCGCGACATCAAGCCCGAGAACATGCTGATCGAGCCCGACGGCCGGCTGCGCATCACTGACTTCGGGCTCGCGCTGGCGCTGCGCGGCGGGGCGCGCTTTGGGGGCGCGACCTCGCGCAGCGGCACGCCACAGTTCGCCGCGCCCGAGCAGCTGCTGGGCGAGCGCGTCGATCAGCGCGCCGACCTCTACTCGCTCGCGGCCGTCGCCTACTTCGCGCTGCTCGGCCGGCCGCCGTTCAGCGGCAAGACTCCGGAACAGATTCTCGCGCGGCAGACGACCGACGACGTGCCGTCCCTCGCGCCCGAGCGTCGCGACGTTCCGCGCGAGCTCGAGGACGCGCTGAAGCGCGCGCTGCGCAGCGATCCCAGCGAACGGTTTCACTCGGCGGGAGCATTTCAGGCTGCGGTGCGCGGGGCGTTCGGCGGATTCTTGCGACGACTGGCGGCGCTGTTTCGGCCGGAGAGTTGAAGGCTACCGCCACCGGAAGATCTGCAGCGCAATCACGAAGCTCACTGCTCCCCAGGCCACGACGACCGCAAGCGGCGCGCCCACGGTCGTGACCGACGCGCCGTCGATCATCACCGCGCGCAGCGCGTCGTTGAGCGCCGTGAGCGGCAGCGCTTTCACGAACGGGATCATGGCATCCGGGAAGCGCGAGTAGGAGAAGAACGTCCCCGACAGGATCCACATCGGCAGCATCACGAGATTCATCAGCCCCGAGACGCCTTCGATTGTCTTCGCGCGACTGGCGACGAGCAGTCCCAGTCCCGCGAACGAGAATGAGCCGAGCACCGTGATCCCGGCGAGCGAGGCGAAGGAGCCGCGGACCGCGACGCCAAACAGCAGCCAGCCGAACCCTACCAGCGCCACAACTTCCACGATCAGGAATACGAGTCGCGACAGGATGAAGCTCAGCAGATAGTGACTCTTGCGCATCGGCGTGGCCATGTAGCGCTTGAGCAGCTTGCGCTGGCGCGCCTGCACCACCGAGAACCCGACGCCCCAGATTCCACTGCCGAGCAGATTCATGCCGAGCAGGCCGGGAATGAGAAAGTCGATATAGCGCGAGCCCGGCGCGGCGGCGCGCTCATCGCGCACCGCGACCTGGTCCTTCCTGCCGCGGGCGCGCTGCACCACGTCATCCACGGCCAGGCGCGCCAGGCCGCTCTCGGTCCGTGTGGAATCGTAGCGATAGATGACCGGATCGCCGGGGATCGCAAGCAGCGCAATCCGGCCGGTCCTCAATCGCAGGCGCGCGGTCGCGGTATCGAGCACCGTCGCGACCAGGCGTGGCGACGCATCGAGCGTTGCGGCCAGCGCGCTGTCGCCCGGCCCACGCGCGACCCCGATCTGCAACTTGCCGGGGCCCGTGTTTCGGAATGCCAGTCCCAGCGCGAATGCCAGTACGATCGGAAATCCGAACACCCAGAACACCGCCTCGGGCTCGCGATAGAACTCGCGCATGCGCGAGAGCGCCAGCTGGTACAGCGGATGCTCACGTATCACGGAGCTGCCGTCCGGTGAGCGCGACGAAGACGTCGTCGAGCGTGGCGTGATGCGTGGTGAGCGAGGCCAGCTCGACCTGCCGCTGCTGCAGCAGCGTGAGCAGCGCCGGCAACGTGCGATGGAGCTCCTTCACCGTCAGCGAGATCGCGCCGCCCGCGCCGCCCGCGGGCGCGGGACGCACGGCGGTGACGCCGTTCAAGCCGCGCACTGCATCGGTCACCACCTCCGATGCCGCTCCGTCCGCGAGCGTGAACTCGATCACATGCTCGGCGCCGAGTGACGCGATCAGCTCGCGCGGCGTACCGAGCGCGATGACCTTGCCGTGATCCATGATCGCGACCCGGTCACACAGCCGCTCGGCCTCTTCCATGTAATGCGTTGTCAGCAGGACGGTGCCCCCCGCCGCCCGGAAGCGCCGGATGATGTCCCAGAGCTGCCGGCGCGACTGTGGATCGAGTCCGGTCGTCGGCTCGTCGAGAAACAACAGATCGGGTTTGCTGACGAGTGCGCACGCGACCGCGAGACGCTGTTTCTGGCCGCCCGACAAGGTTACCACGCGTGCCTTGCGCTTCTCCTCGAGCTCGACGAGCGCGAGGACTTCATCCACACCGTGCGCCTGGCGATAAAACGAGCGGAACAGCGCGAGCACTTCGCCCACCCGCAGCTTGTCGGCAAGCTGTGTCTCCTGGAGCTGGATTCCCAGCCGCTCACGCAAGGCGCGGCCGGCCGCTCCGTCCCGCCAACGCGCGCCGAGAATCTCGACATCGCCGGAATCGGGCAGCGTCAGCCCTTCCAGGACCTCGATCGTCGTCGTCTTTCCGGCGCCGTTGGGGCCGAGCAGTCCGAAGCACTCGCCGGCAGCGACGACGAGATCGAGACCCGCGACCGCGACGACGTCCCCGAAACTCTTCCTGAGGGCGCGGCAGTTGATCGCTACGATTGGCGCTTCTCGTTCTTGTCGTTTTGGTTTTTGTCGGTGGACATCTCGTGCGCCTGCTTGAGCGACTGCTCGAGCTGCATCATCAGGCTGTTGATGCCGTCCTGAAGGGCGCGCAGCTTCACGCTGATGCCGGTCCCTTGACGCGCCGCCACCACGGCGAGCGACCCTGCGACGTCGGGCAGCGTTCCGAGGTTGGCGGTCAGCGCACGCTGGCGCATGTGGGACAGATCGCGCGCGATGTTGTCGGAGATTCCTTTGATGATCTTGGCGTTCCCGGCGCGACTCGATTCGAGCTCGGCGACCAGCTTCTTCACGTGATCCACGGTGCGCACGTAGCCCTGCAGCTCTTCGATGCGGCGAACCTGATTCGCCGATTGCTTCTGTACCGCCACTAGTTCCCGGGCCCCAGGGCGTCAGTGCGGGCGTGCCCGTCCACCAGCGATAGCGGCGAGACGCCGAGCAGTGCGCCGAGCGTCGGCGCGATGTCGACGGTGTTCATGCGGCCGGCGTACGATCCGCGCTTGATGCCGTGTCCCCAGAAGATGATCGGCACGTGGGCGTCGTCGTCGGACGGCTGGCCGTGCATGGCGTAGGGGAAGCTGGGGATGTCCCAGACCGATCCGGTCTGGAGCGTCACCGTCAGCACGACGCCGGCATCGGGCGTGAGATGATGCAGCCAGCGGCGCGCGACCGGGTCGGACGCCGTGTCGGCGCGCGCCAGGTCGGCCGGTCTGATCACGCGCGCAACACCCGGCACGCGCAGGATACGGGCGGCGAGCGCATCGAGGATGCTGTCGGTCTTGAGACCCAGCGCCGCGAAGCGGCCGTTGTCATGCAGCATCAGCATGCCGGTGTTGAGCTCGAGCCACTCGCGTGGCGCGGCACCGGCGCCGCCGGCCACGCGGTCCAGGTCGTGATTGACGGCGGTGATCACCGTGTCGAGATACACGCGATACGCCGCGGCGCCGGTCTTCGCCCGCGTGCGCTCCGGATACGACGTCACGCCGTGATCGGCCGTGAGCACCACGACGAGATTGTCGCGGCCTACGCGGTCGGTGAGACGTTTCAGGAACCAGCCGAGATAGTGATCGAGCCGCAGCACCTGATCATGGATCTCGCGCGAGTCCGGCCCGTACGCGTGCCCGACGGCGTCGGTGGTCGACAGACTCACGGCAAGCACATCGGTGCCCTTCCGACCGAGCTTCAGCGCCTCGAACCCCTCGAGCGCGAACAGGAGTGTGAGCGAGTCCATCGCGGGCATTCTGGCGATTGCGAGTGACGCGACCACGCTGTCGGGCGGGAGCCGGTGCGGAAAGACGAGATCCACACCGCCGTTCTCGTAGGGCTCGTTGTCCGCTTCTTTGTACGCACTGTCGGGCAGGAGCAGCGACCATGTCATTCCGGCCGCGCGGAACGGCAGGCGTCGCGCGTTGAAGCCTTGAACCCAGGACGGCAGTGAATCGGCGTAGTAACGGCTGGTCGTGAACAGGCCCGACTGATACCAGTAGACCTGCTCCTTGGCCTGCCCGATCGGAAGAATGGCGCCGCGGTCCTTGCGGCTGACCGAGAGCGCCCGTGCCGTCGGATCGACGGCCTTGAGCCAATCGAAGAACGTGGTCCCGCGAAAGCGGCGCGGAGACGCGCCGGTTCCGCTCATGCCGATCAGCGGCGCCAGCGAATCCTGGACCCCCGCCTCATTGGTGATGATCCCGGTGTGCGCCGGCCAGCGGCCGGACAAGATCGTCGAGTGTCCGGGCGCGGTCTCCGTGATGGCGTGATCCTGATATCCGTCGGTGAAGAACGCCCCCTCCGTCGCGAGCTGCCCCAGCCCGCCCGTCAATTGGGACTTCCAGCGCGTGAAGTAATCGGCGCGCAGCTGATCGACTGTGATCACGACGATGAGCTTGGGCCGGGGCGGCGGAGGAGCCGGTGCATCCCCGAGCCGGCCGAGCAGCGCGAGATAGACGGCGAGGTTCATGGAGACACAAACTAGCGTTCGTCAGGCCGTTGCCGCCACCGCGGGCTCGTGTGGGCGCTCGCGGAACGCCAGGACTGCGGCCAGCGACACGATGGCCGCGGCGATCAGGAATGGCACACCGTGGCCGAACTGATCGAACGCGAAGGTGGCGCCCACCGGGCCCACGATGCTGGCGATTCCCCGCAACGTCTGTTGCGCTCCCATGACCAGCCCCAGCTCGTGACGCGGCACGCGCTGGCTCACGAGCGATGTGGAGGCGGGAAACAGCAGCGCCGTCCCGACCGGGACGAGCGTCAGACACAGAATAAAGACGACGATCGCCGTCGGAGGCGCGAGCAGCGCCGCGGGGAGCGGCATCAGCGCGAGGCCCAGGAACAGCGAGATCGTCCCCATTTGCATGGTGCGGATTTCACCGAAGCGCTGGTTGAACCATCCCACGAGACCGAAGCGCATGAGCACGCCGACGACCCCGAACACGGTGAAGAAGTACCCGATCGTTTCTTCGGTCACGCCGTACACTTCCTTGAAATACAGCGCCATCACGCCGATCACGACGTTGAGCGCGAGCATTCCCACGACATAGATCCAGATCACGCGATGCGCCGGAGCGGACGGACGCTCCACGATTTCCATGAGCGCCTGCTTGATCGTGCGATCCGGTGGGAGCTGCTGGCCACTCAGCGTATGTGTGTGATGTACGCGCGATTCGGGCAGCCACCTCCAGGCGAACACGACGCACAGCAGCATCAAGCCTGCGGCGACGAGTCCCGGCACCTCGGTCCCAAACCGCCGCGCGATGGAGCCGATCACGGGACCGATGAGCACGCCCGCGCTTGTGGCTGCCGAGATCCACCCGAGCGCCTTGGCCCGCTCGGCGGGTGCCATCGTGTCGGCGACGTAGGCCTGCGCGACTCCGGTCGTCCCGCCACCGAGTCCCTGCACCAGCCGCGACGCAAACAGCATCGAGAGGCTCGTGGCGAACCCGAACACGACGTACGCGAGCGCCGAGCCGAAGAGCCCGATCAGCATCGCCGGGCGACGGCCATAGCGGTCCGAGAACTTGCCCCAGATCGGCGAGGACACGAGCTGCGCGATGGCGAAGGCGGAGATGAGCCAGCCTACCATCCAGTCGGGCGCGTGCATGCGCTTCGCGTAAAACGGCATGAGTGGCGCGACGAGCATCAGGCCGAGCATGTCGACGAAGCAGACAGCCATGAGCACAGAGAGGCGCTTCATCGCCGCGCTCCCACGCTCAGCACGATGGCACTCACCAGCATTAGCACGACGCCGAATGCCGCGGCGACGCCGGTCTCGTCGAGACGCAGGCTCGAGAGAATCTCGATCGACACGGGACGTGTCTCGAAGGTGTAGAGGACGATCGATGCGACGATGTCGCCCAGGCCCGCGACGAACGCCAGACTCGCGCCCGCCGCGAGTCCGGGCCGGAGTTGCGGCAACGTGACGCGCGCGAATGTGCGCCAGCGGCCGGCGCCGAGGCTCGCCGCGGCCTCTTCGAGCGCCGGATCGAGTTGGCGATACGAAGCCAGAATGCCCCGGCCGGTCAGGGGCAGCGCCCGCACGAGATAGGCGAGCGGCAACAACACGACCGTTCCTACCAGCACGAAGCGCAGCGCGAGCGGCGCGCGCACACTGAACGTCGTCGCCAGCGCGATGGCGAAGACGGTGCCCGGCAGCGCCCACGGCAAGGCCAGCAGGCCTTCGATCGCGCGCCGCCATGCGACGCGCCGCCGGACGACGAGCCATCCGCCGACGATGGCCAGCGCGACCGCGAGCAGCGTGCTCACCCCGGCCATCCAGAACGAATTCCACATCGGCCGCAGTCGCTCGGCTTCCGAGAACAGGCGGCGATAGTTCTCGAGATTGATCACCGGCGGCAGGATCTCGGTCGTCCACGCGCCATAGGGGACGAGCGACACGAGGATCAAGGTCAGATGCGGCAGGAGCAACAGCACCGCGAGCCCCCATCCCGCCCCCGTGGCCAGCCAGCGGACGCCGGTGCGGCGGATCGGACGTGGCCGCGGCGCGATCCCCTTCCCCAACGCCACGAGGATGTCATCGCCCTCGGTCCGCCGCAGGATCAACAGGCCGGCGATCGCCACCACCGCGAGCGCGACCGTCTCGACCATCGCGAGCGGCCGATCCCCGTTCAGTTTGGTCGCGACGATTTGCGTGGTCATCACGCGGAATCCGCCGCCAAAGATGTAGGGTGCGCTGAAGGACCCCAGCGCCGTCATGAACGTGAGGATCGCCGCGCCGATCAGCGAGGGGCGCAGCAGCGGCACGATGACGCGCCACAGCGTCGTCCTGCGATCCGCGCCAAGCGCCTGCGCCGCCTCGAGCATCGAGACGTCGAGCTTGGCGAGCCCGGCGCGCATGAACAGGTAGAAGTAGACGTACATCGAGTACGCGTGGACGAGAAGGATCGCCGCGGCCCCCTGCAGCCGCCACGGGGCGTTGTCGAGATGCAGCGCGGCCTGGATCGCGCGGGCGATGAATCCCGACTCACCGTACAAGAAGAGAAACGCGATGACGCCGACCAGTGGCGGCAGGACGACCGGCAGCGCGATCAGCGCGCCGAGGGTTTTGCGTCCCGGGAAATCGAACCACTCGAACAGGAAGGCGAGCGGGATGCCGATGGCCGCAGCCAGGATCACGCTGACCAGCGAAATCCAGACGCTCGCCCACAGCGCGGCCCATTCCCCGGGGCGCGAGAGAAACGCGTGGATCGCCGCGCCGTTGCTCGCCTCGCCGGCGACGATCAGGATCGGATAAACCACGAGCCACGCGAGCAACAGCGTCACCAGCGCCGCCACGAGATCGACTCGTCGCAACCGCATCACCACGCGATCACCCGCGTCGCCTCCACGTACACCCGCTCCCCGACCTGGGCCGCATCGGGCTCGGCCAACACCTCGAAGCGCTCATGATCGTCGCCTTCGACCACGAAGAACGCCGCGGCGCCGGTGTAGCGGCGCTCGCGCACGATGCCCGGAACACCAGCGTGGCCAAATCGAAGCCGCTCGGGCCGAACCACCACCACGCCGTTGCGGGTCGCCGCGCCACCGAGGGCTTTCGCCGCGGCGCCGTGAAACACATTGGCTCGACCCACGAACGTCGCGACGAACAGGTTCGCGGGTCGTTCGTAGAGCTCATCCGGTGTCCCGGCCTGCTCGAGCCGTCCCTGATTGAGCACCGCGATGCGATCGCCGAGGTCGAACGCTTCCTCCTGTTCGTGCGTGACGAAGACGGTCGTGATATCCACGCGCTTGATCACCGCCCGCAGCTCGTGCCGTGTGCGCTCCCGCAGCGCGGGATCGAGATTCGAGAGCGGCTCGTCGAGCAGCAGGACGCGCGGCTCGGGGGCGAGCGCGCGCGCGAGCGCTACGCGCTGCTGCTGGCCACCCGACAGCTCGTGCACTTTGCGCCGCTCGAACCCAGCCAAATCGACAAGGGTGAGCGCCTGAGCGATCTTCGTCGCGACGGCTCCGCGCTCCCGGCTCCCGGCCAATCCAAAGCCCACGTTGTCGCCGACGTCCAGATGAGGAAACAGCGCATAGTGCTGAAATACCATTCCGAAGCGGCGCCGGGCCGGGGGGACGCTCGTCACGTCCTCGTCCGCGACGGCGATGCGGCCGCCATCCGCGCCCTCGAAGCCGGCGAGCAGTCTCAGCATCGTCGTCTTCCCGCTGCCGGACGGGCCCAGCAAGGCGAGGATCTCGCCGCGCGCGATGTCGAGCGTGATCGGGCCGATGACGACACCGTCGGACCAGCGCTTCTCGATGGCCTGGACTTGCAGGAACGCGGTGGAGGGCGGAGTCAACGCTTTCCTCCAGTGCCGCGCACATGCTGATCCCACCACCGCATCCATCCGGGCCCACTCTGCGCCAGCAGGTTCCAGTCGACGTCGGCCACCACCATTTGCCGGCGAACCTCGCGCACCCAGGCGGGCAGCGAATCGTTCGCGAGATCCTGCCGAGCGGGCACGCGGAAGACCTCGCGCGCCGCGGCGAGCTGCATCTCCGGGCTCCCGACGAAGTCCACATAGGCGCGCGCGGCCGCCGGATGTTTGGCCCCGCGCACGACGGCGATGTCGTCTTCGATCACGACGGTCCCGCTCTTCGGGAAGACGTAACCAACCGGCATGCCGCGACGCCGGCTGATCAGCACGTCCGGAAGATCCCAGACCGTCACCAGCCCTTCCTGGCGCGCGATCTTTTCACTCACCAGCGCGGGGTTCTGCTCGTAGACCTTCGTCTGTCCGTCGAGCCGGCGCAGCCACTGTACGCCGCTCGTCGTGTCGCCGGTCTGCGCGAGACTGCGCGCGATGATGAAGCCGAAGACCGCGCGCATCGTGCCGCTCGCGAGCGGATCGCGGATGATGATCTTGCCCTTCCATTTGGGATCGAGCAGGTCGTTCCAGTCGCTCGGCGCTTGCGCCGCGGCAATCACCCGCTCGGCATACAAAAACACCACGGGCGTTTCGTACGCCGCAAAGAAGCAATCCCCCGGCCCGCGCCCGCGCGCGGGGATCGCGTCCGCCCACCCCGGTCGATGACAGTCGAGCAGCGAATCGCCCGCGGCCTGCGCGAGGATCAATGACGGGCCGCCGAACCAGACGTCCGCCTGCGGGTTGGCCTGCTCCGAACGCAGCCGGTCGTAGACGTCCTGAGAGCCCATGTCGAGCCAGCGGACGTCGATGTCCGGGTGGAGGGCTTCGAAACGCTTTTCGAACAGGGTGAGCAGGTCGCGCCCGTGGGGACTGTAGACGACTAAGGGAGTGCGGTGGTCCCGCGAGCATCCGGCGACTATGAGTAATCCAAAGATCATGAGGGAGAAGGGAGACGGGAGAGGTACGTGACGGCGCGTTTGCTGCGCACCGGATCGAACATCTCCCTTCTCCCCTCTCCTTGTCTTACGGAACATTCTTCCTCTTCAACCCAAGGAGATTCATAAAGAGCCGGTACGGTCCGGGTATACCGGCCGGCAGTTGTCGAAAGAAGCTCAGCCCCGTGTACACATAGGTGCCTCGACCGAGCGGCGCGATGAGCAGGCCGCCTTTCAGCTCCGGTGAGGGACTGGGCGGCCCGGGATCATGCGTCTCGAGCACCGGCGCGTAGGTGGTGTCCCACGTGTGGGCGAAGTAGAGCCCACGCTCCTGGATCCAGCCGCGCCAATCCGCCGCGCCGATCTCGTTGGGATAGTGAAATACCGCGCGCGCCGAATCGAGCAGCGTCACCGGCGCGTTCTCGTCGGTCACGCGGTCGTGCGGGCGCGCGATGGTCAACGGGTAGGGCGCGAAGCCGCCGTCCACGAACGGATACTGCTGATACTGGACGATCACGAGGCCGCCGTTCTTGGCGTAGTCGAGCAGGCGGCCGTTGTTCGCGACCAGCGCCGGCTCGGTCTCATACGCTCGACTGCCGATGACGATGGCGTCGTAGCGCGAGAGATCGCCCCGCGCGAGCGAATCGGCGCTGATGAGCTCGACCGGCACGCCGACCGCGAGCAGCGCCTCAGGCACGCGATCGGCCGCGCCGCGCACGTACCCCACGTGGGAGAGCGCCGGCAGCGCGACGCGCGCCGCGCGAATCTGCGCGACCGAGGGCTTCGTCAGCGCACGGGGACGGATGTGCGGATAGTCGATGAGCTCGAGCCACCCTGTCCCGCCGCCGGCACGGACGTCGTAGGTCCCCGGCTTGAGACTGTCCGTGGCGGGCGCTGCCAGACTCACGACCACGCTCCGCGTTTCGTCTTCGCGCGCGAACGCCACGCTGTCGGACGAAACAGAGGGCCAGCCGGCCGGCGCCGTCACCACCGTGCGGACGTTCGCCGGGCCGCGCGCGCGATTCGTGACCGACATCATGAAGTGGCGTGACTCGTGTGCGTCGCTCCCCCCGTCGATGGGCCAGAGCAGCTCCTCAGGCGTGATCGCGACCTCGACGTCGCGCGTCACGAACAGCGGCCGCCGGATTTCACCGATCGCCTGGTCGCGATACCGGTAGACGACCTCGCGTGTTACCGTCACCGGCTCGCCGCCGACGATGAGCCGGACGCGCGCCGTCACGGGCGGCGGCTCAAACGGCAAGCCACGAACATCGGACGGTGCCCCCGACCAGTCATAGAGGCCGCCGCGATTGGTCAATGGCCGGCGGAGAAAATACGGCTGCGTCCGTTCCGCGTCCTTGGCGACGGTCAGGGCGAAGCGGCGCGTCTGCAGCGTGCCCGCAGCGACGGTCGGCGCACCGAAATCGATGCGCTCGAGCGCCCATCCCGCCGGCGCCTGGACGGACACGCTGTCCACGCGGACCGCGCTGTCTCCCGCATTCCAGATCGTGACTTCGACCTGGAGTCGCTCGCCCGGGACCAGGATACCGTCGTCCGCCGTGCCGTCGACGGTGAGACCGGCGGCGGTGGCGATCGCGCGCTCGAGCAAACTGCGCTGCACCGAGTCGGCCGCGCCCAGCAGATGGAGCGCGCGCAGGAGATAGGGCAGCGAGCCGGCGGGATGCCATGGCGTCAGCGCGCCCCGCGCCGAATCGATGAGTGCGGCGTATCCGGTGACGTGAATCGTGGTGTCGACCCCCGTAAACATCGAGGACTCACCGTTATTCCCGGCTCCCGGCTCCCGGCTCCCCGTTCCAGGTTTTGTCGCCAGCAACGCAACGCCCGACGTCGCGGGACCGAGTCGCTGCAACTGGCCCATATCCTGCGAGCGATGCCGGCTCCGGCTCGCCATGGCAATCTGGAAATAGGACTGGCCGAGGATCGGATCGAGCGTGCCGACCGGGAGGGTGAGTGTGGTGGCGGAGGGATCGCCGCGCGTCGAGCGGTAGAACTTCTGCGGACCGCCCGCGGAGTCGCGCAGCAGATCGAACGCCTGACGCGCGAGGAGCGCCGACACCTGGTGGTGGCCATGCCCGTCGGCCGGCGTGCCCGAGAACACGGCAATGATGATCTGCGGCTTGAACCGCCGGATCACGTCGAGCACGTCCCTGAGGATCGAATCGCGCGGCCAGAAGCGGAACGTCTCGTCCGCGGACTTGGAGAAGCCGAAGTCGTATGCGCGCGTGAAGAACTGCTGCGCGCCGTCGAGCTGCCGCGCGGCGAGCAACTCTTCGGTGCGGATGATGCCGAGCTCGGGGCCGAGCTCGGGACCGATCAGGTTTTGGCCACCTTCGCCACGCGTCAGCGACAGGTATGCCGCCTGCGCCCCCATGCCGCGCGACAGCAGCACGAGCAGCTGAGTGTCCTCATCGTCGGGATGGGCGCCGATCATCAGGACCCGCTTGTTGCTGCCGAGCTGACGCAGGGTCGCGGCCAAAGCCGCGACGCCGCCGGTGCCGGCGGGGGCCAACTGGGCCATCCCGGCAGCGGCGGCGCCTGCAGTAAGAAGGAGAGCTACGCCAAGCGATCGCACTTATGGGGAAAGATAGACGGCGCCACCCTTCATAACGAACCTGACCCGTTGCAGTTCCGTGATATCCCGCGTCGGATCGCCCGCAACGGCGATGATGTCAGCATATAGTCCGGGCGCGATCGATCCGAAGTTCTGGTCCTGGCCCAGCAGCGCCGCCGCCACCGACGTCCCCGACTGAATCGCCTGCATCGGCGTCATGCCGTACTGCACGTAATACTCGAATTCTCTGGCTTCATTGATCTCCGTCCAGGGGAAACCGCCGGCGTCCGTGCCCATGACGATCTTGACGCCCTTCTTGAGCGCCCGGCCGAACGCCTTGCGCTCGAGATTGACGAGCGCGACCCACACCCCGCCGCGCGCGACCACATGTGCGCCGACGGTCACGGTGGGCACCCAGTAGACGTTGTTGCGCACCATCACGTCCATCAGCGAGTCGGTCAGTCCGTCGCCGTGCTCGATGGAATTGACGCCCGCGCGCAGCGCGGCGGCAATGCCGTCGGACCCGATCGCGTGCGCCGCAACCGGACGTCCGATCCGGTGCGCCTCGTCCACGATCGCCTTCGCTTCCGCATCGGTGAAGTTGACCCAGCTGTGCAGCACGCTGTCCGGCGTGAAGTAGTAGCGGCGGTCGCTGTAGTACTTGAGCCAGTCCGCGCCGTGCTGCACCTGCTGCCGCACCGCGAGCCGGGCGTTATCCACGCCGTCGACCGGCTGCACACCGTGCGGCAGCTCGAGCTCCCAGTTGTCGGTGGTGATCGGATACATCCCGGTCGGCGCCATCGCCCGCGTCGCGGCGAACACGCGGGGGCCGGGGATCTCGCCGCGATCGATCGCGTGCTTCACATCCACGTCGGCATACATCGCGCCCTCGGTCTCGAGATCGCGGATCGCGGTAAAGCCGTGCTCCAGCGCGATCCGCGCATTGCGCGCCGCCAGGATCGCGCGATACGCCGTCGATTCGGTGAGGAGCTGATCGTTGTAGTCCTGTGAGGTGACGTCGCCCTGCAGAAGCAGATGGGTGTGGGCGTCGATCATTCCCGGAAGCACCGTCATCTGGCCGAGATCGATCACGCGAGCGGTGGCCGCCTGCGCCTGGATCTGGGCGACCGGCCCCACGGCCTTGATGCGTTCCCCTTCTATCAGAATGCCCACGTTGTTCTGGACCTGCTGCGAACGGCCGTCGATCAAACGGCCGGCTTTGATCAGGACCTGCTGGGGCGGTGACACCGCCGCCTGTACCACGAGCGCGAGCGAGAGCGCGAACACGAGCATGCTCCAAAAGAAAACGGGACGGGAGAACTTAGCCCCGTCCCGTTTCCCCGACCACCCGCGTCAGTCTCGGGACGCCAGCGGTTTGCCGTCCGCATCCAGGAACCGGATCTCTCCAAAATTCAGCTCCCGAATCCCGGCCTCGATCTTGGCCCGGTCGCCCACGATCACCCACACGAGGTGATCGGGCCGGATTGTCTCCTGCGCCGCGCCGGTGGCGTCTGCGAGCGTCAGCGCGCGAATGCGCTGCGCGTACGTGTCGAAGTAGCGGTCGTCGAGACCGTACGTCACCATCTGCTCGAGCGACCCCTGCACCGCATCCATCGTCTCCCAGTTGCCCGGCAGGGTGAGTGTGAGGTTCGCCTGTGCCTTGCTGAGCTCGTCCTGCGTGACCGGCTTCGGCCCAAGGATCCCGCGCAGCTCCTTATCCAGTTCGATCATCGACTCCTTCGTCTTGTCGGTCTGCACC
The DNA here is from genome assembly GCA_003221035.1 of Gemmatimonadota bacterium. Taxonomy (GTDB): domain Bacteria; phylum Gemmatimonadota; class Gemmatimonadetes; order Gemmatimonadales; family GWC2-71-9; genus 20CM-2-65-7. The sequence goes on from QHUB01000021.1 coordinate 38,770, forward strand.
GGCGCGTACGCGATGAACGGACGCTGGCCCCGCGCGTCCCAGACCAGCGTGAACGCGCCGTAGGACCAGTGCTTGTCCTCGCGCAGGTTCATGTTGACGCGCGACGTGAACTGCCCGCCGAGCAGCGACGTCATCGCCTCGATCGCGTACTCGTGCGGATTCGCTTTCGGCGCCGCCAGATTGCCGGCGAAGATGATCGACTGCTCCGAACCCGGACGATCGAGGATGTAGACGAGCGGGCGCGGCTGATCAGGAACCGTGCTCACGTTCTTCTGCGGCACGTCGCCGGCCTGCCAGCCGCTGAACAGTCGGGCGAGCTTCGGCTGTATCTCTTTGAGGGAGATGTCGCCGACGATGACCAGCGTTGCGTGATTCGGCTTGAACCAGGTCCGATGGAAGCGCACGAGATCGTCCCGGATCATGCGCGAGACGGCGTCCGCGGTGCCCGATCCCGTCAATGGATTGCCGTACGCGTGATTGGCCCCATACAGGAGCTGCGGGAAGACGCGCAGCGCCATCTGTACCGGCTGCACCTTCTCGCGCTGAATGCGCGCGAGACGCTGGCGTTGCTGGCGCTGGAAGTCGGCCTGCGGGAACGACGGATGGAGGATCACGTCGGCGAAAATGTCGAGCGAGGCGTCCAGCTTGTCTTTCAGCGCCGACAGCGACACGCTCGACACGTCGAGCTGCGACCCCGTGAACAGCTCGGCGCCGAGCTGCGACAGGGTGTCACTGATTTGAAGGGCCGTGCGCCTTGTCGTGCCTTCGTCCAGCATATCGAGCGTCATACTCGCCGTCCCCGGCGTGGCGAACTGATCGGCCGCGTAGCCGGCGTCCACGAGCAGCGTCATGTTCACCTGCGGGATCGCATGGCGCTCCGCGAGCACGATCTTGAGGCCGTTGGGCAACGTCGCCCGCGCGACTTCCGGGAAGCGCGCGTCGGGCGGCGTACCGGCTGCCGGCAGCTTCGAGCGGTCGGCGCCGCCCGCCACGACGTCATAGGTCGGATAGGGATGAACCTCGACGACCAGGTCGCCGTCGCTCAGCCAGCGCGCGGCCGCCGAGCGGAGATTCTCCGCCGTCGCGGAGGCGATACGCTGCCGCGTCACCTGATAGTGATCGGCGTTGCCGGCGTACGCTTCGTTCATCGCCAGCACATCCGACTTGCCGCCGAACCCGCCGATCCGCTCGATCCCGCGAATGAAGTTGGCGCGACTCTGCGTCTTCACGCGCCGCAGCTCGCTCGCCGTCGGCCCGGTGCGGATGAAGCGCGCGACCTCTTCGTCGATGGCGCGCTCGACCCGGACCAGGTCGCCGCCCGGTTTTGCCGTCGCGCGAATCACCACCTGACCGCCGATCTCGCGCAGGTCCACATAGGCGGCGACATCGGTGGCGATCTGCTCGTCATAGACGAGCCGCTTGTACAATCGCGACGTCTTGCCCGCGGAGAGGACGTCGGTCACGAGGTCGAGATAGTCGCCGTCCGCGGATCCGAACTGCGGAACGTTCCACTCCTTATAGATGCGCGCTTGCGGGACGCGGTCCTGCATCACTTCCCGATGCGTGCCTGTGCGCTTCGCGATCCACACGTCCTGCTTCGCAATCGGCGGTGTCGCAGGGATGTCGCCGAAGTACTGCTCGACTTTCTGCCGGGCGACTTCGGGTGTGATGTCGCCCGCCAGCACGATGACCGCGTTGTTCGGGCCGTAGTAGGTGCGGAACCAGTTCTTGACGTCCTCCACGGAAGCGGCGTTCAGGTCTTCCATCGACCCGATCACGGTCCACGAGTACGGATGCCCGGGCGGATACGCGCCCTCGGCCATGAGCAGGTTCACTTTCCCGTACGGCTGATTCTCGCCCTGGCGTTTTTCATTCTGTACGACGCCGCGCTGCTCATTGACTCTCGCGGAGTCGATCACGCCGAGCAGGTGCCCCATGCGGTCCGATTCCATCCAGAGCGCGACGTCGAGGGCCGTCGTCGGGACGTTCTCGAAGTAATTGGTGCGGTCGTTGTTGGTGGTGCCATTCTGATCGGTCGCGCCGATGCGCTCGAACGGCTGGAAGTAGTCGTCGTTGAAGTGCTCGCTGCCGTTGAACATCAGGTGCTCGAACAGGTGGGCGAACCCGGTCCGGCCCGGCTTTTCATTTTTCGAGCCGACGTGGTACCAGATGTTGACGGCCACGATCGGCGCCTTGTGGTCTTCATGGACCAGCAGCGTCAGGCCGTTCTTCAGCACGAACCGCTGGTACGGTATGGTGATCGCCGGGGCCGGCGGCGCCGCCGGCGGGGCTTTCCGGGTAGGAGCGGGACGCTGCGCAGGTGCCGCTGTGGCAGACACGATGCCTAGCGCCAATAAGGCGAACCCTATACGGGGCATGGGGAAGCTCCTTCATGAAAAAGCTGACGGCGGGCTGAACGACGTGAAGATATTACATTTAGACACGATGGCTACCCTGGCCGAACCCAAACGGAAAATCAGCGCCGAAGAGGCGCGGGAAGTCGCCGAGGCGGCGCGCGAGGAGCAGTGGCAAGCGCCCAGCTTTGTCCGGGAGCTCTTCCTGGGCAACCTGCGGATGGACCTGATCCATCCCTACCCCGAGCAGGATCCCGACGAGATCGCCCGCGCCAAACCGTTCCTCGACAAACTCGCCCGCTTTCTGCGTGAAGACGTAGACTCCGACAAAATCGACCGCGAAGGCGAGATCCCTCAGGACGTCATCGACGGGCTGCGCAAGCTCGGCGCGTTCGGCATCAAGATTCCGCGCGAGTACGGCGGCCTCGGGCTGTCGCAGCTCTCGTACATGAAGGCGATCGAGCTCGTGTCGTCGGTGGACGGCTCGCTCACGGCGCTGCTCTCGGCGCACCAATCGATCGGGTTGCCGCAGCCGCTGAAGCTATTCGGCAGCGAGGAGCAGAAAAAGAGATTCTTTCCGCGGCTTGCGAAGGGCGCCATTTCGGCGTTCGCGCTGACGGAGGAAAATGTCGGATCGGATCCCGCGGCGATGGAGACCACCGCAATCCGCGACGATGATGAGTGGGTTCTGAACGGCGAGAAGCTGTGGTGCACCAACGGGACCAAGGCCGAGCTGCTCGTCGTGATGGCGCGGACGCCGTCGACGATGGTCAAGGGCCGCGAGAAGAAGCAGATCACCGCGTTCATCGTCGAGACGGACTGGCCGGGCGTCGAAGTGGTGTACCGCTGCCACTTCATGGGCCTGAAGGCGCTCTACAACGGCGTGATCCGCTTCACCAACGTGCGCGTCCCGAAGGAGAACGTGCTCTGGGGTGAGGGCAAGGGTCTCAAGCTCGCGTTGGTGACGCTCAACACCGGCCGGTTGACGCTCCCGATTTCCGCCGTTGCGGCCGGCAAGCGTTGCCTGGAAATCTCGCGGCGCTGGGCGGCCGAGCGCGTGCAGTGGGGGCGGCCGATCGGCCAGCACGACGCGATCGCGCAGAAGATCGGCTCCATGGCCGCGAACACGCTGGCGATGGAGGCGGTCGCCGAGCTGTGCGGCGCCATGGCGGAGCGCGGCGGCTACGACATCCGGCTCGAAGCGGCCATCGCCAAGCTGTACAACTCCGAGGCCGGCTGGCAGATCATCGATGACACCCTGCAGATTCGCGGCGGGCGCGGGTACGAGACGGCGGATTCCCTGCGCGCGCGCGGGGAAGCGCCCGTGCCGGTCGAGCGCATCATGCGCGACTTCCGCATCAACCTGATCTTCGAAGGATCATCGGAGATCATGCATCTATTCATCGCGCGCGAAGCCGTGGACAAACATCTGCAGGTCGCGGGGGACGTCGTGATGCCCGGCAAGACGACGCAGGAGCGCCTTGCCGGCCTCGCGCGCTCGGCGGGCTTCTACGGCTGGTGGTACCCGACGCGCTGGCTCGGCTGGAGTTTGTGGCCGCGCTATTCCGAGTTCGGCAAGCTCGCGAAGCACGTGCGCTTTGTGGAGCGCAGCTGCCGGCGCCTGGCGCGCAGCGTGTTCCATTCGATGATCCGGTTCGGGCCGAAGCTCGAGCTGCGCCAGTCGGTGTTGTTCCGGCTCGTGGACGTCGCGGCCGAGCTATTCGCCATGGCGGCGACCTGCTCGCGCGCGCAGAAGCTCTACGAGCGCGATCGCACGACGGGCGCGCGGGCGGTGAAGCTGGCAGACTTGTTCTGCCGCCAAGCCAGACGCCGTGTGCGCTCCAAGTTCAACGGTCTACGGCGGAATGAGGATGTGCCGACGTACCGGTTTGCGCAGGAGATTCTGGCTGGCGAACACCGCTGGCTGGAAAAGGACATCGTCGAGCTGGAATCCTGAACGCCGGCACGAGGCGCGCTACGCGGCCTCGTGGGCGATCATGATACTCCGCAAGCGGTCAGCGCCATCGGCGCCGGCATCACCATACGGCGACGGGTGGCCTTCCTGCTCCATCACCACACTCGGACACACGAGCGGATACTGCCGCGCCCGGATGCGATCGGCCGCCGGCTGAGCAGCCACCGGTGTCGCAATCACGACCTCGCGAGCGCCGAGTCCTTGAGCGGCCTTGGCCGCGGCGAGCGCCTTCCACGGCCACACGATCTGCCCGTCCACGACCACCGCGGTGCGGCCCTCGAGCTTTTTGACGGGACGCTGCGTGCGATACAGCACGAGATCCTGCTTGACCCGTGCGCGTGACTCGTCGATCGCCGCCTGCAGCTTCTCGAGCAGGTTCATCCCCGGCTGGAAGTCGGGATCCATCTCCGCGGGTGCCGTCTCGGCCATGGCGCCGATGGGGGCGAGATTGGCGCCAAGTTTGATGAAGGACGCAACGATGACGTCGAATTGCGCGCCCATGGCGCGGGCCGCGTGCGCCGCGATTTCAACGCCTTCCGGGGTAATGCCAAGAAGAATGCAGGATTGGTAACCGCGGGACGCGAGCTGTTGGCCCAGCAGGGCGCCGGCGCTCGAACGCGTTGGGTAGAGACTGGGTCTTGGTTGCGCCACAATGGCCAAGATAGGATGACGGGACGGGACGGTAAAGGACGTCTCTTCCCATCCGATTCGCGTTATCTTTTCCCGCTCAAACATTCAGGACACCGTAGTGCCGAAGGACACACTTTCCGTCGTCGACAACCGCACCGGCAAGAGTTACGAGATTCCGATTCAGGAGGGGACGATCCGCGCCGCCGATCTGCGGCAGATCAAGGCGTCGGCCGACGACTTCGGCCTGATGAGCTACGACCCCGCCTTCATGAACACGGCGGCCTGCCGCAGCGCCATCACCTACATCGACGGCGACAAGGGGATTCTGCGCTACCGCGGGTATCCCATCGAGCAGCTCGCGGAAAAGAGCACGTTTCTGGAGACCGCCTATCTGCTGCTGAACGGCGAGCTGCCGTCCGCCGCCGAGCTCGATGCGTGGGTCTATCAGATCACGCATCACACGATCATTCACGAGAACATCAAGAAGTTCATCGACGGCTTCCACCACGACGCCCATCCGATGGGCGTGTTCGTGAGCGCCGTCGCCGCCTTGTCGACGTTCTATCCCGAAGCCAAGCGCATTTTCGATGAGCAGTCGCGCTACGCCCAGATCGTCCGGCTCATCGCCAAGACTCCGACGCTGGCCGCGTTCGCGCACCGGCACTCCGTGGGGATGCCGTACGCCTATCCGGACAACGATCTGAGCTACACCGGCAACTTCCTGAACATGATGTTCAAGACGACCGCGGTGAAATACAGCCCGCACCCCGTCCTCGAGCGCGCGCTCGACGTCTTGTTCATCCTGCACGCGGACCACGAGCAGAACTGCTCCACCAGCGCCATGCGGGGCATCGGGTCATCGCACCCCGATCCCTATTCCGGCATGGCCGGGGCGGCTGCCGCGCTCTACGGACCGCTGCACGGCGGCGCAAACGAGGAAGTGCTGCGGATGCTCCGGGAGATCGGATCGATCGATGCGATCCCCGCGTACATCCAGCGCGTCAAGAAAGGCGAGGTGCGGCTGATGGGGTTCGGCCACCGCGTGTACAAGAACTTCGACCCCCGAGCCAAGATCATCAAACAGATCGCGGAGCAGGTGTTCGACGTCACGGGCAAGAATCCGTTGATCGACATCGCCGTCGAGCTCGAGCGCATCGCGCTGCAGGAAGAGTACTTCGTCACACGCAAGCTGTATCCGAACGTCGACTTCTACTCCGGGATCATTTACGAGGCGATGAAATTCCCGGTCGACATTTACCCCGTGCTGTTCGCGATCGGGCGGACGCCGGGATGGCTGGCCCAATGGCAGGAGATGCTGCTCGACAAGGAACAGAAAATCGCCCGCCCGCGGCAGGTCTATACCGGCGCGGGCAAACGGGATTACGTGACGATTGAGAAGCGATAAAGACGGTCTTGCTCGACGACTTTTCTCGACGATTTCGAGGGACCCATGCCTACCTATGTGCTGCTGTCCAACCTGACCGACGAAGGCGCCAAGGCGCTCAAGAACAATCCCAAGCGGCTGCAGGAAGTGAACAAGGAGATCGAGAAGTTCGGGGCCAAGGTCACGGCGCAGTACGCCGTGCTCGGCCCCTATGACTTCGTGAGCATCGTGGATTGCCCGGACAACGAGACGATCGCGCGCGTGTCGGTGGAGCTGGGCTCGCGCGGGAGCATTCGGCTGATGACGCTTGCCGCAACTCCCGTCGCGAACTTCATTCGAACGCTGAAAACAAAAGACTGACGACTAGCGCCGTTTACCGCCCCGTCTCGGTCTCAACGACCGCTCCGGCTTCGGCGCTTCCGCGATCGCCAGCTTGGGCTGAAACGGCGCCACCGACGGCTCGAATCCCGGAATCACTTCCCGCGGGAAGTTCTGCCCGATCAGCCGCTCGACATCCGCCATCAACAGCCATTCGTCCGGCGAGATGAGCGTCAGCGCGAGGCCGCGCGCGCCCGCGCGCGCCGTGCGGCCGACGCGGTGCACGTACACTTCGGCATCCTGCGGCACGTCGAAGTTCACGACCATGCGGATTCCCTCGACGTCGATGCCGCGCGCCGCGATGTCCGTCGCCACCAGGATCTCGGCGGCGCCGCTGCGGAACTGATCGAGCGTGCGCGTGCGATGGCTCTGCGCCTTGTCGCCGTGCAGCGCGTTCGCCGCGATGCCCTCGCGCTTGAGGAAGGTGACGAGCTTGTCCGCCCCGTATTTCGTCCGCGTGAAGATCAGCGTTTGGCCGGCGGGCTTTGCCTTGAGAATCGCGCCGAGCGCGCCGCGCTTCTGCAGCTTGTCGACCGCGACGATCACGTGCTCGATGCCCTCGGCGGTCTGCGCCCGGCGGCCGATCTCGACCGACGCGTGCCCGTTCAGCGCGCGCCGCGCCAGCGCGTCGACTTCGGGTGAAATCGTCGCCGAGAACAGCATCGTCTGCCGCTCGTCCGGCAGCGTGTTGAGGATGCGCCGCACGTCGGGGGCGAATCCCATGTCCAGCATGCGGTCGGCTTCATCGAGCACCAGCACTTCGAGCTGCGAGAAGTCGACGTGGCCCCGCTCCATGTGATCGAGCAAGCGGCCCGGCGTGGCGACGATCATGTCTACGCCGTGCTTCAGGGCGCGCGTCTGCGGCTCCATCCCGACGCCGCCGTACACGGCCGCGCCCTTGAGATGGGTGTGGCGGCCGTACGTCTTGATGCTGGTGGCAACCTGCTCCGCCAGCTCACGGGTCGGGACGAGGATCAGCGCGCGCAGCGTGCCGCGCGGTCCGGGGGAGAGGCGCTGGAGAATGGGGAGCACAAACGCGGCCGTCTTGCCGGTGCCGGTCTGTGCGGAGCCGATGAGATCTCGGCCCGCGAGTGCCAGGGGAATCGCTTCCGCCTGGATGGGGGTTGGCTGCGCGTAGCCTTCATCGGCGACGGCGCGAACCAGTTCGGGCGCTAGGCCCAATGCTGCAAATGGCATAGTACTCCTTGCCTACACACGCGCGCCGTCAGGCGACCCAATGTCGTCTGAATCATCGGCGCTGCCTCAGTTTTTGAACCTAGGGGATGAAACCGTGCGTGTGTACAGCGACGGAGTCCCTGAGCGGGACTTCCGGAAGGAGCCAGCTCGCGGTTCTTTGCACCAACAACATAACTACCTAGACGCCTAGATCAAAGCCTCGAGGGAGACGCCGAGCGGCTGAGAGGCCGAGGGGCCGGCCTCTCAGCGTCTTCCTGCTACCTCACCGTCTCGGCGGCTTTGGCAGGTTCGGTGCCCCACCACCACAGCTTGGGGAGCGGCCGCTGCCGAGGATAGATCTCGTTCAGCGTCTCCCCTTCGTAGAGACGCCCGTTTTTCATGACATAGCGCACCGTGTTCGTGTTATGGATGTCTTCCAGAGGATTGGCGTCCAGCACGATCAAGTCCGCCAGCTTGCCCGGCTCCAGCGAGCCGAGGTCCTGCTCCATGCCGATGGCGTGCGCGCCGTTGATGGTCGCGACCTTGAGCACATCGTGCGACTTCATGCCGCCCGCCGCCATGGCCCACAGCTCCCAGTGGTCGCCCAAGCCGTCCATTTGGCCGTGGCCCCCCAGTCCGATGAAACCGCCGGCCTGGAGAATCGCGTTCGCTGATGCCGCGATGCGCGGGAACACATATTCGCTCTCGCGGAACCACGGCCGCCGCTCGGCACGCTGATCGATTTCATCGTGCGGCATGAACCGCCGCACCTTCGGGTTGTCGTGAATGTCGTAGCGCTCGTAGAAAAAATTCTCGCTCCAGGGACCGCCGTACGAGACGAGCAATGTGGGCGTGTATGTGATGCCCGACTGCGCGATCAACTGCACGGCATCCTTGTACAGCGGCATGATCGGATAGCTGTGCTCCGATCCGGGATAGCCGTCGAGCACGGCGGTCAAATTCATCTTGAAGTCGAGCCCGCCCTCGAGCGTGGGCATAAGCCCCAGCTCTTTGGCGGCCATGATGACCCACTGCCGCTGCTTGCGATTGCCCGTCATGTACATCTTGATCGTGTTGATCCGGTAGAACTCGCTGTAGCGCCGCAGCGCTTGCCGCGTGTCTTCCAGACTCTTGAAGTCCTCGGACCAGAAGACGCCGGGACCGGTATGGTAGATGCGCGGGCCCAGGATTTCGCCCGTCTCCACCAGGTCCGAATACGTCAGCACGTCGGTGGTGGAGGTCTGGGGATCGCGCGTGGTCGTGACGCCCCACGCGAGATTGGCGAGATACTTCCAGACCTGGGTCTCGTGAATGCCCCACGTCGGCCAGGGGTGCGCGTGCACGTCCACGAAGCCGGGAATGATCGTCTTCCCGCTGACGTCGATGACTTTTGCACCCGCCGGCGCCGCTCCTCCCTGCGGGCCCACCGAGACGATGCGATTGTCCTTGACCACGACGTCACCGTTCTCGATGACTTCGTCTCCCTTCATGGTGATGATGCGCGCGCCCCGCAGCACCACGGTGCCCCGCGGGATGTCGCGCGGGACATGGATGGCGACATCGACGCGCGGCGGCTCGTAGGCCGGCAACTTGGCGAGCGAATCGGCGCGTGCCCGCATCTTCTTCGTCACGGAATCGGGCAACGCCTTGAACGCGTCACCTTTGAGCGAGTCCGAGCGAATCGAGTCCGTCCGCTGTTTCAGCTTGTCCATCGAGTCGGCGACGACCGGATCCCACTTCAAGAACGAGCGACCGGCCGACCAGAACGCCTGCTTCCCGTCGTTCGTCCAGCCGATGAACTCGCCGCCGATCATCGTGAGCCGCTTGACCGGGAATGCCGCGGACGACGGATCGGAGATGCTGACGACCGGCGTCTGCCCGCCGATCAGAGGTAACGTGACCAGGTAGACGTAATTGTCGACCGCCGCGAGCACGCGATCGGAATCGGGACTGATCAGGATCTCATCGGCGATGTTGGGCTCGGACCCGGGGCCCGGATACGTGTAGCCCGTCACCCGGATGTGCTGGCGTCGATCGGTGCCGTCATAGCGCATCGACACGAGGCCTTCCGGGCCCTCATAGATGTAGATGCGGTTCGGGTCGCGGCTGAAATGCGGCCGGCCCCAGTTGTTGATGGGCGAGATCTTGGTCAGGGTGCCGCCCGCCGCGGGCACCCAGTCGATCTCGTAGCCGGGTGCGAAGTGCTCCTCGGTCCGCGGCGCCCGTGGGCCTCGCACGACCACGATGCGGGCCCCATCCGGAGACCAGACGGGTGTGTCGTAAAACGCGCTGTCGCTTGTGAGGCGCACCGGGCGGCTGCCCGGCGTCGCCTTGATCTTGTCGAGCGTCCCGCCCTGATCGGTCCAGGTCACATACGCGAGCCACTGACCATCCGGGGACCACGCGGGCACCTGCTCCTTGATGGAGTCGTTCGTCAGTCGCCGCGGGGTGCCGTTCGGCAGGTCCATCACGTAGAGCCGGTCGAGCGCGCTGAAGGCGAGCCGTTTGCCGTCGGGAGATGGCGACGCGTTCCGAATCTGCCGGACCAGCACGGCGGCCGTGTCCACGCGCATCGGGATATGGACCATGGGACCGAGCTGTTGCTCGACCGCGGCCGTAAACGGAATGTCGGTCACCTGCCCCGATGGCACGGCGACGCGATGCACTTTGCCGCCGTAGGAGACGATGATGGCCTGGTTGTCGGGCGTGAACGAGTAGCCGGGATACAGGTCGCGGGTGAAGCGGGATTCCTGATCGTCGCGCGTCACCGGGTACACGAGCCACCGTTCGTCACCCGACGCCATGTTCCGGAGCCGCAGGCCGGTCTCTGCATCGTAGCGCGTCGCATAGACCAGCCATTTGCCGTCCGACGACAGCGCGGGCCGCATCGCGCTGCCATACGTGTCGGTCTGCGGAAACAGCCGTCCGGTCTGGCGATCGTAAATCGCGAGCTCCCACAGCGGATACTGAAGGTTGTAGCCGAAGCCGCCGCGATGCCGCGAGACCCAGATGTAGCGCGGATCCTTGCCGAAGGCGGCGCCGAGCGTGTTCATGGGCGGGGGAGCGTTGGGGCCGGCCTGGACGCGCAACATCGCCGCACCCGTGCCGCCGTCCTTGTGAATCAGCCACAGCTCGTACACGCTGCCGAGCACGCCACTCGTCCGCGAGACGACGATGTAGTTGCCTTCGGGCGTCCACTCCGGCGAAGCGAAGAGATTGTTCGTGCCTTTGGTCAGCGCCTTCTTGTGCGAGCCGTCGGGGTCGCACAGCCAGACATTTTCCGCACCGCTCAGGTCCGACAAAAAGACGATCCGCTTGCCGTCGGGCGACCAGCGCGGCTGCGAGTCGAACGCCGGGCCTGAGGTAATGCGCGTCGCCGTGCCGCCCGCGACCGGCATCGTGTACAGATCACCGAGGAGCTCGAACACGATGGTCTTGCCGTCGGGCGAAACATCGAGCGACATCCACGTCGCTTCCGATGTCTCGAAGCTCACGGTGCGCGCCGTTTTCAGCGGTAAGGAGTCGAGCTTGACCTTGGTGGTATCGCGTTTCGTCGTGTCTTGTGGGGGAGGAGGCGGTGGTTGTTGAACAGCGAGGCCGACCGCTAGAAGCAAGGACAGCATGGACGCTCCTGTAAACGACGGTAGATATGGCGACGGTAGAAACTGCGACGGTAGAAAATGCGACGGTAAAAAAACGACGGTAAGGGTCAGGCCCCGACCGTCGTTTCACCTACAGCCCTCTACCGTCGATTTATCTACCGTCTAGTTAGATACTCAACGCCCTAACTTGACGGGGAGCAGGATCTTGTGAGCGCAGGACAATCCGCATCGCGTGCGTATCAAGATCGATGTCCCACCCGGCAATGCGCGGCCTGACAAATTCCTCACCATCCTCGGGGGTCAGACCCTCGGGTGTGGCGTCGAGGAATTCCATCAGCTTCATCCGCATCTCGAGATAGGTGCAGCCGTCCCGGCTCGCCGCGATCCGGATCCCGACATCGTCATCGAGCTGGCGCCGCACAAACCCTTGCGCCACTTCGAGCAAGCGCCCCACGACGACCCGCTCCAGCATCACGCCGTCTTTGCGGGCGAGCCGGCGCGCCAGGAGGCGCGCGCGCGCCTGGTCGAGGTGAAGTGCGAGGAACTGGTCTCGGATCTCCGGATGCGGCCGGCGCTTGCTCTTCGTCTCGCCATCCCGCTCCGCCTTCGCGCAGGTCGGGAGGTCGTTCCGGTGCAACTTCAGGAACTTGGTCATCGGCGCGTAGACGTCCATACGACCCGGAGCGGGGGGACGCCGACGGCCCGCAACTAGATCAGCGATATAGACTTCAGACACCTGAACCGCATCCGCCAGTTCGCGCGGGGTGCGCTTCAATTCACGCAACCGGCGCCGTACCAATTCTCCAACCTTGACGGGGCGCTTCAGGGGGAGGGCAGCCGCCATGTAGGCTCCTTTGTTAGCCGTGTTTGTGGGGTCGGGGAATATCGCTAAATGCAGGCAAAAACGGTAGTTCTGCCGCCCGAACCGACAGCGTCCCTTGTCTTGGTCGTGATAGACGTGATACAATTGTATCACGCTATGGCTTCACTTGTTATGACTCTTTTTAAGTCTCTGACGAGCCGACGTGCATCCAGGCCCAACTCGCCCGGCCCGAGCGTCCTTCCTGCCTACGCAGCCCTCGCGCGCTACCAACTACATCGCGCCGACCTCGAGCCGCGGTTACGCGTGCTCGTCACACAACTCGCTGCCGAGCGCAGCCGCTGCCGCTGGTGCATCGAGCGCGGACGCCACGAGTGGCGCGAAGCCCAGCTCTCGCTCGACGCTTTGCGAGCGCTGTCCCGTTACGAAACCAGCCCACTGTTCTCTGATCGCGAACGCGCGGGTCTGCGCTTCACCGACGCGGTCACCCGCTACAGCGAAGCGCAGGGTGGTATGCCGCTCGAGCCGCTGCTGCGAGCCCGGCAGCACCTCAGCGAACCGGAAATTGCCGCGGTCACCGCCGCCGCCGCCGCACAGCACTTTTTCAACCCGATCACCGGCGCGCTCGGTGCCGACGCGACGCCCTGGGGAGCACCAGTCGGCTCGCAGCTTCGGGCTTTCTGGTTATGAAGGAAGCCCGCTGGCTGCTGCTGATTCATCAACTGCCGCCAAAGCCGGACTATTTCCGCGTGAAGATCTGGCGCCGGCTCCAGACGCTCGGCGCCGTCGCGATCAAGAATTCGGTCTATGCCCTGCCCTTCAGCGCTCAGGCGACCGAAGACTTCCAGTGGCTGCGCAAGGAAATCACGGCCGGGGGAGGAGAAGCGTCCGTATGCCGAGCGACGTTCGTGGACGGGCTTTCGGATCCGGAAATCGAAGCCCTGTTTCGCGCGGCGCGCGATGCCGAATACGCCGAATTGACGAGCGCCGCGGAGCAGACCGGCTCGTCGACCGACATCGCGCGGCTGGAGCGGAGGCTTCGGGATATCACCGCACTCGATCATTTCGGTGCTGAGGGACGCAAAGCCGCGGAGGCAGCGATGGCCAAACGCAAGACGCAAGCGACCAGCCGCCGGAAGGAAACGCGATCGACCCATCGGCGCGGTGTCACCTGGCTGACACGTCCCGACGTTCATGTCGACCGCATCGCCAGCGCATGGCTCATCAAACGGTTCATTGACCCGAAGGCCCGCTTCGTTTTTGGAGAGTCACGAGAAGGGGCGGTGACCTTCGACATGTTCGAAGGCGACTATACGCACGAGGGCGATCGCTGCACGTTCGAGGTCCTGATGCAGCGCTTCACTCTGGACCAGGATCCGGCGCTTCGCGCCATCGGGGAAATGGTGCACGACGTGGACTTGAAAGACGGCAAGTTCGGGCGTGAAGAGACACCCGGGTTCGCGCGTCTCATCTCGGGAATCGTGCACCGTCATGCTCGCGATGCCGCGCGCATCGAGCGCGGCGCGGAACTGCTCAACGACCTTTACGAATCAGTACGGCAGTCCCCACCAGCGCGATGACCGCAAAGCTGAACCACTGAATCGCGTAGGACAGGTGCGGGCCGTTGTCGAGCACGGGCGGCGGCCAGCGGCGCGGCAGGCCGGTCGTGGCCGGCGGATCGGGTTTCTCGAGCTCGATGACGAAGGGCAAGAAGCCGGTCGCAGTCACGTCGCCGCGACCCCGCGGTGGGATGAACGCGATCCCCGCTACCGTCACGGTGTCGGGCTCTCGATAGGCGCCGTGATCGACGTGAAACGCGTCGGGTGAGTAGACCCAGCCCCGGTCCACCAACACACGCGCTCCGTCCGCCAAGCGCAGCGGAGTGATCAATGCCACGCCCGGGGTGCCCTCGAAGCTGCGTCCCGGCCAGGTCAGTTCCGCCCCGAAATCGTAGACACCGCGGGCCGTGATGCGCCGCAGCCGAACGGAGTCCGGTGACACGCCGCCGTCGTGTATCTCGAGCGGCGGCAACGCGAGCCGAGCCGCCACGACCGCATTGCGTGCGCGCCGCTGCCGCAGCCGACTCAGCTGCCAGAACCCCAAGGACACACATCCGCCCGCGATCAGCACCGCGGCGACGGCGAGCGTTACGTCGCGGCGCTGCACAACGCGAGTTTCTCGACCCGCGACAGCCGGCGAATCGCCGCTTCCCGCTTCAATGCGCTGCCGTGGTCACGAACCACCTCTTGATAGGCGAGAGCCACGGGACGGCGCGAGCGTGTATACGCACTCGCCTTGCCGCATTGATGCGATGCGAGACGCCGCGGCAAGTCGTTGGTGATACCGGTGTAGAGGGAGCCATCGCGGCAACGCAGCAGATAGACCATCCAGGGGAGGGGCACGGCTCAAACTAGCGGGGCGATTTGCGGCGCGCCATTTTGCCGCGCGTGAGACGCATCCTCGCCTGGTGCCTGTTCGATTTCGCCAACTCGGCCTACTCCGCAGTCATCGTCGTCAGCGTCTTCAGCGTGTATTACGTCACACACATCGTGGGCAACGAGCACGGCCTCGGCGACCTGTGGTGGGGTCGTGCCATTTCGATGTCGCTGCTGCTCGTGGTACTGACGGGTCCCGTGCTGGGAGCCCTCGCCGACCGCGCCGGCCTTCGGATGCGCTTCTTCGTCGCGTTCACGGCACTGTGCATCGCCTGCATCGCGCTGTTCACGACGCTCGGGCCGGGCATGATCCTGCGTGGCTTCGCGCTGATCGCGCTGGCGAACTTCGGATTCGAAAGCTCCCAGATCTACTACAACTCGTACCTGCCGGACATCGCCCCACCGGGCAAGCTCGGCTGGGTGTCGGGGCTTGGGTTTGCCATCGGATATCTGGGGTCCATTGTGGGGCTGGTCGTTGCGCTACCGCTCGTCAACGCGCACCGGTTCAACCTGCTGTGGCTGCTCGTCGCGGCCTTCTTTGCCGTGTTCGCCATCCCTTCGTTCCTCGCGATGCCGCCCGACCGGCCGCAGCCCGACAAGCACGTCGATCTGCGTCGCATCGTCCGCGACGTGCTCGCCAATCAGCCGCTCCGCCGATTCCTGCTCGCGTTCTTTCTCTACTTCGACGGCGTCGAGACGACGATCGTGTTCTCGGGGATTTACGCGGCGACGACGCTGAAATTCACGACGCCGGAGGTGATCAAGCTCTTCCTCGCGGTACAGTTCTCCGCCCTGCTGGGCGCGCTCGCGTTGGCGAAGCCGACCGATCGGTGGGGCGCCAAAAAGGTGATCACGGTGACGCTGCTGCTCTGGATCGGCGTCTCGCTGAGCGCCTACTTTGCCGAGGCGAAGTCCACGTTCTTTGCGGTGGCGGTCACGGCGGGACTTGGACTGGGCTCGATCCAGGCGGCGAGTCGAGCGTTGATGGCATCGCTGATTCCGGCAGGCAAAGAATCCGAGCTCTTTGGATTCTACGCGCTGTGCGGAAAGTCGTCCTCGATCCTGGGGCCGCTGGTCTTCGGCGCCGTGTCGTATCTCGCCGGAAACCAGCGCGCGGCGGTCGCCGCGGTGGGCGTGTTCTTTGTGGCGGGGCTGCTGCTGTTGCAGCGCGTCAGACCAGCTTTGCCACCATCGTAATCTCGACGTTCCCCTGCAGCGCCTTGGAGACCGGGCAGTTCTTCTTGGCGCCCTCGGCCGCCTTCTCGAATGCCGCCTGATCGATGCCTTCGACTTTGCCGCGCACGTCGAGCGCGCTGCGCGTGACTTTGGGCGCGCCGTCCACAGTTTCGATGGTGACCGCGGCGCGGGTTTCGATGCGGGTCACGGGATGGCCGGCCTTCTCGAGTGCCGCCGACAACGCCATGCTGAAACAGCCGGCATGGGCCGCGGCCATCAACTCCTCGGGGTTCGAGCCTTTCTTGCCTTCGAAGCGCGTGCCAAAGCTGAAGGCGCCGCTGAAGACGCCGCTCTGGGCCTTGAACGTGCCTTTTCCTTCTTTGAGCTTGCCTTCCCATATCGCTACGGCATTGCTGGTCGCCATCGGCTCGGTCCTGGAGGAGTGAGGGAAAGGGGAATCTGGCGAGAGGCTGGTTGGTTCGCTACGCTTTTGACACCTCGAGCTTTTGGAGCTAATCCGATGGCTGCCAGGAAACCGCGTTCCAAGACGTCCCGCGCGAAGAAGCCTCGCGCCGCAAAGCCCCGGCTCGGCGCGCGCCGCCAGCCGGAAACGCTCCGCCTCCGGAAGCTGACGCCGGGATTCACATCAACCGATCTGCAGCGCAGCATCACGTTCTATCGGGACGTGCTCGGCTTTGTCATCGGCGACGAATGGCGCGAGAACGGAACGCTCACGGGATGCGAGATCCACGCCGGCGCGATCACGCTCATGCTCAACCAGGACGACTTCGCCAAGGGTCGGGACCGCCAAAAGGGTGTGGGGTCTCGGATCTGGTGTCACACGGCGCAGGACCTCGACAAGGTCGCGGCGGAAATCAAAGCGCGCGGCGGCGCCCTCGATCAGGAACCGCAGGACATGCCGTGGGGAGATCGCGTGTTCATGATCACCGATCCCGACGGCTTCAAGTTCACGTTCGTGCAAGCGCGTTGAGTCTTTCGCCCGCCGCGCGAACCGTGCTGCGGGCGGTCGCGACGACGCTGGTCCCAGACGGCGCCGCAGATCTCGGCGACCAGGTTGCCGAGAGTATCTCGGGACTTCCCCGCCCTCGGGACCGCGCCGAGCTCGATCTGCTGCTGCGGCTGCTCGACTTCAGCGTCGTCAATCTGGTCCTCAGCGGAATCCCAAAAGCGTTCACAGCCATGTCCGGCATCGAACGCGAGCGGTGTCTGCGCGGCTGGGCGACGAGCCGATTACCACAGCGGCGAAAAGCATTTCAGGCACTCAAGCGTCTGACTACGGTCAGACACTACACCACTGCGGCCGGCGCACACAGCATCGGCTATCCCGGGCCACTCGGCCCTCCGCCGAGCGTCCCTAAACCCATCAAGCCGCTCGTTGTCGCAACGGATACGACGCTCAGCTGCGACGTCGTGGTCATCGGCTCGGGCGCGGGCGGCGGCGTCGTCGCCGCGGAGCTCAACGCCGCGGGTAAAGACGTCATCGTTCTGGAAAAGGGCGGCTACCAGAACGAGGGCGATTTCACCCATCGAGAGGCCGACGCGCTTCGGACGATGTATGACGCCGGCGGCCTGCTCGCGACGAGCGATCTCGGGCTGGTCGTGCTGCAGGGCTCGACGCTGGGCGGTGGGACCGTGATCAATTACACCACGAGTTTTGCGACGCCGGATGCGGTGCGCCATGAGTGGGCCAGCGAACATGACCTGCCACATTTCGAAACCGCCGAGTACACGCGCTCAATCGAGGCGGTCGCGAGACGACTGGGCGTCAACACGGATCAGGCAAAACCATCGGGCCGGGACCAGATCCTGATTCGCGGCCTCGAGCGGCTCGGCTGGCACCACGGTCTGTTGCCGCGCGATGTGCAAGGCTGTGCGCAGGATGACGGCTGTGGGTACTGCGGCATGGGCTGCCGAAGGGGAGCGAAGCAGTCCACGCTGATCACGTATCTACAGGATGCGGCCGCGCGTGGCACGCGCATCGTGGTGAACTGCGACGTGCAGCGTGTGATGATCGAGGCCGGCAGAGTGACGGGCGTGACCGCGCGAGTCGAGAATCACACAGTCAGCGTGCGCGCAAAGTCGGTCGTGGTGGCGGCAGGCTCCATCCATTCGCCGGCACTGCTGCTGCGATCGGGAGTGCATCTGCACGCGCTAGGGCGAAACCTCGCATTGCATCCGGCCACGGCGGTACTCGCGCATATGAACGAAGACGTACGGCCCTGGACCGGCACAGTCCAGGCGCATTACTCCGATCAGTTCGCCGACCTTGATCGCGGCTACGGGTTCAAATTCGAGACTGCGCCCGTGCATCCCTCGCTGCAGGCGCTCGCGGCGCCGTGGGAGTCGGCGGCGAGCCATCGCGCACGGATGACACAGTTGCGGCGCACCGCGCCCGTTGGGATCCTGTTGCGAGATCGGTTCGGCGGCCGCGTGACTGTGGATCGGCACGGGGCGGCTGTGACCCACTATCGCCTCTCGAGCTACGACCGCGCGCACCTGCGGCGCGCCATTGCGGCGGCCGCCGAGCTGCTGGAAGCCGCCGGCGCCCGGGACATCTGGCTTCCCCTGGCCCGGGCCGTCAGCTACGAGCCGAGCACCACGGCTGCCCGGGAAGGCTGGCTCCGTCGCGTGGATGCCGCAGGTTGGGGATCGAACCAGCTGCTGCTCGTCACCTTCCATCAGATGGCTTCCTGCCGCATGGGCGCAAGCGCGGCCACGTCGGTGGTGGATGCCGAACACCGGGTGTGGGGTATACGAGGCCTGTATGTTGCGGACGCGAGCACCTTCCCTAGCGCGTCCGGTGTGAACCCAATGCTCACTGTGATGGCAATCGCGCACCGCGCTGCCGGTGTGATCGCGACTCATTAGGAGACCGCATGCTCGCGTTGTTGCTCATGCTGCAACAGTCCGTCGCCGATTCCTCACCATTTCGCCCGCTCGCGTTGCCGCCACCGACGGCGGCGCGGACGGCCGTGGGCACACCGGGCCGCGGCTACTGGCAACAGCGCGCCGATTATACGCTGCAGGCGACGCTCGATACGGCGACCAACATGCTCCGCGGCACCGGCAAGATCTATTACGTCAATCGCTCGCCGGAGACGCTCGACTACGTGTGGGTTCAGCTCGATCAAAACCTGTTCGCTCCCGGCTCGGTCTCGAATACCCTGAACCTGCCGCCGCTGCGCTTCGCGGGCGGCGTCGTCTTCGATTTCAGCGGCAAGGGTTTCGTCGGCGGAATCACGATCGACAAGTTCGCGGTCGCCGGGCGCGCGCTGACCACGAAGGTTTTCGGCACCATGATGCGGGTCGAGCTGCCCCGCCCGTTGGCGCCCAATTTGAGCGTCACGTTCGACGTCGCATGGCACTTTCCGATTCCGCCCTACGGCGGCGGACGCATGGGACGCGTGGGCTCGCGGTTCTATGAGATGGGCCAGTGGTACCCACGCATGGCGGTGTACGACGACGTGCACGGCTGGAACACGATGCCCTTCCTGGGCGCGGGGGAGTTTTACCTCGAGTACGGCGACTTCGATGTGAGTCTCACGCTGCCGGCCGGATTCACGGTCACCGCCACCGGCATGCTCGCCAATCCCTCCATCGTGCGATCGGCGCAGGAGGGCTCCCGAATCGCGCGCGCGTTTGCGGCGCCGGGGCAGGTCGTGCAGGTCATCACGCGCCCGGAAGCCGCTGCGAACGCGACGCGGCGCGTCGCGGGCACAAAGACGTGGCGCTTCACGTCGAGCGGCGTACGCGATTTCGCCTGGGCCGCCGGGTCGGGTCTGCGCTGGGACGCGAGCGTGTTCAACGGCATTCTGGTCCAGACGTTCTATCACCCCGATGCCACGCCGTGGGAAGAATCGAACACCATGCTGCGCTTTGCGGTCCGCCATTTCTCGGGCGCGCTCGGCGAGTATCCGTGGCCGCAGATCTCGGCAATCGAAGGCCTGGTCGAGGGCATGGAATACCCGATGGTCATCTTCTGCCCCTCGCTCCAAAAGCGCGAGGACCAGTACTGGGTGCTCATGCACGAGCTCGGCCATCAATGGTTCCCGATGCAGGTGGGGTCCGACGAGCGCCGCTATCCCTGGATGGACGAAGGCTTCAACACATTCGCAGACTACGACGCCGCGGAGGACTTCTTCAAGGGCACGGCGTACGGCGACACCGTGCGACGCGAGCTCTTGGGCGCGTATGCGGCGACGGCGCTGCCGGGCACCGAGCAGCCGCTGATCAGCAAGCCCGACGAAGTGCGTGAGCTGTACTGGACGGCGTACCAAAAGCCGGCGCTCATGCTCACGATTCTGCGCGACGCCGTGCTCGGTCGAGAGGAGTTCGACCGCGCGTTCAAGGAGTACGTGCAACGATGGAGGTTCAAACACCCACAGCCGGCGGATTTCTTTCGGCTGATGAGCAATCAGACAGGGCGGGATCTCGATTGGTTCTGGCGCGAATGGATCTACACCACTGCCCGGCTCGATCAGGCGATCGACTCGGTGCGCGCAGGGAGCGACACGACCTTCCTTTATCTCTCCAACCGCGGGCAGATGGTGCTGCCGGTCACGCTGGACCTGCGCTATGCGGATGGGTCGAGCGAATCACGGGTCTTGCCTGTCGAGATGTGGCATCTGGGTAGCCGGTTCACGTACCGGCTCGCCGGACAGAAACGTCTGAGCGGCGCGACCATCGATCCGCGGGTTGTGTATCCGGATATTGCGCGAGACAACAACAGCTGGAAACGATGACGGGTTGGTAGTAGGGGCGCAGCATGCTGCGCCCCTACCTTTTCAATGTATCCCGCCGCTCCCGAACTGTTTGACCAGGTCCGACAGTACGGCCTTCGCGTCACCGAACAACATCCAGGTGTTGTCGAGGGTGTACAGCTCATTGTCGATGCCGGCGAAACCAGGATTCTTGCTGCGCTTCACGGCGAGCACCGTTTTCGCTTTGTCCGCATCGATGATCGGCATACCGTAGATGGGCGTGCTCTTGGCATAGCGCGCGGCTGGATTCACCACATCGTTCGCGCCGAGCACCAGCGCCACGTCGGTCTGCGGCATTTCGGGATTGATCTCATCCATCTCGACCAGCGCCGAATACGGAATGTTGGCCTCGGCGAGCAGCACGTTCATGTGGCCCGGCATGCGACCCGCGACCGGGTGAATTGCGAACTTGACGGTGATGCCGCGCTTGCTGAGGGCGTCGTACAGCTCGGCGACTTTGTGCTGCGCTTGCGCAACCGCCATCCCGTAGCCCGGAATGATGACGACGGTACGCGCCTGCTCGAGCATCTGCGCGGCACCCTCGACGGTCTCCTGCTTCCACGCCTTCTGCTCGCCCGCGGCGAGTGCCGGCTGTGCCTTGCCGAACGCTCCGAACAACACGTTGGTGAACGACCGGTTCATCGCTCGACACATGATGATCGAGAGAATCAAGCCGCTCGAGCCGTCGAGCGCGCCCGCCGTCACGAGGAGCTTGCTGTCGAGCACGAAGCCCATCGCCACGGCCGAAAGTCCCGCGTAGGCGTTCAGGATCGAGATCACGGTCGGCATGTCGGCGCCGCCGATTGGAATGATGAGAAACACACCGAAGATCAGCGCCAGGACCACGATCGCGAGAAATGCCTGCTGCGCCCACGGCGCGCCCGGGTGGAGCACCACGGCGACCGCAAGGCCAATCGCAATCGCGAGCGCGCCGACGTTGACGACGTTTTGTCCCGGATAGGTGACCGGCCGCTGCGGGATCCATTTCACTTCCTGCAGCTTGCCCGCCGCCATGAGGCTGCCGGTGAACGTGAGAAATCCGAGGATCACTTCGGCGCACAGCGCGCCCATGCGGAAATGCGTCATCTCGACGGCCGCGTCACCGCCACGCCACAGAAAGTATTCGGCGGCGCCCACGAGTCCGGCCGCCAGGCCGCCGAACGCGTGCGAGAGCGCGGTTCGCTGCGGCACCGCCGTCAGGGGCACGCGCGACAGCGGCACGCCGACCACAAATCCCAGCGCGATCGCGCCGATGATCCAGCGGTGGTGGATGATCCCGGGCTGGATCCAGGTCGCCAGTATGGCGACCGTCATGCCGATGACGCCGGCGTACACGCCGCGCCGCGCCGTCTTGGGATCGTTCATCCAGTTCAGCGCGAAGATGAACAACGCCGTCGCCAGAATGGCGGACAGCTCGCTGATGGTGCGCATCAGCGCTTCTTGAACATCTTGAGCATGCGGTCGGTGATGAGGAAGCCCGAGACGATGTTGGTCATCGAGGCGAACAAGGCGATCGCGCCGAGGATGCGGATCATGAGCGGATGGTCGGCGCCGGTCACGACGATCGAGCCGACGACGGCGATCGCCGAGATCGCGTTCGTGATCGACATCAGCGGCGTGTGCAGCAGGCGTGACACACGGCGGACGACGCCCAGCCCGATGAACGTCGCCAGGACGAACACGAACAGCATCGACCCGAAATCGGTCGTCATGATTTGCGCACCTCACCTCCGTGCGTGACGCAGGTATCGCGAATGATCTGATCTTCAAAATCGAGCCGGAGCTTTCCGTCCTGCACGATGTGGCCGAGGAAGGCGGCCAGGTTTTTGGCGTACATCTGGCTCGCGTTGATCGGCATGGTGCTCGGCAGATTCAGCGGTCCGAGAATGGCGACCCCGTTGCGGACGATCTCCGCTCCCGCCTGCGTCAACTCGCAGTTGCCGCCGCTCTCGGCCGCGAGGTCGACGATCACGGACCCCGGCTTCATGCGGTCCACCGCCGCCGCCGTGATCAGGATCGGCGCCTTCTTTCCGGGGATTGCCGCGGTGGTGATGATGATGTCGGCGTCCTTTGCGGCATTGGCGAGGAACGCGAGCTCCTTCTTGTGCGTCTC
>QHUB01000054.1 GCA_003221035.1 Gemmatimonadota bacterium
GTTCGCGATCGTCAAACCCGTCAAGCGACTGATGGGCGGAGTGCGCTAGATGGCACAGCCGGTCGCGCAGCAGCGCGACACCGCGGGGTGGTTTGGGCATCCCCGCGGCCTCTCGACGCTGTTTTTCACCGAGATGTGGGAGCGCTTCAGCTTCTACGGCCTCAAAGCGCTCCTCATCCTGTTCATGACGGCGAATGCCGCGCAGGGTGGATTAGGGTTCAGCGCGGAAAAAGGCGGCGCGATCCTCGGCTGGTACGGCTTCGGCGTGTACGCCACCGCCATCTTTGGCGGCTTAGCCGCGGACAAAGTCCTGGGACAGTATCGCAGCGTGCTGCTGGGCGGAATCATCATCGCTCTGGGCCACTTCAGCATGGCCGTCCCGACCATGGCGACCTTCTATCTCGGTCTCTGCCTCATCATCGCCGGCACGGGACTCCTGAAGCCGAACGCGAGCACGATGGTCGGTTCGCTGTACGACGCCGCCGACGCGCGGCGCGACGCAGGGTTCTCCATCTTCTACGTCGGCATCAACGTCGGCGCGTTCGTGGCCCCCCTGGTCGTCGGGACGCTCGGCCAGGAGGTCAACTGGCATGCCGGCTTCGCCTGCGCCGGCGTCGGCATGATCATCGGACTCATCCAGTACGTTGCCGGCAAGCCGCGCCTCATGCCTGCGCTCGAGCGCCTCGGCCAAACCGAAAACCGCGCCTCGGCATCCGACGAGCGGTGGTGGGAGTTCTGGCGCTGGGTTCGCACGCGCGAGGAGTGGGGGCGCGTCACGGCGCTCGCGCTGCTGTTCATCTTCTCGTCGATCTTCTGGGGCGCGTTTGAGCAGGCCGCCTCGAGCTTGAACCTCTTTGCCGACCGTCTGACCGACAACCGGCTGTTCGGGTTCGAATTCCCCTCGACCTGGTATCAGTCGCTGAACTCGATGTACATGATCTTCGGCCTCGCGCCGTTCATCGGCTGGATCTGGGTCCGCCTGGGCGACCGGCAGCCCTCGAGTCCCGTGAAATTCGCCCTGGGACTTTTTTTTGTCGGGCTCGGTTTCGCGTTCATCGTCCCCGCGGCAAAGGTCGCGCAGACCGGTGTGAAGGTCAGTCCCTGGTGGCTGATCGGTTTGTACTTCCTGCACACGATCGGCGAGCTGTGTCTCAGCCCGGTCGGCTTGTCGATCGTCACGAAACTCGCGCCCGCCCGCATCGTGGGCTTCATGATGGGATGGTGGTTTCTGTCGATTGCGGTCGGGAACAAGCTGGCCGGCATGGCGGGGGGACTCTTTGAGACGTTGCCGCTGCCACGGCTTTTTGGGGCGGTGGCCGCGGTGACCTTCGTGGCAGCGCTCGTCCTTTTGGCGATCACTCCATGGCTACGGCGACTGATGGGCGGGGTGCGATAGACTACCGCCCGTCCATTGGTCGCTCGGCGTAATGGCAGGCGGCCAGATGCCCCGGCGTGATCTCTCGCAAAGGCGGAATCTCAGTTCGGCACCGTTCACTCTTGAGCGGATGGGGGCACCGCGGATGAAACGGACATCCCGACGGCGGCCGGGCCGGTGATGGCATGTCGCCCGCGAGCACAATGCGCTGCTTGCGCGCGCGAGGATTGGGTTCGGGAACCGCCGACAACAGCGCGGTCGTGTAGGGATGGCGAGGCAGCGCATAGATCTCGGCCGCCGGCGCGCGCTCCACGATCTTGCCGAGATACATGACGGCGACGTCGTCGGCGATGTGGCGGACGACGGCGAGGTCGTGCGCGATGAACAGATACGTCAAGCGCCGTTTGGTCTGGAGATCGGCGAGCAGATTCAACACCTGCGCCTGCACGGAGACGTCGAGCGCGCTCACCGGCTCGTCGCACACGATGAATTGGGGCTCGACCGAGAGCGCGCGCGCGATCCCCACGCGCTGGCGCTGCCCCCCCGACAGCTCGTGCGGGTAGCGCTTCGCGAACGCGGCGTCGAGACCGACCTCATCGAGGAGGGCGGAGACCGCGCCCTTGAGTCCGTGGATCTCGAGCGGCTCGCGCAGCGTCTCTTCCACCGTCATCCGCGGATTGAGCGAGCTGTACGGATCCTGGAACACGATCTGCATCCGCCGGCGCAGCGCGCGTAGCGGACCCGATGCAAGGCTGAACACGTCGCTGCCATCGAACAGCATTTTCCCCGAGGTCGGCTCCTGCAGCCGCAGCATCGTCCGGCCAATCGTCGTCTTGCCGGAGCCGGATTCCCCAACGAGGCCCAGCGTCTTGCCGGCCGGGATGCTGAATGACACACCGTCCACGGCCCGCACCGGGGACGGCGCCGGGCCGAGGCCGAGCCAGCGCCGCTCGCCGGCATAGTGCTTCACCAGGTCGCGCACCGCGACGAGTGGAGGCGTCATCTCTTTGGTACGCGCCTCTCGGGTTCGCTCACGAGCCAACAGCGCGCAGTGTGACCGGGGGTCCCGGTCTCGAGCAGAGGCGGCTCCTGGGCGACGCATTTGTCCCACGCATGAGGACAGCGCGGATGGAAGCGACATCCGGTGGGCCAGGCCGTTGCCGCCGGTACCTGGCCGGGAATCGCATGGAGTCGGCTGCGCGGCGCATCGATCCGGGGCACCGCCGCCAGCAACCCTTCCGTATACGGGTGCGTGGTCCGCTCGAACAGCGCGTCGGTCGGTGCCGTCTCCACCACACGTCCCGCGTACATCACGACGACGCGATCGGCGTGGCCCGCCACGACGCCGAGGTCGTGCGTAATCAGCAGCACCGCCATCCCCAGCTCCTGTTGCAGCTGATCGAGCAGCTCGAGAATTTGTGCCTGGATCGTCACATCCAGCGCGGTGGTCGGTTCGTCCGCAATCAGGACCTTGGGATGGCAGACCAGCGCCATGGCGATCATGACGCGCTGCCGCATACCGCCCGACAACTGGTGCGGATAATGGTCCACGCGCTCGTCCGGATCAGGAATGCCCACGAGCCGCAGCATCTCGATTGCGCGGGCCCGCGCGGCGCCGCGCGAGAGGTGCTGATGGATGATGGCGGCCTCGGCGATCTGATCTCCGACCGTGAAGACCGGATTCAGCGAAGTCATCGGCTCCTGGAAGATCATCGCGATCTGATTGCCGCGGACCTCACGAAGCTCCTGGAGCGGCAAGGCCAGCAGGTTGCGGCCGTCGAACTCGATCAGGCTGCCGGGAAGGATGTGGCCCGGTGGCTCGGGGATGAGTCGCAGGATCGACAACGAGGTGACGGTCTTGCCGCATCCCGATTCGCCGACGATGCCGAGCGTTTCACCGGGATAGAGGTCGAACGAGACGTCGTCCACGGCGCGGGCCGTGCCTTTCCCGTGCTCGGTGACGAAGTAGGTCTTGAGGTCGCGGACGCGCAGCAGGACCGGGTTCGTCATGCAGGCTCTCGCTCGTGGGGATCGAGCGCCTCCTGTACGCCGTCGGCGACGGCGTTCAGGGACATCACGACCAGGGCAATCGCCAATCCCGGCACGATCGTAGACCACGGCGCGCTGTAAATGCTCGGTGCGTTATCGGCGA
The DNA here is from genome assembly GCA_003221035.1 of Gemmatimonadota bacterium. Lineage (GTDB taxonomy): Bacteria > Gemmatimonadota > Gemmatimonadetes > Gemmatimonadales > GWC2-71-9 > 20CM-2-65-7. The sequence goes on from QHUB01000054.1 coordinate 3,528, forward strand.
TCATGTTGCCCCAGGTCGGGTCCGGTGGTTTGATGCCGATGCCGAGGAACGACAGGGACGCTTCGAGCAGCAGCACGTTCCCGACGCTCAGGGCCGCGGAGACGATGATCGGCGCCGCCGCGTTCGGCAGAACGTGGCGAAAGATAATCCGTCCGCTCTGGGCGCCGAGTGCGCGCGCCGCGACGACGAAATCCTGCTGGCGCAGCGCCAGCACTTCCGACCGGACCAGCCGGCTGGTGCCGAACCACGACGTCAATCCGATCACGATGACGAGAGCCGCGAACGGCAGTCCGTCCCACAGCGCCACGGCCATCAACAGGATAAAAATGCGTGGCAGCGCCAGCCCTACATCCACGCCGCGCATCAGGACGGCATCGACCCAGCGCTGGTAGTAGCCCGCGATCGCTCCGACCAGAGTGCCGAGTGAGACCGCCATCAGCGCGCCCAGCGCGCCGATCCCCAGCGACACGCGCGCGCCGTACACGGCGCGACTCCAGACGTCGCGGCTCAGCACGTCGGTGCCGAGCAGAAACGTCCACGAGGGGGCCTGGTTTTTGAGTTGAATGATGTCGAGTTGGCGGTTGGGATCGAATGGGGCGATGAGCGGCGCCGCGACCGCCACGATCACCAGAAACGTCAGGATGCCGAGTCCCCACGCGGTCGTTCGATGGCGGAAGAAGCGACGCCAGCGCTCGCCGCGCTGACGCAACCCCCGCTGGCGCAGCGCCCGCACGAATTCCGCCGCCAGCACGAGGGCGACACCGAGCGCGAACCAGGTCCCGAGCGTCATGCGGTGACGATGTCGAGATCTTCGGCGGCGCGGACGCGCAGTCGGGGATCGGCGACGCCCAGGAGCAGATCCGCGACGAGATTGCCGGCCACGACGATCGTGCTGGCGATCAGCGCGGTCGCGGTGACGAGGGGGTAGTCGCGCGTCAGAATGGCCTCGAAGCCGAGCCGCCCCATGCCGGGCCAGGCGAAGATCGTCTCGATCAGGACGGCGCCCGTCAGCAGGAACGGCAACGCCAGGCCAAACCGCGTTATGAAGGAAAGCAGCGCGTTCCGAAGCTGATGGTGCAGGACGACGCGCCGCTCGGGTACGCCTTTAGCGCGGGCGGTGCGGATATAGTCCTGGCTCGCAACCGCGAGCATCGCCGCGCGCTGAAACCGCGCAGTCCCCGCAGCCCCCACCAACCCCAGCGTCGTCGCCGGCAGCACCAGGTGCCAGAGCCGATCGGCAACGCAGAACGCCGAATCGATCACCGGGCAAAGCACCGGATCACTGGGGCCGCCGACCGGAAACCACGCCAGCTTCTCGCCGAATACGAGCAGGAGCAGCAAGGCCAGCCAGAACGTGGGCAGCGAATAGACGAACAACGTGACATTGCCGAGGATCACGTCGGGAAGGCGATTTGCACGCCTGGCCTGGTAGATCCCCAGCGCGAGCCCCAGCAGAAAGTCGAGCACGAGCGCGACCCCGGCCAGCTGCAGCGTGAACGGAAGCGTGTCGTCGATCGCGTCCCGAACCGGACGTCGCAGCGAAAACGAGTAGCCCAGATTGCCGTGCGCCAGCGCCACGAGATACAGACCGTATTGCTCGAGAATCGGGCGGTCGAACCCCATCTGGCGATTCACCTGCTCGCAGATCGTGGGATCGACAATCTCATCCCGACCGCCGCACGGCCTCCCCGGCGCGAGGTGAATGAGAATGAAGACGAAGGTGACCACGGCGACGATGATGGCGATGGACGCGACAAGGCGTCGCAGGAGCCACGCCGCCACCGTCACTTAACGCTCCACGCGATCTCGATCGATCAGCCGGTCGGGGGGAATGCGCCAGGTGCGCAGCACGGCCGCCCACGAGTCCGGGCGCAGCTGCACGTTATCGACCCGCTTGTGCACCGCGGCGACGTTGTCGAGGGCGTACAGGAAGATGGCCGGGGCATCGGCGTTGAGCGTTTCCATAGCGGCCCGCCAGAGCGGCTTGGCCTTGTCACGGCTGGCGGCCGTGACGGCGAGGTCCACCACACGCTCGAATTCGGGGCTGTAATAGCGGCCGAAATTCGACCCGCCAAAGCCGGCGCGAGTCCACGTCTGCGCGATCCCGGAGCTGGGCGAGGGATCGTTGCTCCGGGACAGAATCGCCGCGTCGAACTTCCCGGTCGCCACGCGCTGATTCACGACACTCGGCTCCAGTTCGTCGATCTCGATGCGCACGCCCACGGCGCGGAATTGCTCCTGCAGCAGCCGCGCGTACTGGCGGCGCAGCACGCTCGACGTCGGCACGAGGATATGGAAAGAGAGCGGCTGGCCGTTCTTGTCCCGCACGCCGTCGCCGTCGTGGTCGCGCCAGCCGAGTGCGTTGAGGCGCCGGTCGGCCTGCGCGGTGTCGTAGGGGAGCTGGCGGATATCAGGGTCCCAGATCCACAGCAGCGCCGACATGGGGCCGGGCGGGACTTTCGCCAGACCATCGAGCGCGCTCTTCAGGAGACTCGCCCGATCCACCGCCATACTGAGCGCGCGGCGCAGCTCGCGGTCCGCGAACAGCGGATGCGCCTTTGTCGTGTCCTCCTGGGAGCGCTCGTTGAACGTCAGGTAGGTGTAGACGTTCCCGCGGTAGGTATACACAGACAGCTGCGGTGTCGCCCGCGCGCGCTCGACGTTTTCCGGCGTCACCAGCTGCTCGCGGATATCGGCCTGGTCGGCGATCACCTGCTGGACCGCCACCTGCAGGTTGGGCGTGAATCGCCAGATCAGGCGCCGCACGCCGGGGCGGCCGAGGAAGAAGGTGGAGTCGGCGACCAGCTCGATCGCCTGGGCGGGTTGCCAGGACACGAACTTGTACGGTCCCGAGCCGATGGGCTTACGGCCGAAGGCCGCGGTCCGCCACTGATCGCGCGGCACCGGGCGCAGCAAATGCGCCGGCAGAATGCGCATGTGATACACCGCATCGTAGAACATCTCGGGATAGCGCTCGCGGAACCGGAACACCGCGCTGAGCGAATCGCGCTGGGTCACGCTCGCAATCCGGCGGAGCTTGGGCCGGAACGGCGAGCCCACGGCCGAGTCGGTGTACGCATTAAACGTGAATTCGACATCCGCGGCCGTGACCGGAGCGCCGTCGTGCCAGCGCGCGCGCGGATCCAGATGAAAGACGAGCGTCAGCGGCCCGTCCCATTCCCATTTTTGTGCGAGCAGCGGCTGGAAATCTTCGTCGCCGAGGGTGTTCTCCGACATGCCGACGTCGGCAAGCTTCAGGAACAGCTGCTCGTTGATGTCGTTCGCGACGATGTCTTCGCTCGACGGCGGCAGCAGCGTCCCCGGCTCGGCGACGGCGGCATTGATCAGCGTGCCGCAGTTTGCGCCCGTGCACCCGCCGCGGCGCTCGCATCCAATGATGGTGATGACGCCAATGACGACGAAGGAAGGAAGGGAAGGGCGTAGGAGCATGGCGCTTAAGATTTCACTCTTCGTCCCACTTTTCAATGATGGCGGCCGTCACCTCCTCGAACGAGACGGGTCGGCCCAGCAGCGCGCCATCCAGCAGGATCGAGCCGTGCTGCAGAAACGCGTCCCTGCGACGGACCTGCGCGGAGCCGACGACTTTACGGCCCCGAACGATGATCTCTCCTCCGACCGGCGCGGCAAAGCAGGACGTCGGACCGTCGGACGGTCTGACGGTCGGACGGTACGGCGCCAGACTCGTGGGGATGCCGAGCGACCGTAACGCGGCGGCGAGCCTCTCGTGAATTTGGCGATACGCATCCCGCAACGATCCGAACACGGCGATAGGCGCGGCGACCGCATAGGTGACTTCGTGCTCGTGCCAGACGGCTTTCCCGCCGGTCGGGCGTCGTACCCACGGAATGCCCGGCGTCACGGCGATGGGTTGATTCCGGCCAACCGAGAGGGTCGGCGGATCCCACCGGTACAGTCGCAGGAAAGCGCCGCCGGATTCGCTGGCGCGATCCAGCAGCGCTGCATCGGCCGCCATGTTTTCCGATCCGGATCGTCCGACTGGTTCGACGAGCAACGACCAGTCCGGCAGTCCGACCCCTTCGCTTCGCTCAGGGCAGGCTGTCCGGCGGTCAGACTGTGGCGTACGCCTCGACCGGTGGACAGGTACAGACCAGGTTACGGTCCCCGAACGCCGCATCGATTCGGCTCACGGGCGGCCAGACCTTGTGCTCGCGGGTCGCCGCGGTCGGGAAGCCGGCGCGCTCACGGGCGTACGGCCGGTCCCAGGTGTCGACGAGCAAGTCGGCCAGCGGATGCGGGGCGTTCTTCAGCAGGTTGTTGTCGCGATCGGCCTCGCCGTTCTCGATCTCCCGGATCTCGCCGCGAATCGCGATCAAGGCATCGATGAAGCGGTCGAGCTCCACTTTCGGCTCGCTCTCGGTCGGCTCGACCATCAGCGTGCCCGCGACGGGGAAGGACACCGTCGGCGGATGGAAGCCATAATCGATCAGCCGCTTGGCGATGTCCTCGACATCCACGCCGGCGCTCGCCTTGAACGGACGCGTGTCGATGATGCACTCGTGCGCGACCAGGCCGTGCTGGCCGGCGTAGAGCAATTCGTACCCGCCATCCTGCAGCCGCTTGGCGATGTAGTTCGCGCTCAAAATGGCGACTTTAGTCGCCAGCGTCAGCCCGTTGTGTCCCATCATCGCGATGTAGGCCCATGAAATCGGCAGGATGGACGGGCTGCCCCACGGACCGGACGAGACGGTGCCGGAGCTCTCGGCGAGCGGGATGCCGACATCCACGACGGGATGCGTCGGCAGATGCGCCACGAGGTGCTCTGCGACGCCGATCGGCCCCATGCCGGGACCGCCGCCGCCGTGAGGAATGCAGAACGTCTTGTGCAGGTTGAGATGGCAGACATCCGCGCCGATGTCGCCGGGGCGGCACAGGCCAACCTGCGCATTCATGTTGGCGCCGTCCATGTACACCTGGCCGCCGTGCTCATGCACGATCCTGCAGATCTTCTTGATGGACGCCTCGAACACGCCATGCGTTGACGGATACGTGACCATCAACGCGCCGAGCGTGTCGCCATACTCCTGCGCTTTCGCTTCGAGGTCGGCGACGTCGATGTTGCCCTGCGCGTCCGTCTTCACGACGACGACCCGCATGCCGGCCATCACCGCGCTCGCGGGATTGGTCCCGTGCGCGGACTGGGGAATCAGGCACGTGGCTCGATGGGATTCGCCGCGGTGCTGGTGATAGGCGCGGATGACCAGCAGGCCCGCGAACTCTCCCTGCGAGCCCGCGTTCGGTTGCAACGACACTCTCGCAAATCCCGTGATCTCGGCCAGCCACTCCTCGAGCTGACGGAAGAGCGTGGCGTACCCTTGCGCCTGCGCGCGCGGCGCGAACGGATGCAGGCGGTTAAAGCCGCGCCAGGTGATCGGAATCATCTCGGTCGTGGCGTTGAGCTTCATGGTGCACGAACCGAGCGGAATCATTGCCGCCGTGAGCGAGAGATCGCGGTCCTCGAGTTTCTTGAGGTAGCGCAGCATCTCCGTTTCGGAGTGGTGCGTATTGAAGACCGGATGCAGGCAGAAGGGCGTCGTCCGGGACAACGCCTCGGGAATCGAAGAGCTCGCGAGAGGCGTCGCGCGTGGCGCGTCGCGGCCGATTGGACCCGCAAAAACGGCGACCAAGTCGTTCACGTCTGAATCGGTGACGGTTTCGTCCAGTGCGATCCCGATCCGTGTCTGCGACAACGTGCGCAGATTGATCTGCCTGATCCGAGCGGCATCGATGATCCGCGGCAGGACATCCTGCGGTACCTCGACGGCGATCGTGTCGAAGAAGTGACGGTTCACGAGCGCGTAGCCGAGTTTCTCGAGCGCCGCCGCGAGCCCCGCCGTGTACGCATGGACTCGGCGGGCGATCCGACGCAGCCCTTCCGGGCCGTGGTACACGGCATACATCGACGCGGTGACGGCGAGCAACACCTGCGCCGTGCACACGTTGCTCGTCGCCTTTTCGCGGCGGATGTGTTGCTCGCGGGTCTGCAGCGCCATGCGCAGGCCGAGGCGGCCGGCACGGTCTTTGGAGACGCCGATGATGCGTCCGGGCAGGTGGCGCTTGTAGTCGTCACGGGTCGCAAAAAAGGCGGCGTGGGGGCCGCCGTACCCGAGAGGCACGCCAAAGCGCTGCGAATTGCCGACGGCGATGTCGGCTCCCCATTCGCCGGGCGGGGTGAGCAGCGTGAGCGCCAGGAGATCGGTGGCGACCGTGACCAGGGCGCCGGCGGCATGAGCGGCTTCACACAGCCCGCGGAAATCGCGGAGCGCGCCGTCGCTCGCCGGATACTGCACCAGCGCGCCGATCGTACTGCCCTCGAACCGAAAACTCTCGGGATCGGCGACGACGACCTCGACGCCGCGCGCGGCGGCGCGGGTGCGTACGACGGCGATCGTCTGGGGATGGCAGCTCGCGTCCACGAGATATGTGAGCTTGCCCTCGTGCTTCGTCACCGCTTCGGTGAGATGCATCGCCTCGGCGGCGGCCGTCCCCTCGTCCAAAAGCGAGGCGTTCGCGACTTCAAGGCCCGTCAGGTCCGACACCATCGTCTGAAAGTTGAGCAGCGCCTCGAGCCGTCCTTGCGCGATCTCGGCCTGGTAGGGCGTGTAGGCGGTGTACCAACCGGGATTCTCCAGGACGTTCCGCTGGATCACCGTGGGCGTGACGCAGTCGTAATAGCCCGTGCCGAGGTAGGAGCGGAACACCTGATTCTGGGCCGCGAGCTGGCGCAGGTCCTCGAGCGCTTCCTGTTCGGTCTTCGCGTCCGGAGTTTTGAGCGGCCCGCGCAGCCGAATGTCCGCGGGGACGACGTCATCGATGAAGGCGTCCAGCGAGTCGTAGCCGAGGGCGCCCAACATGGCGGCCTGATCCTCGGCTGATGGTCCGATGTGCCGGTCCTGAAAGAGATCGCGTTCGATATCCATTTACGGAAGCGTGAAGGATTCCCCGGGCTGCAAAATTGTTACGGCGGACGTGTTGCCAACCCCGCGTCGAAACTCCTCCGGGTCGGCCTTGATCACGTCCCACGTGTTGTAGTGCATGGGAATAACGTTTTTGGGTTTCACGAACTCGACGGCGCGAATGGCGTCCGCCACACCCATCGTGAAGTTGTCACCGATTGGCACCAGCATGAGGTCGACCTGGGGGGGGCCCGCCAGCAGCTGCATCTCGACCGTCAATCCGGTATCGCCGGTGTGGTAGACGGTCTTGCCGCCGATCGTGACGACGATGCCGGCGGGATTGGTCGTGTACTTCCCGGTCGTATCGCCTTCGACGCGCCCGCCGTGAAATGCCGGTACGAGCTTCACGCGTCCGAAGGGGAATTGGTGCGACCCGCCGATGTGCATCGCATGACTCGTCGCGCCCTGGTCGCTGCAAAACTGCGCCAGCTCGAACGTCGCGACCACTGTCGCCTTGTGCCGCTGTGAGAGCGCCACGGCATCGCCTAGGTGATCGCCATGGCCGTGAGAAAGAAGAATGGCGTCGAGCTTGGGGAGTTTGTCCGGGCCGATATCGGCCGCGGGATTGCCGGTGAGAAACGGATCGATGATGACGCGCTTTCCCTCCCGCTCCAGGAGAAAGCAGGCGTGTCCGTGGAATGTCGCTTTCACTCTCCTACATGCTTCGCGTACCCGTCGGCGCGGAGCAGTTCCTCCAATTCTTTGGCATCCTTGACCTTCACCTTGACCATCCAGCCCTGGCCGTAGGGATCGCGATTCACCAGCGCGGGATCCTGCTCCAGCGCCTTATTGAACTCGAGAATCGTGCCGGCGACCGGTGCGTACAGTTCGGAAACGGCCTTGACCGCTTCGATCGTGCCGAACACGTCGCGTTGCTTGAAGGACGCCGACGCTTTCGGCAGCTCGACGAACACGACGTCCCCCAGCTCGCCCTGGGCGTAATCGGTGATACCCACTTCCACCACTTGGGGGTCATCGCTCTCGCGCACCCACTCGTGGTCCTTTGTATATCGGAGCTCTGTCGGGATGCTGGACATGTGGACCAGACCTTACAACAGGTCCCCGCGGGGCGCCAGCCCTGCGCCATCTTCTTCGCTGAGTGCGATGCGGTCATGACCCCAGGGCCGCAGGTCCAGGCGGACCGCAATGGGGTCGGGATCGGGAGACAGATGATAGAGCCGGCACGGGCGGGGCGGGACCGCGCTGTCCCACGCGGTCCGGGCGCCCGCGGCGGCCGCCGTCGTCGCGACAATCGAGAGCGGCTTCACAGTCTGCAGGACCTTGGGCAGTCCCCTCACGGTCGTCTGCGCGACTCGGATTCCGCCGTCGGTGTAGCGCCGCTCGATTGCCTGTAGCACGGGTGCAGCAGCGTCCTTGGCATCCAAAGCACATAGCAGCAGCGTCTGCCCCGGCGCCTCGTGCCTCACGCCCGCTCGCGCCGCCAGTTTCCGCAGATCCGCAAAGACCTCCCGTGCCCGTTGCTCGAGATCGGACACGGTCCCCGCATTCTCGATCACATACCGGCTCAACGAGCGCTTGCGCTCGGCCGGCATTTGCGCCGAGATCATGCGGTCGGCGTCCTCATTGGAGAGTCCGCGCAAGGCGCGCAGCCGCGTGCGGCGCAGCGCGACTGGGGCGTCGATCAGTACGACCGCATCGAATTGCGCAGGGTCGAGCACCTCGAACAGCAACGGAATGTCATTGACGACGATGGCGTCTCCGCGCTCGGCGGCGACGCGTCGCAGCTCGAGCCGGCGCTGTTGGACGGCGGGGTGCACGATGGCGTTGAGGTCCGCGAGGGCCGCATCGTCACCGATGACCTTGGCACGCAAAGCGGCGCGATCGAGATCACCCTGGCGCAGCACATCGGCGCCAAAGCGTCGAGCGATCGCGGCGACCACGGCGCTCCCCGGGGCTTGGGCTTCCCGTGCCAGGACATCGGCGTCGATGACCGTCGCGCCCCATTTTTTGAAGAGCTCAACGACCGTCGACTTCCCCGCTGCGATGTTGCCCGTCAGCCCGACGTTGAGCATTTACAAGAGCGCCGTCTGGTCTGCGTCCTGCCTGGGAACGCGATGGCAATGCCGGCAGCGTGCTTCATATGTCTCGCGGCCGCCCACCATGATGATCGGACTATCCCACAGCGCAGGCTTGCCATTCACGAGCCGCTGATTTCGCGTGGCCGGTCCGCCGCACACGACGCAGATCGCCTGGAACTTGTCGACGACCTCGGCGATGCACATGAGGGTGGGCATAGGACCGAACGGAAGACCCCGGAAATCGACGTCGGTCCCGGCCAGAATCACGCGGACCCCCGTGTCGGCGAGCCGGTTGGCGATGTCTACGATGCCGTCGTCCAGGAACTGCGCTTCGTCCACGGCGACGACTTCGGTGTTGTCGCGAAGCCGGCGGGATATCTCGTCGGCGGAATCAACTGGCTCGGCTTCGACAGTGACGCCGTCGTGTGAGGAGACCGAGAAGAGGCCGGCATAGCGGGCATCTAGGTGGGATTTAAAGACTTGCACTTGCTTGCGGGCGATGATTGCCCGTCGCACCCGTCGGATCAGCTCTTCGGATTTGCCGCTGAACATCACGCCGGCGATGACTTCAATCCATCCGGGGCGTCCCGCTTGCTGGAACATGGGGCCTCACGTTAAACCGTCACCGAGCCGGGGGGCAGGGGGGCAACGGCACCGGAGCAACCACAACCACGACATATCCATATGTTTGGATATGTCGGGCCCGGGGGGGTGGGTCGAGAAAGTCCAGCAAACTTGCGGTTTTTTGAGGGATACCCCATAATAATGCAGCATCCATGCGGGTTTCCGCGCCCCCCATCAAGGAGATCGCAGTGAATAAGGCAGAACTCACCTCAGCTCTGGCCATGCGCACCAAGATGTCGAAGGCTGATGCCACCCGTACCATCGACGCGTTGTTCGACGACAAAGGCATCATCGCGGTCGAGCTGAAGAAAGGCTCGAAGGTGCAGATCACGGGTTTCGGCAATTTCGAGGCGCGCAAGCGCGCCGCGCGGATGGGGCGTAACCCGAAGACCGGCGGCGTGATTCAGATCAAGGCGTCGATCGCTCCCGCGTTCCGCGCCGGCAAGCAGCTGAAGATGGCGGTGAACAACAAGAAGTAGCTGAAATGAAAAGCGGGCCGTCCACTTACGGACGGCCCGCTTTTTTTTAGCGGTTAGACAGGTTGTTGTTTCCCACAACCGCTGGTCACTCTTTGAATGACGCCGCCATCCGAATTGGGACGCTTCATCCCGCCGCGCGATACCGGCTGCTGAGCGATCGTCGCACCGCCTGTGCAGACGGGATACTTGAACGTCGAGGGATAACCGGGTGCCCCGGGCTGTTGCGGCGTCAAGCCGGACTCGCGAGGCGTCACGGTCACGGTGATGGTGTAACTGCCGTCCGGCGCGTTCAGCGGAAAATCGCCGGACTGAAAATTGGTGACCCGGTGCGGCAGAACGTTGTTGCTGTACGAGATGTCCCACTGATACGTGACGGGAGGCGTGCCCTGCACCGAAGTCGTGGGCGTGAGGTAGTACGTGCCTGCCGACGTGATCGGCGTCGGTGCCCCGCTCAAGCTCGTCACGTAGTAACCGGATATTTGGTTTGTTAAAACCGTGACACTGGTGCTGCCCGGAACACCGTCGGCGGTCGCGGTGATCTGTGCCTGGCCCTGATAATTTGCCGTGACAAGACCCGAGCTCGACACTTGCGCGACGAATGAGTCACTGGTCTTCCAGGCGATGGTCTTCCCCGTAAATGGATTGCCGTTCGCATCGCGTGGCGTCGCGGTGAGCTGGAGGGTCTTTCCCTTATCCACGCTCTGATCCTTCGGCGTGACGTCCACGGATGCAATGCCCAGGACATTGATCAGGAGCGTGGCGGTTTTTCCGTAGACCTTCGCCGTGATCGTCGCGCTGCCGATCCTGTGCTGCGTCGCCCACTCCTGGCCGGCGTCCAGCGAAAGCGAGATAACGGTTGGATCGCTGCTGTTCCATACCGCCATCGTCGTCAGGTCCTTTCCCATGTCGAACTGATCTACCGCCCAGGCCTGAAGCTGCACGGACGATTGATTGTTCTGCATCGACGAAGGTCCGTAGATGCTGAGCGTCTGCACGGGGCTACCGACGTCGATGGACCACGGCGACTTGTCGGCTGGAACGCCGTCGGCGAAGACGTTGAACTTGCCGAAGCCGTCGAACTTGCCGCACACCAACACGGCCTGGCTCGAGGGTCGGAACACCTCGGTCGGCGCGTAGGTACCGGCATTGTCGAATCGGAGCGGCTGCGAGGCTGTCCACCAGTCAACTTCCTGATTCGGAAGATAGACCTCGGGAGTCGAGCGATCGTAGACCTTCGCGTGAAACGACAGGCATGCATTCGTCGCGACCGCGTTGCCGGGTGCCGCGTCGGCAGTCAGAACGACTCGACCAACAACGGACGATGTGCTCGACACGGTAGCCTCTGGGCCGGTGGCCTGCCGCACTGTCGAATGGTCACAGGAAACCGTGAGAGTCGCGACAACAACGATCGTCAACTGAGCCGTGCGCGCGATCATACCGGCTCCTTTCCGCAGCCGAAGATCACTTTTTGAATGACGCTGCCATTCTTACTCCCGCGCGTCGTCAGTCTTCCGTCGAGCCGAGAGGCCGCCATCGCCGACGCGCCGCCCGTGCAGACGGGATACCGGAACGTTGTCGGATAGCCGGTGCCGTAGTACTGCTGGGGCGTCACCGTCACGGTGATCGTGTAATTGCCGGCGGGTACGCGCATGGCGTACGAGCCCTCTTTGAAGTTCACGACCTGGTCGGGCAAGATGCCGTTGCTGTAGGAAACCTCCCATTTGTACTTGTAGGGGCCCTGCATCGGACTCACCGTGGTGGTCGTTGCCGTGAGGTAGTAGGTGGCGGGCGAGGTGATCGGCGTGGACGCACCACTCAGACCCGTGACGTAATAGCCCGAGACCTGACCGCCCGTGACGTTGACCGTCGTGCTTCCGGAAATACCCTCGATCGTTGCCGTGATCGTCGTCGTGCCGTAATGGACGCCGGTCACCAGGCCGGTCGACGCGTTCACGGTCGCAATGGACGGGTCTGCGGATGACCAACTCGCGGGTTTGGCCGTCGTTTGATAGCCGTCAGCGTACTTTCCTACCGCGGACAGCTGTAGCGTCTTTGTCTCGCTGACGCTCCCGCCTTGTGGTGACACCGCGACCGAGCTGACGCCGAGCACTGTCACCGTTCCCGATCCCGATTTGGTGTAGACCGTCCCGGTCAGCGTGAATGTCCCCTTGGCGTGGGGCACCACGGCGCCATTCGCGTCGATCGAAGCCACCGCAGGCGCGCTGCTCGCCCACGTAGCCTTCGAGGTGCGATCGCCCGATTTGCCGTAGGGGTCCGTCACCCAGGCGGTGTAATCGGTATGCGGCGGATCAATGTCGTGGATCGAGGCGGGGCCATTGATGCTCACCGCGGCCGCCGCGTTTCCCACATCGACGTAGAACGTGGTTGGATAGACCGTGAATTCGGCGAACCCGTCGCCGGTGGCGCAGATGTTGACGGCATCACCGGAGCGATGGGTTGTCGTTGACTTGGTCGGCGAGAGCTGATCGAAACTCACAAGCTGGGCGGGATACGTCGGGGTCGACCAGTCGAGCTGCGCTTCGGTTTCCCAGACGGGCGGGAAACCACCGCTCATCGCTTTCGCGTAATAGCCGCCGCAGGAGTTCTTTGCCAACCAGTCGCCTTTTCCAGACACCGGCTCAATTCTCACGGTGTTGTACATCGCGTCGAAAATCGGCTGGGTGGTTCGCTCGGGAGCGGAGTTACACGCCGCAACGCAGAGAAGAAGCAGGACGCGCAGTTTCAAACGATCTCCTTGAGGAGGTGTTCAAGGAGATTCTCCAGCGTCCGTCGCGCGGGACAAGCGAAAGCGAGCCTGACATCACAATCGCCGCGCCTAAAGTCACAACGGCGATCCAAACGTCATAAATAATCTCAGCCGCGATCAGGCCGTGCCGAAACCCTTCGTCCGCGAATTGATACGCCCGAGAGTCGCTGCACGGCCTGATTCATGACGGGCGCCGCAACATCGACGAGTGAGAAGGTCTCACGCACGTCGATCTTTCCGATCTGACCCTTCTGCAGTCCGGCTTCCTTGATCAGCGCACCGACGAGATCCTTGGCGCTCGCGCGATCTTTCGTTCCTACCGTCACAAACAATCGCGCCCAACTCGGCTGTGTCTCAGCAGGTTGTTCGCCGACGACGGATGGTAGACGGCTGATCGCGAGCAGCGCGCCCGCCACCATCGCCGGCGCGTGTTCCTCGAACAGCGGCGCGAGCACGGCGAGCTCCGCGTCGACGTCGCCCTGACGCAGCCGAGCGGCGATTTGGGTGCGCAATTGGGCGTTGCGATCCTGCGCGCGGTCCGCGGGCGAGGGCAGCGGCAGGGGCGTCAACGTCGCGATCGAGCGCAGGTAGGATAGCTGGGTCGTCCGGACGAGCATGGTGGGTTGCCCCACAGCGGCGAGCTGTCGCAGCTCGTCGCGGGTCGGAACCACGGCGGCAACCACGGCATCGGGAGTCTCCGCCGGCGCTGCGATCGCTCCGCCTGACCACACATACGGCCGCACCGAGCGCAGGGCATCGAGCACGTCGCGCACCCGTTTGCGGCCTGCGCTGACGATCGCGTAGCGCGCCGACGTCACGGGCCCGAGCGGTCGTCCGACATCGTCCAGCGGCAGATCGCCGACGATTTCGGGACGGCGCGCGTGACGTTCGAAAAAAGCATCCAGCGACGTGGGATTCCAGCTCAGAATGATGCGCCGGGCCTGCGGCGCTTCGGCGAGAAGCGAATCGAGCTCGGCGGCGAAGCTCTCGGGCCACGCGAGCACGATCGTTTCCATTGTTTCGAGCTTGAGCACGGAGTGCGCGACGAGCGCGGCGAGATCGGCCGGAGCGCCGGCGAGGACGCCGACGCGCCCTTCCTTCAAGAGCGACGCCGTGCGGCCGAGGCCGGTGACGGCATGCACGCGACGCTCGGGTGCCGCGGCTTCAGCCCACGAGATCGCCTGCTCATCATCCGCACAGACGATGACAGTGTTGCCCTCGATGAGCTCCCACACCTGCTCGGCCCGCTCGACAGCCGGCGGGAGGACCAGCACGACATGCCGCTTCACACGCGCCTCGATTGTCAAAGGGTGCTAGTTTTCGCGCGTGAAAGTTAACGGCCTCTGGCTGCTACTTCTATCGGGACTTCCACTCACCGCACAAACCCGCCCCAGGGCCCGTGACATCGGCATCATCGTCGGCACCATTCCGACGGGACCGCTGAACACAATCACCGATGTGCCCGGCGTGCGGGTCGGCCACACGACAATCGCGCGCGGTGATTCTATCAACACCGGCATCACCGCGATCCTGCCGCCCGGCGGGAATCCGTTCCGCGAGAAGGTCCCCGCGGCCATCGTCGTGGGCAACGGCTTCGGCAAACTCGCCGGCTCGACGCAGGTGAACGAGCTCGGCGAGCTGGAGTCCCCCATCGTGCTCACGTGTACGCTGTGCGTGCCGCGCGCGGCCGACGCGGTGCTGACGTGGCTTCTCTCGCTCCCGGGGAACGAGGACGTGCGCTCGGCGAATCCCGTCGTCGGCGAGACGAACGACGGCTTCCTGAGCAACATTCGCGCGCGTCCGATTACGGAAGCGGACGTGCTGAGCGCGATTCGCGGCGCGACGGATGGACCGGTGGCCGAGGGAGCGGTAGGCGCGGGGCGGGGCACCGTGGCGTTCGGCTGGAAGGGCGGGATCGGGACGTCGAGCCGTAAACTCTCTCAGGATCTAGGCGGTTGGACGGTTGGTGTTCTCGTCCAGACCAATTTCGGCGGCGATCTCATGATCGCGGGTGTCCCCGTCGGGCGGGAATTGCGGGAAACAGGAATGGGGACACGCGGATCCGGTGACGGCTCCATCATCATGGTCGTCGCGACCGACGCTCCGCTCGATCATCTGCGTCTCACCCGTGTCGCGAATCGGGCGTTGTCTGGACTTGCACGGACCGGCAGCTCGATGAGCAACGGCAGCGGCGATTATGTCATAGCATTTTCGACCGCCCGACCGCCGCAGTCGCAGTTTGACCGCCCGACCGACTCGATTGCGGTCGTTCGCAACGATTGGATGTCCGGATTGTTCCAGGCGACGATCGACGCTACCGAGGAAGCGATCTACAATTCCTTGTTGCGAGCCGAGACGGTTCGGGGCTATCGTGGCGTTGTGCGTGCCCTGCCGACCGACTCCGTCGTCATGATCCTCAAGCGTCATGGAGCCATCCCGCGATGATCGACGGTCTCTCCGCCAATCTCCAGCACCTCGAGACGTCGGCCACGATCGCGATTTCCGCGGAGGCACGGCGCCGCAAGGCGGCAGGGGAGGACGTGATCGACCTGGGCGCGGGTGAGCCCGACTTTCCGACGCCGGCGCTTCCCGCCGAAGCGGGAATTCGCGCGATCAAAGACGGGAAGACGCATTACTCCGCGAACGAGGGAATTCTGGAGCTGCGTGCGGCCGCCGCGACGCATCTGTCGCTGCTTTCGGGCGGCCGGCCCGTAAACGCCGACCACATCGTCGTCTCGAACGGCTCGAAGCAATCGCTGTTCAACGCCTGCTTCACCCTGTTCGGCCCCGGCGACGTCGTCGCGATCCCTGCGCCGGCGTGGGTGTCCTATCCGCAGATCGTGCATCTCGCGCGCGCCCGCCCCGTGATGATCGCGGGCGATCCCGAATGGAGTCTCAAGGCGAGCGTGAAGGACCTCGAGCGCATGTTGCCGGGCGCCGCGGGATTGATTCTCTGCTCGCCGTGCAACCCCACGGGCGCCGTGTACACGCACGCCGAGATTCGCGCCATCGCGCAGTGGGCGAAGGAACGGAAGGTCTGGGTGATTGCCGACGAGATCTATCGGCGCATTCACTACGGCACCGGGCCGGCGCCCTCGTTCCTGGATCTGCCGGACGATCTGCTGGAGCGCGTCGTGCTGATCAGCGGCGTCAGCAAGACGTACGCGATGACGGGATGGCGGATCGGCTTCGCGCTCGCGCCCGCGAAGATCGCAAAGGCGATGTCGGCGTTGCAGTCGCACACCACCACCGGCGCGAATCATCCGGCGCAGTTCGCCGCCGCGGCGGCCCTCGGCGACGAGCGCGTGGAGCAGGATGTCACTCGCATGGTCGGAGAGTTCCGCAGGCGCCGCGACCTGGTGGTCTCACGCTTCCGGCAAGACCTTCCGGGCGTCGAGTTCGTCGACCCGCTCGGCGCATTCTACTTCTTCTTTCGAGTGGATTCGTTCGGCAAGATCACAGGGACGGACTTCTGCACGCGGCTGATCACCCAGACAGGCGTCGCGCTGGTTCCAGGCGTGGCGTTTGGAGACGACCGCTGGGTTCGACTGTCCTACGCCGCGGCCACCGACGCGATCCGCCGCGCCCTGGATCGCATCGTGAGCTTTGCGAGGAAGCTCGGCGACTAAAGCTTCGCCACCCGGTGCGACAGGACCTCGACGCCCGCCGGAGTCACCATGCAATCGTCTTCGATCCGCACGCCGAACTTCCCGAGCTGATAGATCCCCGGTTCGTCGGTAAAGACAATCCCCGGCTCGAGCACCATCGCGTTGCCTTCGACCATGTACGGCGGCTCGTGCCCATCCATGCCCATCCCGTGGCCGAGGCGATGGGTGAAGAACTGTCCGTACCCGGCGTCGGTGATGACCTTCCGCGCCGCGCGGTCGACCTGCTGGCATTGCGTGACGCCCGGCTTCGCGTTTTCAATCGCCGCGGTCTGCGCGTCGTGCACCGTGTTGAAGACCTTCTTGAATTCATCCGACGGCGCGTCGCCGAACCAGATCGTGCGGGTGATATCGGACGTGTAGCCCTCGACGCGCGAGCCGGCGTCGATCAGCACCACCGTTTCCTTCGTCAGCCGGCCCGCCGACGGCCCGCCGTGCGGCAGCGCGCTGGATTGTCCGAACTGGACGAGCCCACCACCCGGCGAGTTGCGGCTCGCCATCTCGCGCGACAACAAGGCCGATACGTCGCGCTCGGTCATGCCCACCACGAGCTGCGCGAACGTCGCCGCAATCGAGGCTTCCGTGGCCGCGATCGCGGCGCGGATCAGGGCGATCTCCTCGGGACTCTTGATGATGCGCAGCCGCTCGGTGACGGCGGTGCCGTCGCGCGGGATCCAGCCCCGTACCTTGGTCGTGAGGCGCACGTAGCTCTGATAGGAGGTCGTCGGTTCGACGGCCACTTCGCCCTCGCGACCACGTGGCTTCAGCTCCTGGGCGGCCTTGGCGACGAGCACCCAGGGATCTTCCTGCTCTTCCCACCCGCGCGCGTCCGTGATCGTGGTGTTGCGCTTGATGCGCTCGACTTCGAACGACGGGCACACGATCACCGGAGCGCCGGTCACGGGAATCATCAGCAGAATCAGCCGCTCGCTCCGCCCCGGATTGTAGCTCGTGAAGTACTGGAAATTCGTGCTCGGCTCGACGACCAGCAGATCGAGCTGGCGAGTCTTCAGCTCTTCTTGGGCTCGTTGGATCCGTTGAGCGAAAACCTGGGGGCTCAGGGTGGGATTCTGTGAATGCGCAATGCGGAATGCGGAATGCGAAATGGGCTGGGCGAGTCCATTTCGCATTTCGACTTCCCCGTTTCGCATTGTGGTCCCCACCGCAACCGCTCCCGCCACCGTCAAGAACTCGCGTCGTTCCATAGTGCGGCTATATTACGCGAGCTTCTCTCACCGAGGAAGGCGCAGAACCCCATGCATTTCGAAGCACGCATCGAACCGCTCGGCGGCAAGCTTCCCAAGGTCACGTACCGCTGGGATCCCGAGACCGACATCCTGACCGTCGCCTGCAAGGGCGTGCCGAAAGGAAACGGGATGGACGGCACCGTGGATCTCGAAGGCGGGGACGGCTCGTTTGTCGTGATCGACGTCGCGGGCGGCGCGCTGCGCGGCATTGACGTCGTCACGTGGCCGGAAGATGTGCGTACCCTCGCGTCGCTCGCGGCACCCGAAGCATCGAAAGAAGGGCAAGTGACGTTCCCCAATCGACGCTCGCAGCCCGACGTCGCCGCGGTGGAGCTCGACACCTCGCTCACGGTGGACAAAAACCAGGCGGAATCGGTGTTTCACATCTGCGTTGGTCGCAAGCGCGCCGCGACGGTCGTGCGCGTGGCGGATCACATGCTCGTGGAAATCGACAAGCAGCACCGCATCGCGGGACTGTGGCTGCTGGACGTCCCGCCGTTCCCCAACGTCGAAGCCACGGCGTAGTGGACGAGCGATTCGAGCGCTACGTCACCGAGCTGTTCGCCGCTGAAGACCCGATTCTCTCCAAAATCCGCGCTCGTCACGCCGCCGAGCAGCTTCCCGCGATCAACATCTCCCCGGAGGAGGGGAAGCTGTTGTTCGTGCTCCTGCACGCGATCCAGGCGAAGCGGGTGCTGGAGATCGGCGCGCTCGGCGGCTACAGCGGCGTCTGGCTGGGTCGCGCGCTGCCCGCGGGCGGGGAGCTGATCACGATCGAGAAAGATCCCAAGCACGCGCGCGTCACGCGCGAAGCGTTCGACATGGCGAAGCTGCACGGCCGAGTGCGTCTGATCGAAGGTGCGGCGCTCGACGTCCTCCCCACGCTCGTGCCCGGCTTCGATGCCGTCTTCATCGACGCCGACAAGGAGCCGCTGCCCAAATACTTCGTTTGGGCGATGCAGCTGCTCAGAGTGGGCGGGCTGCTCCTGTGCGACAATGCGTTCTTCCACGGCGCGGCCATCGATCCAGGCGACACGTCGGGCAACGCGGTCGGCGTCCGCAAGTTCAACGAGCTCGCCGCCAAAGACCCGCGGCTTGCCGCGACGATCGTTCCCGTGCGCGATGGACTGGTGGTCGGCGTCAAACTGAGAGACACCGCATGACCTGGTGGCAGGCGCTCATCCACGCGGGCGCCGTCGCGGCCACCGGAGGCCGGCGTGACGATGTAGAACAGACCGAGCAGGGGACTGCCGAGCTGGTCGAAGACGCGGAGCTGCAGGCGCATCCGATTCCCGAACCCCGAATCCCGAGCGCCGCTTCCTTCCTCAACGGCATCGAGCGGTGGAGCGTCGTCGCCTATGACGGCGTCGTGCAGATCGTGAATGCACATGTCGCGGCCGCGGTGTGCCGCCGAGATCGGCAAGGTGTTCTTCACACGACGGGCGAGTTGCATCGCAGCTTTGCGCTCGCGCCACTCAAGCGCATGAGCGCGGCAATGCGTCAGAAACTCGAGCAGTCCTGCGCCGATATCGAGCCCGTCGAGGGCGATCTGGTCGAGCAGCCGGCGCGCTATTTGGAGATGATCGAGTCTACGGTGCGAAAGATTCGCGCCCATCACGAACGTGAGCTCGCGGAGGAAGCCATCCGCGATTTGGGCGAGGAGGAGTGGCTGGTGCTCGACGGCCGCCTCTCGCGCTCCCCCGCCATCGCGAAACACCCACGGATCCTCGGCGCAATAAAAAGCCACGGCGCGCAGTTTTTGGAAGGACGAGGACTTGAACGCGCGTTGACGCTGCCGGCCGGTCATAGGACGAGCGTGTTCCTCGTCCGGGGCGGGCACACGCGCACGGAGGTGTACTCCTGGTATCTCCGGCTCTGGCCCTGGGAAGGCAACGATCTGCTGTACGGGTTACTACGCATCGAAGCGCGCGCCGATCCGGAGACCGTCCGGCAAGCCGCGGCATTGAGCGGGTGGTTGTGGGCCGAGCGCGCGCCGCTCGCCACGCCGGCCACACGCTGGGACCGGCTGTTGTATCCTTTACACCACGTGGAAGCATACCTGAACGCCCGCGCTCCCCGAGATCTGCCGTCGCGCCGCGCGTCCTCCCGCCTACCGAGACTCGCGTCGTGAACGCGCCTGCCATCGGTCGCGTTGTCGCGACTGAGCTCAAGCCCTCGACACCCCACGAATTCCATTTCTGGACCGCAACCGAGACGTCGATCGGGATCGGGGCGATTGTGAAGGTGGTCGGGACGCCCCTACATGACCGAATCGTCTACGGTGTCGTGACCGAGGGGTTCGCGTACTCTGATCTCGCAACGCCGCTGCACGACGTCGTCGGGGCCGAGGGTGATCCGACCAGCGCGGAGGCGCCGACGGCCCGTCAGCAGATCCGCTACTGGACGGCCGCCGTCCTGCGGCAGACGCCAGAAGAGCCGCTGCAGCCCGTCCCGCTCGGTCAGGTCTACGTGGCCGGCGACGCGGATGTCGCGCAGGCGCTGCGCATGGACGCTTTTCTTTATTCAGCGACGCCAACCGCGATCCCCGTCGGCCTGTACACGTCGGGCGGACGAGAGGCGCCCGTCTATCTCGACGCCGACTTCCTGCTCGGCCCCGAAGCGGCGCACCTCAACATCTCGGGCGTCTCAGGGTTAGCGACGAAGACGAGCGCCGTCGAGTTCCTGCTCGCGTCCATCTTCGCGCACTTTCCCGCGCACAAGGGCCGCATCGCGGCCGTGTGCTTCAACGTCAAGGGTTCGGATCTCTGCTTTCTCGATCAGGCGGGCGATCTGAATGATGAGGATCGCCACCGCTACGACGCGCTCCAGGTGCCGGCGCAGCCGTTCAAGCGCGTGCAGTTCTACGCGCCGTACAAGTCGGACGGCGTCAATCTCAACACGCTGCGCACGCATCCCGATCTCGTCGGCGACGTCGAGCCGCTGACGTGGGGACTGCAGGAAGTCGTCGATTTCGCGGAAGTGTTGCTCAATCGTGACGACATCGACGCCAAGGCGGACGCGTTTATCGATTTCTTGAGAGACAGAGTCCTCGGCAGAACGTTCGATGACGGCTTCGGCACTACGCATCGCGTCACGACATTCGCCGATCTCGACCGGCTGTTCCGGTCGATCTTCGACGGGCTCGAGATCACGGCCGGCGGGCGCAGCGACACCTGGCGGACCCATCACATCGCGACGATGCGCAAAGTCCGCAACCGGCTCCTGAATATCTCCACGCGTTGCAAAGGCCTCGTCACCGACGACGGGCCGTCGAGCGATCTGCCGTGGAAGGAATTCGC
The DNA here is from genome assembly GCA_003221035.1 of Gemmatimonadota bacterium. Classification (GTDB taxonomy): domain Bacteria; phylum Gemmatimonadota; class Gemmatimonadetes; order Gemmatimonadales; family GWC2-71-9; genus 20CM-2-65-7. The sequence goes on from QHUB01000054.1 coordinate 24,643, forward strand.
GGACCGGACGGTCTACGTAATCGACATCGCGAACGTCGACCCGCTCGGGCAGGACCTCGTGTTCGCGCGCGTCGTGTCGAAGCTGCGCGAGCAGCTCGAACGCCGTGAGCTCGGCGTGGACGCCGTTGTCGTGTTCGTGGACGAGCTCAACAAGTACGCTCCCGGCGACGGCCCCGATACTTACGTCAAGAAAATGCTGCTCGATATATCCGAGCGCGGGCGGTATTTGGGACTCGTGCTGTTCGGCGCGGAGCAGTTCCGGTCGCAGGTACACCGGCGCGTCGTCGGGAACGCGGGAACGCAACTCTTCGGCCGCATGGACATGGACGAACTCGCGACGCCGGGGTATCAGGTCCTCAGCCCTGCCACCAAAAGCAAGCTGGCGACGTTGCCGATCGGGGAGTTGATGGTTCGGCACCCGCATTTCACGCAGCCGATCTTCGTGCGCTTTCCCAGGCCGCCCGTGCTGAGAGGGCGGGATGGGGTCGGGCGCTTCCCGCCTGCGGAGGACGTGCCGTTCGACGATGCGGTCGTGCGGCAACTGGTACGGCTGGACCGGCGCGTGCGGCCCAACCAGGTCAAGGACCTCATTGCGGATCGCGAGCAGGACGACGTGCGTCGAGCGCTCGCCGCGGTCCGGCGCACACGCCCCGACGACGCGTTCGCCTATTTCCGGAAAGTGCTCGGCGGCCGCGTGGAGCCCGATGCCGCGCTGCGGCGCGAGCACGAAGTGGTGCCGCCGCTCAATCCGATCTCCGACGAGCCGTACTGATGAAGCTCGCCCACCTCGCCGACCTGCACCTGGGCTTCCGCCAGTTCGACCGGCAGACGTCGAGGGGGATCAACCAGCGCGAGTGGGACATCGCCGAAGTGTTCAAGCGCGCGGTGGACGACATGTTGGAGCAGAAGCCCGATCTGATCGTCATCGCGGGCGACATCTTCCACTCTGTTCGCCCCACCAACGCCGCGATTCTGTTCTTCTTCCGCGAGCTGCACCGGCTGCGCACGGGATTACCGCAATCGCCCGTGGTAGCGATTGCGGGCGAGCACGACACGCCGCGCTCGACCGAGACCGGCACGATCCTGCGGCTCTACGAAGCGCTCGGCGTCGAGATCGCGATCGAAGAAGCGCGCCGCATCGTGTTGCCGACGCTCGACTGCGCGGTGCTGACCGTGCCGCAACAGGCGCTGGCGAGGGCCGATCGTCCCGCGCTGCGGCCGGAGGCCGGCGGACCGACGATCAATGTTCTGGTCACGCACGGCGTCTATGGCGGCCTCGGTGAAGAACGCGGCACCGTGGAATACGGCGGCGCCGCGCTGTCGCGCGAATTGCTCGCGCCCGAGAAGTGGGACTACATCGCGCTCGGCCACTACCACACGGCGCAGTCGATCGCCGCGAATGCCTGGTACTCGGGCAGCCTCGAGTACCTGCCGCCGAATCCGTGGGGCCAGCTACAGGATGAAGCCGCGCAGCGCGCGGCCGGAAAGAGCAAGAAGGAGAGGAACGGGAAGGGCTACCTGCTCGTCGAGCTTCCAGGCGCGCGCGTCACGTTCCGGCCGATCGCGCCGGCGCGCCGGCACATCGACCTGCCGCCGATTCAGGCGGCGGGGTTGAACGCCAAGGAGCTCGACGCGCAAATCGCCGAGCGCGTCGCGGCCGCCAAGATCGACGATCAGATCGTGCGGCTGCTGGCGTGGGACGTGGACCGTGCCACGTCGCGCGACCTCGATCACGCGGCGATCCGCGCGTACAAGGCCCGCGCGCTGAACTTCCAGCTCGACCTGCGCCGGCCCGAAGCGCAGCGAGCGACCAGCAACGCCGGATCGAGTGGCACGCGTCGCCAGACTCTGACCGAGACGGTGCGCGATTTCCTCGGCCGCCGGCCGCTCGACGCCGAGTTGAACCGCGAGACATTCGTGAAGCTGGGCGTGGAGTACCTCGAGAGCGCCGCGAGTGCGGAGAGCGGAACCGCGTGAAGCTGCAACGCCTGCGGCTCGTCAACTTCCGCCAGCATGCCGACACCGAGATCGTGTTCGGCGACGGCATCACCGGCATCATCGGACCAAACGGCTCCGGCAAGACCTCGCTGCTCGAAGCGATCGCCTGGGCGGTGTACGGCAATCCCGCCGCGCGCGGCGACAAGGACTCGATCCGCAACCTGCGGGCCAAGGCGCGCACATCGGTGCGCGTCGAGCTCGAGTTTTCCCTCGGCAACCATTCCTTCCGGGTGGAGCGCGGTCTCAACAACGCCGAGCTGTACCAGGACGGCGTGGTGGTCGCCAACTCGCTCAAGGAGGTCACGGGGCGGCTGCAGCGCGTGTTGGGCATGACGCACGCCGAGTTCTTCAACACCTACTTCACCGGTCAGAAAGAGCTGGCCGTCCTCGCGGATGCCTCCCGTCCCGAGCGCGCGGCGTTTCTGTCGCGCGTGCTGCGCCACGAGCAGCTCACCGTCGCGCAAGAGAAGATCCGCGAGCGCCGCAACGGGCTCGACCACGAGGTCGAAGGACTCGAAACGGGCCTGCCGCCGCAGTCGGAGATTGAAAAGGAGCGCAAGGCGGCCGAGGCGCGCCTCGCCGAGGCGCGCAAGGCCGCGGCCTTGGCGGCCTCGGCGCGGGCCAAGGCGCAGGAGCTGCTCGCGGAGGAAGAGCCGCGCTGGCAGCAGATGGTCGAGCGGCGCGATCGCACGCTGTCGCTGCATGGCGATCTGCGGGTGGCGGAGGCGGCGGTAGTGTCCGCTCGCCAGGAGTTTCAGCGCCTCGACAAAGAGCTCGCGGCCGCGCTCGGCGCGCGCGAAGAGCTGCGCGGCCTGGAAGCGACGGTTGCGCCCATCTCCAGACTGAAGGCCGAGCTGGCCGAGCTCGACCGGTTGCATCGGGAAGACGCCGCGCGGCGTGAGGAGCAGGCGAAGCTGACCGAGCTCACGCGCAACCTGCACGTGCTCGATCGCCGCATAGCGGAGCTCGCCGACGCCGAGGGCGGGCTCGCGCGCGCCAGCAAGGAAACGCGCGCGCTGGCGGCGAAGCTCGAAGCGGCGGAGAAGCAGGTCGAAGAGCAGCAAGCTGTTTGGGTGCGCGAGAAGGAGTACGCGGGCACCAAGCGCGCCGAGCTGCTCAAGCAGTACGATGAAGTGAAGGATCACCGCGACAAGATCGAGCGCCTGGGTCCCGAAGGAGAGTGTCCGACCTGCCGCCGGCCGCTCGGCGACGAGCATGCGACGGTGATCGGCGTGCTCGACCGGCAGCTGCTGGCGATCGTGGACGACGGCACATATTTCCGGCAGCGGCTCGAGCAGCTCGCGCAGCCTCCCCCGGCCGTCACCCAGGCGGAGACGGCGCGCGATGTGCTGCGCGAGGAGGCGCGGCAGGCGAGCGATCGCGAAGTCACGCTGCGCGAGCAATCCCGGGAGTCGGCCCGCATCCAGAAAGAGCGCGCCGGCCTCGCGAGACGCACCGAAGAGATCGAGCGACGCGTCGCGGCGCGGGATGCCGGGTACAATGCCGAGCGGCACAACGAAGTCCGTACCGATCTGGCTCGGCTCGAGCCCGTCGCCCTGCAGGCGGCGGCGCTGGCGGGGCGCGCCGATCGCGCGGAGGCGCTGGTGAGCGAGGCGGAAATCGCCGAGAAGACGCTGTCGGCGCGGGAGGAGCATGTCCGGCAGCTCGCCGACGCGGTGAAGGCGCAGGGCTTTTCCGAGCCCAAGTTCCAGGCGGCGCACGAGCGTCACGACCGCGCCGCGCACACATTACGAGCGGCTGAGCTGGCCGTCGCGGAGACGCGCGGTGAGCTGGTCGCGGCTGAAACGGCCGTCCGTGAGGCGCAGCGCCGGGCCACCGAGCGCGCCGCGCGCGAGCGCACGATCGCCGAGCGGAAGATCGAGTACCGGCTGCACAACGAGTTGGATCGCGCCTTCTCGGATTTGCGCGCCGACCTGAACGCGCAGATGCGGCCGGAGATCAGCGCCCTGGCGTCGGGCTTCCTCTCCGATCTCACGGATGGGCGCTACGATGAGGTAGATCTGGACGAAGACTACCGCGTGGTCGTGCTCGACGAAGGAGTGCCGAAACCGGTGATCTCGGGCGGGGAAGAGGACATTGCGAATCTCGTGTTGCGGCTCGCGATCTCACAGATGATCGCCGAGCGCGCCGGCCAGCCGCTGTCGCTGCTCGTGCTCGACGAGATCTTCGGCTCGCTCGACGAATCGCGCCGCGGCCACGTGCTCGCGCTGCTGCGCCGGCTCGGGGACCGCTTCCCGCAGGTCATTCTCATCACCCACATCGAGCAGGTGCGCGACGGGCTCGACCGCGTGATCCGCGTCGCTTACGATGCGACGAGCGGCTCGAGCGTCACGCGCGACGACACGGCTACCCTGGGAGCGCCCGATGCGAGCGTGGCTGCCTGAAGCGCGCGTCACCGGCCCGGAGCCGGCGGTCGAGCGCGACATCGACGCGCTGAATCGCGTGTTCGCCGAGGCATTCACGGACCGGTATCGTCGCGACGGGTTGATCGGCGTGCGCGTGCCGCAGCTCAATCCGCTGGTCTGGCGCTACGCGCTGCTCGACGCCGGTGCTGGCGCGATGGTGTGGCGCGACGAGCATGGCGACATCGCCGCGTTCAACGTCGCGCACCAGGCGGGGAGCGAAGGCTGGATGGGGCCGCTCGCGGTGCGTCCCGACCGCCAGGGCACCGGGATCGGCAAGACGATCGTGCGCACCGCGGCGGACTGGCTGATCGACCGCGGCGTCACGACGCTCGGTCTCGAGACGATGCCGCGCACGCCGGAAAACATCGGCTTCTATGCGCGGCTGGGGTTCAGCCCCGGCTTCCTGACCGTGACGCTCACCAACGAGATCGCGACGCGCGGGCATCCCGCGCCGGCGCTGCTGTCGCGCCGCAATGGCGACGACAAGGAAGCGGCGATGACGGCCGCGCGGCGCCTGCTGAGCGCGCTCGTCTCCGGCATCGACTTCTCGCGCGAGATCATGCTCACGGCCGAGCTCGGCCTGGGCGACACGTCGCTCGTGGACGGCCAGGACGGGCTGGAGGCGATCGCGGTGTGGCACTCGGCGCCGCTCGCCGACAGCCGCACGCGCGACGAAGTGCGCGTGCTGAAGCTCGCCGCGGTCAGCGATGCCGCGTTCGACGCCGCGATCAGCGCGGTCGAGGCGGCGGCGGCGAAAGCGGGGATCCGCCGGATCGCGGTGCGGTGCCAGAGCCGCTACGCCGATGCCTTCCGGCGGCTGATCGCGCGCGGCTATCGCGTGCGCTGGACCGATTTGCGGATGACGTACGAAGGCTATCCGGAGCGGCAGGCCGCGCCGGGTGTGCTGTTTTCGAATTGGGAGATCTAGGGCACGTCCGCGTCACGACACGAAGCGCGGTGCCCCGACCAGAATACGGCGCGCAAACAGGATGATCGCGGCGCCATACAGGAGATTGATGGCGCCGCTCGGCACCTGGGCCACAAACAGCAGCAGAAACCAGGCGACCAGCAGGACCGTCGCGGTGAGCAATGTCACGTTCAGGGCGATTGCCTTTTGGGGGACAAAGCCTATTCTAGTACCCAGGAGCGGGGAGTCAAATCTTTGAGCCAACAAGCTCGATCGTGGACCCGGATACTGCGGCCCATGTCATGCCCCCTCGATTGGGGAAGACAGAATTCGTGGTGAGGGACCCGTCATTACTTTCGGGCTTCAAAAATCCTCCTCGTTCCTGTCGTACCGGTCGGCCGGCCTTGCGTCATGCAGCGCCGGCCGATCGTTTCTTTACGACCGACTGCCAGAAATACTTCGGCGCGAGCAGCGCCTGCCCGCGGACCACGAATCCAATCAGCAGGATCACGATCCATAACGCGTAGGCCGTCGCGACCTCTTCGCGCAGATGCGGCGCCAGGAACTGCACCAGCCAGAGCACGAACAGCGCCGTGGCGTCGAACCAGTCGAACTCCATGTTCGCGAGCAGTACCATTCCCAGCGCCGTCTGCAGCAGCGTCAGGATGATCTCGAGGCGCTGCGCCGAGTCGAACGGAAAATCGGCCCACGTGCCGGTGTGACGGTAATGCGAGTAGCCATAGACGAGCGGAATCATCGCGGCGAGCACGGTCCATTGATTGATGTTGCTCGAGACCATGTTCATCAGCGCCATGGGCGCATGCGTCACGCGACGGGCCCACAGGAACGCCGAGACCTTTTCCGGAAACTCGGACAGGAACGGCGCGACCCACTGCACGAATACGAACTGGCTGACGCCGAAGGTCGCTGCCACCGCCAGCATCGATTCGAGGAACGGATGCGCGGTGACGTAGAGCAGCAGGCCCCCCGCCGCGAACAGCCCGCCGATCGCGGCCTTCTGCCGCCAGCCGCGCTGCCGGTACGCCCACTGCGAGATCCTCGGCGCATCAGCCAGCTCCTCCGCATCGTGCGGCGGATTGCGGAGCAGCGCCACGAGATAGGCGACATACAGAAGCAGCAGAACGACCGCGTCGATCCAGCTCATCGTCTGCTTCCACACGATCACGATAAAGTAGAGCAGCGGCGGGATGAGACCGATGACTTCGACCGCGTGCTCGGGCTGGAGCTTGATGTACAGCGGCCTGCCGTTGCCGCGTCGCCGCGACGACACCGCGAAGACGAAGTAGATCATCGGCCAGCCGAGCCCGAGCAGCAGGCGGATCGCGCCGGTGAGATTCGCGATGGCGAGATGCGAGCGCGCCGGTATCCCGCCCGCCTCCCACGCGATGACCGCCTCGACGGCGAATTCGGGAAGCGTCTGCACCCACGCGAGGATGGCGAGCGCGAGGCCCTGAGAGATGAGGAACTGCGCGGCTTCCGCGCCCCAGGCCACCAGAAAGGCCGAGAGCAGCATGCCGGGGAAGGTCCACAGCGCCGACAGCGCGGTGCCTCCCGCCGGCAGCGTCGAGCCGAGTAGCTTTAGGAATCGCACGGGAGTCCGGGGGTCACGGGGGTCCAAGATACCATGGCACGAGATCAAATAAAGTCAGCGAGCCTGCACAGCTTCCACGAGTCGCACACAGAGCCGACGGAAGTCCGCATTCCGTTTCAGCAGCTCGTCCACGAGATGCTGGAACAGCTCGGCGAGGACCCGAAGCGCGAAGGTCTCGTGCAGACGCCCGCGCGCGTGGAAGCCTCGTTGAAATGGCTGACGCGCGGCTATGGCATGCACGTCGACGAAGTGATCGGCGACGCGCTCTTCGAAGAAAAGCACGAGAGCATGATCTGCGTCCGCGACATCGAGATTTACTCGATGTGCGAGCATCACATGCTGCCGTTCTTCGGGCGCGCGCACGTCGCCTATCTCCCCAACGGCCGGATCGTCGGCCTGTCCAAGATCCCGCGCGTGGTCGAGGTCTTCGCCCGGCGGCTGCAGGTGCAGGAGCGGCTGACCGACCAGGTCGCCGAAGCGCTGTGCGCGGTGCTGAAGCCGCTGGGCGTCGGCGTCGTGATCGAGGCCTATCACCTCTGCATGATGATGCGCGGCGTGGAGAAGCAGAACTCGAAGACGGTCACCAGCGCGCTGCGCGGTGCGTTCCGCGACGACGGCAAGACGCGCGATGAGTTCCTGAGGCTCGTCCACGGCGGCACGTTCCACCTGTGAAAATCGCGCTCGTGACGGGCGCATCGCGGGGAATCGGGCTGGCGGTCGCGGACGCACTCCACGCCGCCGGGCTCCATGTCATACGACTTGCGCGCAGCCTGCGCGACACCTCGGCCGAGCGTCGCATGGACATTTCCTGTGACGTCACCGATCCCGCGAGTATCGATCGCGCCATCTCGCGAATCGATAAGCAGCTCGGCGTGCCCGACGTGCTGGTCAATAACGCCGGCATCTTCTTCATCAAATCGCTTGCCGAAACCAGCCTGGCCGATTTCAGCGCCACGCTGACCACCAACTTGCAATCCGCGTTTGTATTCGCACATGCGATCGTGCCCAAGATGGCCGCACGCGGCCGCGGGCACCTCGTGACGATCGGCTCCATCTCCGACTACATCGGCTTCTCCGGATCGACCGCATATGCGGCGAGCAAGTTTGGCCTGCGCGGGATGCACGAGGTGATCCGCCAGGAAACGGCGAAGAGTGGCGTGCGCACGACGCTCGTGTCGCCAGGGCCCGTCGACACCGATATCTGGAATGCGGTCGATCCCGATTCCAAGCCCGGATTCACCAAGCGCAAGGACATGATGCGGGCCGAGGACGTGGCCGCCGCGGTGGTCTACGCGGTCACACAACCCGAGCGCGTTGCGGTGACGGAGATACGTCTGCTACCTGCCATCTATACGCCGAGAGGCTGATCGTGCGTGGTGCGTCGTGCGTCGTAGCATCGCTGTGTTGCTTCGCTCCGCTCGCTGGGCAGACGATTGCGCCGCTGCCGGACTCATCCGGGTGGGGCGTGCATGTGCTCGCGAGGGTACCCGCGCCCGACGGCTCGGCCTGGGTCGGGACGTACGGGCAGGGGATCTTCGTGTTGAGAAAGGGAGAAGGGAGATGGGAGCAGGTTCGCTCATCGAACGACACAGCCGCACACGCGATTTCGTGGGACTTCGTCCATGCGTTCGGATTCGGGCCGCGCGGCGAGATCTGGTACGGCACAGTCGGCAATGGTTGGGGATTGTCGCTCGACGGCGGCAAGACGTGGAAGAATTGGGAGTTCGCCCAGCTGGGCCCCGAGTGGCAGTACGTCGCGCCCGGCGGAATCGTCACGCGCGGGGACACGACATACATCGCGACGGCAGATGGAATAAAACTGACGTGGGATGATGGGCAGACCTGGCGCGTGATAACGGATTCGATCGGCGCAACGACCACCCGCGACTCGCTGTGGGGCAAGATCGACCATCAATATGTCTTCAGAATCGTGCTCGATGGCCAGCACATTTGGATCGGTACTCCTCGAGGTTTGACGCGGTCGGCAGACGGCGGAAGAACGTGGGCGGATGCGCAGTCGGTCGGCTTATGCGCGCGCGTCGACTGCCCACCGGCGCGCTCAGATTGGATCATCCATAACGGCGAGGTGCTTTCATCCCTCGAGCTCAGAGGCGACTGCGCGTTTATTGATCCGCCGCCTCAGATTTCGGTTTTGGATCGTGACGGCCAATGCCTGCCCGCAGCTCCACGCGCCGGATCTCCTAAAGTGCCTCAGCACAACTGGTTCAAGCGCCCCATCGCGCTCACCGACCAGCCCTACATCGATCAGACCTACCGCTTCGGCTCGACCATGGGCGGCAACTTCCAGGCGCACCAGGGCGTGGAGTTCAACAACGCCGACGGCACGCCCGTGCATGCGATCGGCGATGGGGTGGTGGTGCATTCGGGGCCGGCGGAGCGCGGCGCGCTCACTGTTGCGATCAAGCATGACGCACGACTCACGACGCACGACGCACGGCTTTTCGTGTTCTCAGTCTATTACCACAACTCGAAACTGGTAGCGCAGGTAGGGCAGCGAGTGAAAGCCGGCGACGTCATCGCGCTCGTCGGCAACACGGGCCGAGCCACCAACGATCATTTGCACCTCGAGGTGCATGCCTCGCCGTTCGATTCGACACGCTTGATCGTCGATCCTGACGTCCGTTATCCGCCGTACAACACGAACCCCGAGCTCTGGATCGAGCCGCTGCCCGGTACCGGCATGATCGCCGGCCAGGTGTGGGACTCCGCGGGGAATCCGGTACAACAAGCCAGGATCTACGGCCTCGTGAAGCCCGAGCCGCGCGAAACGCCGTTCTCGTATATCGAGACCTACGGCCCGAAAAACCACTCCGATCCCGTGTACCACGAGCACTTCGGGATCTCGGACGTGCCACCGGGGACGTATGTTCTTGGTGTCGAGATCGGCGGGAAGCGGGTGTTTCGGCAAGTGAAGGTTGAGGCCGGGAAGCTCACATGGGTCGAGTTCCGTCCATGAGTCCGACGCACGACGCACGACGCACGACGCACGGCTTCTAATGCATATCGAGCTGACGGAAATGCTGCGCTGCCCGGAGTCTCACCGCGAGGAGATGCTCGTGCTGTCCACCGGCGAGGTCCGTGACCGCATGGTGCGCTCGGGACTCATCGGCTGTCCCGTGTGCCACAAGGAGTATCCGATCTCGCGCGGCATCGTGAATTTCCGGCGCAGCAAAGAGCGCGTTTCGAACGAGTCGTCTTCCGGTCCACGCCCCGCCTATCAGCCTCCGTCACCGCTGCCGCTCGCCGATGCCGACCGGCTGCAGGCGCTGCTCGAGCTCTCCGGACCGGGCGGCTATGTGGTGCTGGTGGGAGCCGCGGCGCGACAGGCGCAGCGGCTCAGCGCGCTGATGGATGGCATTCACTTCGTGGGCATCAACCCGCCGCCCGACCTGGAAGAACAGCCCGCGCTCTCCCTCGTGTATGCGACGGAGAAGATTCCGCTGCGCTCGGCCGTCGCGCGCGGCGTCGTCGTGGGCGCCGATCTCACGACGTCACCGTGGCTCGTGGAAGCGCATCGCGTGCTCCTCCGCGGGCGGCGCTTTGTGGTCGTGAACGAAGATCCCGAGCTGCCGATCGGGCTCGAGAAACTGGCGGCCGAGAACGGGCTGTGGGTGGGAGCGAAGCGCTAAGACTCGATCGCGGCGGCCATCGCGTCACTGGCCGAGTACGCCGCGTCGATCTGATCCTTGTAATGCTGCTCCACCACGCGGCGCTTTATTTTCAGCGTCGGCGTCAGCTCGCCTGATTCGATCGTGAAATCCTTTTCGATCAGCACGACCTTCTTCGGCGTCTCGAACTTCGCGAGCTGCGGCAGCATGCTCATCACCTCGCGCTCGATCTTCGCCCGCACATCCGCCAGCTGAATCAGCTCGGCGCGCGTGCCGTACGCCAGGCTTCGCTCGTGCGCCCACCGCTCGAGGTTCTCGAAGTTCGGGACGATGAGGATGACGGGGAATTTGCGGCGATCGCCGTAGAGCATGGCGTTGGCGACGAACTTGTTGCGCTTGACCGCCATTTCGATCGGCTGCGGCGCGATGTATTTGCCGCCCGCGGTCTTGAGCAGCTCCTTCTTGCGATCGGTGATCTTCAGATACCCATCGGAGTCCAGCTCGCCGATATCACCCGTATGCAGCCAGCCGTCGGCGTCCACCGTTTCCCTGGTCGCGTCGGGCAGCTTGTAATAGCCCTGCATGATGTTCGGCCCGCGCGCCAGAATCTCGCCGTCCGAGGCGATCTTCAGCTCGACGCCGGGAATCGCCCTCCCCACGGTGCCGAGTTTGATGCGGTCCAGCGGATTGAAGGTGAGGACGGGCGACGATTCGGTCAGCCCGTAGCCCTCGATGACCGGAAGCCCGGCGCTGTAAAAGAACTTGGCGATATCGGCCGAGAGCGGCGCGGCACCCGAGACAAAGAAGCGGATCCGGCCGCCGGTGCGCGCCCGCAGCTTGGCGAACACGAGACGGTCCGCGATCTTCTTCTTGAGGGCGAGCCCGGCCGGAATCGACATCCCGGCGAGCGACATGCTGGCCCACTGCTCCCCGGCGCGCTTGGCCCAGAAAAAGATGGTGCGCTTGATCGCGCTCCCCGACAACGCGTTCTCGAGCACCCGCGCGTACACCTTTTCGTACAGCCGCGGCACGGACAGCACCACCGTCGGCTTCACCTCGCCCAGGTTCGCCGCGACCGTATCGAATGACTCGGCGTAATTGATGATGACTCCCGCCTGAAACAGCGTGTAGTCCACCATCCGCTCGTAGCTGTGCGAGAGCGGCAGCATCGACAGGCATTCGTCGCCACTGCCGATCGGAATCATCTGCAGGCACGCCTGGACGTTGGACCAGATGTTGTAGTGCGACAGCATCACGCCCTTGGGGTCGCCGGTCGTTCCCGACGTATAGATCAGCGTCGCGAGATCTTCGGGCCCGACGCTCAGCGCTTCCGCGCGCCAATTCGGATGCTGCGCCGCCACCGCCCGGCCCTTGGCCTCGACGGCTGTCAGCGAGAGCGCGCCGGGCCGCTGCGCCGCGGCGCCGCCGTCGAACACAATGACGTGCTTCAGACCCGGCAACTGTCCCTTCACCTGGAGCACCTTATCCACCTGGGCCTGCGTCGACACGAACGCGGCGACAGACTCCGAGTCGCGGAGGATGTACTCGGTCTGCTGCGGGGTCAGCGTCGGGTAAATCGGGACGTCGGTCGCGCGGGCACAGAGGCAGGCATAGTCGGTGAGCGCCCATTCGGGGCGATTCTCCGAAATGATCGCGACTTTGTCGCCGGGCTGAATGCCCAGCTCCCGGAGGCCGAGTGAGATCGCCTGCACGCGGTCGAGCGTTTCGCGGTGGGTAATGGAGACCCAGGCGCCACCTACTTTGGACCGGAATGCGGCCGCAAGACCGGCATGGCGGTCCACCGTAGTGAAAAACAGCTGCGTGAGCGTGCCTCGGTTCATGGCTTGATCTCCACGACGAACGTCACGGGACTGCCGGGCAGCGCGTCGCCGTGAAGTTTCACCATTCTCGCCGTTATGACAACGGAGTCGGGCAGAGCACCGGGATGCAGCCGCACCTGAACACTCGCGGTGCCGTCGCCGAAGGTCGCCACGGTATCCCTGGGCAGTAATGTGACCGGTGCGGCGCTGTCCGGGTAGGTCGTCGGCAAGAAGATCACTCGGCGACTCGACGCGCTGCCCCCCGTTGCGAAGGTCTTGATCTTCAGCGGATCGGAAAGCGAGTCCGTGGTCGAATCAGTCGGTGTGAAGTCGAGCGTCTGCCGCGTGCTGTCAGCGTAGGTCATCGAGTCGAGACGCGGAATCACCGAGACGTTCTGCGGGTTCGAGTAGAGGTTGCCGGTACGCGCCTGGAGCCGCCCGATCCCGACCGAGGCTCCAAAAGAAACTCCCGTCGCGCTGTCCACCACCCGCAGGGTCGTGTCGAACGAGGTCCAGAAGAGGGAATCCGGTAACGACGCGCCGACGCCGTTCAGCACCTGACCGCTTGGCCGGAACGTGTCGGTGACCTCGACGCGCGCCGAATCGGGGAGGATGACTTCGATGGCGACCGGCAGGTTCGGATTCGTGTTGACTTTGCAGGCGCACACAGCGGCAAGCACGAGAAACGCATACGTCCGGCTCAGGGGTTGCCCGTCCTCTCCTCGGCGGCCCGCGCGGCGGGAGGAGCCCCTCCCGCGCGAAGATCCTGCAGCGCCTGCGTGGCGTGCTCGATCCACTTCTGCGCGTCGGGGCCGCGCGGCGGATGCGCGAGGAAGGTCTTCAAGTGCTGCGCCGCGCCGTCGGGATCGCCGCGCTGCAACAGCAGAAACGCGAGGCCGTAGTGCGCGCCCGCGAGCGAGCCGTCGAGCTCGAGCGCGCGGCGATAGTGCCGGATCGCTTCGTCGAACCGGCGCGTCTTGGTGAACGCGATCGCCATGTTCTGGAGAATGCGCGCGTCATTGGGATGATCGCGCAGCGCCAGCCGGTAGGACGTGAGCGCCGCGTCATAGTCCCCCTGCCGTTCCAGGGCTAACGCCTCGTTCAGGTAATCGAGACGTTGGGGCTTGAGATCGTCGCCTTCCGACGAGCCTCCCCCGAACAAGCGGCGCCAGAAACCCATGGGGCGAAAATAGCTTGCGGCTGTTCACGCTGGCAATGTAGAATCCCGAACCATGGCTACCACCCGCTCCCGTCCCGCCACGAAGAAACCCCAGGGGGTGCTGCAGGTCGACTGGCCCTTCTTTGGGGAGCTTTGCCGCGTGCTCGCCCTGAAGGTCTTCCGTGACTACGACCCCGATGTGGTGATCGGCATCGCCAGGGCCGGCGTGATCCCGGGAGCCGTGGTCGCCAGCATTCTGCAGCGCGACTTTGCGTCGATCGCCATCACGCGCGAGGGGTCGGTCATCGCCGGACCGACGCGGCTCGTCACGGGAAAACGTGTCTTGCTCGTGGACGAGACCTGCGAATCGGGAAACACGATGAAATTGGCGCTGGCCGCCGTACGCGAGCAGAAGCCCGCGGCGGTGAGGACGGCGGTGTCGTTCAAGACCGGCCCGTACAAACCGGACTTTTACGCGCTCGAAAACGAGAACTTCATCATCCTGCCGTGGGACCTCGAAGTCATCGTCAACGGCGAAATCGTCGTCCGGCCCGATTACCGGGCCAAACTGAAAGAGACTTAGTTGAAAGATCGCCTCGCGAAGGCCTTGAAGCAGTCCCGCGCGGATTACACCGAGATTCGGGTCGAACGCACCTGGAGCTCTGCCGTCGCTTTCCGGGGGCGGCGTCTGGAGACCGCCACGGTGAGCGAAGATCAGGGCGGCTTCGTGCGCGCGCTCAATAAGGGCTACGGGTGGGGCATCACCTCGTTCACGTCACTCGCCGAGCTGCCGCGGATGGTGGCGCGCGCGAACGAGCTGTCACGCGCGGTGAAGCTCGACGAGCCGATCCGGCTGGCGGACGTGGCGCCGCAGACGGCGGACGCGATCCTCGAGCTGGACGGCGATGTCCGGGGCGTGTCGCTCGCGGAGAAGAAACAGCTCCTGGATCGCTACAACAGCGCGATGCTCGGCGTGTCGGACAAGATCGTGGACACGCAGGCCAGCTATCGCGATGAGGTGTCCGAAGTCTGGTTCGTCAACTCCGAAGGCACGTCGCTCTACCAGCTGCGCCCCGAAGTCGTGCTGTCGGGTACGGCGATTGGGCGCCGCGACGGGACGATCGAGAAGGGGCTCGAATCGATCGGATTGCGCAAAGGCTGGAACAGCGTCCAGAGCTTCGACAAGCAGTTCGCCGTCGTGGCGCAGCGGGCCGTCGATCTGCTCGACGCCCCGCGCGTGCGCGGCGGCGCGTATCCCGTGATTCTCGACAACGAGCTCGCCGGCGTGTTCATCCACGAAGCGTTCGGCCATCTGTCCGAGGCCGACTTCGTGTACGAGAACCCGCAGGCGCGCGAGATGATGACGCTGGGCCGCCGCTTCGGCAAACCGGTCTTGAACGTGGGCGACAACGGCGCCGCGTCGGGACTGCGCGGCACGCTCCCGTACGACGACGAAGGCACGCCGACCCAGGACACCCCGCTCATCAGGGAAGGCATCCTCGTCGGCCGCCTGCACTCGCGCGAGACGGCCGCGACGCTCGGCGAGCGGCCCACCGGCAACGCGCGCGCGATCTCGTTCCGCCATATGCCGATCGTGCGGATGACCAATACCTATATCGCGCCAGGGAAAAAGGGTGTCGGCTTCAACGACCTCATCGGCGACATCAAGCTCGGCGTCTATGCGTGCGGGGCGTTCGGCGGCCAGACGATGCTCGAGAACTTCTCGTTCACGGCCGCCTACGGGCATATGATCCGCGACGGCAAGGTCGCCGAGCTGGTGAAGGACGTCGTGCTCGCGGGAAACCTGTTCCAGACGCTCGACCGGATCGAGCACATCGCGGGCGACTTCACCTGGAACCAGATGGGGGGCGGTTGCGGCAAGGGCGGCCAGTTCCCGCTTCCGGTGACGGAAGGGGCGCCCCACGTGCGCATCGAAGAAGCGCTGATCGGCGGCGACGTATGAACTCCCTCGATCGTCTGCTCGACGCCGCGCGCGGGAAGGTGGATGGCGCGGATGCGCTGTGGCGCCGCGAGGAGCAGACCGCCGTCGGATTCGAGGCCGGCCGGCTCAAGGCCGCCGGCGTGTCGGAAGAAGCAGGGCTCAACCTGCGCGTCCTGGCCAAGGGGCGCATGGGCGTGGCGGGCACTACTGCAGCGACACCCGACGTGCAGGAGCTGGTGCAGAGAGCAAGCTCGTCGGCAGCACTGGGCGAGAGCGTCGATCTGGCCTTCCCAACCCCAAGATCCCAGCTCCCGACTCCTATCCCCACGTTTTTTGACCGAACCGCGAATGCATCGCTGGACGATCTGATTCGCATGGGGCGCATGCTGGTCGAGCGGCTGACTCGACCCGACTGCCAGGTGAACATCGCCG
>QHUB01000099.1 GCA_003221035.1 Gemmatimonadota bacterium
GTGTTCGATACTCTGGTCAGCGGAGTACCGATCGCAGACGTGATCGTGCGGACACCGCTCGCGGAGTTCGATGTGCTCCCGGCCAACCTGCGGATGACGACGATCGACATCTCGCTCATGCCGATGGCCGGGCGCGAGTACAAGCTGCAGCGCGCCCTCGCCGCTGTGTTGGACCGCTACGAGTTCATCGTCATGGACGCCCCGCCCGCCTTTGGGCTGCTGAACCTCAACGCGCTGATGGCGTCCGACGATCTGCTCGTGCCGGTGCTTCCGGATTTCCTGTCGTTTCACGGTCTCAAATTGTTGTTCGAGACGCTGGGTCAGCTCGAGGACGACCTGAACCACCGGCTGCAGCGGATCAAGATCGTCATCAATCAGTACAACCCCACGACCCGGATCGCGCGCGAGGCCAAAGCCGCGCTGGAGTCGCACTACGCTGAGTTTTTGTCGGAGACGATCGTGCGGCAGTGCACGCAGTTCGCGCGTGCGTCGAGCGACGGCCTGCCCATCAATGCCTACGCCCCATCGTCCAAGGGCGCCAGGGACATCGACGCCCTTATCACCGAGATGATCAGCGCGCGCCTCGAGCGCGCGATGGAGAGGAGCGCGTGACCACCGGTTTCGATGCCAACGTTCCCGCCCGCAAGCCGCGGACGATCTCTCGCGTGCTCACCGAGCTCACGGCCGTCTCCTCACCCCCTGACCTCCTCTCCGTTCCGTCCTCACCCCCTGACCCCCTCTCCCTTCGGGAGAGGGGGAACGAAGCGCCGGTGACTATCGAGCTGGCTGCCGAGCCTCCTCTGGCGGCCCCGAAGCCAAGTCAGCGGGTTGCTCGCGGCAAGAATGGTAAAGAGCGGACTGCGTCGTTGCGGGAGCGTCTGGCGATGACCGCTCACCGGTCCGCTGCTGGCGCCGAGCCGCAGCAAACCGCGGCCGCGGTGCGCGAGCTGATCGAGGCCATGCGTGCACGGCTCGAGTCCGCCATCGAGGACCGGACGCGGCTGGCCGGGGAGCTGGAGGAAGCTCGCGCCGCGCTGTCCCGGAGCGAGGTCGAGCTGAAGAAGGAGCGCCGAGCGCGGAGCGCACTCGAGGCGCAGGCCGAGGAGCGGCGGCGGATCGCCGAGGAAGCGGTGGCCGAGGCAGAAGCGCTCGCGGCCGAGCGCGATCAGGTGCTCGAGGAGATTGCCGGGCTGCGCGGGCTTGAAGACCAGGCGGGCCTGCTGCAAGAAGCGGAGGCGGAGCTGGCCGACCTGGACGGGCGGCTGCAGGAGGCGCAGTCGGCCCGAGCGCGCGCCGAGGCACGGTGCCGGGAGCTCACGGCGGAAGTGGAGCGCTTGTCGGCGGCGGGCGAAGCGCTCGAGGCTCTAGAGACGCTGGTGCGACGCAGTCCCTAGTCCTCACCCCCTGACCCCGTCGCCAATCGCCGTTCCGGTCCTCACCCCCTGACCCCCTCTCCGTTCCGGAGAGGGGGAACGAAGGGTGAGTTTCTTTTCGCTCCGCTCGGCAGGGTTTTGGTAGCGTAGATCATTCCGCTGTTCGCCACGCTCAATCGATGGATCCGCTACGTCGCCTCAGAGCGGCCGAGCGATTTGCGCGCCCCCGAGCTGCGGCTGCACCCCACTCCGGCCGAACGTGATGCAGGGGGTGAGGACCGGCGGTGCAGTAGGCGGGCCTTCCCCCTCTTCCGAAGGAGGCGCAGGTATTAGGCGACAAGACCCGGCCGGTACGGATCCTGCGCCTTCTCTGCAGCATGAAGCGCAACGTAGTTGCCATGCTGCTCATCGGTGCCCTGGCTTGCACGGATTCAAACGCCCCCGCCCCCGCGGTGCACCAATTCGATATCCTGCCCGCTGGCGCTACGGTCGCTGCCGGTGTCTCGGTCACGTTCGTGGCGCAGCGGCAAGACTCCACCGTCGATGCCTGGCGGGTGAGCGATTCCAGCGCCGCGCGCATTGCCTCTTACGGAAACGGCTGGGCACTGGTCCAGACACTCGCAGCGGGAACGGTGACGATCACGGCGACGCGCATGGGAGATACGGGTCAGGCGACGCTCGTGATCCTGCCGCCGCCGCCGCCGCCGCCCGACACAACGCACAGTGGCCTTACAATCTCGCCGGCGCTCGATACCGTCACGATCGGGCAGGTGGTGACATTCCTCCCCCCCGACGACGGCTATCCCCCCGAAACGTATCAATGGTCCGTGAGCGACACTGGGCTAGCGCAGGTACAGAGGCCCTCATGGTACGAGGGGACCGTGGTCGCCCGCGCGGCGGGAACCGTCACCGTCACGGCAACCCTTGGAGAGGCCACGGGACGCGCGACGCTCGTGATTCGGGAGGCCAAACCAGGCGAGTGGGAATCGATCGACCTCAGCCTCATCGATCGTCAAGCCACCGCGGCTCTCGGGATCAATGACGATGGCACTATCGTCGGCCAATATGGAAATAATACCGGCCGGGGTTTCGTCTATAAGGACGGGACGATACGACTGTTGCCGTCGTCGGGTCTTGGCGATGACCCTCAAGCCATCGGTCCATCAGGGACAATCGCCGGCATCATCTACGAGCACCCTGCGGCGCCCCACCAAACCGTGCTCGAAGTCTGGGCGACGCCGGACGCAGCTCCGCGAGCACTGTTCGGCGAAACGTATGACCATCCGCGCATCGTCGGCATCAATGAACGCGGTGATGTGCTCGTCACGATCAACCGGGAAACTGGCAGGGATTCCATGTATAACAGGGCCGTGCTGTGGCGCGACGGCGTCCGCATCGGCCTTGGGCACCTGGCCGACACGACGATGGATCATCCCTGGACTTTCGCGAACGCGTTGAACGCCAAGGGTCAGATTGTCGGAACGAGTGAAGTCAGACGAATCCCGCCGGTCGGCAACTACCCACATCGCGTGTTCCATCCGTTCATCTGGGACAATGGCGTGATGCGCGACCTCGGCGTCCTGACGCCTCTACCATGTTGGGACGGGATGCCAGGCGATTGCGCCTGGGGTGAAGCCGTGGCGATCAACAATCACGGCGTCGTCGTCGGGAACGTCAACGATCCCGTCGCCTCCAAGACGCGCGCGTTCATTTGGGAGAAGGGCGTCATGCGCGACCTGGGCGTGCTCCCCGGCCACACCACGCGCGCGCTCGCGATCAACGACCGCGGGCAAGTGCTCGGGTATGTCGAGGGTGTGGGGGCGTTCCTCTGGGAAAACGGCCAGGTGCAGATGATTAACAACCCTGGTGTCGGCTACGCGATTCCAGTGCTCGGCGTCAATGGCGAAGTCCTCGTAATCGGAGCCGGTCCTACGAACGGGTCCCAGCCTCACTTATTCGTTTGGCAAGCGGGCCAAATGAGCGACCTGGGAGAGAGCAATGCCTACGCCATCAATAGTCGTGGCGAAATCGTCGGCACGAGCGCTGGTCGGGCAATGCTCTGGCGCAAGAAGCAGTCGCCGTAGCTACTTCAACGGCACAAACGCGAGCCCATTGTTGGGATTCATCGGGATCACGAGCTGGTTCGCGCCCGCGTCGGCGAAGCGCTCGAGGCTCTAGAGACGCTGGTGCGACGTAGTCACTAAAGAATCGAGGAGACCGGGCAGGAGAATCCGGGAAGCACGTCCTCGCCGCGCAGCGCGTCGGTTTCGCTCAGCACCGCTTCAGTTCCGTCCTGCCGATAGACCCGTGCCTGGCGACGCGCGGGATCGATCACCCACACCACACGCGTGCCGGCATTCAACCAGTCACCAATTTTGGCGAGCGTTTCACCGGGCCGGTCATGCGGCGAGAGCACTTCCACCGCCAGATCCGGCGCGAATTCCGCAAATGCTGCGGGCACCGGATCGGGCACACGGGCACGTTGGACAAAGGCGACGTCCGGAGCGCGGACCGTATCCGGACCTCTCGAAAGAGTGAATCCGGGATCGCCGGCAACGACCTGGCCAAGGTTCTGTGCCCGCGCGTAGTTCACGAGCTCCGCGGCAAGTCGCGCGACAACGGTCGCGTGCAGGTAACCGGGCGGTTCCTTCACAACTAGGCGGCCGCGGACCAGCTCGACCTGTTTCCCCGGGATGCTCATGTTCAGGAGCTGCTCGGCAGTCATGAGCTCAGGCGACATGGGCGGAACGTAGGCGGGCTGGACCGGCATCGCAACCAACGTACGACTGCGCACTCAACGCGCACTCAAATGGCTGCTTCGTTCCGGCACTCACGACGGCATTTACTTCGACCGATTGCATACGTGGGAATATTCGAGACCTTAGGGGCGGTAGGGGCGGGTACCGCCCCCTACCGCCCCCGCTACCGCCCCCTACCCTACCGCTACGGCTGCGTAACCGCCGTTGCGTTGAGCGTCACTGCGGTCTGCGCCAGCGCGCGACCCGTAATCTTGGCGCCCGTGTTGAACGCAATCAGCGTCTTGCCGAGAATGATGCCCTTGAAGTCGGATGACGTGCCCAGCGTCGCCTGACCCGCGACTTGCCAGAACACGTTCTTCGCCTGCGCGCCGCCGCTCAAGGTCACGATGGCGGCGTTGCTCACCGTGAGATTCTTGGCGATCTGGAAGATCCAGACGTCATTCGCGCCACCCGAAAGCGTGACTGCGCTGGGGATGGAAACGCCCGTGCCCCACTTGTACAGCCCCGGGACCAGCGTCATTCCCTGAATGTTGCCGGCACCCAGCTCGGTGACGGTGGGCGACGTGCGGCCCGCTGCATCGGTATACGCGGTCTGCATGTTGAGGATAGCCGTGGTCAGATTCGCCGGCGTCGGCACCGCGTAATTGCTTGCCCACACCTTGCCCGTGACCTGGGCCGATGTCGTAAACGTGGTTGCCGGAGTGGAAAGGGCAAATCCGGTCACGTACGACGCGGCGGCCGGGCTGAGCCCGATATCGCCGACTACTGCTGTAACGCCCGTCGTGGAGACGCCGGACTTGGCCAGAATAACGTAATCGCCGGCGGTGCCCAGGCTCACGGCTTTCGGGCCGAGGCCGTTCGGATTGGGCGGATTGTTCACAGCGGCCGAGCCGGTGGAATCGCTGCATGCGGCGCCCAGCAGGGCGAGCGAAGCGAGCAGAATCGTAAAGCGTTTCATGGAGTCTCTTTCGTGAGGGTGATGGGTGCTTCGGCACGTCTCGCCGGTATACCCATCCCCGGTTTCGTACGAGGGAATTACGCCTAGACGGCGGTATGCTGATATCGCACGAAAGCATGGAAGAAGAGGTACGCTTCGACTACCCCAATCGTGTAGCGCCCGTAGGTTTCCGCTATGGCTAAAAACGCGACTCGCCCCGCCCGCCCCGCCCTCGTCCGCGCCGTGCCCAAGTCACCGACGGGCATTCAGGGCTTGGACGAGATCACGGGGGGCGGGTTGCCACGCGGCCGGCCGACGCTGATCTGCGGCGGGCCGGGATGCGGCAAGACGATCCTCGCCATGGAGTTCTTGATCAACGGGGCGCGGCAGTTCGACGAACCCGGCGTCTTCCTGTCGTTCGAGGAAAGCCTCGACGATCTGACGCAGAATTTTGCCTCGCTCGGCATGGACCCGCGCCCGCTCGCGGCCCGCAAGAAACTCTCGCTGGACTACGTGCGCGTCGAGCCCAACGAGATCGAGGAGACGGGCGCGTACGACCTGGACGGCCTGTTCATCCGCCTGGAGCACGCGATCGACGCCATCGGGGCGAAGCGCGTCGTCCTCGACACGATTGAAGCGCTGTTCTCGGGCTTGTCCGACACCCGCCTGCTGCGCGCGGAGCTGCGCCGGCTGTTCAACTGGCTGCGGACCAAGGGCGTCACCGCAATCGTGACCGGGGAACGCGGCGAAGGGTCGATGACGCGCCACGGCCTGGAAGAGTACATCACCGATTGCGTCATCATGCTGGACCATCGCGTGGTAGAGCAGAACGCGACCCGGCGGTTGCGCGTCG
>QHUB01000100.1 GCA_003221035.1 Gemmatimonadota bacterium
AACTGAAGCGGTGCTGAGCGAAACCGACGCGCTGCGCGGCGAGGATGTGCTTCCCGGATTCTCCTGCCCGGTCTCCTCGATTCTTTAAGCCTCAAGGCTTCTTGCGCCACAGCATCGCCCGGCCGCCGCTGGTCCCAACGACCTCGCCACGGCTGTTGATCGCTTCACCTACACCTTCGCCCAAGTCACTCAATTGGCCGGCTTGCCAAATGAAGAGGTGGTAAGCGAGCCCCCGGAAACCCCTCAAGAGAACCTCCCCGTTCGGACCAAGCTTCCAAGGCGAGAACTCTGTGGGAATGATCTGCGTCTGCCCGTTGTCCCAAACGAATGTCGTTCCGTCGTCCATCGTCCCCAGCACCTGCCCGCGATCGTTGATGGCGAGCGCTTCCGTGCTGCGGCCGGGAGACACGCCAAGGTCGCGAATGACTACGTTCTCCCACATGCACGCGCGCGTCTTCCCGTCCGCACCAACGCTGTTGCCGACGACGACTCCGTGGGCATTGATGTCCACCGCCTCGCCCCAGCTGCAATCGATCGCGCTGTTCGGGGCAGGGCATGGGAGCGGCGCGAGGACGCCCAAGTCACGCATGACGCCATTCTCCCACAAGAAGGGGTGGTACAGCTGCAGCAAGCCTGACCAGTAACTGTCTAATACTTTCGGGTCTCTGACCTGACTCCTTCCGACAACCTGGCCGCTGTGGTTCCACGCGTGCACGTAGGTCCATGGATCAGCGATGGTCGAGTCGGCGAGATCTCCGATATCCACAAGTTTGCCGTCGCGCCAGATCACTGCTCTGTGGCGCTCGAATCCTCCTGGTTTTTTTTGGTCCATCGAGATGAGAATGTCACCGCGGTCATTCACGCCAATGACCCCGGGCCACGCATAGGTTGAATGAGGCAGTAGTTGCGGGGCGGCGTTCGGACTGTCCCAGACTTCGATCACGGTCTGATCGTGAACACCGGACCACCCCTCAGTAAGGAAGCCGGCAATCGTTCCCGTTGGGCCGATGGCTAGGGGCCAATCCCCGTGGCCCGACGCCGGCAATTGTCGTATCACTCCATCCTGGTAGATGAATCCGCCCTCGCCCTCGCTCTCGCCATACCGGCCGACGATTACACCCATGTCGTTGATCGCCGTGCTCGAGGTCGCCCCCGCGTCGATCAGGCTGAGGTCGATCGGCTCCCACTCCCCGACCTTGGTTTCCCGAACGACGAGCGTCGCGTGGGCTGTGTCTCCGTTATGCGTAACCGTGATAGTGACGGTTCCGGCGGCGCGGCCGACGAACTGCGCATAGCACTTGGTCGAATCGCTTACAACTTGAACATCTGGGGAGCACTCGTCGTGCTGGGGTACGGGGACGAGGCTGGAGTCGCTCGACAACCACTGTAATGAGTCCTTGAGCTGAGGCGTTATGACTGCCTTGAACGTCACCATCTCCCCGACTTTGACCGTATCGAGCGCCGGCGAGATTGTAAGGCCACTGTGCGTTGTGTCGGGCGGCGGCGGCAGGATAACGAGCGTCGCCTGACCCGAGTCTCCCTGGCGGGTCGCCTTGATCGTGACGGTTCCAGTTGCGAGTGCTTTGACCTGCGCCCAGCCCTTCTGGTGCGCCTCGATGCGCGCGACGCTGGAATCGCTCAGTTGCCACGCATCGACGCTCGAGTCTTCCCGTTCCGCTACAAACGTGACCGAGACGCCGGCGGCGACCGTATCGACAGCGGGCCGAATGCCAAACGACGCGGCCTTTTGCTGGGTCGGAGAGCTCGAATCGGTGCACGCGACGGCCCCAAGGAGCAGTGCGGCAAAGGTGTGACGCCTCACGGGGGGAAAGACGCGCAGGTTCCATACCGCATGTCCGGCCGAGGTTAATCCATCCTGAAGAAACTCGCCCTACGTTCCCCCTCTCCGGAACGGAGGGGGGTCAGGGGGTGAGGACTTCATGGCGGGCCGCAGCTCGGTGAGCTATCGCATGTCTTGCGGCAACGGGGTTGGTGGCGTGGCGGGCACAGCGACTTCCTTCCGCGTTGACCTGGCGTTGAACTCACATGATCACATTGCTTGCCGATGCCCGCCGAGCGCGCTTACGTTCCTGACATGAGTCTGATGACGGCCGAAGCGCTGCTGCGCACGAGCGTGCCCAACAAGCGCACCGAGCTGGTGCGTGGACATCTCGTCGTACGCGAGCCCGCAGGGTGGCGACATGGAGAGGTAACCATGAACCTCGCCGCCCGTCTCGCCCGCCACGTGGATCTCACGGGTGCGGGGAAGATCGTCGCGGCTGAAACCGGGTTCACCCTGTTTCGCGGCCCTGACACCGTGCGCGCGCCCGATATTGCCTTTGTCAGTCGTGAGCGACTTCCCGACTCGCGCACGCCTGGCTTTCCGGAACTGGCGCCCGATCTGGTGGTCGAGGTGCTCTCGCCCGACGACCGGCCCGGCGAAACGCTCGCCAAAATCGGTGACTGGATGAATGCCGGCACGCGTGTGGTGTGGGTGATCGATCCCGCGCGTCGCCAGGCGCGGGTCTATCGGCAGGACGGAACTGAAGCGGTGCTGAGCGAAACCGACGCGCTGCGCGGCGAGGATGTGCTTCCCGGATTCTCCTGCCCGGTCTCCTCGATTCTTTAAGCCTCAAGGCTTCTTGCGCCACAGCATCGCCCGCTTGCTGCTTACCCCAACCACCTCGTCACGTCCGTTGACGGCGACGGCGAAACCCTCTCCGAGCATGGTCAGTACACCGGCCTTCCAAAAGAACGCCTCGGACGCAAGGGGATCCCCCGGCTTCGGGGCCCACCCGACAACTGGTCCGTTCGGGCCCAGCGCGTTCGCATCGAGGCCGTATTCGATAGGCTGTATCTGACCATTCTCCCACAGGAACGACTTGAAGGGGGAATCAACTCTCACCCAAACCTGCCCTCGGTCATTGATCGCTACCGCCTCGGAATAGGGGCCCAGGCCAAGATCGCGCATTACCCCGTTCTCCCAGATGAACGCGGTTGGCTCACCGTCGGCGTTATTGGCGGTGCCGACGACGACGCCGTTGGCGTTGATGTCCCTCGCCACACCCCAGCTGCAGTCGAATGTTTTCCCGCCTGACGTGCAGGAGAGTGGCGCGAGGACACCCAAATCGCGCATGACGCCGTTCTCCCACAGGAACGGATGGTAGAATGCGAACTTGTCTGCGTCCTCAGCGTGCGAATCGCTGTCGAATTCCCGGTGTCTGACCTGACTCCTGCCGACAATCTGGCCCTTCGCATTCCACCCCTTGGCTTCGGTCCACGACTCGACGGTGGAGTCGCCAAGGCTTCCGAGATCTACGGCGACGCCGTCGCGCCACAGCACCGATCGGGCTGTAACGGGGATCTCACTGGGTGGGCGGCAGATGAACACCGTCCCCGCACTCCCGCAGCGAGCCGTAGCCGCGAAGAGCACGTCACCTCGTTCATTGACTCCAACCAGGTCGGCGAACTCATAGCCTCGAACGGCCAACTGTCGTGGCTGTGCGTCCGGCGTGTCCCAGACGAGCACCATTCCCGCAGGCCCGCCGCCCGATGTCCCCGCAATCCTCCCGGATGGGCCGACGACCAGGGGGATCGCGATGCGGCCCGGGTATTGGAGCCTTCGTAACGCTCCATCCCTGTAGACGAAGGCGCCCCAGTTGTACTCGCCTCCTTTCGCGAGCATGCCGACGATGGTGCCGTCATCGGCAATCGCCGTCGCAACCGCGCTGGTGGCACTGTCCACGAGGCCCAGGTCGATCGATTCCCACTCCCCCGGCTGGGGCTCCCGAATGACGAGCGTGGCCTGGGCGGTGTCACCAGCTTGATGCGTGGCTGTGAGCGTGACGGTTCCTTTCGCGCGGGCAAACACCCTGATCACGTTGTACCGGCCCGTATCGGATGCATCGCACGATGGCATGTCGGCGCTGTCGATACCCGCGAGCGCTGAGTCGCTCAACCACCATTCATCGACCCGGCACTTGCTCAAATGGAATGTCACCATCTCCCCGACCGTGAGCGTATCGAGCGCCGGTGAGATTGCGAAGGAGCTGGGCGGCGGCGGCGGCGGCGGTGGCGGAGCTGGCGGAGGTGGCGGCTGTGCAGTTGGAACCCGCGTGTCGCTGCAGGCTAGGGCGCCGACAGAGACCGAAGCGACGAGCAGGAGCAGGGGGAGCGTGTGACGAGCCATTGTCTACTGAAGCCCGCACGCTCCATACCACAATCACTGCTTCCGCACCAAACGTCATCATCCCGCAGCGGGTGAGAGCTACAACGAAAAAGGCGAAGGCGGCGTGGTGTCCTCACCCCCTGACCCCCTCTCCCTTCGGGAGAGGGGGAACTATCGTTAGGCGGCTCTTCTGAGGTTCGATCCGTGAATTACCGCCGTGCGGCCGGCATGAGCTTGATCATGAACCTGGCTATGTGCGGCAGCGCATTCGGCCAGACGATCGAGATCTCTGGTCGAGTGACCTCGCAAGCAGGTCCGCCACTCCCCCGCGTCACCGTGCGAATTCGGGGAACGGATGCCGGCACCACGACCGATGCGCAGGGGCGGTATTCGCTCGCGGCCCCGCGCGACGGCGTCGTGGTTTTCACCCTCACGGGATACCGGGGAATCGCCGAACCGATCCGTGGCCGCTCGACACTCGATGTAGCGCTGGAACCCGCCATCGGGCCGTTGCCGGACACGGTCGTCACGGGTTATACGACACAACAACGGGCCAACATTACCGGCGCCGTCGCCACCGTCGATGTCACGGGCCTCTCTCGGCAGACCTCAACCAGCGTGCTCCAGCGCCTGGATGGTCGCGTATCAGGTATGACGGTCGAGAACAGCGGGTCTCCCGGTTCCCGGACGACGATACGCGTCCGCGGGATGACGTCATTCCACGACAACGATCCGCTCTACGTCATCGATGGGACGCCGGTGCAGGAATCGTATCTGAACTGGCTGAGCCCGGACGACATCGAAGCAATTCAGGTTCTGAAGGACGCTTCAGCGACCTCCAGCTACGGTTCGCGCGGCGGTAACGGCGTCGTCGTTGTCGAAACGAAGCGGGGCCGGCCAGGTCCGCGCCGGGCTACGCTGGAGGTGACGACCGGCGTCGCCACACCGGTGCGTGGCTATGACGACTTCCTGATCCTCGACGCGCTCGACTACTTCGACGTCTTGAAGGCCGCCTACCGGAATGCCGGGCTAAACGTTCCGACGAACATCTACGGAAACGATACGCTTGGAAACAACCCATCGGTGCCCGCCTACATCTGGCCGAACAATTGTGGGACGGCCCCGTGCAACAACGTGGATGAGGCCACGTACTCGTATCCCGACAACCTGATCATGCCTGGGAGCGGGGGCACGAACTGGTGGGACGCGGTATTCGGTGCCGGTCACTACGCCGACGCGAACCTCGCGCTGTCGGGGGCCCGGGGCGACAACGCGTACCACACAGCCCTCAATTACTTCGATCAGTCGGGAACAGCGGCGTATAACCGGGTGCAGCGGGGGAGCGGGCGCCTCAACACGTCGTTCACCCAGGGGCGCCTGAACGTGGGAGAGCACATCGCCCTATCGCGCGAGCGCGGCTACGGCGGGCTCGACGACAACGCCCTCGGCGAAAACAACATCATCGGCAAGAACATGCTGCAGCAGCCGGTCGTGCCCGTCTATGACGTCGGCGGCAATTTCGCCTCGGGCAAGGCCTCCGGTCTGGGCAACTCGACCAATCCTCTCAAGGTCGCCTACTTCGGGAAGGACAACGTCACGACCACAGACCGCGTCTTCGGGAATGCGTTTGCCGCTCTGGATGCCGGTCGTGGCTTCGCACTCAAGACGCAATTCGGGATAGACGTTGCGCGCGCTGCTTTCAGGGGCTACTCGCCCGCCACACCCGAGAACTCGGAGCCCATCACCATCGACGGAAGAACGGAGCGCGACGGGCGGGCCACGGACTGGACCTGGAGCAACACGCTGACGTATTCGCGGACGATGGGCCAGCACTATGTGAGCGCATTGCTCGGGCACGAGGCGAACCGGAGCAACACCGAGTTCGAGCAACGAGTCTGTGCGAATCTGCGGGGCCCGCTGGGCGCGCCGTGCGATCCGAGCACGGCGAACGTCAGCAGCGCTGACGCGAAGTGGGAGCTTCTGTCCTTCTTTGGTAAGGCCGATTACGACTACGCCGGCAGGTATTACGCGAGCGTCACACTGCGGCGCGACGGGTCCAAGAGATCCGGGGCAGACCGTCGCTGGGGTACCTTTCCGGGATTCAGTATCGGTTGGAGAGCGTTTTCGGACATCATGCTGCGGTTCGGGTGGGGAATAGCGGGCTCGCAGCCGATTCCTTCTGCCCGGATCTTCAACCGGTCGAACGGCGACACGTTCAATCAATGGGAAGAGAACCGCTCCATGAACGCTGGAGTGGACCTCGCGTTCTGGGACGGCCGCGGCACGTTGACCGTTGACGTCTATCGGCGTGAGGCCGACAGCCTGTGGTTTGCTCCGACGGTTGCCCACGCCGGGAAGATGAGAAACAACGGGATCGACTTTTCCCTCGGCTACCTGGGGACGATCGGCACGACCGTGTTCAGCGCGAGCTTCACCGGCAGCCACTACCGGAACACGATCCTCCGCATCGACGACATCGGGAGTCAGGCCTTCTTCGGGCCCATTTCGGTGGGCGGGCAGAACCCGGTGATCAACATGGTCGGCCATCCCGTCGGGGCGTTCTATGGACTCGTGGCGGACGGTTTCTACAGGGATTCCCTGGACGCCGCTCCCTATTGGGGCTACGGGGCGCGTCCCGGCCGGATCAAGTTCCGGGACATCAACAACGATGGCGCGATTACCGCCGCCGACCGGACAGTCATCGGAAGTCCACATCCTGACTTCAGCGCCGGGCTCGACGTCGCCCTGCGCCGTGGGTCCTGGAACCTCGACATCATGCTCTTCGGGACATTCGGCAACCAGGTCTTCAACGCACAGAAGTACTGGTACGTGTTTAGGTATTTCGATACCAACGTGCGACGCGATCTGTTGGCCAATTCGGCGGAATTGGACGGGGCTTGTACCGGAAGTGCCTGTCCCGGACGCGTGACGAACCCGAACGCCAAGTACCCGAGATTGGATGTGACCGATGGGTTCAGCCGGCAGTTCTCGAGCTATTGGGTCGAGGATGGCTCGTACGTTCGCCTGCGCTCGATTCAGGTCGGCTACGATTTCCCTCCGGCCTTTGTGCGCTGGATCCCCGCCGCGCGCATCTACCTGCGGGCCGAGAACCTGTTCACGATCACCGGATATTCGGGACCCGATCCGGCCCTGCCGGCTTGGGACGTGGAAGCCGCAGGTTTCGACCTCCGGGACCAGTTCCGCGGCGTGGACGGCGGTTCGTATCCCGCCAACCGAATGGTCAGCATCGGCATTATGACCAAC
>QHUB01000022.1 GCA_003221035.1 Gemmatimonadota bacterium
CGGAGCGTACGAGGACGGACCCACTCTCCAGATGGGCTTTGGCACGGAGACCAACTCCGATGCGACGTTGCGGAACAATACCGTCTGGGGCGGGAATGCGGCGGTGTACTTCCGGACCTGGTCCACGGGAACGGTTACGGACAACGTGCTCCGTGGCGGTCCCACGTACAACCGATTGGTGGATAAGGCCTATCAAGGGACGCCGCTCACCGGGTATACGTGGACCGGAAACCACTACTACGCGACTTCGACCTCGACCGTGTGGTGGTACAACAACGGGTGGCGCGACCTTCCGACGTGGCAGTCCTCGTCCTACACAGGCCTCGCGAACTCCGGTACCGCCGAGAACCTTCCGGGGACTGCAACGACATATTTGCGGACCAACAAGTACGACGGAAGTCGTGCGTTGCTTGTGATCTACAATTGGCAGGGCACCGGGACTGTCTCAGTGAGTCTCTCGAGCTTCATCAGTGCCGGCGCGCAGTATACGATTCGTAACGTATACGACATCTACGGGACGCCTGTGTTACAAGGAACCTATGACGGCAACCCGGTATCGGTCCCCATGACCGGAAAGACGCCTCCGCCCCTTTCCGGTCATGGATGGTCAGCCACCGGCCCAACGAGTGGCCCGTACTTCAATGCATTTATTGTGACAACGCCTTAGCTCAGGACTGGCTAGGCTGAACGCAGCGATACACCTCGAGCAGGCGTGCCGTGCGCGCCTGCTCGTTGGCGTCCGGGGGAATCACGAACAGCGTAGTGCGCGCGCCGAGCGCGCCCAGCCCCCGGCCGATCTCCTCCGACGGCACGACCACGGCATCGGCACGGCGTGCCAGGAACCGCACGCCAAAGCGCAGCCGGCCGACGGACAGCACGACGGGTACGCGCTTGGGCAGCGTCAACAGGACGTCGAGCGCTTCCTGCGCGTGCACGACGTCGTAGCGGCCTGGATGAAGCCGGGGCCGCAGCGTGGTCCACGCGGCCAGGTAGTTGAAGGGATTGTGCCCGCGATGAGCAAAGACGTCGACGCTGACGCCCGCCGCCTGGAGCAGCTCGGCATTGTGGCGGACCGTTTTGCCGGGGGGCGGCCAATTACTCGTGATCAGCAGCAGTCGCGGCAAGCTCACGAGTGCCGTTCACGGGTACGCAGCCGCACGTACTGCGCGTACAGCGGCGGAAAGAGCGCCCGCGCGATGCCGCCCAGGCGCCTGATCAGCTGCGCCCGTTGCCAGCCGTGGAACGCGACCAGTTGGCGAATCGTCCCCGCCGACACGCCGGCCTTGAGAATGACTCGTCCCAGGACCCAGGTGTCGCCGACCCGCGCGGGCCGCACCAGCGGCTCCGAGGTGAACAGGTAGCGGAGGCCGGCATCACCGGCGGACTCGAGCACGAGGCGCGAGATGTCGCCGCCGGGGACCGAGCCGGCGATACACGGCTCGCCGAGCAGAGCCTCGAGGATGGCGCGACTGACGCGCCATTCGGTCGCCATCAGCTCCCGCGGCAGGCCGCGGAAGATGTCGGGGTGCGTATGGGAGTGGGTCCCGACCAGGTGTCCGGCGCTGCGCAGCGTGCGAATGTCCGCCGGTTTCAGGAACGTCCGCTCGCCGATGCGGCTGGTGATGATGAAGAAGTGCGCCCTCCAGTTTCGCTTGGCGAGCTCTTCGGCGACGTACAGCGCGCTCGCGCCGCCGTCATCGAAGGTGAGCACCAGGTGGCGATGCTTCCCGTTGCCGTTCGTGCTGCTCAGATCGACGTCCGTGACGAGCTCGGGCTTCAGCGGGCCACCCGCGATCGCGTGGAGATGCGAGGCAAACGCGGCCCGCGTCAGCGTGTAGGGCAGCGCGCCCGGCCGCTGGAAGCCCGACGTGGTCGGATCGTCGGTGACCTCATGGTACATGAGCCCCGCGACTTCAGGGGAAGCGGAGACGGTGGATGCGCCCATGGACGACTCCTTCAGCGGGACAGCGGCACGGCCGCGGGATCGCGCCACCGACTTCGACCGAACAGTCCGGGGGGCAGGCCTCGCAGGAAGCCACAGCCATAGCTGACGTGGATCACGGGGAGCGCGACGGCGAGCCACAGCGCGGTGCGGAGGCCGTGCGAGCGCGCGACCGGTACCGCAAACGCGCCGATGCAAAATGCGTAGGCGGCCAGAATGCCCGCCGTGAGGACCGCGAACGGCGGCCACAGCATTGCGAACAGCGCGCTCGCGATGAGCGACAGGACGAACAGGGCGGGCACGAGCTGGCGGACCGTCATGATGCGACCCACCTTCCGCGCGACGAGCGGCTTGAACGCCCCGTACTGATAGAACATCCGTGCGGCCTTGCGGAGCGAGCCGCGCGCGTAGTAGTAGCACACGACGTCCGGGATCAGGCGTACCCGGCCACCCCTGGTGATGATGCGATGGCTGAATTCGTCATCTTGATTGCGCACCAGCTCCTCGTCGAACATCCCCACCCGCTGGAACAGCGACCGGCGGAAGCAGCCGAACGGGACCGTGTCGACGTCGCAGGCTTCGCGCGCCCCGACCCGGAACCGCACGTTGCCGACCCCGAACGGATGGGCCATGGCAATGGCGATCGCCTGAGCCACCGGCGATCCGTCGGCGGGCAGCGTGATGAGACAACCGCCGACATTGTCGGCGCCGTCCGAGAGCAGTGCGTCCACCAGACGCGGGATGTATTCCGGCGGGTACACCACGTGTCCATCCATGCGCACGATGACGTCGCCTGTTGCCGCTCTGATGCCGATGTTGAGCGCCATCGGAACGATGCGCTGCGGATTGTCCAGCAGTCGAATACGCGCGTATTTTTTGGCGTACAGGTCGACCAGCTCGCGCGTGCCGTCATCGCTCATGCCGTCGACCACCAGGATCTCCAGGCGCTCGGCCGGGTGCGCGGACTCGAGAATCGAGTCGAGACAGGCTGAGATGTGCGCCGCTTCGTTGCGGCACGGCAGGATCACGGTGACGCGCTGCGCGGTGGCAGGGGACGATGTCGTCATGAGCGGCTCCGTTCTCGGACCGTGGATGTCGATTCAGTGAGCGCGGCGGCGCGCTCGCTCGCGGGTAACTGGCACACGATCGCCCGGAGCTTGCCGTTGGACGTGCGGGGAACCTCGACCACGCGGTCCACGATTACGCGCACGTCCCCCATCCGCTCCTGCAACCGGGTGATGATCGTGCGCTCGGTCCCGGCGGTGAACCCCGGCGCAGGCGTCACGCGGACGCGGAGGACGTCGAGGTGCTCCTGGATGATCTGGGACTGCCGCACGGGCAGACCGTAGAACACGGGATTCAGCCAGAACACCGGGCGGCGGTCCGGCGTGAACAGGATGTCGTTCATGCGGCCTTCGACGCGTCCCATGTAAGGAAGCCCGCGGCCGCAAGGACAGGGACCGATGGCCTGCGCGGGCTGCGCGCGATCGCCGACCCGGTAACGAATCAACGGCATATCGGGATTCAGCAAGCCGGTGGCGACGAGCTCACCATGGTCATGCAGCTCGACGTGGCCGAACTCGGGCCACTGATGCAGCCGACCGGCCGAGCATTCGCTCGCGGCCGCGACCGACTCGGCCATCCCGTACGTCTCGCGCACGGGGCAACGGAATGCCGCCGCAATGGTGGTCCGCTGCTCGGGCAACAGCGGCTCGGCATTCGTGTACACGGCCGCCATCTGGAGGTCTTCCCGGCCCAGGCGCACGATTTCCTGCGCGAGCGCGTGCGCCGACGATGGATAGGTCGCGAGATAGACGATCTTGTAGCGCACCAGCGCGTTCAGGTAATGCGGAATGAAGTCCGGCGACAGATGAAACGACGACAGATAGAGTTGCCGCATGGCGGCATTCCACACCCAGAACGGCGGGCGGCGCTGGCGCACCGGTGTGACCAGCTGGCCTCCCAGCCGCGCCCAACGCACGTCCGACGGGATCCCGTCCCACCGGCTCGTGCGCGCATCCGCGATCGCGTGGAGCGTCGCGACGGTCGTGCGCGAGCGCCAGATGTCGATCGGTTTGCCGGTCGTGCCGCTCGTCTGCTCGTGGAACATGCGGCGCGTATCGCAGTCGTCGGCGACGAAGGCGCGCGGATTCGCGCGGAGCTCGTCCTTCTCGACAATCGGCCAGTGCTCCAGCACCTCCCACGACGCGCGGTCGCCCCGGAGGCGCCGCGCTTCCCAGTGGTCGCGGTAGTAGGGTACGCGCGTCGCGGCGCGATGCAGGATGTAGGCGATCCGCTCTTCGCGCCATTTCGTCCATTGCGCCTGGGTCCAGGCGTCGCGCGCGAGCGCCTCTTCGATCAGTTGCTCGCTCTCGGCGCCATAGCGCCAGCGCTTCAGATACCAGCCGCGCAGGGTGGCCGCGGCCGAGCGCGCGCGCGCCGGAAGGCGGTGATACAACCGCAGGAGTCTCGCGTTCATGCGACGCTCCGGCGTGTTCCGGCGGTGAGCGCTGCGACCAGGGGCATCAACGACAGGCGCACGGCGCTGTGCCAGCGGCCCGACTCGAGCGTCGCCCGGAGATTCTGGACGTAGAGGCGCGCGGCGGACCAGGTGCGCGGGAAGCGCGCGTCGCGCGCGAGCGCCGGCCCTGTGCGGCTCAGGCCGGTCATGAAGCGGTTCAGCATCTCGTCCCGCACCAGCGCGCGACCGCTCACCGCTTCATACACACGGTGGAGATATTGCAGGTAGCATCCCACGGAGGGCACGGTAGCAGTCGAGAGCGCCGTCGCGAACAGGTAATCCCAATCCAGGTCCGGCCCGCGCAGTGCCGCGATGGCGCCGTGCAGATCGGAGAGCCGGAATTCGGGTCGCGTATACAGCTGATGCAGCGCCAGGATCAGCACATGGTCGGCCGGCGTCGGTGCGAGCGGCGTCGCGGTGCCCATCCGGCGGGTGCGGGCGCGCTCCACAACCAACCGCGCCAAACGGGCATGCTCACCGAGCCGGCCGAGCCGGCCGTGCCTGATCAGCAGACGATTCCCGTAGGGCAGTGTGTAGGATCCGACACCCGCGAGCCGGTGGTGGAGCGCGCCGCGACGCCTGACGGCGTGGATGGCGCGCGTGATCTCGCGGTCCACCGCGAACGACGGATCTCCGACCAGCAGGTCGATCGTACGCGAGGTATCGGGATAGCTCTCGGCCGTGCGGATGAAGGCATGCGCCACTCCGCGCTCCGTGCAGGCGGTACTGAGCTGATCTACGAGCTCGACGACTTGCTGGGACCGCCGGCACGCCTGCGCCGTCGCTTCGCCAAACCGCGGCGGGAGATCGGCATCCGGGGTTATGCCTTTCAAGACGTCCGCGACGCGGACCAGCGCACCGCCACGCTCGGCGGCCTGGCGCAGTTCACTCCAGTCGAGGTGATCGGGATCGAACGTGCTCGACGGCGGATTTACGATCAGATCGAGTGCGATCAGATCGTAGAAGCGCCGCGGCGACGTCTCGGCCGCGACCGGCTGCCGGAGGGGCAGCGGACCGCGGCCGGACGGTCGGGACGACGCCTGGAGCACCTGCGCCAGGCGCGTGCCGTTGCGCCATAGATCGTAGCGCTCCTCGACGCGCGCGCGGGCCCGCGCGGCCATCGCCATCCGTTCGGCGGGATCGGCCAGCGTACTCACGATCGCGCGTGCCAGCGCCTGCACATCGCGCGGTGGGACGAGCACACCGCAGCCGTCGCGCAGCGCGTCGGGAATGCCCGCGACATCGGAGGCGATGACCGGCGTTCCCACCGCCATCGCTTCCCGCACGACATTGGGCAGCCCGTCGCCGAGACCGGTCGAGGGATGCACCAGGACCGTGGCCTGCGCCATCGCGGTGCGGACTTGGGCGAACGGCAGCCAGCCCCGGAACTGAACCCGATCGCCCAGACCGAGCTGCGCCGCGAGCGCGGCGAGCGGTTTCTGCTCCGGGCCATCTCCAATGAGCTCGACGACCAGGTCGACACCCTGGCCGACAGCCACATGAGCGGCGCGGAGCAAGTCGTCGTACCCCTTGTCGTGCGCCAGACGCCCGACCGCAATCACCCGGTTGCTGGGACGGGCCGCGGGGGAGGGATCGCAGGGGAAGGTCGTGAGGTCCAGGCCATGATGGCTGACATGGATCTTGGGCGTGAGCTGCCCCGCGATGTCACCGAATTCCTGCGCGATGTACTGGACGTTGAACTCGCAGCAGGTGATGATGTTGTCCGCGTACAACAGCTTCTCCCGCAGGAACACGCGCCGGAAGTACAGGTCGGTCCCCGCGTGCAGCCAGATCGAGAAGGGCACGTGCGGCGTCGCGAGTCGATGAAACGCGTACGCGCAGGTGCCGGCATAGTTGCCCCAATAGGCCAGCACGTGATCGTATCCCGCATCCGCAAATCGCTCGGCCCACATCCACGCCTTCGGCAGCACATACGCGGTCTTGGCGAACGGGATGGCGCCGTAGCGCGCAGCGCTGGCCAGGATGGCGATCGCATCGCGCCGCGCGATGCGATCGCGGAGTCCCTTTCCCAGCCCCGCACGGCTTTCGGCCAGCGTCAGGTGATGAATGCGATCACGGGGCAACTGATCGGGACCGAGCAGGGCGAGCGAATGCTTCCAGAGAGAGGTATCGAGCGGGGCGACCGAGAAAATGTCGATCTCGACGCCTGCCTCGAGGAGCGCGCGCATGTCCCGCTCGAAGAAAGTCGCGACTTGAGCCGGATAGCGGCTCGTGAAGACGGCCAGTTTCACGGCGTTGCCTCACCAAGGTTCGAACGCCCTCGCGCGGCGTGCGGCGCGGTCGCGCCGGTCGCGAGAGCGATCGAGAGTATGAGCCAGAGGATTTTTGATGCAATCCAGGTCCCGCTCATGCAGCCCATGAACGTGACGGCCATCATTGCGAGCGGCAGGATGCCGGATCGGCCCCGGCGCGCCCGCCACGCGCTGCGCCAGCAGAGCAGGTAGCCGATCAGGAACGGGATCGTGCCGAGGATGCCGGTGGACGACATCAGGTCGAGCACGAGATTGTGCGCGTCGCGGCGGTCCTTTTGCTCCTCTTCGATCCGCACGCCGATCTCGAACTGGTTTTCGATCGGACCCCATCCCAGGATCGGGCGCTCGCTGATCATGCTGAGGGCGGCGGGATAGATGTGTTCGCGGCCGGCCAGCGACCCCGCTTCGGCCGCGGCGAGCAACCGCGTGCGCAGCATGTCCGAGCTGAGCACGCCGAACGCGAGCACCGCGAGCACGAAGACCCCGGCCACGGCTCCGCGGAGGCGTGCCTTGAGCGTGTGACCGGAGCCGATCGCCCACACGAGCAGGCCCACGGTCAGACAGATCAAGCCGCCGCGTGATCCGGTCTGGATGATCGCGAGCCCGGTCACGGCCGCGATCGGCCACGTGATGATCTTCGGCCGCAGGCTGAGCAGGATCAGGGCGCCGACCGACATGATGATGGCGCTCAGGTTGGCGTTCTGGCCGAACGCCGTGATCCGGTCGCCGCCGGTCCACACCTGGTGCGCGGTCGCGCCGATGCCGAGGACCTGCAGCGCCGCGCGCACCGAGACCGCGAAGGCCAGCGTGATCAGGACGCCGCGCAGCACGACGGGATGACGCAGCAGATTCGAGGCGGCCCATAAAATCAGCACCAGCTGGATCATCAGCAGCGCGAGCTGCAGGACCAGATCGCCATGCGTGCTTCTGTTGACGAGCGTGCTGAAGCCGAACATCCAGAGGTATCCGACGAACCACAGCGCCGCAGCGGGAATCCGACGATAGCTCGCGCTCGGCGCGAACATGGTCGCGAGCAGGAATATGGAGCCCGTGATCGTCGGGATCTCGACCGGAAAGATCCGGTTCGGCATCTCGAACGGGATCGACAGGACGAACAGGTAGAACGCCGCCCGCACCATCAGGTTGACTGCCGTGCGCGGCGTGGTGCCGCTCGCGACGTAAGCGGGGAAAGCCGCGACGCCGGCGTTACTGGCCATGGCGGGACCGGGAGAGCGCGGTTCTGAGGCGCGCAGCGGCTTGCGCGAGCGTGCCGTCGGTGTGGATCTCGGAGACCACTATCCGGCCGGCGGTGCGCAGCTCGTCGATGACGGACTCGAACGCGCTCCGGAACCCTTCGGCGAAGTGGCGAATTGTGCGATCGCTGCGCTTGCGCATGCGGTGAGTCTTGGAGCGCGTGCGAATGCGCGAGGCCAGGAGAGCGTCACCCGCGTCGACGAGGATCACCGAGTCGAGCACGCGCGCCCAGCGCTCCAGCACGCGGCGCCGCCACCGTGTGGGCGGTTCCGCGCCGCGCTTCGCAAAGGCGAGGTCGAGCCAGCTGATCCCAAACACCGGACCCTCATCGAGCAGGATGATGCGATGTCGCGACTTCATGCGGCGCAGTACACGACGGAGCGCCTCGAGCCGGATCATCTGCGTGATCTCGCGCCAGCGGAGGCGTCGCTTGCGGAGCGCAGAGCCGACGATCGTCGGAACGAGTGAGACCGCGCCCCGCACGAGCCGCCTTCGCGGCAGACCCCACAGGCTGAGTCCCACGTGCACCCGGGCGTCGTCGCGATGGATACTCCGCGCGAGAGTCGTCTTGCCCGAGCCTGCCGGACCAACCAGCTCGACGACTACCGACCCATCCCTGTGTGATCCACGTCGCTTCCGTGCACGATTAGTGCCGCGGGGCTTGGAGCCCCGCGGCCCTCTACTTCTTTCGGACGAGGTAGGGCGGCTCACCAGCTCAGCTCGTAATCGCGCATCCACAGCTCGAGCGACAAGAGCGTGAACACGCGCTGGTACAAGCCGCTGTGGCTGATCTCGCCGCCCGCCTCGCGTGACGAGCCGCGAAACCGGGTGACCCAGTCGCGAATCAGGGCACGATTCAGGAACCAGCCGACGCGCGCATCGCTGCCGAGGAGCAGGTCATCGCATGCGCGCGCGATCGCCCCGCTCCCCAAGAGCTCGGCGGGAATGGCGAAGCCATGCTTGGGATGGCGGGCGACGGTCGGCGGCAGCCATTGCTGCGCAATGTGGCGCAGCACGAGCTTGCCTTCCCGCCCGTTGGTCTTGAGGCGATGCGGCAGCGTCAGACCGAC
Source organism: Gemmatimonadota bacterium (assembly GCA_003221035.1). Classification (GTDB taxonomy): domain Bacteria; phylum Gemmatimonadota; class Gemmatimonadetes; order Gemmatimonadales; family GWC2-71-9; genus 20CM-2-65-7. Next base: position 9,061 of record QHUB01000022.1, read on the forward strand.
ATCGACGACCTCCTCATCGAGCAGCGGGACGCGCACTTCGATGCTCGCCCGCATGCTCATCATGTCGACTTTACGGAGCATGTCGGACGGCAGCCCGATCGCGAACATCTTGCTGGTCATCCGGCGCGACAGCTCTTCGATGTCGTGCGTGCCGGCGGGGCGGAAGCCATCGAAATGGCGGTACACGGGCAGGAGCTGTTCGGCGGAGAGCGGGAGCAACAGCTGCTTCTTCTGATCTTCACCGAGGTAGTTCGCGAGACCGGCGAGCAGGACGGACGAGTCGGCACGGCCGGCGTCCGCCAGCGAGGTGGCTTTCGCCAGCTGGCGGCCCAGATTCCTGGTCCACGACTTGAGCGCGACGCCGGCACCACGCATCGCGGTCCGGGCCCACCCCGGCATCCGCATCAGATGCATCAGCCGGTTGGCGCGCCAGAAGCTGTGATAACCGCCGAACGCCTCGTCGCCTCCGTCGCCGGAGAGCGCGCAGATGATGCCCTGGTCGCGAATGGCGCGCGAGACCCAGTACATCGGAATGAGACTGGTATCCGCGAACGGCTGATCGAAATGACGGATCAGTCCGAGCACCGTGTCCGACGTCATCGACCAGTCGCGCGGCTCGATGACGTGATGCTGCGTACCGACGTGCCGGGCGACGGCCAGCGCGAGCGGCGTCTCGTCGTAGCCCGCGCCCGAAAACTGCACGTTGAAGGTGACGGTCGTTCCCATCGCACGGCGCCGCGCGGCGACGACGAGCGAGGAGTCGATGCCGCCTGACAACAGTGCCGCCACGGGGACGTCGGCTTCGGACTGCCGTCGCACCGCGCCGATCATCCGCTCGCTGGTCTGCGCGGCGGTCTCCTCCAGCCGGCGGGTCGGATCGGGGCGTGGCTCGACGGCGTAGTAGGAGCGGGTCCAGTGGCGCCCGGCCTCGGCGACCAGCACGGACCCCGGCGGCAGCGCCTGGATCTCGGCAAACCCCGTCGCCGGCTCCGGTACATAGCCGAGTCCCAGGTAGTCGCAGCAGGCTTGCCGATCGAGTGTGGGCCGGAAACCGGGCAGCGCCGTGATCGCCTTGATCTCGCTCGCGAACACGATCTGTTCGCCGGGCGTGGCGTAGAACAGCGGCTTGACGCCGAACCGGTCGCGTGCGAGGACCAGCCGGCGGCGCCGCACATCGTAAATGGCGAAGGCAAAGATGCCCCGCAGGTGCTCGACCAGGCGTTCGCCGCGCTCTTCGTAGAGGTGGACGAGCACTTCGGTGTCGGTGCGCGAGCGGAAGATATGCCCGCGTGCGACGAGCAGCGCGCGCAGCACGTCGTGATTGTAGATCTCGCCGTTGAAGACGACCCAGATGTCGCCGGTCTCGTTCGCGAGCGGCTGGGCGCCGGCGGGCGACAGGTCGAGCAGCGCCAGCCGGCGGTGCACCAGCTCGCACCGTTCGTCGGTCCAGTGGCCCGCGCCGTCCGGCCCGCGATGCGCGAGCAGCCGGTCAGCGCGTTCGGCCCAACCTCGTGCCTCGGGGAGGCACTGGGCGTGAAACCGTCCGGCAAGCCCGCACATCAGGCTTCACGCCGCCGCAGCCCGGTGACCATCGCGCGGACGCGACCGACGATGATGCGCCGGTCGGCGGATGTGGGACCGAGGAAGAGCGTGAACGCGCCGACGAATGCCACCGTCAGCAGCACGCCGCCGAGCCACATGAACCAATGGGGCGCGATCAGCACGCGCCCGGCAATGCTCGCGGCCGCGAACAACACGACGGTCGTGATCGCCATCCGGATTGCCGCGAGCCGCTCGGCCATGTTCAGCCGCGGCTTCTCGAGGCAGGAACTGACGATCAGCGGATACGAGATCGACTGAATCGCGCGCCCGATCAGCAGCGCGAGGCAGATACCGGCGATGCCGAGGGCGTGCGTGAGCACTACGCCCAGCGTCAGCGTCGCGACGACGGTGATGGCGCCGAAGATGACGCGCGCGCGAGGCCGGAGCGACGCGTCGATGATGTACGAGTCGGTCCGGATGAACGCGGTCTGCAACGCGTTACAGACGATCAGCAGATCCACCCAGGGGCCGGCGTAGTTCTTCGAGCCGACCCACAGATGCAGGAACGAGTGGTTCCAGGCGAGGATCGTCGCTCCGACGACGGTCGTGAAGAGCCAGGTGAGCATCCGCAGCTCGTGGCGGATCTTCGCGGCGCTGGCGAACTGCTTCTTGCCCAGCACGCCGCCGAGACCGGGCATCGCGGCGCCGGCGGTGAACACGAAGATCCCGGTGCCCGTGCGGGCCGCGTAGCTCGTCAGGACGTACGTCGTCACGGCCGCCGGGGAGATGATCCAACCGAGCACGAGCACGTCGCTCGCGAGCAGGAGCTTGGCGACGAGATCGCCGACCGCGAGCCAGACGCTCATGCTCAGCAGGCCTTTCACCGCCGCCCTGGTGGGCTTGGCGACGTGAAACCACGGCAAGTACTTGCGGACCAGCAGCCAGTACACGGCGCCGACGATGAAGTCGCGCGCGATCCACGAGCCGCCGAGGCCCGGGAGACCGAAGCCGCCTTTCACGGCCCACACGGCCAGCGCGCCGACCACGATGCTGGTGGCAGACTGCAGCCCCATGCGCTTATAGCCGAGATTCATGCCGCGCAGCGTCGATTCCGGCACGGCCGCGAGCCCGGCAAAGATGAAAGCGACCACGAGCAAGGCGCAGGTGAGGCGCACGGCGGCCCGCTGCGCCTCCGGCGCGTGCGTCAGGGTCGGCGCGAGCCAGGAGAGGGATCCCCCCACGAGGGCAACCAGCGGCAGCATGAGGACCCAGACGACGAGCGCCGCGCCGATCGCGCGCCGTTTTTCCATCACGCCGGCCGTCTGGTTTTGAGAGATGACGAGCCGCAGGGCCTCGGTGGGCCGCCCGTCGGTTGCCGCCATGTAGCCGATCAGGCGGCCGAGCATCTCCCACATGCCGTACAGCGAGCGGCCGAGCGCGCCGACCAGGATCGGCGTGATCACGAGTGAGACGCCGGCCTTCACGGTGTAATCGAGCAGCGACGCGACCGCGGTCAGTGACGCGCGCCGTGTGAGGTTGGCGGACTTCGCAACCTTCGCCGGCGCCGGATTGGGCGCCGCGGCGGGCGACGGCACGAGCGGGCCTCCCGGTAAGGGTGCGACGAAACCGGCGTCAGTGGCCATTGCGACGCTGCTGGAGTTTGGCCATCAGCTGGGCCGTATTGTCGTCGACGGGCCCGGTGTCGGTCTTCAACGAGTCGACCACGATGTGCCCCACCTGCGCGAGCTCGCCGATCGCGCGCTCGAACGCGCGCCGGAAGCCGGCGGAGAATCCGAAAATCTCCTCGTCGGGCAGACCTTTGACCATGTGCGGCTTCTCACGCGTGCGAATGCGATTCGCGAGCGTGATGTCGCAGGCGTCGATGAAGACGACGACGTCGAGCAGCGTCGCCCACTCGGCGACGACGCGCCGGCGCCAGGAGGCGGGCACGCGATCGCCGTTGCGCGAGAAGAACACCTCGAGCCAGCTCAGCGCGAATACCGGGCCTTCATCGAGGATGATCACGCGATGACGCGCGGCCTCGTCCTCGACTTCGTGGCGCAGCGCGCCAAGCCGGATCATCTGCGCCAGCTCGCCGGCGCGCAGCGGGGTGCGTCTGATGCTGGCGCCAAGAATCGTGGGCAACAGCGCGACCGCGCTGCGAACCAGACGGTGCCGCGGCAGGCCCCAGAGACTCAGCCCGGAGCGCACGGTGGAATCCGCAGCCGTGACGCCGCGGGCGAGCGTGGTCTTGCCCGCGCCGGCCGGTCCGACCAGCTCGACGACGACAGCGCGTTCCCGGCTCACAGCGAACTCCAGAGCTCCGCTTTGAGCCTCGCGACGACCTCCGGCAGCGGCTGCGCGGCGTCGATGATGCGGGCGCCGGTTCCGCTCCAATCGGTTTCCGCGGTGAGACGCGCGCGCTTGCGCACGTACTCCGCCGGCTCCGTCGGCTTGCGGCTGACGGCCGTTTCGGCGTCGAGTTGGAGCAGGAACACGACGTCCGGCTCCGCCATCCGTTCGTAGCAGCGGCGCTCCCAGCGCCGCACTTTCGTTGCGACGGGCGAGTCGGCCGCCAGCGCCTGGCCCTGCGCTTCGCTCGGGCCCGCGAGCGCCCAGCTGACGGGCAGCGGATAGCGCTCGCAGATCGCGATCCCGCCGGCGCTCGCGAACCGGTGTGCGCGGCTGTACACGGCATGGCGGTCGCGGGCGGTGCAGGCGTAGCGCAGCAGCTCGAGATGCGCGAGGAATCGCGGCTTTGCGTGAATCGCGCGTGCCAGCTTCAGCAGGCCGCCCACGGCGAGCGTCGCCAGGCTGCGCTTGGGCCGGCCCAGATGGACGTGCAGCGTGGCGAGCGAGGGCGCGAGCCATGCGTCGAGCGCGTCCGCACACGTCGATTTCCCCGATCCATCGCCGCCGAGCAGCGCGACGACCGATCCACCGCTCGCGAGCCACTGGCCGCGCGGGAACGCTCGACTCCAGAGCCGCTCGACGATGCCGAACGGGGTCGGACGTGCGCGGTGCGCCGCCAGCGCGCGCGTCAGCGCGCGGTGCGCGCGGAGCCGGCGCCACGGCGTCGAGCCTGGTTGAATGGCGGCGCGGCAGCGCGTAAACAGCGACCCGCTCACCTCGGGCAGGTGTTTGCGCAGCGCGGCGAATACCACTTCCGGCGCCACGTTGTCCTCGAGGCGGTCGACTTCGCTCAACGCGCCGTCGAGCCAGCGCGGCGAATCACGGCGCAGCAAGTCGACCGGGCTGTGGCGCAAACTGAGCCGCAGGATCGCGACGATGAGCTCGAGCTCCGGCGCCGCCGTCTTAAAGACGCCGCTGGACCCTTCGCGCAGAGTGGCGGACTCGAGCAGGGCGCGCTCGAGCGGCAGGCGGTAATGCGCCCGCCAGGGAAGGCCAATCACCAGGCGCTGGTAGACGTGCAAGTGAATGATCTGGCCGGTGCGCTGGTCGAGGCCGAAGTAGTGCACGATGCCCGCGGCTTCGCGCCCCGCCGGTGACAGGGCCAGCTTGAAGCCGAGCTCGCTGAGGACGTCGTTGAAATCGGCCCACGAGCTGGCGGCCACGAGCAGATCGATATCGCCCCGTCCACTCTCCCAGCGCTCGCGCTTGCCATGGCCTTTCCACTGGCAGTAGACGATGCCCCGGCTCGCGAGCGCGGCGCCCAGCCGGCCGACGAGCGGCGCCGGTGTCGTCGAGCCGGCGCGGGGCGGGGAAGCGGTCGGCAGCAAGCTCAGTGACATGTCCCGGACCCCGAATCGCTGAAGGTGGCGCCGTCGATCGGCACGAACTGCCAGTCGTAGCTGTCGGGCTTGAGGGAGAGCTTGAGCACGCCGAAGGCGGCGGCGCGCACGTCGCTGTGCGGATGGATCGCGACGGTGAAGTTGTCGACGCTTTCGCCGCCGGTGCCGACATTGAATTCGCGGATGCCATTCGTCGAGTCGACGTCGCCGGCGGGGGTCATCGGCGCGAAGCGCTCGTAGTTGTGCTGCTGTCCGTTCAAGACGATTTCGACGCCGGCCGCGTACAGCATATCCCAGATCGGCTTATGGCCCGGATTCACCGTCCAGTTGGGGGTGTTCGAGGACTGGAAGAGCGGGACGTGCCACATGGCGATCGTGCATTTCTGATTCTGGTGCTGATCGAGATCACTCTGCAGCCACGCCATTTGCGCCTGGTCCAGACCGGGGTTGTTCGGGTCCGTGCCGCCCTTGTCGTTGAGGACGATGACGTGCCAGGTGCCGACGTCGTAGCTGTAGTAGCCCGTTCCGGCGGGAATACGGTCGCCGAAGTACTGGAACGAGCCCGCGCCATCACTGCTGCCATTGTCGTAATCGTGATTGCCGAGCGTGGGATGCGTCCGCGACAGGAACCGGCCCCAGGACGGGCCATAGCAGCTCACGTACTCGGAATCGTTCCCGTGCTCGAACACGTTGTCGCCCGTGGTGAAGACCGCCGCGTTGGGAAGCGCGTCGATGATCTGCGCCGTCTTATCGTCGTTGGTCGTCCCGCAGGTGGCGATGTTGCCCGCGCCGATCAGCACGGCGCCATGCTCGATCGCAATTCCCGCCGTCGTGCTCGCGGTGTCCTTGGCGCCTTTGTTGTCGGTGACGATGAGCGACACGTTGTAGTTGCCGTCGTTCTGATAGGTGTGCGACATCTTCACGCTGTCGCCGGTCGTTCCGTCGCCGAAGTTCCACCTGAATGTGAGCACGTCGCCCGCGTCCGGGTCCGACGACTGCGACCCGTCAACACTGATCGTGCCGGTGGCCGAGTTGTACGGGCCGCCCGCGACGGCGACGGGCGCGTGATCCGGCGGCGGCGGGGAGGGCGGTGCCGGAGACTGAATCTCCGTCGAGGGCTTGCAGGCAAACCCGATCAACACCAGAGCGAACGGCAGAGCAAAACGCGACTTCACGACGGTCTCCCGTGGCAAGATCCAGACCCTGAATCGGTGAACGTGGCGCCGGAGGACGGCACGAACTTCCAGTCGTAGCCGCCCGCCCGCAGTGTGAGTTTGAGAATGCCGTGCGTATGCCAATCGCGAACTTCGGCGTTGGAGCCGGCGGGCAGCGTCGCGTCGAGCGTGTACAGGGTCTCGCCGCCGCCGGTGCCGACGCTGATCTGGCGAATGCCGTGTGCGTCGTCGCGCGTGCCGTCGGGGCGCTGCGGCGCGAAGCGCTGGTACGCATGGTCGTGACCATTGAGCACGAGATCGGCGCCGTACTCGTAGAGCGCGTTCCAGATCGCCGCTGTGAAGTAGGTGATCGAGTCGCGGGCCTGGACGGTGGAGAACCGCGGGTGGTGCCACATCGCGAGCACGCAGTCCTGCGAGTGGCTCGCGAGCTCGCTGCGCAGCCACTGCTCCTGCGGTGAGCCGGCTTCGTAGTTGACCGGCTTATCGGTGCCGGTATTGAGCACGATCACAAACCAGCTGCCGAGGATGTAGCTGTAGTAGCCTGTGGACGGGTCTCCGGCGGCGGCGCCGAAGTACCCGAAATACCCGGCAGCGGGGCTGGTGCAGCCGGGCAGGGTGGTATTCCAGAGGCCGCAGTTGTAATCGTGATTCCCCGCGACCGGGCGCGTGCGAGCCTTCTGGCGTCCCCAGGTCGGCGCGTAGCAGCGGTTGTACTCGTCCGGGCTGCCGTTGTCGTAGGCATCGTCACCGAGCGGAACGACAATCCCCTGCAGCGTGTCGAGCAGCATCGCGGTCGAATCATCCCCGAGGCGCGTGCAGTCGGCGACGTCGCCGGCAACGAGGAGCACGGGGTCCGTGGTGGCGATGGTGGCGGACGCACTGCCGGCCGCGCCGCGTTGATTGGTGACGGTGACGGTCACACGACGGGACCCTTCGGCCTGGTACTCATGCGTCGCGTGAATGACCGCGACGCTGTTCAGGGAGCCATTTGAGCGCGCACCGTCGCCCCAATCGACGTCATAGCTCCACGGCGCGCTGTTGGTCGTGTCCGAGAACGTCGCCGTGAGCGTGTGGGGCGCCTCGAGGGGCGCTCCGGCGTCGGCTTCTACCGTTACCGGTAGCGCACCCTTGGGCTCGGTGCTGCCGCCGCCGCCGGCGCATTCCACAGTGAATGCCGCGGCGAGGATCAACGACAGACCCTGCAGCCGGACGATCGCGCGCCGTATCATAGAGCGGCGATCGGACCGGACTGCCAGGGATAGTTTCCACTGCCTCCGGAATCCTGCGGCGCGGCTTTGCTGTCGCCTTTGGGACTCGGAGCTGAAGGAGTGTGCGGGCCGTCCTGCGGTTGGACCGCTGGCGCGGGAACCGCGGCTGGAGGCTCCGGCTCGTGCGACCCGCCGCCGCAGCTCATCAGTAATGCGTACAGCGTTATGACCGGCAAGCGAACGGCAAGTCTAATCATCTGTGTCTGCCACCGCGTTGCGGTTCATATCGGCTCGTTCGTAACTGGATAACTCAAGGGGTAAAACCTGCTGTCCAAGGGCTCATTGCATTAATCGGACCATTTTCTTGAACCGCGGGGATACGCGGCCGAGCATGAGCAGAGGAAGGGAATTTCCCGCGAAGGATGCAGCAAAATGAATTGAGTAGTCCGAAAAGGCTCTCAAGTGGGGCTCAGTCGTGCAATCTAGACCTTATTGACTAACCCTCCTGAACTCCGGACCTAGCTATGAAACCACGCTTTGGTCTAGTACGGAGACCTAGTACTGACTCCGAAAGTCCTAACTCCTCTTCCTAGGACTGAGCGATGCGTGCGCTAACGTTTCTTGCGTTGGCTCCGGTTGTCGTAGGCTGCAGTGTCGACCAACCGCTTGAGAACCACGACATGCGACCTGTAGTCATTAGATCGAGTCCGATGAGCCCAACGAGTTTTGCGCCGGAGCAACTCGTTCGGCTAACGACTGACGCAGCTGTCCGGGATCAGCCGAAGATTTCGTCGGTCTCCGTAGGAACGGCGCCTGCCGGTGCCACGGGCCGAGTCGTAAAAGTTGGAGTTGTCGATTCGGTGGGCGACGGCAAAACGTATTTCTTAATCGCGGACCTCCCGTCCCCGCCAATACCGTTCGGAGGATGGATATCAGAAGATTATTTGGAGGCTGCGGGCCCCCCGCCAAGCCACCCGGGTTGTTGTTACGCGGCACCGCCGCCACTCGGTACGGCTGCAGGAGATGGCACGTACTCCTCTCCATGGCTGTTACAACACGCACTGGATGCCGGCGTAGTGCCCCCAACCAATGATTTGTGGCTTCGGGAGGGAATCTACGACCAGATGTATACTGCTTGGCTTAGTGGAAGCCCAGCGGATAGGATCGTCATCCGACCGGTCCCCTACGAACGTGTGATTTTCCGAACCGCTCTCACAGGTGGTGACCCCAGTCAACTGAGGGTAGAAGGCCATGACCTCGAGTTCTGGGACCTTGAGTTTGAAAACACGAACCCAGACCGTACAGTGGCAAGGCCTCATGCGATCTACAACAAGAACTCACATAACCGCTACGTACGGCTGATTATTCATGATGTGGGAATAGGGATCTACAATGAACCCACGGCACAGGACGTCGATATCAGCGGCTGTGTCGTTTACAATTATGGTTTCCAGAATGGGGCGACTGATAACGGACACGAGCATGCATTCTATATCAAAAGCAACGTTGGTGGCGTTCGTCTCCACGACAACATCGCTTACAACGGATATGGGTACGGCATCCACGCGTATTCAGATGTCCTCGGTGAGCATGTGAATGGCGTGACTCTCGAAGGCAATGTCATCTTTAACTCAAGCATGCTGTCAGTCAATCAAGCTTACAGTTCGAACATATTGATCGGTGCCGAGGCGGCAGGCGTCAATCTGCAGAACGACACGGTATGGGACAACATGACCTATTGGCCGCTGACAATGACAAGTTCGGTCCCCAACATACGGATTGGATATAGCACATACCCGGGGTCGAACGTCTACGTGAGGGGTAACCTTGTTGCAGGCGGCAACCCAGCGTTCCAGATGCGGGACTGGGATGTTGCTACTGTAAAGGGTAATCAGTTCTATACTCACTCAACCGGCACAGTTGTGAACTTTTTGGACCAGTCCAGGGACAATTATGACTGGTCTTCGAATATCCATTATCGTGCCTCCAGTGACTTAGCTTGGTACTACAACGGCTTGACGAACTTCGCCACCTGGCAGGGAAGAGTGACGCCACTAGCAGCAACAGACAATGCTCCTTCTGCAAGTCCGCCTTCGAACTGGGTGGTACAAAGGATTCTGTCTATCGGTGAGGTCCCGGAGGGTGACTATAACTGGCCCTATGAAGCCAATCTGGTCGTTTACAATTGGCAAAATGCAGCTAGCGTGACCGTCAATCCCGATCCAGTGTTCGAGCCCGGTGAGGGGTGTGACCCTTACGAGGTCTGGAACGCCCAGTCAATGACTTGGCCGGTCCTTACTGGATGCTGGCGGGGCGGTATGCTCACCCTTCAGCTGGTCGCCGTCACGCCTCCGCAGGCCGTTGGTGGGCCCGCCTCGCCAACGACGGGGACCCAGTTCCACGTGTTCCTGCTAAGGAATCGCTAGATTGATCGTGAGGCTCGCAAGATCAGAGTCTCACTACGCGCCCTGCTGGGTCCTTCGACTACGACGGACCCCTTAAACGCGAAGCTTGATCATCGGTTTTCTGGGGCATCTGCCTGATGCGTGGACAGCTGACTGCAGTCGGAGGCTCTGAACTGTCCAGAGCCTCCGACCTCAGCACTCAGTGACAGGGAACAGGTGCCGAAGACTTATCGGTAAAGCCGCCTGCCAGCGTGGGGATGAACTCCCACTCGTAGCTGTTGTCGTTCAACCTGAACTTGATAACCCCGTTGCTGTTGCCTGGTGTGGTGTTGTTGCCTTCTTGTACTTCAACGGGGGACATCGGGGCCGTTGTATTAGGGTCGTCGGCGGGGGTTATGGCTCTATAGAGACTCTGCCCGCCCGTACCAACGATGAATTGCCGGAACCCATCAGCAGCCGGGACGCCGTTGTTGTTGGTCTGCGGGAAGCGTGCGTAGAGATGGTCATACGCGCTGACGAGCAGATCCGCGTGCGCTGCATACAGCAGGCTCGCGGCCTGCTTGAGGTTGAACTGAAGGCCGAGTTCGCCTGTACTCGTGGTGTAAATCCGCCGGTTCCACGAGACCGCCATGATGCACTTCGTGGCGGGGACGGTCGATAGGTCGCTGGCGAGCCACGCGTTCATCGGCCCGTTCGGATCCTGGAGTTGTGCGGTGGTCTGCTCCCAGTCACCGGTGTTCAGGAAGATGATGTGCCAGTTACCGCGATCGATGCTGTACCAGCCCTTTCCGTCGGGGCCTTTTGTGCGGTTGCCGAGGTAGGCATAGACGCCAGTCGGTCCGCGGCCGCCCAGGTAGTCACCGTTGCCAACCGCGAAGTAGGTACGGTCCTTAAAGTCTCCCCACTTCGGGGCGTAGCAGTCGGCGTACGTGGTGTTCGGCATCGAATCCGTCAGGTTATTCCCGGCGGTAAAGGCGACGGCGCTGGTGTCAGCTGCCAGGATGCCTTTGATGATGTTCCCGGTTGCCATTGAAGCGGTGGTCGCGCAGTTGGTGATTTCGCCGGCGCCGACCATGGTGAAGCTGCTGCCGCTCCCAGTGCCACCCGAGCCGGTCGTCGCCGTCGCCGTGGGACTCCACGCCGACGTGTCGCTGCCCCGCACTGCCTGGATCCGGTACATGTAGGCGGTGTGCAATGCGAGCGCCGAGTCGGTATAGGCGCGCGCGGTACGCGCGAGATTCGTTCCGACCTGGGCGAAGTTCGTGCAGCCGGCCCCCTGGCAGCGGGCGAGCTTGAAGCCCGTCACCGTCGTGTCGCTATAGGCCCACGTCAGGCTGATCTTGTTGGAATCCACGGCCGCTGCAGTCGGCGCGGCAGGCGCTGCCAACGGCGGGGGCGGGGGCGGGGGCGGCGGCGGGGCCGGTGCGTTGCTGTCTTTGCACGCGCCAAACGCGCCGATCACGCCGCCGGCGGTGGCCACCAAAGCAGCGCGGATCATGAAGCGGGGTGTGACCTTCATACATCTCTCCTTGAATAGGACGTGATTGTGACGGGGAACGACGAGGTCATGCGTTCCCGCACGAAATGACCGCGAGGACGGCCCCCAGAATCACGAGGGCGCGGAGCAGCAACATCATGGCAGGTCTCATACCTCACTCCTTGACGCTCCGAAGCGTCAGCGGCGGTTCTTTCGTGCGACGAACTGTGCGTGCCAGCGTCTCGATCCCGCGCCGGACCGTCGCGCCGATCAACGGGAGTGGATCATCCCAGGCGAGGCCACTCTTCGCCTCGCATCGGATGAGCCACGGGATCCACTCGGCAAAGGACATGCCTGCCGCCCGCGCGGCGGATTGGTCTTTCCACGGCTTGCACCACCGCACGCCGGCGCGCGCCGGCCTCAGGATGGGGCGCGGGGCACCGATCAAGTCGCCATAAACGAGTGCGGGCAGGTTCACGCCTGCGACGGCGCCGAGGTGGTGCCAGAGATTGAAACGGGGATTCGCTTCGAGCAGCCGGAGGCGGCCGTCCGGAGCGCGTTTGAAATCGAACTTCACGACGCCGGCAAATTTCAGCCGCTTGACGAGCTGACGGCCCAGCGCGAGCACATCGCTCGCGTCGCTCGTCTCGAGTGCGGTGCTGTCGCCGTACGCGAGCGGCCAGGTGCGAATCTTCCGGCCCGCGAACTCGCCGACGATGGCGCCCCGCTCGTCCACATAGGCGTGATAGCTCTCGATGCAGCGCTCGGGCCCCGGCACGAGCTCTTGCGCGAGAATCGGGAGATTCGCGGCCATGATCCGGGGCCACAGCGCGCGCAGCTCGTCGAGACTGTCAAGCGACGTCGCCTTGCCCGGACCGGCCAGCGGCTCCCAGCGCGACGGAATGCGGACCAGCGGCTTGAGCGCGATCGGAAACGGAATGTCGAAATCGTCGCCGGGCGCCGGATCGCCGGGCGCGATGACGCGCGCTTTCGGCACGGGCAGATCGAGCCGTCCCGCCAACGCCTGAAAGCGCGACTTGTCCACCAGCTGCTCGACCAATTCGGCGTCGGGCACGACGAACCGAAAGCCTTCACGCAGCCGGTCGCGATGGCGCGACACGAGCAGCAGCGTGCGGTCCTCCTGGTAGAACAGCGCGGGCGGCTCGGGCTGCGCCTGCCCAAAACGCACGAGCGCGTCGACCAGCTCTTCGGGGCGCTCCCACGCGTTGTGCCAGGGGAAGACGGCGCGGGTATGGCGCGAATAGCGCACCGGTGCGCCGGGTGGCGCCAGCACGGTGGACGGAATGCGGGCCCGTCCGAGTGCGCGGACGAGATCGACGTCGCCGAGCACGCACGCCGGTGGGCGCACGGGATGTGACGCCCGGCCGCCTCGGCCAATGAATCCGGTGACCTGGCGCGCGCCCAGCGCGGCACGGCCGCGCAGCGTCTGCTGCCAGCCGTACACGCGCTTCGCCACCTTCCGCGCCGTCATGAGCCACGGATAGCGGCCCCGCAGCCAGCGCACCTTCGACTCGTCCGGAATCGCGCCGAACTTGGTCTTGAATTCGCCCCGGCCCATGAAGTCGAACGTCTCGCAGCCGAGTTGAATCGCGCGCTGCATGACCGTCCACGTCATGAGCTCTGTCGGGCGGTACCAGCGGTAGTGCTGGCGATGCGCCCACATCCACAAGAGCAGCTCGGTGCCTTCGACAAAGAAGATCCCCGTCGCGATGTTGACGCGGCCGCCGGGCAGATAGACCGAGATGGCGATCAGGTTGCCGCTCGCCTTGAGCTGCCGGAAGAATTCGAGCACCCGGTGCTTGCCGAACGGCACCGCGAAGCCGCCGCGGCGATAGACCTCTTTCAGCTGCCGATAGTGCTCGTCGACGAAGCTCTCATCGGTTTCGAAGCGCGTGACGAGGCCCAGGCGCTGCGCCCGCTTCACATTGCGGCGCGCGCTCTGCTTGAGCTGTTTGAACGTGCCGGCTTCGTCGTGCGGGAACAGCGGCGCGCGGTAGGTGAAGACGCGCTCGTCCTCGAATCCCGCCGCTCGCATGGCGTCGGCATCGAGGCCCAGATGCAGCAGCTCGACGTGAGCGACGTCGTGCTCGCGCTCGAGGTAGGGGACGATCGCGGCCGCGAACGCGGCGGTGTCGAACCGCGCCGGATCGAACGCCGGGCCGAGACTCACCGTCTGGCAGCCCTCGAGCGGCGAGCCGAACAGCGTCCACTTGCCGAGCTTTCGCAGGAGGCCGGGAAAAGCCCCCACGAGTCCGGTGTCGTCTTCGAGCAGCAGGTAGAGCGGCCGGCCGCAATTACAGGCGGCGAGCGCATCGATCCATGCCCGCAGGTGGGGCGTGCGATGATTCGGAAAGCGACGCACGATCTCGTCCCATCGCGCGAGCTCGTCCGAGCTCGCCTCACGTACGCGCAGAGCAGTCGTCATTGCCGATCCTCAGCAAGCAACCGCCGTGCCGCAGTCATCTCGGGTGGAGGCTGGAACTTGCGGCGGCCCGCCGCGACCGCGCCGATCGTCCAGAGCGTGCGGCCGATGATCGCGAGATCTTTGCGCAGTGTCGCGCGGCGCATGTACACGCGGTCGAGCGCGAGCTTCGTCTTGAGCAGCTTATCGACGTAGTGGTTTTCGGGATCGTCACCGGTCAGCATCTTGTCGCCGGACTGGTACTGGTAGATGCTGCCGGGGCTCGCGAGCCCGGGACGCATGCCGAGCGTCTCGAGATCGCCCGGGGAGTAATGCGCGCGGACGATCGCGGGGTCCTCCGGTCGGGGCCCGACGATCGCCATGTCGCCGCGCAACACGTTGAACAGCTGCGGCAGCTCGTCGATCTTCGAGCGGCGCAGAATCTTGCCGATGCCGGAGACGCGGTCGTCGTGCAGCCCGGTAATGCGCGACCCTCTCCCCGCTCTCATGGTTCTCAGCTTGTACATGGTGAATTCGCGCCCGAGAAAGCCGACGCGCCGCGCGCCGTAGAAGATCGGACCGGGATCGGTCAGCTTGATGCCGACGGCGGCGAGCGCGATGAGCGGAGCCGTCACGATCAACGCGACGGCCGCGCACGAGATGTCAAACAGGCGTTTCACCATGCTGCAGAGTTCGGCGGACGGTCATGAAGACTTCCGCGGCCTCGAGGCACTGCTGATTGCCCCAGGCGAGCGCCCGGTGGCGCAGCGCGTCGAGCGAGCGCGGATGCGGATAGGGACGGACTTCGCTCGTGTAGCAGGCCATTGCGGCGAGCTTGATGTCGAGCGTCGCGGAGATATCCACCCACGTATCGGCGGTGAACGTGCGCGGATAGGCCCACTCGGTGCTGCTGGCGGTGTCGAAGGCGTAGACCGCGCGCACCCAGCCCGCGGTTGGACGCGTAGCGACGAGCGCGGCCTGAAACAGCACCTGGTGATCGCGGTTGATGTCGCCGCCCCACTGGCAATACACGATCCGCGGCTGGAGCTCTTTCACGAGGGCCTCGAGCGGCGAGATGACCTCGGTCAGCGGCAGCGTATCGAGCCGCTGATCGGCGAAGCCCAGCGGCCGCACGTCACAGACGCCGAGGGCCGCAGCAGCGCGGCGGATATGCTCCGTCTGGCCGACGCCCTGCAGGCCATAGCGCAGCGATTCGCCCTCGCAGACGATCACCGACGTGACTTCGTCGCCGGCCTTGGCGTGCAGCGCGACCGTGCCGCCGCAGCCCAGCAGCTCGTCGTCGGGATGGGCGGCAATGACCAGGACTCGGCGGCTAGCCATCGCGCGCCCCTGCCGCCACCGCCGCGGCTGCCGCAGCTCCAAATCGTTTGCCACGCCATGCCTGCTCGCTCAGTCGCTGACCGTGCACTACCGTCCCGGCCTCGTCTTCGAGCTCGAGCAGAATGACGGCGCCGCTGCCACAGGCGACCAGTTGGCCGCATGCCGACGGCGATGGGCTGATCACCGGCCCAAGCACCTCGCCGGGTTGAGTGCCGGGAATCGGCCCGAGATCGGGAGGCAGCGCGGCGTCCCAGACGCACCATCTGGTGCCATCGATGGTGCTGAAGGCACCCGGATAGGGGCGGGTGAGCGCGCGGACGAAGTCGTAGACCGCATGCGCCGGAGCATCCCACGCGATCTCGCCGTCGGCGGGGCGCCGCCGCGGCAGCACCGACTCGGTCCCGCGCTCCTGCGGCCGGCCCGGGCGCTGTCCCGCGAGCAGCCGGGGCAGGAGCTCCAGCAGCATCTCGCGGTTGGTTTGCGCGACTCGCGCGTACAGCGTCGCGCACGTGTCGTATGGTGTGATCGGAAAACGGCGCTGCGCGATGATGTCGCCCTCGTCCACGCCTTCCGAGAGCCACATAAGCGTATTGCCGCTCTCACGCTCGCCGCGCATGATCGTCCAGTTCACGGGCGCGCTCCCGCGGTTGTGGGGGAGATACGACGCGTGAGCGCCCACCAGCCCGATCCGGGCGAGGCGCATCACCGGGGGGCGGACGATCTGGTGCCACCCGATGACGAAGATGACGTCGGGCGCAATCTGCTGAAGAATCTCGAACGCCTCGGGCTCATTGATGCCGGTGATCAGGTGCAACGGCACGGCGTACTCGGCGCACAGCGGCGCGAAATCGACCGCGCCGGAGCGCTTGGCGCGGAGCTCGGGCGTCAGCGTGAGGACGGCGCGGATCGGCGCGCCCGCGCCGAGCAGCGCGTGCAACGCCGGTAATCCCTCGGCGTGAAACCCAACCCAGACGCAGCGGAGCGATGTCACCGGCGGTGGGTCTGCACCACGTCCAGCACCGCGTCGATGACGTCGCTGACGTCTTGATCGGTGAGGCCGGGATGCAACGGAAGACTCAGCAGCCGCTCGAAATTCGAGTACGCGACGGGGAAATCCGCGCGCGCGTAGCCGTACTTGTCGCGGTAGTAGGGGTGCACGTGGACCGGGATAAAGTGGACCGAGGTGCCGATGTTGCGTTTGGACAGCTCGTCGACGAACTGGTCGCGACCGATGCGCAACGCGTGAGGCCGCAGGCGCAGCACGTAGAGATGCCAGGCGTGATCGACATGGGCGCGCTGGACCGGCGGCTCGAGCGCCTCGTCGACCTCGAAGGCGGCCGTGTAGGCCGCCGCGATCTCCTGCCGGCGTGTGTGGAAGCGCTCCAGCTTGCGGAGCTGGCACAGCCCGATGGCGGACGCGATGTCGGTGAGGTTGTACTTGAAGCCGGGCGCGACGATGTCGTAGCGCCAGCTGCCGCCCTTTTCGTAGCGCTTCCAGGCGTCGCGGCTCATGCCGTGCAGCGCCATGACCCGGGCGCGATCCAGAAACTCGGGATCGCCCGTCAGCATCCCGCCTTCGGCGGTGGTCAGGTTTTTGGTGGCGTAGAAGCTGAACGCGACGGGATTCGCATCGGCGCCGATCGGCCGGCCGCGAAACCGCGCCGGCAGCGCGTGGGCGGCGTCCTCGATCATCGTCACCTGATTCGCCCGTGCGAGCGCGTCGAGCGTGTCACGCTCGACGGGATGGCCCGCGTAGTGGACCGGCATGATCGCACGCGTCCGGGGCGTCATGGCGGCCGCCACGCGTTCGGGATCGATGTTGAGGGTGTCGGGCTCGACATCCACGAGCACCGGCCGCGCGCCGACGTGCTCGATGACGTTGACCGTGGCCGCGAAGGTCAGCGGCGTCGTAATCACTTCGTCGCCCGGGCCGATCTCGAGGCAGGCGAGTGCGACGTGCATCGCCGCGGTGCACGAGTTCAGCGCGAGCGCGCCCGGTGACCCCAGGGCCGCCGCGAATTCCTCCTCGAAGCGCTTGGTCTTGGGTCCCGTCGTGATCCAGGGCGAGCGCAGCGTGTCGACGACCTCGCGGATCTCGTCTTCCCCGATCAGCGGCGGCGAGTAGGGCAGGAAGTCGCGCCGTGCGGATCGTGCAACCGTGTCCGTCATGAGGCGCTGCCTCCACCGGCCACGGCGCCGCCGGATGGGGGAATCGTCGAATCGGGACTCAGCAGCGGATCTGGAAGGACCGGCACACCGTTGGCAGGTGCGACGACGGGCGCCTCCTGATCCGTGACGGCGGGTGGGCGCCGGGAGACCCGTCGCCGCGTCGCACCGTTGCCGTTCGTATGGGGACGAGAGTAGCCGTTGCCGTTGCTGCGGCGTTGTGTCGCAGCGCCGACCAGCTCGAGCCGTTCCGGCTGGTACTCCGTCACGATCGTCGAGAGCGCGCGCATCATGGCGTGCTCGTCGCCTTCGCCCGTGACCGCGATCAGGGTGCGGAGCTGGCGCGCCAGGAGCGCGCCGCCGTTGCCGTTGCCGGTGACGACGCGAATCTTCTCGATCGAGGTCTTTGCCAGCGTTTCGTTGGGCGCGACGAGCTCCTCTTCGAGTTTTTCGCCGGGCCGCAGGCCGGTGAACACGATCTGCACGTCGTGGTACGGCACCAGCCCGGAGAGTCGGATCAGCTGCTCGGCGAGCTCGAGGATGCGGACCTGCGTGCCCATCTCGAGCACGGCGATCCGGCCCGCGGCCTCGGGCAGCGACGCCGCTTCGAGGACGAGCTGGGACGCTTCCGGAATCGTCATCAGGAACCGCTTCATCTCCGGATGCGTGACCGTGACCGGCCCGCCCACGGCGATCTGTTTCTTGAACAGCGGCACCACGCTCCCGTCCGAGCCGAGCACGTTGCCGAACCGCACGACGCGGAAATCGGTCTGGGCGGCGCGCAGCGAGGGCAGCTCAAGCACGATGTGCTCGGCGACCCGCTTGGTGGCGCCGAGGATGCTCATCGGATTGACGGCTTTGTCGGTCGAGATGAGGACGAACTTTCCGGTGCCGACACGCGCGGCGGACTGCGCGAGCCGCAGCGTGCCGACCACGTTGTTCCAGACGCCCTCGATCATGTTGGCCTCGAGCATCGGCACGTGCTTGTAGGCCGCGGCGTGGAAGACGCAGTCGGGGCGATAAGCTTCGAACAGCCGGTCGAGGCGGGCGGCGTTCGTCACGCTCGCCAGCACCGGCACGACGTCGATGGCGGGATGGGATTCCGAGATCTCGTGAGCGATGAAGAACAGCGGGCTCTCCGCGCGGTCGAGCAGCAGCAGGCGCCGGGGATTGAAGCGCGCAATCTGCCGGACCAGCTCGGAACCGATGGAGCCGCCCGCGCCGGTGACGAGGATGACCTTCCCGGCGAGCTCGGGCGCTACATCCTTGAGATCGAGCTGCACCGGCGGCCGGCCCAGCAGGTCTTCGACCTGGACGTCGCGGACCTGGTTGATCTGCGGCTCGTCGGGGGACAGCAGGTCGACCTGCGGCGGCAGAATCTTGACCGCGACACCGGTCTCGGCGGCCCGTGCGACGAGCCCGCGCAGCTGCTCGGGGCTCGCGGACGGAATGGCGATCACGATCTGCTGGGCGTGGTGCATCGCGACAAACCGCCGCAGCTCGTCCGACCCGCCGAGGACCGAGACGCCATGGAGCGTCCGGCCGTGCTTGGCGACATCGTCATCGACCATGCCGACGACGTTGAGGGGATGCCGCGGGTCGTGCTGGAGCTGCCGCAGCAGCCGTTCGCCGGCGACTCCTGCGCCCACGATGATCGCGGGCCGGCCGCGCCGCCGCTGGCGGCGCCGGAACGGCTCTTCCTTGATCCAGCGGAGCAGGCCGCGCTGATCGCGGCTCGGGCGCCGGAACGGCTCTTCCTTAATCCACCGCGCGACGAACCGAATGCCGCCCGCCACGACGATGGTGATCAGCCAGTCGAGTGCCGGGACCGACCGCGGCACGGTGCCGAAGCGTCCCGCGAAAACCAGGAGGGTGACGAAGGCCACTGAGCCCAGCGTCGTCGCGGCGACGAGCTGGCGCAGATCACGGACCCCGACGAGATGCCAGTAGCCGCGAAACAGGCCGAAGCGGTTGAAGAGGAGCAGGCGCAGCGCCAGCAGGTAGGGCAGCGTCCCGGCGTAGTTGCGAAGCTGATCGGGCGGAATACGGAAGTCGAAGCGCAGCGCGAACGCGGCGAAATAGGCGAACGACACCAGCGCCAGGTGTCCGGCAATCGAGAGGGCGCGCCGCTGCTGGCGCAGACGCGAAAAGACGTCTTTCAACATGGAAATGAGGACTCCGCGTTAGGCTGTGCGGTCCTGCATTGCACCTTCTGTGCTCGGGGCTGGTGTGCTTGTGTGGAAGGCGCCGCGCCTCAGGACGAAGCGCGCGACCCGTCGCTCTTGCTACGCAACAGGGCGCAACGCGGTGAGCCCTGCGGGGTTAGTGGGTTAGATGCGCGACGGTGAGCGGCACCGAGCTTGCGTGGCGCACCCTTGCATGGAGCCCAAGGAGCCACACGAGATGTCCGGATCAAATGGAGAAGGCACGCGCATTCCCGTGCTGCGTTCCGAATCGAGCCTCGATACGATTCGGATGAAGAGTCTCACGACGCCCAGCGCCCCTCCGCCGCCGCCCGCGGAGCATAGCGATTGGCAGCGCTACTTCAACTCCGTCATGCGGCACAAATGGTTCGTGATCGTCGTGACGTTGGTGGGGACTGCCCTCGGGATCGTCGCCACGCGGTTTCTCGACCCGCGCTACACTGCGAAAGCGATCCTGTGGGTCGACGTCGCGGTCGGTCGCGATCGTGGCGTCCAGTCGGACCAGCTGCTCGATTCGCGAGGCTGGGAGGAGCTGGTCGTGTCGAACGCCGTGCTCGACACCGTTGTCAAGGAACGGCGGTTGTTCATCCATCCTGAGACGCCACAGGATTCCGCAGCGCTCACCACTTTCGACATCACCGACCGGGTCGCCCCGGGCGACTATCGGGTGGTCGTCGACAAGGCGGGTCGCGCATTCCGGCTGGAGCTCGAGGACGGCACCGTCGTGCAACGGGGTCGGGTGGGGCAGCCGGTCGGCGAGAGCGTAGGCTTCGATTGGACGCCCACCGCGGCCATGCTGAAGCCGGGCACGACCGTCAAGTTCGGCGTCAGCGCCATCACGGACGCGTCCGCATCCCTCGCGAAGAGCATCAAGACCCGACTCGATCCCGACGGCAACTTTCTGCGCCTGCAGCTCAAGAGCACGAGCGCCGCGGGCGCGGCGGCGACGCTGAACGCGATCAGTGCGCGCATCGTGGCTGTCGAGAGCGAAATGAAGCGCCGGAAGTTCGAGGAGTTGGCCGGTGTGATGGACGAGCAGCACCAGCACGCGAAAGAGGCGCTCGACCAGGCCGATGAAGCGCTGCGAAACTTCCGCGTGCGCACCGCCGACCGGCCGCTCGTCACACAGGCCCCGGGCGGTGGGTTGACCGTCGAGGGCAGCGGCGTGGTTACGCAGCTCCGCACCGACATGGACCAGCAGCGCCGAGACCGGCAACAGATCCTGTCGTTGGCCACTCGCGCGCAAAGCAGCTCGGTCCCGGTCCAACTCTGGAACAGCATTCCGTCGGTCCAGAACGACCCCGTGATGAAAGGCGCGCTCGACGAGCTCGGCCTGAAGCAGGCGCAGCTGCGTCAGCTGCGGCTGCAGTACACCGATTCCGCCGCCCCCGTGCGCCAATTGCAGTCCGATCTCACGACGCTCGAGCATCAGCAGATTCCGTCGCTGGCGCGCATTCTCGCGGGAACGCTCGGCGAGGTCGTGGCGACCACGAAACCGCGCGCCGACACGGCGATCGGTCAATTGCGCGCGGCGCCCAGTATCGCGCTCGAAGGCTCGCGCCTGGAGCGCGAGCAGCGGTTGGCCGAAGAGCAATTCAACAACGTCGATGGCGAATATCAGAAGGCGAAGCTCGGCTTGATCAGCGCGCTCCCAGATGTGCGCGTGCTCGACCCGGCTCAGGAGCCTCGCCGTCCCGCCGCCGACTTCGGCCCGCTGCTCATCCTGCTGGCCGCGATGGCGAGCTTCGGGCTCGCGGTCATGGGCGTCACGCTCCGCGACAAGATGGACCCGAAGGTCCGCTATCCCGAGCAGATCACGGGACGGATGCAGCTCCCGATTCTCGGCGCCGTTCCGCACGTCAGCTGGCGCCTGGGCGCCAACGGCGACGGTCCGGCCCAGGTGATCGAGGCGCTGCGCGGCCTGCGGCTGCGGGTGTTGCATGCCCACGCCGGCGAGGGCCCGCTGACACTGACGATCACGAGCCCCGGCATCGGCGACGGCAAGTCGTTCGTCTCGCTGAACCTCGCGCTCTCATTCGCGGACGCCGGGTATCGCACGCTGCTCGTGGACGGCGACACGCGGCGCGGCGTGCAGCATAAGGCGCTCAAGACGCCGTCTACGCCCGGACTGACCGACGTCGTCGCGGGGCGGGTGGCGCTCGACGCCGCGCTCCGGCTGACGTCCTATCCTGGGCTCACGTTCCTGAGCTCGGGCACCCGGATGCAGCGCGCTCCGGAGCGGCTGTTGTCGCAGAACATGCGCGACTTGATGTCGAAGCTCCGTTCCATGTTCGACGTCGTCATCGTGGACAGTCCACCGCTCGGCGCCGGCGCCGATCCGCTGGTCCTCGGCACGTTGACCGAGAACCTGCTGCTCGTCCTGCGCACCGGTCAGTCGGACATCAACCTCGCGTCCACCAAACTCGAAGTCCTGAACGCGTTGCCGGTCCGCGTCATCGGCGCCGTCCTCAACGACGTACGCTCGAGCGGCGTCTATCGCTACTACATGTACTCCTCGGCGGAATACGAGCTGGTCGACGATGAAGGCCAGACCAGGGAAGCGCTGCCGAGCATTTTGGGAGGTCGGACATGAGAAGCAGGATTTGGGATCTGGGCGTTGGGATCCTGGGGGCGCTGCTGCTGTGTGCGCCTGCCCTCGCCGCTCAGGATGGCAATGGGGATAAGAACGTCGTGAATCGACCGCTGGCAACACGCGAGGAGCTCGAAGCAGCAAAGGAGCGGGCGGGCGCCACCCAGCTCGCGGCTCGCATCCAGACTCGACTCACGGATGGAGACTTTCACCGCGGTGATCGCATCGCGTTGATGGTGCAGGCTGAATCGACGCTGACCGACACCTTCGTGGTGGGCAGCCGGGCGGAGTTGATTCTCCCGCCCCCAACAACGGGCTCGCTGTCGCTCAAAGGGGTGCTGCGCTCGGAGCTCGAATCCAAGCTGACCGAGTACATCGCCAGGTTTCGAAACAATCCGATCGTGCGTGCGCAGCCCTTGCTGCGCCTCTCGGTTCAGGGTGAAGTCGCAAAAGCGGGGATTTATGCCGTACCCGCGGACGCCCAGATCGCGGATGCGTTGATGGCGGCCGGGGGTACCACACAGTTCGCGAAGGCCAATCAGGTGTCCATCGAGCGGAACGGGAAGTCGTTCTGGAGAGGCTCGGCATTCGACACCGATCTCGATGCGCTCGGCCTGCAGGACGGCGATCAGATCGTGGTGGGGTCGAACCGGCCCGGTGGCTCCGACAACTTGCGGGTGGCAGCACTGATCGTGAGTATCGCCGGTGGCCTCTACGGACTCAGCAGGGCTATTCATTAAAGAAGGAATCCAGCGGCGGCTCCCCATCGGCGCCGAAGTCACGGCTCAGGGAGTCCACGTTCGGGTGTGGGCTCCCAAGCGCCGCCGCGTCGAAGTCGAAGTGAATTCCGGCTATAGCGAGCTCGAACAGGAAGACGCGGGATACTTCTCCGGTCTCGTGTCCGAGCTCGCGTCCGGCGGTCGCTATCGATTTCGCCTCGATGGGGACAAGAGCTTTCCGGACCCCGCCTCGCGCTATCAGCCCGACGGGCCGCACGGGGCATCGCAGGTCATCGATCCCTCACAATTCCGCTGGAGCGATGCGGCGTGGAACGGCATCGAGCCCGCGCGTCAGGTGATCTCCGAGCTGCACATCGGCACGTTCACTCCGCAGGGGACCTACGCAGCGGCCGCCGAGCGCCTGGGTGCGCTGAGAGACGTCGGCGTCACCGTCGTGGAGATTATGCCGCTCGCTGATTTCACCGGCGGGTTCGGCTGGGGATACGACGGAGTGGACTGGTTTGCGCCCTATCACCCCTATGGCTCGTGCGACGACCTCCGCGCCCTCGTCAACCGAGCGCACGAGATCGGACTCGGTGTGATTCTCGACGTGGTGTACAACCACTTCGGTCCGGAAGGGAACTACGTCCGCGAGTTTTCCGATGGGTACTTCAGCAGCCGGCACCACACCGACTGGGGCGACGCGATCAACTATGACGGCGAGGGATCGGCAGGGGTACGCGAGCTGGTGCTGAGCAATGTGCGGCACTGGATCGAGGAGTATCACTTCGATGGGCTGCGGCTTGATGCCACCCATGCGATTTATGACGATTCACCGCGCCATATCCTGCAGGACATCGGGACCACCGCTCGCACTGCGGCGGGGAAGCGGTCTGTGATCGTCGCGGCCGAAAGTGAGCCTCAGGATGCGCGCCTCGTGCGCCCGCCGGCGCGGCAAGGGTATGGCCTGGACTACATCTGGTGTGACGACTTTCATCATCTGGCGCTCGTCGCGGCGACGGGAACGCGCGGAGCCTACTACACCGACTACGCCGGATCGCCGCAGGAATTTGTGTCGGCGGTGAAGCGCGGGCCGTTGTATCAAGGCCAGTTCTATTCCTGGCAGAAGCAGCGTCGCGGTGCGCCGGCCTGGGACGTCCCGCGGTGGCGCATGGTGTTCTGCCTGGAGAATCACGACCAGCTGGCGAACTCTCGCGATGGACGGCGCCTGCATCAGCTCACGAGTCCCGGCCGCTATCGCGCGCTCACGGCACTCCTGCTGCTCGCGCCACAAACGCCGCTCCTCTTTCAGGGAGAGGAGTTCGGAGCGTCAGCGCCGTTCCTCTACTTTGCCGATCACGACGGCGAGCTCCGCGGCCTGGTGCGGAAGGGGCGGCTCGAGTCTCTGAGGCAATTTGTCTCGATGGCCAGCGACGATCTCAGCGACGTCGCCGATCCGGCTGATC
Source organism: Gemmatimonadota bacterium (assembly GCA_003221035.1). Lineage (GTDB taxonomy): Bacteria > Gemmatimonadota > Gemmatimonadetes > Gemmatimonadales > GWC2-71-9 > 20CM-2-65-7. The sequence continues at coordinate 33,528 of QHUB01000022.1, forward strand.
GCGGCACGTTCGAGCGCTCCCGGCTCGATTGGGCGGAGCGCGAGCGCAACACGACGCATCTGGCGTTGCATCGAGACCTGATTGCCCTGCGCCGGGACGATCCAGTGCTATCGGCGACGAATCGTGAAATCGACGGAGCAGTCATTGGACCTCGAGGCTTCATCCTCCGCTTCTTTGGGGAGGATGGTAGCGACCGCCTGCTCGTCGTGAATTTGGGGCACGACTTGCCGCTCGAAATCGCGCCGGAGCCGCTCCTTGCGCCCCCGGGAGGCGGTTGGACACGGCGGTGGCACAGCGAGGACCCTCGTTACGGCGGCCGCGGCGCGGGACCGATCGAATCGGAGGTTGGCACGTGGCGGATTCCAGCGGAGTCAGCGACGTTGCTCGCGGCGGCCACCGGCGCGTAAGCTACCCGCGGTTGTCGGCCCAAGAGTCGCCCGTCTATCGCCTCACGGCCGCCGAACGCCGTGACCTGCACGCGCTCGTCGAGCACGAATGGCTGGTCACGAATGGTATGGGTGGCTACAGCTCCTCAACTGTTGCCGGCATCATCACGCGCCGCTACCACGGGCTGTTGGTCGCGGCGTTGCCCAACCCACTCGGCCGCATGGTCATGCTGAACGCGCTGTTGGAATCGGCGGAAGATTCGAGTGGGAAGCGCGCGTTATTGTCGCTGGAGCCCGGCGCCGCGAGTGGCGCCCCCGCCGCGACCCTGACCGAGTTTCGCCTGGACGCCGGAGTCCCCCTCTGGCGCTACGCGGTAGCGCGCGCGTCCATCGAGAAACGGGTCTTCATGCCCCACCGTCAAAACACCGTCGTGGTGCTCTACCGGGTCGCCGGCGACGAAGCCGTTACGCTCCACCTGACGCCGGCCGTGCATTTTCGTGGCTATGAGGCATCCGTTTCCGAGGCGCTGCACGAGCATTACGCGTTTGGGGTGGAGAGCTACGGACTGAAGCTCTCCGCGGCGCACGTGCCCCCGCTCCATCTCGCGATCGAAGGCACCTATCAGTTCATCGAAAGCCCGCGCCGGATCGAACAGATCGGCTACCCGGTTGAAGAGGCGCGCGGCTACGCATTCCATGGCTCGCTCTGGTCACCGGGCACGTTCGCGTTACGGGTCGAGCCCGGGCACGGAGTCGCCCTCATCGGATCGACTGAGGACCCGGCCGTAATGCAGACGATGACGGCCCCGGAGGCCCTCGGTGCCGAGTTGGAACGCAAACAGCGCCTGCTCGAGGCCGTTCCCGCCGCCCGCAAGGAACCCGCCGTCGCCCAGCTGCTCATCGCCGCGGATCAGTTCCTCATCCGGCCTGTCGGGCGTGTGCGCGATACGGTTCGCGCCACTGCCGTCGGGGACGAGATCCGCACCGTGATCGCCGGTTATCACTGGTTCACGGATTGGGGCCGGGACACGATGATCAGTCTCGAGGGGCTGACGCTCGCCACCGGGCGGCAGCGCGAAGCTGGCTTTATTTTGCGCACCTTCGCTCAATACGTGCGCGACGGCCTCATCCCGAACCTGTTCCCGGATGGCAGCGACCAGGGTCTTTATCACACGGCGGACGCGACGCTGTGGTTCTTCCATGCCCTGGAGCGATTTGCCGTGTCAACGGGGTCCTGGTCGCTGATCGAGCAGCTGTTGCCGGTGCTCCGCGATATAGTAGAAGCACACATGGCCGGGACGCGCTTCGGCATCGGCGTGGACACCGCCGATGGTCTGCTGCACCAGGGGGCGGAGGGTTACCAGCTCACCTGGATGGATGCCAAGGTCGATGGCTGGGTCGTAACCCCGCGCCGTGGCAAGGCCGTCGAGATCAATGCGCTGTGGTACAACACACTCTCGCTCCTCTCGCGTTGGGAACACGACCTCGGCGAGGAGACACGCGCCCGCAAGTACGCCGACGCCGCCCGGCGCGTACGCGAGTCGTTCAACCAGAGGTTCTGGTATAAAGAGGGCGGATACCTCTACGACGTCATTGACGGACCCGACGGAAAGGGAAACGATCCCGCTTGCCGCCCGAATCAGGTGCTCGCGATCTCATTGCCGCATCCTGTTCTCGATGAGGAGCGATGGGAGCCCGTGCTCCGGGTGGTGCAGGAACGGTTGCTCACGCCGGTTGGGCTGAGGTCACTGGCTCCCGGTCATCCGGACTTCAAAGCCCGCTACTTCGGCGACCTCCGCACGCGCGATGCCGCCTACCATCAGGGAACAGTGTGGGCCTGGCTCATCGGGCCCTGGATCGATGCATGGCTCAAGGTGCATCCAGATGATAAGGAAGGCGCGCGACGGTTCCTGGATGGATTGATTGCGCATTTGCCGGAGTTTGGGGTGGGATCGATTGCGGAAATCTTCGATGCTGAGCCTCCCTACACGCCTCGGGGATGCATTGCGCAGGCGTGGAGCGTTGCCGAAACTCTGCGGTGTTTGCTGAAGACGAGTGGTTTTTAGTACCGAGACGCAGGTTTTTGGTTATTGTGATTCCGTGAGCACCTGTACTTTCCGCCCATGTCGAGCGGGGTTCACAGTGATCCGGAAGAGTGGTCCGATCCGCGCCATCAGCGCGGTCTTGCCGGTGAAGAACAGGCCATCCGTTTTTTGCAGTCCCGTGGCTGGGACATCCTCGCCCACCGGTTCCGTGTCGGCCGCATCGAGATCGACCTCATCGCCAGGCGTGGCGCTCTCGTCGCCTTCATCGAAGTGAAGACGCGGCGCGGCCTTGCGTTCGGCAGTCCGTTCGAGGCCGTGACCGGAGGCAAGCGGCGCGAAATCGTCAAAGTTGCCCGGGCGTGGATGGACCGATTTGGGCAACACGGGGACGTATACCGTTTCGACTGTATCGGCATTGTTGACAATAAGTTGGAGCACTTGGAGGACGCCTTCCGTCCTGGATGGCGGTGAGAGCGGTTTCGGTATATATTCGGGCCTACGCCGGCAGAGCCCGGCGCTCATAGGAGGCTCGCCACCCATGTCGAGGTCACTTATGGCCGAACAGCAACCAGTCAAGCTCACCGATGATCGCCGCAAGGCACTGAACCTCGCTATCACCCAGATCGAGAAAACGTGCGGGAAGGGGTCCATCATGCGGATGGGCGCCGACTCGCCGCAGGTGCGCGTGGCGGGGATCTCGACCGGCGCCATCAACCTCGATGCGGCAATCGGGATCGGCGGAATCCCGCGGGGCCGGGTAACCGAGATCTTCGGCCCGGAGTCGAGCGGCAAGACGACGCTGGCGCTGCACGTCGTGGCGCACGCGCAGAAGGTCGGTGGCGCCGCCGCGTACATCGACGCCGAGCACGCGCTCGACGTCGAATACGCGAAGAAGCTGGGTGTGGACATCGAGAATCTGCTGGTCTCACAACCCGACACGGGCGAGCAAGGTCTCGAGATCTGCGAGATTCTGGTACGCTCGGGCGCGGTGGACGTCGTGGTGGTCGATTCGGTGGCGGCGCTCGTGCCCAAGGCCGAAATCGAAGGCGAGATGGGCGATTCGTTGCCCGGACTGCAGGCCCGACTCATGAGCCAGGCGCTGCGCAAGCTTGCCGGTGCGATCAATCGCTCGCGCACCGCGGTCGTCTTCATCAATCAGCTGCGCGAGAAGATCGGGGTGATGTTCGGCAACCCCGAGACGACGAGCGGTGGCCGGGCGCTGAAATTCTACGCGTCGGTACGGCTGGACATGCGGCGCATCGCACCGGTCAAGGATCGCGAAGTCGTGATCGGCAACCACGTCCGTGTGAAGGTGGTGAAGAACAAGGTGGCGCCGCCGTTCCGCCAGGCGGAGTTCGACATCATGTTCGACGAAGGGATCAGCCACGAGTCGCTGCTGGTGGACATCGCGGCGGAGGCAGGCATCATCGAAAAGTCGGGCGCCTGGTACTCGTACGGCAAAGAGCGGATCGGGCAGGGGCGTGAGAACGCCAAACTGTACCTCAAAGATCACGCCGACATGTCAGCCGAAGTTGAGGCACGCGTGAAGCAGCACCTTGGCATTACGGCGGCAGGCGGACCAGAAGGGGAAGTTGCGGCGGGTGGCGACGAGGAGACCGCCACGAGCGAAGAATGATCCTCACCGGACTCGCCCCCGATCCACGCCGGCCGGACTATAGGCTGGTCGAAGTGGATCGGGGGCGTTTTGCCTCTCTGCCGGCCGCCGATCTTGCCGGACTGGATCTCGTCCTGGGAGCGGAGATCGCTCCGCTCGTCTTCGAGCGACTCCAGGAGCTCGCCGATCTCGAGGCTGCCCATCGCGCGGCGGTGCGCGCAGTCGCGCGCCGGGCGCATGCGCGCTTCGACCTGCGGCGTCGCCTGCTTCAAAAGCAACATCCGCCCGCGGCGGTCGACGCCGCACTGGCCCGGCTCAGCGACGTCGGGCTCCTGGACGACGTACGCTTCGCAAAGGATTACGCCCTTGCCAAGGCGCCCCGCGGTCGCGGTCCATCTCGGCTGGTGCGGGACTTGCAAGCACAAGGCGTAGACCGTCGCATCGCCGAAGACGCGGTGCGCTCGTCGCTCGCGGCCGAGGGTGTTGATCTCACGCACACCGTTCGGACGCTCGTCGAGAAGCGGGCCCGCTCGCTTGCAGGGCTGCCCGCACCGGTGCGAAAACGCCGGCTGGTCGCATTTCTGGCGAGGCGTGGGTTCGGAGGCGCGGAAGTCCGGGAGCTGGTCGAGCAACTCGGCGGCCGCTAAACAGGGCAAATGCAGGTTCCAGAGCAGGGCGACGTACTCGCGGCGGAAGCCGCGCGCGTGGCGCAGGCCTATGCAAAGCGCAACCGCGCCTATGCGTTTGTATCCCACGGATACGAGTTTGAGCAGCAGGATCGCGAGCGAAAAGCACTGGTCCTGCTGCGACGGCACAAGTGTATGCCGCTGACCGATAAGACGATCCTCGAAGTCGGTTGCGGGTCGGGGGCGTGGATTCAGCAATTCATCCGCTGGGGTGCCCGGCCTGAGAACATGACGGGAATCGACCTGCGGCCGGAGCCACTCACCAAAGCACGGCAGACCCTACCCGCCTCCGTACGGCTTCAGCTCGGCAACGCCGCCGCCCTGCCATTCGCCGGCGGGTTGTTCGATATCGTGTTGCAATCGACGGTGTTCACGTCCGTCTTGGATCCGGGCATCCGCCAGCGGATTGCGTCCGAGATGCTCCGGGTGCTCAAACCCGGCGGCCTGATCCTGTGGTACGATTTCCTCGTCAACAACCCCAGGAACCCCGATGTCCGGGGCGTACGCAAACGCGAAATCTTTTCCTTGTTTAACGGCTGCCGGTTCGACTTGCAGCGCATGACACTCGTCCCGCCAGTACTGCGGTGGGTGGCGCCGCGCTCCTGGTTCGTGACCTACGTGCTGAGCCACGTGCCGCCGTTCTGCACGCATTACATGGGTGTGATCACCAAGCTCATCACTCGCACCTAAACTCCGGCCAGTCTGTAAGTTGCCCGCCATGCGGTCTATATTCGTCGCATGCGCTCCGCCGATATCCGCCGCAAGTTCATCGACTACTTCCAGGCTCCGCCGCGCTCGCATCGCGAAGTGGCGAGCGGATCCCTGGTGCCGGCCGACGATCCCACGCTGCTCTTCACGAATGCCGGAATGGTGCAGTTCAAGCGGGTGTTTCAGGGTCTGGAACGGCGCGACTACAATCGGGCCGTCACCTGCCAGAAGTGCGTCCGGGCCGGGGGAAAGCACAACGACCTGGAACAGGTCGGCCACACCGCGCGGCACCACACCTTCTTCGAAATGCTCGGCAACTTTTCCTTTGGCGATTACTTCAAGAAGGAAGCGATCGAATACGCCTGGGAATGGGTGACGAGCAGCCAATGGCTCGGCATCGATCCGGACCGCCTCTACGTGACGGTGCACCACTCCGACGATGAAGCCCGCAAGCTCTGGCGCCAGATCACTGGGATTCCCGACAGCCGGATCTTCGGTCTGGGGGACAAGGACAATTTCTGGCAGATGGCCGATACCGGGCCGGCCGGCCCGAATACCGAACTGAACGTCGACCTGCGTCCCAAACACGAGCGCGGCCGAGGCGAGCTCACTACCGAAGAGTTCGTGCGCCTGAACGAAGAGGGGAAGCAGCTCGAGATCTGGAACCTCGTCTTCATGCAGTACGACTTGCAACCCGACGGATCGCGGAAGAACCTGCCGAAGCCGTCGGTCGATACAGGCGCCGGGCTCGAGCGCATCGCCTCGGTGATGCAGAACGTCCCGTCCAACTTCGACACCGATCTGTTTCAGCCGATCATCGCGCAGGTGGCGGAGATCGTCGGCCGACCATATGACCGCGGTCCGTCCGGCGCGCCATACCGTGTGCTCGCCGACCACGCGCGCGCCGTCGCGTTTCTCCTGGCCGACGGCGTCTACCCCTCGAACGAGGGGCGCGGCTATGTCCTGCGGCGCATCCTCCGCCGCGCGGTGCGTCACGCCTGGCTGCTCGGCCGCCGCGACCCGACCCTCGGGCCTCTGACACGCGCGGTCACCGGCGCGATGGGCGACGTCTATCCCGAGCTCGGCGCGAAGGAGTCGCACATCGAGCGCGTTACGCGTGCGGAAGAGGAGCGGTTCCTCGAAACCATCGAGGGCGGGCTCACGCGCCTCGACGAGCTCAGGAGCGCGAAGGCCATCGCCGGCGAAGACGCGTTCAAGCTGTACGACACCTACGGCTTCCCGCTCGACCTCACGCAGATGATTGCGGCCGAGCGCGGGCAGTCGGTGGACGTCGACGGGTTCGAGCGCGCGCTCGGGCAACAGCGGCGGCAATCGAGGGCGGCGAGAAAGGCGGCGGCGGAGGGCGGCGAGGGGCGGCGCAGGGGCGGCGGGGGCGGCGGCGACTGGGTGGAAGTCAAGAAGAAGGGTACGCAGAAATGGATCGGCTATGAGGCGACGAAAGCCGAGACCGAGCCGCTCGCGTTTCGCCAGACCGGTGATCAGCTCGAGATCATCCTCGAGGAAAACCCCTTTTATGCCGAATCCGGCGGTCAAGTCAGCGATACCGGCGTCGTGCAGGGCGACGGGTGGGAGCTGACGGTCGAAGGGGTCGAGAAGATCGACGGCAAGAACGCGGTCGTGGGAACGTTCGGCGAAACATTCGAGCCGACCGCCGCCCGGGCGCAGGTCAACGAAGCGCGGCGTCGCAACATCGAGCGCAATCACACCGCGACGCATCTCGTGCATGCCGCGCTCCGCAAAATCCTCGGCACCCATGTCCATCAGGCGGGATCGGTGGTTGCCCCCGAACGCTTGCGGTTCGACTTCAGCCATCACGGTCCAATCAAGGGTGAACAACTCGCGGCGATCGAAGCCGAAGTGAATGCGCACGTGTGGGAGAATCTGCCGATCGAGACACGGCAGATGGCCTACAAGGATGCCGTCGCCGCCGGCGCGATGGCGTTGTTCGGCGAGAAATACGGCGATGTCGTCCGTGTCGTCGACGTGCGAGGCGTCTCGCTCGAGCTGTGCGGTGGCACGCATGTGGGCGCGACCGGGCAGATCGCGGTCTTTCGCTTCACCCACGAGACCGGGGCGGCGGCCGGCGTGCGCCGCATCGAAGCGCTTACTGGGCCCGCGGCGTACCGCTACGCGCTCGACCTCCAGACTCGGTTGTCCGAGGCGGCCGGGCTCCTCAAGACCCAACCGGAGCATCTCGCAAAGCGAATCGAGACGATGCTCGAGGAAAACAAGAAGCTCGAGCGCCGAGTCGCGGAGCTATTAAAGGAAGGGGCGGGGAGCGGGGAGCACGGAGCTGTTGAACGAATCGGCGATGTCGAGCTGCATGTCAGCGAATCCCGACTCGAAGACCGCGGTCAAATCGCCGCCCTCATGGACGGCTTCCGGGCCAAGCATAAGGGCGCTATTTCCGTGCTGTTCACCACCGGCGATCGGGCGGGCATCCACGTCGCCGTGACGGACGACCTGGTAACGAAGGGCGTCAAGGCAGGCGACATCGCGAACGCGATCGCGGCCACGACGGGCGGCAAGGGTGGCGGACGCCCGCATTTCGCCTCCGCGGGCGTGGGCGACGTCAGCAAACTCGGCGAGGCGCGGGCGCGCACCGCGGCGATCGTGCGCGAATTCGCTCGTTGACCCGCGCGGAAGTGCTGAGCTGGCTTGACGCGCGCCGTCCCGCGCCGCCCGCAGCCTTGCGCGAGCGGCTGCGCGATGCGGTGCACGATACGCCCCTAGATCTGGCCGCCCACCTCGCCCAGCTTGGACATGAGCTGCTCGCGAGCGTCGCGGCGCGCCCGTCCGGAGGTCGCGAGCTCGCGATGGATCTGTTGGCCGCGGACGCGTTTGCGACATACGCCTTCGAAGCCCAGGCGGAGGAAGGATCGATACATGAGACTTGAAGGTCAGGGTTTGCTCGTGCTCGTGGATCCCGTCCGCACCAGTGGCGCCGAAGCGGCGCGCATCGGCAAGGCCGCGAAGGCCGCCGGCGTGCGCGGACTCCTGATCGGCTCATCCTTCGATGGCGCGGCGCAGACACACGACGTGGCGCGCGCGCTGCGGGAAAATGCGCCCGGCATTCCGGTCGCCCTGTTTCCCGGCTCGGCGATGCAGCTCACCGACCAGGTGGATCTTGTCTTGTTTCTGTCGCTCGTCTCCGGCCGCAACGCCCAGTACCTGATCGAGGAGCACGTCCGGGCCGTCCCCTATCTCCAGCAGCATCCCGTCCCGACGCTGTCGACGGCGTACATCCTCATCGACGGAGGGCGCGTGACCAGCGTGGAGTCGGTCAGCCAGACGCGCCCGTTGCCGGCGGACAAACCCGAGCTGGCCGCCGCGCACGCCACGGCCGCGACGTTGATCGGCATGCAGGCGATCTATCTCGATGCGGGCAGCGGCGCGGACCGTCCCGTCTCCGTCGATGTGATTCGCGCGTGCCGTGTCGCCGTGGCCCAGCGACCGCTGTTCGTGGGAGGCGGCATCCGCACACCGGCACAGGCGCGGGCGGCGCGGAAGGCCGGGGCGGATTTCGTCGTCATCGGGACCGTCGTCGAAGAGGGCCCGCAGGGCGAGCTGGGGAAACGCGGCGGCCTGGGCGGGCTGGAGGCGTTTGTCGAGGCCGCCCGTTGACCGGACCGGGGGCAGACGCCGCGAGAATCCGCGACGGTCTGAACGACCTGGCGGCACTCGCCGGCCGGGTCGCCGCAGAGCAGGCGGAGCAAATCGTGGCGATCGCCGATCGCTACGAGCGGACCCTTCGCAGCGGCGGCACGCTGTTCTTCGCCGGCAACGGCGGCAGCGCCGCCGATGCCCAGCATATCGCCACGGAATACGTCGTTCGCTATCAGAGCAATCGCCCCGCCATGCGCGCGGTGGCGCTCACGACGGATACGTCCCTCCTCACCGCCTGTGCCAACGACATGGGATTCGACGAAGTGTTCGCGCGGCAAGTCGAAGCCCTCGCCGAGCCTGGTGACACCGTCGTGCTGCATTCGACATCGGGCGAGAGTCCGAACGTCATCCGGGCCGCGCAGGCGGCGAAGGCCCGCGGCGTCGGCGTCGTCGCGTTCCTGGGCAAAGGCGGCGGCCAAGTCAAGGATCTCGCCGACGCGACGCTGATCATTCCGGCGACCGACGCCGCCCGCATTCAAGAGCTGCATCTGGCCATCGAGCACGTCATTTGCGATCTCGTCGAGAACCGGTTGAAAGGATGATCGTGCGCCGTGCGTCGTGCGTGGTGTTGCCGTGATAGACCTCACGGGGAAACGCGCGTTCGTGACCGGCGGCGGACGCGGCATCGGGCGCGCGACGGCGCTGCTGCTGTCGCGCGCGGGTGCCAAGGTTGCGGTCGGCTATCGCAGCCGGAAACCTCCAGTCGAGGCGCATATCACGGCTGCGGTGCGCGGCGACCTGGGCACCACGGCGGGCGCGAACAGGGCTGTCGGAGAGGCACTGCGCGCCCTTGGCGGCGACCTCGACATCCTCGTGATCAATCACGGGGTCTGGCCTTCCGATGACGTGCCGGTTGCGAAGATGACCGACGAGCAGTGGGAATCCACGCGCCGCGCGAACCTGGATGCCGTCATCTACGTGTGTCGGGCGGCGATCCCGCACATCACCGAAGGCGGCACCATCGTGCTCGTGGGCTCGACCGCCGGGCAGCGCGGGGAAGCCTTCCACACCGACTATGCCGCGACGAAGGGTGCCGTGATTGCGATGACCAAGTCGCTGGCCGTCGAGCTCGCACCCAGGATCACGGTGAACTGCGTGGCGCCAGGCTGGGTCGATACGGAGATGTCGGCAAAGCCGTACGCCGGCGGCGGCCGCGAGCGGATCGAGCAGACGATCCCGCTCCGGCGCGTCGCCAGTGCCGACGACGTGGCCGGGCCGATTCTGTTTTTGTGCTCGTCCCTGGCGCGGCACATCACGGGCGAGGTCCTGAACGTGAACGGAGGCTCGGTCCTCTGTGGCTGAGCTTCAGATTCCGGCAGACGTTCTCAAAATCGCGAAGCGGCTGGAGGATGCGGGATTTGAAACGTGGTGCGTCGGCGGCGCGGTACGAGACAACCTGCTCGGCCTCCCGAATCACGATTTCGATCTTACGACCGCTGCTCCACCGCCTGAAGTCCAGAAGCTCTTCAAGCGGACGATTCCGGTCGGCATCGAGCACGGGACGGTCGCTGTCCTCGACGCGAACGGACAGCCGCATGAAGTCACCACCTTTCGCAAGGACATTCAGACCGACGGCCGGCATGCGGTGGTGGAATTCGGCGTGTCGATCATGGACGATTTGGCGCGACGCGATTTCACGATCAACGCGATCGCCTATCATCCGCTCCGCCATGAATGGCGCGACCCGTTTCAGGGGGAGCAGGATCTCGCCAAGAAGCTGATTCGCTCGGTCGGCGACCCCAACTGGCGTTTTCAGGAAGATTATCTGCGGATCCTGCGCGCGCTGCGGTTCAGCGCGCGCTTCGAGTTTCGGATCCATCCCCGCACTTTGGAAGCCGCGAAAGCCAACATTCAGGGGCTCGCGCAGCTGTCGGCCGAGCGTGTGCGCGACGAGTGGTTCAAAGGGATTCTTACGGCCAAGAAGCTTTCCAAGTTCGTGGCGCTGTGGGTGGACAGCGGCGCCAAGCGGATTTGGCTGCCGGAATTGGGAGCCGGGAGCGGGGAGCCGGGAGCAGTGGACAAACTGCCTCGCGATCCGGTGCTCATCACGGCGTATCTCGCCAAGGATCCGGCATCGCTCCTGATTCGATTGAAGTGCTCGAGCAAAGACATCGAGCGGGGACGCGCGATTGGAAAGTGGCGGGACCACTACCCGGATGTAAAAGATCCGGTGGCAATCAGACGATGGCTGTCGGCGGTTGGCGAGTACGCGGACGATTTGCTTACGCTGCCCCGGCCTTCCGGCTCCCAACTCCAGGATTCGGTCGCCAAGATTCGCGCCAAGAACCCGCCGCTCGGCCTCAAGGACCTCGCGGTGCGCGGCGACGATCTGATCGCGGCCGGCGTCCGTGCCGGGCCGGACGTGGGGGAGACGCTGGCGCGGTTGCTCGAGGAAGTGCTGGAGGATCCCGCCCGCAACACGAAGGATTACCTCCTCTCGCGTGTCTAAGGCCCTGCTGTACGCGCTCGTCGCGGCGGCCGGGAACGTTCTCGGTGCGCTCGCGGTCACCCGGCGCGCGGTGCGCGAGCTGCGCGTCATCGAGTTGCTGGTCGCGTTCGGAGCGGGCTTCATGCTGTCGGTCGCGATCGTCGAGCTGTTGCCGGCGGCGTTCGCGCGCAGCGGCACGGCGGCGGCGCCGCTCGTGCTACTCGGCTATCTCGCCGTGCACTTCACGCAGCACACCGTTACCCCACACTTCCACTTTGGCGAAGAGACCCATCCGGTGAGCTCGATCGCGGGGACCTCGGCGCTGGTTGGGCTGCTGCTGCACACCTTTTTCGATGGCGTGGCGATCGCCAGCGCATTTCTGGTGCGGCCCGACCTCGGCCTCATGGTCTTTGTCGCGATCTTTTTGCACAAGCTGCCCGAGGGCGTCACAATTTCGAGCTTGATGATGGCGGGCGGTCGCACGCGGGGGCGCGCCGTCGGGGCGGCGGCGTTGCTCGGCGTCGCGACACTGCTCGGGGTCGTGCTCACCGAGGAGATGGGGTTTCTCGTCCAACACGGCTTGGCGATCTCTGCCGGCGTCACGATCTACGTCGCCGCATCCAACCTGGTTCCCGAGTTTCAGGGCAAGAAAGGATGGAAACTGCCGGCAGCGTTTTTCGCCGGCGCGGCGGTGTTTTTCGTGACAAAAGTCATCATCGATAGCGCGTCGTGAGCCTTGTCGCTCCTGAAATCAGTGGCAGTTACCCGACCCGTGGTCGGTGAAGGTGGAGCCTGACGCCGGGATGAAGTCCCAGATATAGCTGTCCGGGCCCAGCGTCAGCTTCAAGACACCATACGCGTCGGAGATCGCTTCCGTATTCGGCGCGATGGAGGTCGGCATGCTGGTCGCATAGCCACCGGTCCCGGGATTGAACGAGCGAATACCGCGCGCCGGGTCCAGATTGGCGCCCGCGTCTTGTGGCGCAAAGCGCTCGTAGTCGTACTGCTGGCCATTCAGGACGATCTCTGCATTTGCGTTATACAGATCAATCCAGAATGGCAGGACGCCCGACGCGCTGTGCCATGTCGGATCGTCGGACGAGAAGAAGAGTGGGTAATGGAACATGGCGATCGTGCACGGCTTCGTATTCGCCGCGAGATCCGCCTTCAACCACTGCTCTTCGACCGAGCCGGCGCCATTGGCGACCGACGCGGTGTTGTTGAGCACGATCACGTGCCAATAGGGACCGAGGTCGAAGCTGTAGTAGTACTTCGCCGAGTCGCCCACGGTTGGCTTGAAGTACGTATAGAAGGCGTTTGCTCCGGCCACGTCGTATTCATGGTTTCCCACGACCGCGCGCGTCCGTGCCTTATGACGTCCCCACGTCGGGGTGTAGCAGTTGGCGTAATTCGCCGCGCTGCCGCTCGGGTTGACGTTGTCGCCGAGCGCGAACACAGTGCCGGGAAGGCCGTCCAGGATCTGCGCCGTCGCTTCGTCCTCATCCGTGCCGCATGACGCGATGTTGCTGGCTCCCGAAAAAATCTGCACCGTCGCCGGGTCGAGCACCTTGACGACGAAGTCGTCCGAGCCCACGCCCCCGTCTTTGTCCGTGACCGTGACTCGCGCGGTGTATCGCCCTGGTGCGGGATACATGTGGCTCGCGCTGATCGGATTCGCCTGGGTATTCGTGCTACCGCCATCGGTCACGCCGTCGCCCCAGGCGATGGTGTAGGACCACGGATTATCGGTCGTTCCCGGATCGGCAAACGTCGCGAGCAGGTTGAGCGCGGTGCCGCCGACCACTGACTGGTCGGGTCCGGCGTTCACTGTCGGTGGGACGTTGCTGACGTTCACGTTGGTCGACGCCGGAGTGCTGCTCACACCCTTGGCATCCCGCACCGTCAACGTGACCACGTACGATCCGTCGGACGGATAGGTGTGCGTTACCGTCGGCGTGGTGGCAGTCGTTCCGTCGCCCAGGTCCCATGCGTACGTGATGGGCGTGTTGTTGTCTGGATCGCGCGACTGGCTGCCATCGAGGACGACGGTGCCCTCGGAGTTATAGGGGCCACCGGGGTTCGCCACCGGCGCCTGGTTCGGCAACGGCGACCCCGAATGGCACGACGCGCTTCCTGCGTCGGTAAAGGTCCCGCCCGCCACCGGGATGAACTGCCAGTCGTAGCTCGTGGGCCACAGCGTCAGCTTGATGACTCCGTAGTTGACGTTGCTCCGGATCTGGCTGTTCGCGATCGGGGGGATATCGAAGCTGTACAGCGAGTTGCCGCCGGTGCCGACGACGAACTCTCTGATGCCGTTGGTATTGTCGAGAGCCCCGGTCGGAGTCTGCGGCGCAAAGCGCTCGTAATCGTGGTCGTGACCGTTGAGCACCACTTCGGCGCCGAAGTCGTACAACGCCTGCCAGATCGGTTGCGTCTCGATCGTGCTGCCGTTCCCGCCTGAGCTGAACCGCGGGTGGTGCCAGTAGGCCAGCGTACAGGTCGCCGGGTGCGCCGCCAGATCGGCGCGCAGCCATCGCTCCTGCGTCGAGCCCGCGCTCATGTCGAGGCTCGAATTGATGACCACGATGTGCCACGTGCCCAGGGTGTAGCTGTAGTAGCCGATCCCCGAGTCACCTGCGGCCGCGCCCCAATACGCGTAGTAGCCGGGCGCGCCCGCGGACTGCCCGTGGTTGTATTCGTGGTTGCCGGTCGCCGGGCGCGTGCGCGCCTTGTGCCGGCCCCACGACGGATCGAAGCAGTTCATATAATCTGCGAGTGACCCGTCTGGGTAGGCGCCGTCACCGAACGTGGCGACCTGGCCGACGATGCCGTCCAGCACACGCGCCGTCCCTTCCTGGCTCACGCGCGAGCAGTCCGCGATATCACCCGCACCGGCGAGTACCGCCGGACCCGACGAGGACTGCACCGTCACGGCCGACGTGCCAACGATGCCTTCACTCGTCGCGCTGATCGTAGCCGTGCCTGCGGCTAGTCCCGCGACGAAACCGCTGCCGTTCACGGCCGCTATCGACGGCGCACTGCTCCCCCAGGTCACGGTCCGCCCGGTCAGCGCGTTGCCGTTGGCGTCCTTCGGTGTGGCGGTGAGCTGAACCGTTCCGTTCGCCGGGATTGTGGCCGAACTCGGCGTCACGTTCACAGCGGCGACCGGCGCCTGCGTAACCGAAACAATCGCGCTGCCGCTCTTGCCCTCGCTCGTGGCCGTGATCGTCGCGGATCCCGCTGCGACTCCGCGCACCAGTCCGCTGCCGTCGACGGTTGCGATGCCTGGCGCGGCACTTTGCCACGTAATCGTGCGGCCGGACAATGGATTCCCGCTCGCGTCCTTCAGGGTGGCGGTGAGCTGCACGGTTCCGCCGACCGGGATGCTCGGTGCAGTGGGTGTGACTGAGACCGAGGCCACCGGAATGACCGTCGCGCTGACCGTGATGGCTGACGTGCCGCTCTTGCCGTCGCTCGTTGCGGTGATGGTGACCGGGCCACCCACGGCCGTGCCGGTCACGAGACCGTTCGCGTCCACGGTGGCGATGCTCGCGTCAGCTGTCGTCCACGTCACGGCGCGGCCCGTGAGCGCATTGCCGTTAGCGTCCTTCGGGGTTGCGGTGAGCTGCACAGTGGTATTCACCGCGATCGTTGCCGTCGCCGGCGTCACGTCGACGGAGGCCACGGGAACGAGGTTCACCGTGATCGCCGCTGTGCCGCTCTTGCCTTCGCTTGTGGCAGTCACCGTGACCGGGCCGCCGGCGGCTTTGCCGGTGACGAGGCCGTTCGTGTCCACTGTCGCCAGGGTCGTGTCACTCGTGGTCCACGTGACGACGCGCCCGGTGAGGGGATTGCCGTTCGCGTCTTTCGGACTGGCGGTGAGCTGAATGGTGGCGCCGACTTGAATCGTGGCCGTTGCCGGGCTGACATCAACCGTCGCAACAGGGATGGCGTTCACGGTTACCGCGGAGCTCCCGCTCTTCCCCTCGCTCGTCGCGGTCATGGTGACCGGACCGCCCGCGGCGTTGCCCGTGACGAGTCCGTTCGCATCTACCGTTGCGATGGTCGCGTTGCTCGTCGTCCATGTCACGGTTCGTCCGGTGAGCGGATTGCCGGCTGCGTCTTTCGGCGTTGCGGTGAGCTGGAGCGTTGTGCCCGTGGAAATACTGGCTGTGGTGGGGCTCACGTCGACCGAAGCGACGGCGATTCTGGTGTGGCACGCGGTGGACCCGGTATCGGTGAATGTCGCACCAGGGACGTGGACGAACTCCCACGCGTAGCTCGCCGTGTCGAGTACGAACTTCAGCACGCCGTAGGTCGTGCCGTTCCGCACCTGGCTGTTCGGGCGCGCAACCCCCGGATTCTGCAGATTCAGGCCGCCGGTGCCGACGATGAACTCGCGGATGCCGAGCGGATCGGCGACAGCGGTCGGCGATTGCGAGGCGAACCGTTCGTAGACGGTCGCGTTCGCGTTCACGACGACGTCGGCGTTGTACGCGTAAAGCGCGTCCCACAGCGGCTTGACGGCCGCCAGGTTATTGGTGCCGGTTGAGCTAAACCGGGGGCGATGCCAGTAGGCGAGCGTGCACTTCTTCGTGTTCGCCGCCAGCTCGGCGCGCAGCCACAGCTCCTGAGGAGATCCAGCGGTCATGGTGATTTGGTCGTTCAGCACCATGATGTGCCACGCGCCAAGGTCGTAGCTGTAGTAGTACTTCCCGACGTCTCCACCCGCGGCGCCGAAGTACTGATTGAAGCCCGCCGCGTTCGCCGTCTTGTAGTCGTTATTTCCCACCGCGGGCCGTGTGCGCGCCTTGTTTCGCCCCCAGGATGGCCCGTAGCAGTTGTTGAAGTTTGTGAGCGTCGCGTTCCCGTTGGTGTTGTCGCCGGCCGTAAACACCGTCGCGCCCGGGTAGTTGTCGAGCAGCAGCCCGGTTGCCTCGTCGTTGGTGCGGTCACACCGCGCGATGTCGCCGGCGCCAATGAGCAGTGCCGGAGCTCCAGGCGTGATGTCCGCAGCGATGGGAGGACGGGGGGCTGCCGGCGAGGACGTAAACGTAGGCCCAGCGTTGTCGCTGCACGTCGTGAGGAGCAGCAGGGCAAGAGCCCGAGCAGCGTAAGCGACGCGGTGAGATCGCGATCCCATTTTCCATCCACGGTGGTGGGGCGGTACGGCTTAGGTGAGGCTAGGGCCCGTCAGCAGCGTGCAGGGGCAAGGCCAGTGCCGCTGACGCTCCCGGTGTAGCGTGTTGGCACTCCGTCACTTGCGATAGATAGGGGGCGTCCTCGGCGAGATATCTGTTTCGGACGACGGTCAAGACTGGCAGGTCTTTGACACACGTCGGTTGCGGGGATTTACTGCCGCGTACTCGTGATGACGAATACTCCGAAGTCCGGTCCAGTCTGCGGGGGCGGGGTGGGCGAACCCCCGATAGGCGCGACGGGAGTCACGCCCGCCATCGGCACATCCACAGGGCCGCCCGTGTAGGTGCCGCTCAACACCGGCGCTCCAAAGAAGTCCTGCACGTTGCGGACCTCGTAGCGATCTCCCATCCGCACGATTCCGCTCAGATCTACCGGCACGGTGCCCTGGCGAGTCCAGTTATAAATGATCAGGTTCGCCCGCCCGGGCTCGTAACGGTTGGGTCGCAAGAACACCTTCGGCTCAGCCGGGTCGTTGGTCACGACGCGGTCGGTCGCGCCCACTCCGCTCACCCGCTGCCAGTCGGCGAAACCATAGTCGGTGTTGATGTAGCCCCACGCGTCCGCACTCGGGTCGCGGTAGTAGCGGTTGTTGGCCAGCTGGAACCCCGAGACCGTGGAGTCCCGCAGCCAGATCATGTCGCTGATCGAGCCGAACAGTGAGTTGTCCGTCAGCGTGAGCGACTGCCACCAGCCCACATCGAGCAACAGCATGCCTCCCACGGCGTAGTTGTTCCGTACCGTGAGATCCTGGTTGAGCGTCGTGCCGAACCCGATCAGCAGGTTGTGTACGCCGACGTTAGGCGAGAAGTACGTCATGTTGTCGACGAGCGTGCCGTTCTGGACCGGCTTGCTGCCGCCGAACAGGATGTTCGCGCTCGGAGAGTTCACCGGGT
The DNA here is from genome assembly GCA_003221035.1 of Gemmatimonadota bacterium. Lineage (GTDB taxonomy): Bacteria > Gemmatimonadota > Gemmatimonadetes > Gemmatimonadales > GWC2-71-9 > 20CM-2-65-7. The sequence goes on from QHUB01000022.1 coordinate 51,178, forward strand.
CGGCATCCACCGCGCCGTTGTTGAACGAGACATTGCCCTCGGCGTGAATGTTGGTGAGGCCGTCAGGCCCCGCGATCGTGAAGATGTGGATGCCGTAGCCGAACTGGTTGAAGAGGATGTTGTCGCGCAGGGACACGGGGCCGGTCGTGCTCTTCGCATAGATACCGTGTCCGTTGCCGAACACCGGCTCCTGCCAACCGTTGTTGTAGGCGAGACAACCGTAGATCTCGATGTCCACCGGTTCGGAGAAGGTATAGAACCCGATCCCGCCGTCATGCACGGTCAGGTTGATGAGTTTTACATGGGACGCGTTGACGACGATCATGTTCGGACGTGTGTCCGTGGACCGATTCGGGTCCGAGTCCATGACCTCGAAGCCCCAGAGGGTCGAGTAGTTTCCGGCCACGGTGAGAAAATCACCGCGACCGGTGGAGGAAGTCGCTCCCCTCGCGTCGAGGACGGCCCGCTCTCCCGGATACTGCCGCACCACGACGGGCGCGGACGACGTGCCGGCGAGCGTACTGGTGATCGGACTGGCGCTCGTGTAGGTGCCACCGCGCAGCCAGACCGTGTCGCCGGGCTGGACGCTCCCGTTCCCCCCGTGCAGCGCCGTTTGGAGGTCCCACGGCCGGCCTGAGCCGTCTCCGGTGCTCGAACCCGCGGGCGCCGCGAACCATCCCAGGACGGCGACGGCGGCGGGGCCGGCGGTCCCGCCATAGGTCGCCACGACGGTGGTTCGCCCAGGGCGGATCGCCGTGACGCGCGCTGTCTGTGGACCGGTACTCACCACACTGGCAGCGCGAGGGCTGAGGGCGCCCCACACTACCTGTCCCGTCACCGGAGTGCCGTTGGCGTCGAGAATCGTGGCTGTCAGGGTGAGGGTGTCGCCGATCAACAGCGAGTCGGCCGCCGGCGTGACGATCACGGCAAAGCTTCCCAATGTCACCTCGATCGGCACGTCGCCCGTGAGCGGCGTCAGCACGATCGCGATCGTCGGATTCGCACCGGGTTGCAGGCTGACCGTGACGGACCCGCTGTGCGTTTCGACGCCACCTGCATCATAGGCGCGGATGGCGATGGACCGATTCGACCCGGCCGGGAGGTCGATCGTGCCTGACGCGACGCCGGCCGCAATGGGGATATTGAAAATCAATGTCGTGGCAATATCCGGCGCGGTGACTTCCGCAACCAGGGTTGCGACCGCCGAAGCGGACACGTCGGCTCTGAGCAGGAGCCGGGCCTCGAAAGGCCGAGGCCCACCGTCCGTGGGTTCGCGCGAGCAGGACGCGAGCCCGAGCGTGGAAATCAGGACGAGTCCCCGCCAGAGTGGTCTGGTGCGGAGCACGCGCTCGTGATTACGGTGTGATGCCGACAGTCGCGGTCCCAGTCGCCCCGTGGTATGTCGCGGCAATCTTCGTAGAGCCTACGCCCACACCAGTCGCGAGTCCGGTGGCATCCACGGTGGCGATGCTCGGGTCGAGCGTGGCCCACGCGATGGTGCCCGTCGTCGGATTCCCATTCCAGTCGGTGATCGTCGCTGCGAACTGCACAGTTCCGCCCTTCGCCACGGTGGGCGAAGCGGGCGTCACGGTGATGGTGAAGCTTCCCAGCGTCACTACGATCGGCTGGTCACCCGTGAGCGGCGTCAAGGTAATAGCGACCGCCGTGTTCGCTCCGGCCTGAATCGTGAACGTCGCGGAGCCGCTGTGTGTCAGCGTCCCACCGGCGTCGTAGGCTCGCAGAGTCACGGTCCGATCCGAGCCCGCGGGGATGGTGATCGTGCCGGCCGCGACCCCGCCCGAGATGGGGATATTGAAAATCAGCGGGGTTGGAATATCCGGGGCGGTGATTTCGGCGACCAAGGTCGCGACCGCCGAAGCGGAGACATCGGCGCGAACGGTCAGCCTCCCTTGCCCCCGACCCGGATCGACCGAGCCAGTGCAGGCCACAAGGAGCGAGACCGCTACGAGCCCGAAGTTTCGGAATCTCAACGGGGTCCAAATCATGGAGAAAGCGCCTCCTGGCGCGACAAAGGTGAGATCGACAATCTCACGTTCTGTGCCCGCGAGGCCGTGCACGCCCCAAGCGCGCCTGACCGCCTGCCTGACAGCCATTCGACACACATTCGAGTCAGGTTGGTTTCAATTCATGAGGGGCCTAACTCACCATGTGGCTCCACAGGTACAGCTAACCAGCGGTGCCGTGCGATAAGTCACTTCCCCCCTAAAAGGATGTTTGCATACTAGCCTGCCGTTGATTGGCAGGCAGCACCGCTGCTCAGAGCAAAACCGCCGAAAGGCGGTGACGCAGAGCTAAGGGGACTTCGGCGACAAGGGTCGCCATGTCAGCCCGGCCGCCAGCGACTCGAGACGTCTTCGAGTTACTTGGCGGCCTTTCTATTTACGGCAGGATCGCATCCCCCCAGGGGAGCGCGACAAAGGCAAACCCGGCGAAAGCCGGGGACGCAAAGCTACGAGGCTACCGCACGCCGTTCGCGTGCCATGCCAGTCGGGCCGCCGAACCTCTTCATGAGGGGTGTTTCATGCGTTCTCGTACGACGTTGCCCTGCATACTGACGCTGCTCGCGGCGGTCGCGGCCTGCGACCTGCGAGCGCGGTCGGGCATTGGCGCGGACGACACCGTGACACAGCTGGTTGTCTCTCCCGACAGCACGATGCTCGATCCTTCGCAAAGCTACCAGTTTCGCGTCTATGGCCGCACCGAAGTCGGCGACAGTGTGCCGGTGTCGGTCCGCTGGGCCGCTTCGGCGGGCATCATCACATCCGCCGGCTTGTACACGGCCGACACATCGGCGGCCGACGTGGTCGTGACAGCGACTCTTATCAACTCCACGGTCAGCGGGTCATCGAGGGTAAAGAAGCGCCGTGTGATCGCGATCTTCATCAGCCCCAAGAGCGTCACGGTGCCCGCGGGCGGTAGCCAGCAATTCGCCGTCTACGGCCGTCGCAACAGCGGTGACAGTGTGAATGTCTCCGTCACTTATGCGGCGACGGGCGGTACGGTCTCGGGAAGTGGCGCATATACGGCCGGGCAGAGCGCAGGGAGATACCGCGTCATTGCCGACCAGAGGGGAGGATCGCTGGCGGACACCTCCGCCGTTACCATTACCACGATGCCACCACCGCCTCCGCCTCCGCCTCCTGTGCCGGTCGTCTCAGTGACCGTGAGCCCGGCATCGACCGGCCTCGTCGTCGGCCAGACCGCGCAGCTGTCGGTCACGACCAAAGACTCCGCCGGCAACGTGCTGATCGGGCGGACGATCACGTGGGGGAGCAGCAGCACGTCCGTTGCGACCGTGAGCGCTAGCGGCCTGGTCGCGGCAAAGGCGGCGGGTTCGGCAACGGTGACCGCGACGAGCGAAGGGAAGAGCGGGACGGCGGCGGTCACGGTGACCGTTGCCCCGGTAGCCTCGGTGACCGTGACTCCCGCCCCGGCGAGCGTGACCGCGGGGCAGACCGTGCAGCTGACGGCGACGCCGAAGGACGCCGGCGGCAACGCGCTGCCCGGGCGGGTCGTGACGTGGGCAACGAGTAACGCCGCGGTGGTCACCGTATCGACCGGCGGGCTCGTCAGCGGGCTCGTGGTGGGCACGGCGACGATCACCGCGACGAGCGAGGGGCAGAGCGGCAGCTCCGCCGTCACGGTTACGGTGCCCGCAGCGGGCTGCGCTGCCGCGTGCCGCTACGTGGCAGTGACCGGCAACGACGCGAACGCGGGGACGAAGACCGCGCCCTGGCGTACGATTCAGCATGCCGCCGACGTCATGAATCCCGGCGACACCGTCATCGTGAATGATGGCGTCTACACCGGCGGTGCCAACGTTGTGACCATCACGCGCAGCGGCACCGCGACCGCGTGGTTCGTGTTCCGTGCCGCCAATCGCTGGGGCGCGATCATCGACGGGCAAAACAACAGCTCGACCACCGGGTTCGAGATCAACGGGAACTACATCCGCGTGGAGGGCTTCGAGGTGCGCAACACCAGCCGCTACGCAATGGAGACCTACGGCGGCCGGGAAGATATCGCCGGGAACCACGACGTCACCCTGGTCCAGAATCATCTTCACGACGTCGGGCACATCTGCACCGGCTCCACCGGCGGCATCGTCGGCGTGTCCGCCTACTCGGACAACCTGGTCATCGAGCGAAACGTGATCCACGATATCGGCCGGCTCGGGCCGGGCGAGCAGGGCTGCGTCGAGCCGAACGCCAACTGGCAGAATCACGATCACGGCATCTACAACGGCGTGGGTAACAACGTCGTGATTCGCAACAACGTCTTCTACAACTTCACCCATGGCTGGGCGATCCAGCGCTACAATGGCGCGGGCTCCGTCACCACCGGGCTGACGATCGTGAACAATACGTTCGGCTTCCCGAACCCGTGGCGCGACGCCCAGATCATCATCGCGACCCCGACCAACAACGTGGTGATCGCGAATAATTTGTTCTACCAACCCACGACGGCCGGGGTGTGGTTCGACGGATCCAACGGCGGAACGCTGGTGGGCAACGTGTCCACGAATTCGATCCAGACCGGCGGCTCAGGCCTGACGATGAGCGGCAACATGACGAACACCGATCCGCTCTTCATGAACGCGACGGGGTTCGACTTCCACTTGACCGCCGGCAGTCCGGCGCGCGGGTTGGGGGCGGCGGCATGGTGCCCGTCCGTCGACTTCGACGGCGTGGCGCGGTCGGGGGCCTGCAGCGCGGGAGCGTACCAGAACTAACGGATTGCACGACTCCGCCATCCCGGTCAGGCGCCATGCCCGGCCGGGATGGTGGCGTCTTCGTCCCATTGACAGTTCGCTGTTGCGAACGTCACTTCTCGCCCCCATGCGGTCCACCAGGTTCTTCACGGCGCTCCTCGTGAGCACCCCGCTCGTGACTTGTGGATGTGAGGTGAGCGCCGGTGGCTTCGGGCCGCCGCTGCTCCCGACGCCGCCACCGGCGGGGTGCGGGAATACCGGATCCGGCGTGTGCTATCACGTGGCCACCACCGGGAACGACTCGGACCCGGGGACCGCCGCCCAACCGTTCCGCACCATCCAGCATGCAGCTGACATCGTGAACCCCGGTGACGGGGTGCTGGTCGAGAATGGCACGTACACCGGCGGCTCAACCGTCGTCTACATCAACCGCAGCGGGACCGCCGCGAACCGGATCGTGTTCCGTGCCCAGAACCGCTGGCAGGCGGTCATCGACGGCCAGAACAACAGCTCGACCATCGGCATCGCGATTCCGGGCGGGTTCGTCTGGGTCGAGGGGTTCGAGGTCCGGAACACGGGCCGCTACGGGATCGACACGGATGTCGGGCACGACCAGGTGGTCATCGGCAACAACGTGCACGACATCGGCCGCGCCTGCACCAGCGGCACCGGCGGGATCGTCGGCATCGATGCCTATGCGTCGGGTCTGGTGATCGCGGGCAACTGGATCCACGACGTGGGGCGTTTCTCGCCGGGTGAGAACGGGTGTGTCCAACCCAACAACAACTGGCAGAATCACGACCACGGGATCTATAACGGCATCGGGACGAGCGTGATGATCGTGAACAACGTGTTCTACAACCTCACGCATGGTTGGGCGATCCAGCGCTACGACGGCGGCGGGGCGGTGGTGGAGGGTTTATTCATCCTGAACAACACCTTCATCGGCGCCAACCCGAACCGCGACGGGCAAATCATCATCGCGACTCCGACCTCGAACCTGGTGATCGCGAACAACATTTTCTACCAGCCCGCGAACGCGGGAGTGCTTTTCGAGAACGCCGGAAGTGGCGGAACGCTCGCCGGCAACGTCGCGACGGGGGAGCTCCAGACGGGCGGCTCGGGCCTCGTGCTAAGCGGCAATCTTTCGAATACCGATCCGCTGTTTGTGAACGCGGGAGGCTTCGACTTCCATCTCACCGCCTCGAGTGTCGCGCGGAACGCAGGCATCGCGCGGTGGTGCCCGCCCACGGACTACGACGGCGTGGCGCGATCTGCGTCCGGGTGCAGTGCCGGCGCGTTCCACTGAGGCGGAGTCCTCACCGCAGGTCGAACGCGCGCATCCACATCTCCAGGGCGAGGATGCGGAACAGACCGAGGTAGGCCTCCTCCGAAGCTCCTGTGGCCTCGGGCGAGGCATACCAGCGGCGCAACGCCGCGACGTCCACGAACCGCTCGCAGCGCATTGAATCCCCGATCAACGCCGTCACCTGCGGCCGGAGGTCGTGTGCCAGCCAGCGGCGATCGGGCGCCGCGAAGCCGAGCTTGCTGGTGCGCTCCCGAACGGCGTCGGGGAGCACGCCCCGCATCACTTCGCGGATCGCGAATTTGCTCCAGCCGTTGTGCACCTTCAGGTGGTCGGGCAGCGAAATCCCGTAATCGACGAGCTCGTGATCGAGGAGCGGCACACGCGCTTCGAGCGAGAACGCCATGGACGAGCGATCTTCCATGCGCAGCAGCAACGGCAGCGTATCCGTCATGATGTCGTCCACCTGGATGCGCTGCATCACGCTCATCTCTGTGTGGCCTGACCCGCCGGCTCTGGCGTACCGCCACCACCGCGTTGCGGGCGTGCTCTCGCCGCCCAGCGCGCGGTCCCAGTCCGTTCGAAGCACGCCCTCGAGCAGCGAATCAACGCCGAGCAGGCGACGCAGGCGCGTCGGCAGGTAGCGATACCCGCGGCGCAGGTTGAGCACGTAATTGAGGTCGCCCTGACCCATCATCGCTCCGGCCTCGAGCGCGAAGCGGACCAGGCGTCCGGAGCGCAGCAACGAGGCGAGAGAGGCATAGCGAAACTTCGCGTAGCCGCCGAAGACTTCGTCGCCCCCCTGACCATCCAACAAGACTTTGACGCCGGCGTCGCGCGCGGCCCGCATGACGGACCACTGCGCGTAGTAGCTGATTGAGGCGAACGGCATGTCCTGGTGCCAGGCCATCAGCGGGAACGTTTCCCAGAAGTCCTCCGCCGAGGGGAACACGAGGTGGGATTCGGCGCCGGCCGAGCGCGCCACAGCGTCGGCGTACGTCCGCTCGTCGAGCTCCGGGTACTTCCAGCACGATGTGAAAGTGAGAAAGCGGTCCCCGAGCGCCGTGGCCTGATCGGGCTGCTCGCGCCAGAGTTTGCCGATCAGCGAGACAACCGTCGAGGAGTCGATCCCGCCGCTGAGGCAACTGCCCGCGCGAACGTCGCTCATGAGGTGGGATTGCATGGTGCTCGTCAGAAGCGTCCGCAGCCCGTCGAGCCGTACGCTGTCGCGGATGCCGTTGGCATGCTCCGGCAGGAGCTGCCAGTACTGCCGGACGTCGACCCGGCCGGTCGAGGCGTGCACCGTGAGGCAGTACCCTGGGGGCAGCGCTTTCACCTCTCGGAGCAGCGTCCGTTCGCCGTAGTCGCAGTTCGCATGGATGAGGAAGCCGACCACGGCGTCGTCGTCGGTGGCAGTGTCGAGGCCGGGGCACACGAGCAGGGACTTCATCTCCGACGCGAACGCGAACGTCCCTGCCGGCGTCGCGTAGTAGAACGGCTTGATGCCCAGGCGATCGCGCGCGGCAAACAGGCAGCGGCGGGCGCCGTCCCAGATGGCGAAGGCATACATCCCCTGGAGCCGCTCGAGGCAGTCCTCGCCCCATTCCCGGTACGCCTGCAGCAGCACCTCGGTGTCGGTGCGCGTCCCGAACGTGTAGCCGCGTCCCTCCAGCTCGGTGCGCAGCTCGCGGTGATTGTAGATCTCGCCGTTGAACACGATCCAGCATTTCCCGTCGCCGGTCGGCATTGGCTGGAGACCGCGGTCGGAGAGATCGAGGATCGCGAGGCGGCGGTGGCCGAGCGCCAGGCGGACCGGGGCGCGGCCGCCTTCCCACTGCCGGGTATGCTGCACCAACTTGTGTGTGAACCCGCCCTCGCCCTCCCAGCCGAGCAGGAAGCCTTCGCCGTCCGGCCCGCGGTGGGCCTGCCGGTCAGTCATGCGCTGCAGGACTGCGGGGTCGATCGGAGCCCCCTGCAGACTCACGAGGCCGGTTATCCCACACATGCTAGTTTGCCCTTCCGTTGCGTTGGGTGATCATGCCGGGCTGTCCGCGCGCTCGGCTTCGTCGGCGAGGCGGCCCCAGCGGAACATGCGAATGCGCGCGATGCGCCCGCGCACGGATTGCTGCCAGCGGTAGCCGCGCTCCGCGAAGTCGCGCGCGCGAGCGAGCCAGCGGTAGCGGCTGCGGACCCAGCGGTATTTCGTGACGTCGAGCTCGGCCCCGAACTTGGCCTTGAAGTCCCCGAGCCCCATGAAGTCGAAGGTCTCGCAACCCGCGGCCATCGCTCGTGTCATCACTGTCCACGTAAGCAGCTCGGTCGGACGGAACCAGCGATGCGCCGTTCGGTGGGCCCATGACCACAGCAGCAGCTCGCGGCCGTCGACTGTGAACAATCCCGTGGCGATGTTCACGTTCTCCGGCGTATAGATGGAAACCGCCAGCAGTTTGCCGGCCGCGCGCATGTGGCGGAAGAATTCGCGCGCGCGCGTCGAACCAAACGACACCGTGTTCCCCCCGCGCACGAACACTTCCTCGAGCTGCGCGTAGTGCTCGGCTGCGAAGGCCTCGTCGTCCTCGAACCGAGCCACGAGGCCGAGCTTCGCGGCGCGACGAATGTTGCGCCGCGCGCTCTCTTTGAGCGTCTTCATCATCCGCGCTTCGTCACCGGGGTAGAGTCGGGCGCGGTAAGTGGGCACCGCTTCACCGCGAAACCCGAGGACGTGCATCGCCGCGGCGTCGAGATCGCCGCTCAGCAGTTCGACATGATGAACGCGATGGCGGCGCTCGAGGTACGGCACCAGGACGCCGATCAGGTCGGCGCTCGACACCCGCGCGGGATCGAAGACCGGTCCCATGGCGGGGGTCTGCCAGCCGGGCAAGGGCGAGCCGTACAGCCGGAGCAGGCCGAGCCGAACGAGCAAGCCGGGAATTGCCGCGACGATTTCCCCGGCCTGCTCGAACACCAGATAAAGCGGCGTGCCGCAGCCGCACGCTTCCAGCCACTCGATCCACGCTCGCTTGTGGACGATGCGGCAGTTGGGGAAGCGAGCGACCAGCTGGTCCCATTCGCCCCGCTCGGCCGGCGTCGCCGCGCGGACGGTCACCATGTCGGCTTGCGGCATGACGCCTCGACCACGTTA
>QHUB01000055.1 GCA_003221035.1 Gemmatimonadota bacterium
CGAAAGTTGTGAGCTCCAGTCGCCGACGATCACGCTGGGCCAGTTGATGCTCTTCACCGTGCCGGCGCAGAAGTCGGCAAAGAAGTAGTGGCCGTCGAGCCCCGGGATCGCGCTGCCGCGATAGACGTAGCCGCCCGTCACCGAGCACACATTGGGCGAGTGCGCGTACTCGACCACCGGCGGGATGCCGGCCTGGGTGCAGCCGTCCACCAGGCAGTGCTTGCCTTCCATGATATTCCAGCCGTAGTTCGCGCCCGGCCCGCGCTGCACCGCCGCCGGCGCGAGATCGACCTCCTCGTAATTGTTCTCTCCCACGTCGCCGATGTAGAGATCGCCGCTCTGCCGGTCGAACGAAAACCGCCACGGATTGCGCAGCCCGTAGGCCCAGACCTCGGGCGCGAACGCGGTGTCGTTCACGCCGGGATTGCCCGCGGGGATCGTGTAGCCGCTCGCGCCGCTGACGTCGAGCCGCAGCAGCTTGCCGAGCAGCGCGTGCTTGTTCTGGCTGTTGCCGCCGGGGTCCCCCGAGCCGCCCCCATCCCCGGTCCCGATCCAGAGCATGTTGTCGGGCCCGAACTGGAGCTGGCCGCCATTGTGATTCGCTTGGCCGGGATGCGGAATGGCGAGGATGGTATCGGCTGTCGCCTCATCCGTGCTATCGCGATCGCTCGAGACGGTGTAGCGCACGATGCGCAGATCACCATTGTGATCCGTGAAGTACACGAAGAAGCGGCCGTTCGTCGCGAACTGCGGATCGAACGCGATGCACAACAGCCCGCGCTCGCCGCCCGAAGCGATCCGACCGGTGAGATTGAGAAGGGGCCGGGTCTGGATCGAGTCGTGCCGCAGCTCGCGCACGATGCCGGCCTGCTCGACCACGAACAGCCGCGCGGTGTCTCCCGGTATGACGGCGACATACACGGGCTGGTCGAAGTTGCCGACGCGCGACAGGTCCGCCACGCCCTGGGGGAGATCGTTATTGAAGAATCCTTTACACGCCGCGCAGGCAAGCATCGCGACAATCGCCATCCGTCTCATCCGAGCACCACCTCCACGCCTTCCTGTCGCAGCCGGCCGAGCAAGCGCGCCTCGATGCGCGCGCGCAGCGTCACCACACCGTTCCTCTGCTCCTGATGCAGAATCTCGGCGTCGCGATGCAATGTCGCGAGGAGCTTGCCGTCGCTGATCGGCACGCGGATCTCGGCGACGGGGCGCAGGGCTTGGGCCGAGGTACGGAGCGCGCGGCGGAGATCTTCGACGCCCGAAGTCGAAATGCGGAATGCGGAATGCGGAATTGACGAGGTCAGCAGTGCGTGCGGATACCGCTCTCGAACGAGCGTCAGAAACGCATCCGGATCAGGCAGCAAATCCGCTTTGTTGAACACATAGATCGTACGTTTGCGCTCGACGCCCACCTTGACATTCCGCATTCCGAATTCCGCATTCCGCATTTCGTTTCGCATTCCGAATTCCGCATTTCGCATTTCTTTGCGCATTCCGAATTCCGCATTTCGCATTTCTTTCTCCACCACCTCCACCTGCTCTTCCCACCCCGGATGCGCCGCATCGATCACGTGCAGCAGCAGGTCCGCATCCTCGGCCTCTTCGAGCGTCGCGCGGAACGAGGCGACCAGATGGTGGGGCAGTTTGCGAATAAACCCGACCGTGTCGGTCACGCGGTAGCGGTAGCCTTCGCCCACGTCCACCTCGCGCGCGAGCGTGTCCACCGTCGCGAACAACCGATCTTCGACGAACACGTCCTGCCCCGAGAGCGCCTTCAGGAGACTGGACTTCCCCGCGTTGGTGTAGCCGACGAGCGCGGCGGTCGGCATGTCGCGCCGCCCCTGCCGCTGATTCGCGCGATGCTCGGCCACGTCTTTCAGCCGCTTCTTGAGCTGCGAGATCTTGTGCCGGATGACGCGGCGGTCGGTTTCGAGCTGGGTTTCGCCGGGGCCGCGGAGCCCGATACCGCCGCGGATACGCGAGAGGTGGGTCCACATGCGCGTCAGGCGCGGCAAGAGGTACTCGAGCTGCGCCAGCTCGACCTGCAGCCTGGCCTCGTGACTGCGCGCGCGCGTCGCGAAGATGTCGAGGATGACCTCGGTGCGATCCATCACGCGCAGGCCGAGGCTCTTCTCGAGCTTGACGCCCTGCACCGGCGTGAGCGATTCGTCGAACAGCATGAGCGTCGCACCCGCGGCCGTCATCTCGCCCTTCAACGATTCGACCTTGCCCTGGCCGATGTAGAAGTTGGGCGTGGGAGCCTCGATGCGCTGGATGGTGCGGCCGACCACCTGAGCACCCGCGGTGTCCGCGAGACGCTCGAGCTCTTCGAGATGCTCGTCGACATGCAGCGCATCGTCAGAACCCTTGCGCGGCGCTCCCACCAGAAAAGCTTTCTCCACCGGATCCCGAATCTCGATCAGTCGCCGAATAGCACCTCTCCCTTCTCCCTTCTCCCGGTTTTCATAGCCCCTCTCCCCTCTGCCTTTTTTTTTACGGTATCAGCTTCTTCAACGGTACATTGCCGTTGCTCTTCAGCTCAACTCGCTGCTCACCCATCGGCGTATCGAGCAGCACGGCGCCCGTAACCCCATACGGCAGCTCCTGCTTTTGAAACAGGGACCGCGCCGCGGCCCCCACCCCCACCCACGTAAACCGCACCGGCATCACGACCTGGCTATGGTTTTGCGGGGACAAATCCAGGGGTTTGTCTATAAGGGCTTCCCCGAAATCCGTTCCGGCCAGGGCCAGCGCAACTTCGAGGCGTGTGCTGCGCAGGCGGTAGTCATTGGGGTTGTACACGTCGAAAATCAGGTCCATCGTCCCGCCGGTCATCCCGATGCCGGTGAGGTCGATTTCCTGCAGCGCGACATCCGGCTTTGTGAAGCTGAGCACATTGCGTAATGTGGCGCACGACGAGACTGTGATGCTGAGCAAGGCCAAAGCGCTTGCGGTTCTTAGCATAGTCCCTAACATAACGCGCCGATGACCCCAATGGCCGTGACGCCGCTCGTGCTGCTGGCGAATGCCGATAAGTGGCTGACTGAGTCGCTCGAAAGCGTGCTGACTCAGGGCGGCTATCGTGTCATGGCCACCGCCAAGCGGGTCCAGGTGCTGGAGCTGGCGCGGCGTCACCTGCCCGACGGTATCCTGCTCGACCTGGGACTCGACCAGCGCGCCAGCGACAACCTCACGCTGTGCCGCGCGCTGCGCGCCGATCCCAGCATCTCCCGCGCGACGCCCATCATCCTCATGACCGCCGGTCCCGCGCTGCGCCAGCACCAGATCGAAGCGTTGCGCGCGGGCGCGTGGGAATTGCGCGGCGATCCGCTCGACGTGGAAGAGATGGTCCTGCGGCTCGGCGTCTATGTGCAAGGCAAGCTCGAGGTTGACCGCCTCGGCGCCGAAGGCCTGATCGATCGCACCAGCGGCCTGTACAACGACGCCGGGATGACGCGCCGCTCCGCCGAACTCGCGGCGCTCGCCGTGCGCGAGGGACTGCCGCTCGCGTGCGCCGTGTTTCAGCCGGTCGACGGCGCGCTCTCGTCCGGCGGCGCCGACCGGCTCGCGATCGCGATGCGCCGGGCGGGTCGCATCTCCGATGTGATGTGCCGCACGGGACCGGCGGAGTTCGCGGTGTTTGCGCCGGCGACGGATCAGACCGGGGCCGAGGGACTCGTGCAGCGCATCACCGACACGGTTTCGCGTAACGCCTCGGTCAAGCTCAAGTCCGGTGTCAGCGTCGCGCCCCCCATGCCGAAGCGCAAGTCGGGGGCCCGGCCCGCCGACGCCGACCTGCCCTCAGCCTTCAATTTGTTGGACGAAGCGCGTAACGCGCTGCACTAGCTCCGCGAACCGCCGTTGCGCGGCGTATGGGAGCCGCTGTTGCGGACGGGATGAGTCCCCGTGGCGCGCGGTGCGGTGCGCGGACCCGAGCGGCGCGCCGCGACGACCGGCAGCTCCAGCTCGAAGTAGAAGCGTGTTCCCCACCCGATTCGCGATTCCACCTTCAAATCGGATTTCATCGCGGTCGCGAGCTTGCGGCAGATCGTGAGGCCGAGGCCGGTCTGCGAGAAGAGCTGGCCGCGCCGGCCCGACTCTTTGCGCAGCGGCTGGAACAGCGTGGTGATCTTGTCGGCCGGAATCCCCCGCCCCGAATCGCGGACCGCGAACTCGATGCGTGTGCTGTCCGCTCCGCCGATCTCCTGCGCCACGATCTCGACGTAGCCTTCGTCGGTGAACTTCAGCGCGTTGGTCGTGAGGTTCAGCAGAATGCGGCTCAGCGCGACCGGATGACCGAGGCGCTGGTCGTGCGTCGGCGACAGCAGCCGCATCGTGAGATGCTTCTCCTCGGCGATCGGCCGGACGATGTCGCGCACCGACTCGAGCATCGCGGTGATGGAGAACGGCGACGGCTCCTGCTCGACGAGCTGATCGCCGCCCTGCGTGAACTCGATGATGTCGCTCGCGACCGAGGAGAGCCCGAGCGCCGCGGTGTAGATCAGGCCGAGCTGGCGGCGCTGCACTTCGTTGACCGTCCCGCTCTGCCCGCGCTGCAGCGTCTCGGCGAGCACGAGGATGGACGTGAGCGGCGAGCGCAGGTCGTGCGCGACGTCCATGAGCAGCGCCAGCCCGTCCGCGCCCGAGAGCTGCTGCGCGAACGTCTGCGCCCAGTTCGGCTGGATGGTGACGCGCACGCGCTCCATGGCGATGAGCAGCGGCAGCAGCTCTTTGTCGGGGGCGCCGAGGTCGCGCCATCCTTCGACGACGGCGCTGCGCAGGAGCTCGAGCAGCCGGCGGCCCAGGGACGAATGAATCCGCGGATCGACCTTGGGCCGCACCGGCACCGTCGGCGAATTGGAAAACCAGGCTTGATGGATCGCGCCGGCGACGACGCCGAGCAGCTCGCTCGTTTCATCGCTGCCGGTGGACCGCGGACGCTTGCTCCACCCCGACAGGACCGTGCGAATCGCGCCCTTCAGGACCTTGCACGGCGGGCAGCGCGCGTCCATCCCAAACGCATGCGGGGGCGGCAATGAATTCCGCGTCGGAAACGGAATTGGATTGGAGGGGGGAGTGGCCCGTTGCGAAGGCACCACAATTGATACCCTAGGTAGGCACCTAGGTTCGCCCCGTCAGGGCGCGATCCAGCCTTCGCGGATGGCGTAGCGCACCAGGTTCGCCGTGTCGTGCACATTGAGCTTCTTCATCAGCCTCCCACGATGAAATTCGGCCGTCTTGACGCTGATATGCAAAACATCGGCGATTTGCTTGGTGGATTTGCCCTCGCCCACGAGCTGCAGCACCTGTTTCTCGCGCGGTGTCAGGTGGGAACCGTCGTGCGGCGGGGTCGTCGCGCAAGCGTCTACGATTGCCTGGGAGGCCCCGGGGCTCACGTACAGCCGGCCGCCGCGCACTTCCTCTATAGCGTGGACCAAGTCGTCGCACCCCTGACTCTTCTGCACGAACCCGCGCACGCCCACCTTGAGCGCTTCCCGCACGAACCTGGTGTCGTCTATCCCTGAGAGCAGGATCACGGGACAGGCCGGGGCGATGCGCGAGATCTCTCGCGCCGCGTCCACGCCGTTGAGCACGGGCATCGCGACGTCCAGGACCGCCACATCGGGATTGAGTCGCTCGACGGCGGTTACAGCCGCGCGCCCGTCGGCCTCATCGGCCACGACTTCCAGCCCACGACGCTCCAGCAGCGCTTTGAGCGCCTGCCGGAGCACCAAATGGTCGTCGGCCAGCACCAGGCGAACGGGCATCAACCGCCCTCCAGGGCATTAGTTACCCTAGTACCCGCGGTGCCCCGCCCGGGTCTTCAAATCCGCGCCCAGCTCCGCGGTGCACCGGCGACACAATTTGGGGTTCGTGACACAGATCAGCCAGTGCCTCCACCTGATCTGGCCATCATTCAGCCTGTAGGCTTTTCCCTGCGGTTACTCCACGGTGACGCTTTTTGCGAGGTTACGCGGTCGATCCACATCGCACCCCCGCAGGACGGCCACGTGATAGGCGAGCAGCTGCAATGGAATCACCGTCAGCACGGGCGAGAGCAGCGGCATGATCTTCGGAACGCGCAGCTGATGGTCCACGAGCCGCGAGAGATCGCCGTTGCCCTGCGTGGTGATGGCGAGGATGCGGCCGCCGCGCGCCCGCACCTCGTGCATGTTGGAGACGACCTTGTCATAGACGTGATCGTGCGGCGCCACGAACACGACCGGCATCTCGGCGTCGATGAGCGCGATCGGCCCGTGCTTCATCTCCGCCGCGGGATAGCCCTCGGCGTGGATGTAGCTGATCTCTTTCAGCTTCAGCGCACCCTCGAGCGCGACCGGGAAATTCAGGCCGCGCCCCAGGTACAGCGCGTGGCGCGACTCCGCCCACTGTTCGGCAATTGCCTGCACTTCGGGCTCCACCTCGAGTGTCTCAGCCACGAGATCGGGCAGCCGGGTCAGCGCGCACACGAGCTCCTGGGCGAGGTCGGGCGCGTGACCGCGCTGCGCGCCGAGGTAGCCGCCGAGCAGCGCCAGCGCGACGAGCTGTGACGTGAACGCCTTTGTGGACGCCACGCCGATTTCAGGGCCGGCGTGCAGATAGATCCCGCCATCTGCCTCGCGCGCGATCGTGCTGCCGACGACGTTGACGATCCCGACGACGCGGGAGCCGTTCCCTCTGGCGGCGCGCATCGCTTCGAGCGTATCGGCTGTCTCGCCCGACTGCGAGATCGCGATCGTGAGCGTGGCGCCCGTGCCGCCCGACTGGCGCGGCTGGCGGCGATAGCGGTACTCGGACGCGTACTCGACGTGCACCGGAATTCCCGCGAGCTCTTCGATGATTTGCCGGCCGACCAGCCCCGAGTGCCACGACGTTCCGCACGCGACGATCGTGATGCGCCGGATGGCCTCGCAGTCGGCCGCCGAGAGGTTCAGGCCGTTGAGGCGCGCGACCGTGCCGTCGCCTTGCAGCCGCCCGCGCAGCGTGCTGCGCACGGTGTCGGGCTGTTCGAGGATCTCCTTCAGCATGAAGTGGGCGTGGCCGCCGAGCTCGATCGCCTCGAGGTCCCACGCCAGCGCATCGACGGCGCGCTCCTGCACGGCCGCGCTCCGGTCGAGCACCTGATAGCCGTCCGGCGTCAGGACCGCGATGTCGCCGTCGTTCAGGTACACGACTGAGCGCGTATGCTCGAGGATCGCCGACGCATCGGACGCGACGAAGTATTCCCGCTCGCCGACTCCGACCAGGACGGGCGAGCCCTGGCGCGCGACGACGATCTTGCCGGGCTCGTCGCCCGAGATCACCGCGATGCCGTACGTGCCGACGACGTGCTCCAGCGCGGCAATGACGCGCGTCTCGAGCGTGTCGCCCGCGGCGTCCTCGATCAGGTGCGCGAGCGTCTCGGTGTCGGTGTCGCTGCCGAACGTGTGGCCGGCGTGCACGAGCGCGGCGCGCAGCGCTTCCGCGTTCTCGATGATGCCGTTGTGTACGACGGCAATGCGACCCTGGCAGTCGGTGTGCGGATGCGCGTTGCGTTCGGTGGGCGCGCCATGCGTGGCCCAGCGCGTGTGCGCGATGCCGCTCGCGCCCTGGACCGGCAGGCGGTCCACCAGCTCGCGCAGCGCCGCCACCCGCCCGGCCAACTTGCGCGTGACCAGGCCATGGCCGTTCCCCATCGCGAGCCCGGCGGAGTCGTAGCCGCGGTACTCGAGCCGCGCGAGCGCCTGAAGCAGAATCGGCGCCGCCTCGCGGTCTCCCTTACCTGTATAGCCGACGATTCCGCACATTATCCCGCCTTCTTCAGGATCCGGCCGCAGCCGGACATTCCAAAGCGTGCCAGCTGTGAGAGCTTCGTGTGGACGCGGCGCGCCAGGTTGACGCTTCCCAACAGGCTGCCGCAGTGCGAGCACAGCCGCAGCCCGCGCTTCAACTGGTGTTCACATTTCGAGCGTCCCATGGCCGGTTAGGAGCCGTCGCCCTTGCGTTTGAGCAAGGGTCGCCGTTTGCCGGCCAAACCGAACTTCGCGAGCTGCGATTTCTTGCGCAGCGCGTGCAGCGCCATCTCCTCCCGACCGAGCAGCTCACCGCAGCGCGAGCAGAGCTGATCACGAACCGGGTGACGCGAACGCGAACGCCGCCGCTCCGGTCGATCCTCTTGCTCCACGCCCTTCTGCTTCGACTCCCCACATGCGCGACACAGCATTAGTCCGCCTGGAAGGTCCGTCCCCGAAGATCACAAGTTTCGGGCCGCAGAACGTGGCGGAAATTGCGGTCCTGCCGAGCCTTATATCGCCAACTGTTGTCGTCAGGCCGCAGCACCTGTTGCGGTACAACGGCCACCAAAATTGAGGGGAATCGGGACGGGGGTCGGACGGGGCTAACGCGTCAGCGCGATGATACTAACTGCGGTGGCCACGCTGCCGATGATCATCGCCCCGATGCGCCATTTCGATTCCGGGTCGGCTCCGCGAGGAACCTCGATCCGGTCTCCGGCACGGACGCCGAGCTGATCGAGCGTGGCCCCGCGGGCAATTGCAGTCTGCAACGACGCGCTGCTCAATAGCGTCGAGTTGCCGCGGATGATCTGCAGCTTCTCGAGACGGGCGTCTGGAGTGGCGCCGCCGGCGACCATCAACGCATCCGGCATGACCAGGTCCACCGGCACGGCGTAGAAGCCCGGTCGCGCCACCTGGCCCATCACCGAGATCCGAATGAGCGCGCGCGCGCTGACGACGGGCTCATTGAGGTACCGCCCCAACTCGCTCTTCAAAAAGCTCTCGAGTCCCGAGCGCGGGACATTGGCGAGCGAAATGTCGCCGATTTCCGGCAGCCGCAACGCCGGACCCTGCACGACCGTGAACGTGTCCGAGAGCGCGGAGTCGCCCTCGACCGAGAGCAGAATTCGATCGCCGACCTGGAATGGGGGAGAAGCGGGAGAGGAGACGGAAGATGTGCCGTTCTGGGCCGCCAGCGTCCCGGTAACCAGCATCAGGGCCATCACGATTCCGAGTTTCATTCTGTCACCACCACAGGTCCGGTTTGCCGGGCTCCGTCGCGCTCTTCGACCGCTTCGTAACCCGGCAAATAGTAGGAGTAGTACGCGTAATACCCGTATGCCCCGCCGCGCGGCACATCGTTCAGCACCGCGCCGAGCAGCCGGACCGGCAACCGCTGCAGCATGTCGAGCTTCGCGCCGGTGATGTTGCGATTGCTGTGGCCCGTCCGCAGCACGAGAACGAGTGCGCCGGTCAGCGTGCCCAGGACGAAGGGGTCCACGCCCGCCGTCAGCGGCGGGCTGTCGATCAGGACGACGTCGTATTCGCCGCGCAGCCGCGTGAGCAGCGTGACCATCGCGTCCGAGTCGAGCAGTTCCGGAGCGCGCTGCGTCCGCGTGCCGCACGCAATGAGACTAAGCCTTGGATAGGCCGTCTGCTGCACGATCTCGTCGGCGGTCGTCTCACCCAGCAAATAGTCGGCGAGACCGGGCTGGCGATTGGCCTTGAGCCGGCGATGCAGCAGGCCGCGGCGGATGTCGGCATCCACGAGCACCGTGCGGTGACCGCCCTCGGCGAATGCCAGCGCCAGGTTGGACGAGAGGAACGTCTTGCCGTCGCCCGGTCCCGGGCTCGTGACGGTGAAGATCAACGGCTGCGCCGCCTCCGCCGTGCCATACTCGTGAATGACGTTGAGTCGCAAGCCGCGCAGCGCCTCGACCACCTCGGCCGGCTCTTTGGTCCGCAGATGCGGCAGCACGCCGAGGATCGGCAGTCCGAGCTCGCGCGACACCTGCTCGGGATACCGCACCTTCGGATCCACGCGGTCGAGCACGACGGCGCCCACCATGCCGAGGCCGAGGCCGGCGATGAGACCCAACAGCAGGAGTCGCGGCGTGGTGTTCTTGACGGGACGCTGCGGCACGACCGCCGGATCGAGGACGCGGACGTCCGGGACCGTGGACTCGGCGGCGAGCCGGGCCTGGTCGAAGCGCTGTTGCAACGACGTATATGTCTGCTCCTTGAGGTCGGCGTTGCGCCGCAAGCGCACCTCTTCGATCGTGCGTGCGGGGATCTGCCGCAGGTCGGTCGACGCCGCGTCCACCTGGCGGCCGATCTCCGACTCGCGCGCGGCAAGCTGAGCGGCCAGCCCGCGGGCGAGCGTCGGAATGGTCTGCTGCTCGAGCTGGGCGACCTGGCCCGCCAGCCGCTGCAACGGCGGATAGGCGTCGGAGTAGTGATAGCGCAGCGTGCGCAGCTCGGCCCGCTTGTCGCCCAACTCCTTCAGCGCATTCGCCAGCTCCGGGGCGTGCTGCACCGACTCGATGGCGGACAGCGCGTCCGCCGGAAGCGGGCCGCCGCCGGCGGGTAGCAGGCCTTCGATCGCTTCCCGGTCGCGCCGCAGCTGATCACGGTCCGCTTCCATGTCGAAGTAGTTCGAACGAATCGGGTCGCGCGTCTCCGTGGCGCTCGGTCCGGCCTGCTCCGAGGGCAGCGTGATCGTACGCGTCCGGAAGTGCTGCAGCGCGCTCTCGGCATCGTCCAGGTTACTGCGCGCGGTGTTCAGTTGATTCTCCAGCAGCTTGGTCAGCTCGGTCAACTTCTCGCGCTTGAGCTGCGCCGCGACGTCGACGTAGCGTTGCGTGACCGCGTTCAGGATGTTGGCGATCAACACGGGATTCTGACCGCTCAGCTCGACGGCGAGGAAGTTGCCGTTGATGTCCATGTGGACGTCGAGCGCATTGCCGAGCCCCGTTGCGGCATCGCGCGGCGCGGCGAGCGAAAACTCGACGGCGTGGTCCCGCGGCAAGCTCGACGGCTGCCAGAGAAATCCCAGGCGCCGCCCGACCGAGTCGCCTACCGTGCCGCGCTCCAGCTCCACGCCGTCCTTGTTCGACAGCGTATAGGAGCGGCCATCGGCGCTCGCCCGAAGCCGGTACAGGCCCGGCCGGAAATCGTCCGCGACGTTGAACGTGCTGAAAATCGCGCGCTCGGCGGGACGCTTCACGGTGAGATAGAGCCGCAGATCGCGGACAACCTGGTCCAGCACGATGTAGGAGCGCAGCAGCTCGATCCAATCGTCCGCCTCGAGCAGTGCTGCGGTCCGGATCGGACCGCGGTTATCGGCGCTCCGGTCACCCTCCGCGCGGCCTGGCACATCGACCCACACGTTCGCCTGGGCCTTGTAGGCCGGTCGCAGGACCTTGGTCGCCCCAAAAGCCGCCGCCAGCCCGGCCAGCAGGGCGGCCAGCACGAGCCATTTGAAGCGGAGCAGCGCGCTACCGACGCGGCGCCAATCGGGTCCGTGCTCGTCATCGGGGAATGCCGCCGCCTCTGGGCGCAGGGCTCTGGTGGAGACGGAGGCGCGCTCGGCGCGCGCCGGGGACGCGGTATCGGAGCGAAGTGCTGGAAGGTGGCGGGAAGTCATCATATGCCGGATCAGCAAGAGCTATACCGGCCTCTGCAGCGATGAATGATTCAATGATCAATGATCATTGGTCATTGATCATGGGGCATTGGTCATGCAGAGCGTAGCACGGCCCCTACACCCGCCGGTGGGCTGTGGCGTCCACGCTGCACCTGAGGGGGCTTCAGCACTCACCTTTAGGCCGCTCGAGACCCCGGCCACGAGGCACCAAGTGTGCACATGCCTGGACATCCGCGAGCCATGGCGACCAATGCTGTTGAATCCAGACTAACGACAATGCGAATTCAGGTGTGCACGTCGTCCGAACAGCTGGCCCAGCTGCGCGGTCCGTGGAACGCGCTGCTCGCGCAGGCCGCGGAGAACACTCCGTTCCTGACGCATGAGTGGATCACGGCGTGGTGGCGAGCGTTTGGCTCGGACTCATCGATGTACGTCATTACGGCGTGGCAGGACGATGAGCTCGTGGCCGTCGCCCCCCTGGCTTACATCAAGCAACGCATGGTCGGGGCGACGCGCTCAGTCATCACATTCATGGCAAACGAATATTCGAATCGTGCCAACTTCATTGTCGGTCGGGCGCCTCGTGCGGCGCTCGAAGCCATCCTGGATCACCTGCTGACTTCGGCCCCCCCGTGGGACTTGTTTCAGATCGAGCCCGTCGATGAGGCCAGTCCCGTAACCCAGGCGTTCCTCGGGATTCTGAATGACCGCTCGCTGGCGTTCGGCATCGAGGACAGCCTCCGGTCGCCCTACCTCCGGCTGCCGGCAACCTGGGCGGGTGTGAAAGAGGGCCTGAGTCCATCCTTCCGCAAGACACTGGATCGCAAACTGCGCAAGGCGGCGCAATTGGGCGCTGCGCTGCGCGTGCGATTCCTCAAGGAGTCGGATCTCAGCGAAGCCTTCGACATCGCCACGCAGACCTGGCAACACGACCAGGGGACCTCCATCGCGTCGACTGCCTGTTTGCGCCAGTTCTACCGTGAGCTCGCGGCTGCGAGAGACTGGCTGCACCTGGCCATCCTCGAGCTGGATGGCAAGCCGGTCGCGTTCGAGTACGACCTGATATACGAGCGCGTTCTCTACAACCTCAAACTGGGCTACCGGGCGCAATGCGCAGCCGTGTCCCCCGGAGTCGTGTTGCAGGCCAAAGTGCTGCAACAGGCGACCGAAGACGGTGTGCACCAATACGACTTCATGGGATCCGACGAAGACTACAAGCGCCATTGGTCACAAACGGTACGGCTCCACCGGCGGGTCGTGGTGTTCAATCACCAGCTTGTCTTGCGGATGGTCCATGTGGTCCAGTGGCGGGTCAAACCTTTCCTCAAGGCACACTTCCCTCTTCTGGTCGCGTTCAAGCGGGCGCTGCGGTGGCCGAGGCTACGAGCCCAATGAACAATGGTACGGGGGTGCCAGTAACGGCAGCGCCGCGCAGCGGCGCCAGCAACGCGATTCGGCCACTGCGACGAGACGATATCCCGGACGTGGTCGCGTTGTACAAGGAGGTTTTCCCCGACACGGAACGCAGTGGCACGAGCGACCTGGAGTCGTATTTCGACGTTGCGTTCTTCGGGAGTCCGCTGCACGACGAGGAGACAGGCTCCCTGGTCTACGTGGGCAGCGGCGGTGATATCGTCGGATTTCTCGGAGTCCAGCCCAGACGCTTGTCGATTCGAGGGCGTACGCTCCGCGCCGCGGTGTGCACCAAGTTCATGGTGGCACGCCGCGCGGGCATCAACAGTGCCGCCATGAGCATGCTCAGGAACGTCTTTGCCAGACCGCTGGACCTGGTGCTGGCCGACTTGGCCAACGATCCCGCCCGGCGGCTGTGGGAGGGACTCGGCGGAAGGACGGTGCTGCTTGGCAGCCTTTCCTGGAAGCGTGCGCTGCGTCCGGCTCGGCATCTCGTGTCCCGAATCAGCAAACGACGCCTGCTCAAGCCGTTGGCCTTTGCCGCCACACCGCTCGCCGACATAGCGGACAGCATCGGGGCGCGCTACGCGCGGCGCCGGATCCCTCATTCGGCCGCGGGCCACACGTCGGAGGACCTCGATCCGGAAACGGTCGTCACCTCCCTTCCCACCGTGTGCCGCGAGCGACCGTTGCGCCCCGACTATGACGTGACGTCCCTGCAGTGGTTACTCGAGGTCATGTCTCGGGCGGGCCACACGACCCGTGTGCGCAAACAGGTGGTGCGCAATGCACAGCACGAGGTGGTCGGGTGGTTTCTCTACTCCCTCGAAGAGAGCGGCGAGAGCACCGTTTTACAAATGGCTGCGAGCAAGCGCTCCGCCGAGGCCGTCCTGGAAAGCTTGCTCGCCGATGCCTGGAGCCAGGGCGCAGTCGTTCTCTCAGGGCGCTTCGACGCTGGCTTTGTGGGACCACTTTCATCGCAGGGCTGCGCCTTGAGTCAGGGCCCGTGGATGCTGGTCCATTCCAAACAACCTGACGTGTTGGACGCAATCCTGAGTGGCGAGGCGTTCCTCAGTCGTCTGGAAGGCGAGTGGTAAGGACGACCCCGCGGAGCGAGGCGACGTCATGCTTGCCGCTGGGGAGCCGGGGCAGCTCGTCTCGCACCTCGTAGCGCACTGGCTGCATGTGCCGCGGCAGCTCCACGCCGGCATAGCGCCGCAACCGCTCCAGCGATCCCTCGCCACCCGCGAGCACGACGTAGGCGACAATGCGCTCCCCGCGCGCCTCGTCGGGCTCCGAGGTGACGATGCATTCCGAGACTTCGCCCGACGCATACAGCACCGTGGCGATTTCATCGGGACTCACGCGATAGCCGAGTGTCTTGATCATTCGTTGCGAGCGAGAGACGAAGTACAACCAGCCTTCGGCGTCCTGACGCACCAGGTCGCCTGAGAAGACCACGCGCTCGGCATCAGGAACGCCGGGAGGCCGCAGCGGATTCGGGCGATAGACGCGCGCGGTTCCTTCCGGATCGTTCCAATAGCCGAGCGTGACTGTGGGGCCCCGATGCACCAGCTCGCCTACTTCCCCCGGCGTACACGGCGTCAGATCGTCGCGCAGCACGAGCACCTCGGCGCCGGGAATCGCCCTGCCCATCGAATCGGGCCTCGTGTCCACTTGCTCAGGCGGCAGAAACGTGCTGCGCAGCACTTCGGTGAGCCCGTACATGAGAAAGAGCCGTGCCTGGGGTTGCGCGCGACGTAACGCGCGCACGACGGGCACGGGGAGGTGGCCGCCGGCGTTCGTCGCCACGCGCAGCGTGCCGACGGGCTCGTCTCGGAACGCCGGGACATTGAGCAGCTGCTGCCAGAGAGGCGGCACCGCGGCCAGGACTGTGACGCGCTGTTCTCGCAACGCGGTGACCAGACGCGCGGCCAGCGGCGAGCGTTCGACCACGAGAGCCGCTCCACTGCCGACCGCGCACAACACCTGGCTCATCCCGTACACAAAGCTGAATGGCAGCACACTGGCGATTCGGTCGGCGCCCGTGATGCCGAGATACTCGATCACCGTGGTCGCGGCGGCTATCAGGTTGCCGTGACTGACCGTGACCCCTTTGGGCTGACCCGTGGAGCCGGAGGTATAGACGATTTGCGCGGGGTCTGTTCCCACGCTAAAGCGTGGGCCCGGCACGGCACTGCCCTCTAAGGGCAGCGCGGGAACGGGCAGGATCTGAGCCCTGGTCTCCAGCGGCCGCGGCTGGCGCGCCAGCAGCTCTTCGGTCGTGATCAACGCGGTGGCGCCCGACGCTTCCAGCATGTACTCGACCTGGCGCGGCCTCAGCGACTCGTTGATGACGACGGCGATCCCACCTGCCGCCGCCACGCCGAAGAACGCGGCGACCGCCTCGGCGCCGCCGTCGAGGAAGATCCCGACCCGGCCCTGCGGCTGGAGCCCACGCTGAATGAGAGCCGCTGCCACCGCCGCGGCGCGCGCCCGTAACGCGCCGTAGCTCGTGATCGACTCTCCCCCGCCCTCGATGATTGCGGGCTCGGCCGGCCGGCGCGTGGCGGTGTCCCACAGCAGGGACGCGATGTTGGTGATCACGTGACGACCGCTGTTGAGCATCACCCGTACCACCCCAAACGTGGGGAGGCCCAGACCCCCGGTGTTGCGTGGACGCAGCAGTTATCGCTCATAGGGGTCAGGTTCGGCGCATATGGAAGCGGCGCCATCCTTGCATACACGCCGTCGCGTGACTTTGGCGAACGAGCTCCACCTCAATCCGGCCGACGAAACGGAGCGGATTGCTGCAGCATTGCGGCACCAGCTCGGCGAGAGCCTCAATCGCCGCGGGCTGGTCGTCGGGATGAGCGGCGGGATCGACAGCTCGGTCTGTGCCGCCCTCGCGGTGCGCGCGGTCGGACCCGCTCACGTCTTCGGGCTGCTCATGCCCGAGCAGGACTCATCCGGGGAGAGTCTCGATCTGGGCAAGCGCCTGGCCGAGGAGCTCGGGATTCCGTATGCCATCGAAGACATTACGTCCGTCCTGGCCGCCCTTGGCTGCTACCGGCGCCGCAATGCGGCGATCCGGCGGCTCGTGCCGGCGTTTCAGGACGACTGGCGATTCAAAGTCGTCCTGCCGGGAAGCCGGCTCGACTCCGATCGCCTGAACGTCTCCTCCCTGGTCGTCGAGACCCCGGGCGAGGTGGTGACGGTGCGCCTTCCACCTGCCGAGTACCGCGAGATTGTGGCGGCGACGAACTTCAAGCAACGCGTTCGCACGATGCTCGAGTATTACCACGCCGACCGGCTCCACTACGCCGTCGTGGGGACGCCCAATCGCCTCGAGTACGACCAGGGATTCTTCGTGAAGGGCGGCGACGGACTGGCAGACGTCAAACCGATCGCGCACCTCTACAAGACTCAAGTCTACGAGCTGGCGGAGTACCTGGGTGTGCCGGCCGAGATCCGCAGCCGCGTGCCGACGACCGATACGTATTCGCTGCCGCAGACCCAGGAAGAGTTCTACTTCGCCCTGCCCGCGGCGACCCTCGACCTCGTGCTGTACGCGCACAACCACGGCGCGGATCCCGCGCTGGTCGCGGCGGAGCTCGGCGGGGGCTGCACGGCCGACCAGGCCGCGCGCGCGCTTCGCGACATCGAGCAGAAGCGCGCGGCGACGCGGTATCTGCACATGCCGCCGCTGCTCGTCGATCCCGTCTCGGAGATCGCCGCGCACGAGCGCGAGGGGGAGCCGGCGTAATGTGCGGCCTGGCCGGGGTCGCGCGTCGCGAACCGAGCGGCGTCTCGATCGACATGCTCGATCGCATGGCAGCGGCACAGCGGCACCGCGGGCCGGATGGCTCCGGGCGCTATGCCGACGCGCAGGTGGGGCTGGCGCACGTGCGGCTCAGTATCATCGATGTCGCCGGCGGCGCGCAGCCGCTCGGGAACGAAGACGGCTCGGTGCTGATCGTCTACAACGGCGAGGTCTACAACTACCTCGAGCTGGCCAGCGAGCTTTACGCCGCCGGCCATCGCTTCCGCACCCGCTGCGACACCGAAGTCCTCGTCCACGCCTACGAAGAGTGGGGGACGCGGATGCTCGATCGGCTGAACGGGCAGTTTGCCTTCGCAATTTACGATCGCCCGCGGCGCACCGTGTTCCTCGCGCGCGATCGCTTTGGCGTACGTCCGCTGTACTACAGCATCAGCAACGGCGATCTGTTCTTCGCGTCCGAAGTCAAGGCGCTGTTCGCGAGCGGCGAAGTCGATGCCGCGCTCGATCCGGTAGGCCTCGATCAGGTCTTCACGTTCTGGGCTGCCCGGCCACCGCGCACCGTCTTCCAGAACGTGCGATCGCTCGAACCGGGTGCATACGCGATCTGGCGCAATGGCGAGCTGCATCACGGGCGTTACTACTCGCTCGACTACCCGGAAGCGCGCGAGGAACACCCGACGGATCTCGAGTCGCTCGACGCGCTGCTCCAGAGCAGCGTGTCGCTGCGCCTCCGTTCCGACGTGCCGGTGGGTGGGTACCTGAGCGGCGGCCTGGATTCCTCGATTACGTGCGCCCTGGCCGCGCGCCAATCGCCCTTCGCACTGCGGACGTTCTCGGTGACCTTCGACGACCCGCAGCTCGACGAGAGCGCGTTCCAGCAGCTCGTCGCCGGGCAGCTGCAGAGCAAACATCATATCCAGGCCATCGGCGCCGCCGACGTGGCGGCCGTGTTTCCGGACGTCGTCCGGCACGCCGAGACGCCGCTCGTGCGCACGGCACCAGCGCCGATGTATCTGCTCGCGCGGCTCGCGCGGGAGCACGATATCAAGGTGGTGCTCACCGGGGAGGGCTCGGACGAGCTGTTCCTGGGCTACGATCTCTTCAAAGAGACGGCGCTGCGGCTGTTTTGCCTGCGCCAGCCGCAATCGCAGCTTCGGCCCCGGCTGTTCGACCGACTGTATCCGTATCTCGACGCGCGTGGCCGCCGCGGCGATTTCTGGCGTCGCGCCTTTCTCGACGCCGGATCGCCGGATGATCCGCTGTTCTCGCATTTGCCGCGCTTCCTCCTCACTTCACGCATCAAGGAGTTTTATTCGGCCGACATGCGGGCAGCGGTCGCAGGCACCGATGCACTGGAGGAGCTGCGGGCGAGCCTGCCGCCGGCGTTTGCGGCGTGGTCGCCGCTCAATCGCGCCGCCTATCTCGAGATGATCACGCTGCTGTCGCCCTATCTGCTGAGCTCTCAGGGCGACCGGATGTCTCTCGCCCATGGCGTCGAAGCGCGCTATCCCTTCCTCGACACGCGTGTGTTCGAGCTCGCCGCGCGGCTGCCGGCGTCGAGCAAACTGCGGGGGGGCGGCCTGCGCGAGAAAGCCATCCTGCGGCGCTGGGCCAGCACGGTGGTGCCGCCGGCGGTGCAGCAACGACCCAAGCAACCGTACCGTGCACCCGACATTCCGGCGTTCTTCAGCTCCGGCGCGCCCGTCCCGGAGTACGTGCAGGATCTGCTGGGCGAAGCCAACATCGCGCGCACGGGCCTGTTCGAGCCGGCTGCCGTCAGAGGGCTGGTGCGCCGCTGCAAGAGCGGCGCGGCGAGCGGATTTCGCGAGAGCCAGGCCCTGGTCGGCATTCTCTCGACCGAGCTCTGGCATCGTCAATTCATCAGTGAGGCGCGACTCGAACCGAGCATCGTGGAGGCAGGCGGACGATGAACCCGACGGAGATCCTGGCGCGCACGCGCGCGTACGTGCAGGAAACCTTCCTTTACACGCGTCCGGACTTCGCGCTCGGCGACGACGACCGGTTGTTACAGCGCGGCGTGATCGATTCGATGGGCGTGATGGAGCTGCTGGCGTTCCTGCGCACTGAGTTCGGTGTGGTCGTCGCGGATGAAGACATCACCGAAAGCAATCTCGGCACGCTGGCCGACATCGCCCGCTATGTCATGCAGCACCAGCCGAACGGGAACGGAAACGGCCGGGGAGGGAGCTAGCTCGTCTGGATCGCGTCGCGGCGCGTCGGTTCCCACACCGGCGCCGCGCGACCCGTGAACAGTCGCAACCACGCCTGCAGCACCGCCACATTTCCCGCCACCGCGTAGGCCGGCAACGTCAGGATCCGGGCGCCACTCCCCGGCCAGAGCCAGCCCAATCCCGCCAGTCCCAGCACCACGCCCGCCGCCGCGAGCATCAGTCGCGCCCAGTCGAACGTCAGCGCCAGGGGAACCAGCGCGCCGAGTGCGGCGACGGCCGCCCACGGGACGAGCCAGCGGCAGACCTTGTGGCTCGCAAGCATCCACGCGAACCGGCCGTACTGGAACGGGTTCAGCAGCCCGCGCTTGGACGCAAGCGTCGCGAGGCCGCGCGTGATCGTGCGAACCTTGCGGCGGTATTCATGGTGGAGCGAGCGACCCCGCGGGACGTAACAGATCGCCTGCGGAACGGAGACGGCGCGGAAGCCGTGCTCGCGCGCCGTCAGCGCCGCCGCAAAATCGCGGCTCAACGCATCGGGCACCGGCAGCCTGTGCAGCTCCGACCGGATGGCATAGAGACAGCCCGACGCGCCGACGATGCCATCCACCGCCGTCTCGAGCGCGCGAATCCCCATTTCGTAACCCACATACGTGCCTTCGCCGCCGTTCGAAGTGTCCGCGAGGTTCGTCACGCTGACGTCGCGCGCCGAGGCGACGCCGACCGTGTCGTCGAACGCCTCGACGAGCGCGCGGATGGCGGCGGTATCGATCCGCACCGATGCATCGGTGTTGATGATGATGTCGCCGGTGAGGAGCGGCCGCGCGGCATTCTCCGCGGCAGTCTTCCCTTGCCGCTGCGGCACGCGCAGCAGCGCGACTCCGCGACCGGCAAACTGCGCCACGATCGCGTCGGTCCCGTCCGTTGAGGCATCCGAGACGACGAGGATCTGGCGCCGATCGGCGGGATAGTCTACGCCCAGGATGCGCTCGAGCGTCGCCGCGATGACCGCGGCCTCGTTGTAGACCGGCAACACGATGCTGACGCGCGGCAGCGCGTCCCCGCGCCCGCGGCTCGGGCTGCGCGGGCTCACCCTGGGCCGCCGCAGGAGGCTGAGCAGTTTCAGGACCGCAGGGTAGCCGACATAGGTGTACACGCCGAGTGCGACCGCCAGCAGCAGCACGAGCTCGGCGGCGCGCATCAGGCGACGGCCGGCGTCGAGGCGATCGGAGACCGTGCGACGAGCTGGTAGATAT